>CP070798.1:1921470-1922526 GCA_020343515.1 Thermoplasmatales archaeon | reverse complement strand
GAGATTTGAACTCGTTTTTACCGGTAAAAAGTCTCGGATTTCTACTGTAGACTCAAAAATAGAATTTAAATATTTTAGAAACAAGAGTTAAAATAATAGGAGGGGTTTGGATATAACGTCTAGACTGGAATGCTAAACGGGTTATATGATATAGGGAGAGGTAAGTTATGAATAAAATAAAGAAATATGTGTTAATAGTAGCTATCATTGTGATATGTGTTGGGATAGGGATCTATGTTATATTACCACTACTGAACATGGAGGATAAAATTGTTTCAGGAGATGAATCAGAAGTAATAACACTACCTAAACCCAGATATGAAAGCGAGACCTCGATCGAAAAAGCTCTCTTTGAGAGAAGATCGGTTAGAGATTATAAGGATGAGCCATTGAATCTCACTGAGGTATCACAACTTCTCTGGTCTGCGCAGGGAATTACAGATCCAAAAGGCTATAGGGCAGCTCCTTCTGCAGGAGCTCTCTACCCACTTGAGCTTTATGTTGTTGCTGGAAATGTGTATAATCTTCCTGATGGAATTTATAAATATTATCCTCACAGCCATGAACTGACAAGGGTTGTGGAAGGTGATAAAAGAACTGAACTATGCAACGCTGCCTTGGGTCAATCTCATGTTAGAGATGCTGCCGCAGTTATAGTATTTTCTGCAGTTTATGAACGTACAACTGTGAAATATGGAGAAAGAGGTATAAGATACGTGCATATAGAGGTTGGTCATGCAGCTCAAAATATTTATTTGCAAGCAGTCTCCTTAGATCTTGGAACATGTGTTGTTGGTGCTTTTACAGATGGGGAAGTGAGAGAGGTTATAAACATGTTAGATGAAGAGCATCCATTGTATATAATGACTGTTGGGAAGAAATGACTTCTAAGTTTAGAATAGGAAGTGATGTCAGTGGTACTTTCACGGACCTGGTGGCTTATGATGAAGAGAGTGGTGAATTTTAAAAAATAATGTCCACTAATCATCCTCACATCCATCAGACAAAACAAGATATGTAGGTTCGGGATTCGAGCGGCTAAATGACGTCACATTT
>CP070798.1:1920290-1921370 GCA_020343515.1 Thermoplasmatales archaeon | reverse complement strand
ATTGGAAAGGTTGCTGGGCAGGAAAAAGGGTTTTAGGTATTCAAAGTGATGGCGGTGTAAAAGGTTGTCTCGCTTTATCTGATGGTTTCATCGAAGGGAATATCCGGGATAGAAATATTGTGGAGATTTGGCGTGATCCAAAAGCATTTTCGTATAATAGGGAATTTAAAATAAATGATTTAGGAGAGAATTGTAGGAGTTGCAAGTATGGAGAGGTATGCAAAGGTGGTTGTTCAACAAGATCTGACTTGCTGACTGGTAGTCTTCACAATGATCGTTATTGCTTTTGTAGAATTGAACAAACATTATTTGGAGACATTGAAAAATAAAAGATTTTTTCGAAAAGTTTTTAAACCGATCTGTGTTTCGTGTTTATATGAAACACGCTAACAATCATCTTTCGAATGAGCTTCTTAAAATTGGAAGTATGCTGGGATTGGAAAAAAAGGATATAATGAGACTTAAAAATAAGAAGGACTCAGACAAAGATACGAAAAACGTTGTATCACTGCAAGACCCTGCAGATGCATACAACAGCAGTGTCAGCTACTATGGAACTGTAAGCATAAAAGATTTTCAATGAATCAGATTCAATCCTGATAAATAAAAAAATGAATTAGATTGTTGTTTATCAATATTCCAATAAAAACAGGGAAATCAATACAGATTTAACTAAAATAACTAGAGCAGGGATGACATAACTTCTCTAAAGTTAAACCTAAAGGCCCAATTATTTCACTAAGAGATATATTTGAATAATTGAACCGTGTTCTTTTAGATGTATATTTTCTTTTTTATCTTGCTCTTATCAACTTTTGAGACGACACTTGGTGTTTGTGGTTTAAATTTTTTCACCTTTTTTATATGCATCTCAATATTTGATCCAAATTTATCCTTGAAGCATTGTTGTAACACGGAAAATATCTTCTCAATAGAGGGATCGGTGTCTCTCAAGTCTTTATCAACTGCGGCTCTTATTTCGATTTTGTCTATTGTATGCTGAATTAATTGGAAACCGTCTATTTTATCTATATTGACCCTGTGAGAAAGTTCCCCATAAAACTTTGCAAGTGAGGAAGG
>CP070798.1:1919086-1920190 GCA_020343515.1 Thermoplasmatales archaeon | reverse complement strand
CTCTACTTCCCCAGCTTTCTCCTGTGTAAGCTTTACGGTATGCTTCCCACCGTTAAGTCCGCATACTTCTGTGGTAATCTCAACCAGTTCACTATCTATAGATGCTCTGCTTATGTTGGCATGTATAGATGGTGCAAAGGCTAAACCGATGAATAATAGAATAGCTGCAAATACCAATCCTTTCTTCATTAAATTGCTTTTCATTTTCTATCACACTCCTATGTCATGTGGTTCTTTTGCTGGATGCAAATCAAAACTAATCCAAGGGATAAAAATCGTAGGATTAGGAGGTCCCCTTTCATATCTGATATAACTAAAAATAAATTTTGGCAGAAGCCGTGGTCTTCCCCAATAGTTACCATCATAAACATTTTTGTTTTTTCTTATTTTAAATATTTCCTGAGGAGAGTAGATATATAACACATTATTGGCATCACGGATATTATTAATGAAGTTGTTACAGGTTATGGTGTTGTTATGCCCCCCTAAACTTAGGGCGGGCATAATTAAATTAGTCGGGCCAGTATGATTAGAGATAGTATTTCTAGTAATAAGAGTATTATTAGCCCGTATCTCCATTGCAACATCGTTGTTATCAAAAAGGTTTCCATTAATAATGTTACTATTTGAAGTAAAAGAAGGTACCTGATATGACATCAAGAGGGCTATACCACACAAGCAATTTGTAAAAATGTTTCCTATGACAGTTGTAAAAGATACAAATTCTAAGGATATTCCACCTTCTTTTAATAAATTATCAACTTTAGTGCTTGTACAAATATTATCAGATATGTAGCTATAATTACTAACAAGAATACCAATACTCGCATATCCGTTGTCTATAAAGATATTACCACTGATGTTAATGTTATCACCCATATATGCCGTAATACCACAACGTTCACTATTTTGAATTGTAAATCCTGATATATTCACCCAATCTGTAGTAATAAAAATAAGAACATCAGTATAGGGTGTACTATCAATAAAATCGATTGAACCATCAATAACTGTTGTATCCCTATCTTCGCCAATAAGATTTATTGACTTTTCTATATTTAAATAACTCTCTTGTTGATATGGTGAACTATCATCATAAACAAA
>CP070798.1:1917871-1918986 GCA_020343515.1 Thermoplasmatales archaeon | reverse complement strand
GGCGCGAGTGTGTTGTTAGCAACCAAACTTCGATTAGGCGATTCTAATACAATGATGGCTCAAGGTGGGATTCAGGCTGCTGATAAACCGAACGACTCTCCGCCTCTACATTACTTAGACGTGATTGGTGGTGGTGGATTCTTTAACACTCCAGAATTAGTCAACGCATTGGTTCGAGACGCCCCCGAGGCTATTGCTTGGCTCGAGGATCTTGGCGTTATGTTTGATAAAGAGAATGATGGAACTATGGTCATGATACACGGTGGCGGCACGTCGAGAAAAAGAATGCATTCTGCTAGAGATTACACGGGCGGCGAGATAATGAAAACATTGCGGGATGAGGTCAAAAATCGCGGCATAGATTATATAGAGTTCTCGCCTGCAATAGAGCTTTTGACTAATGATGGGAAATGCACCGGTGCAATATTGTATAATCTCGAGACTGATGAATATATTGTAGTTCGAGCTAAAACTACTATTCTTGCGACGGGCGGCGCAGGCAGATTACATGTCCAAGATTTTCCAACATCCAACCATTATGGCGCAACAGCTGACGGATTAGTTATAGCATATCGCGCAGGTAGTCCAGTCATCTTCATGGATAACATTCAATACCATCCAACAGGAGCAGCCTTTCCTGAACAAATTGTTGGTCTTCTAGTCACTGAGAAATGTAGGGGACTGGGTGCACAATTGGTAAATGACGATGGAAATAGATTTATTTATGAACTAGAAACTAGAGACGTTGAATCTGCAGCGATAATTAAAGAATGCATCGAGAGAAATAAAGGAATAAAAACACCAACTGGCATGCTAGGTGTTTGGCTCGACACACCCATGATTGACATCATTCACGGAGAAGGCACAATACAAAGGAAACTACCAGCAATGTATAGACAATATCAACGTTTCGATATCGATATGAGTAAAGAACCGCTCCTTGTTTATCCGACTCAACACTTTCAGAACGGTGGGATAATGGCTAATGAAAAGGCTGAAACAAAAGTTGCAAATTTGTATGGAGCTGGTGAAGTCAATGGTGGCGTTCATGGACGCAACAGATTAATGGGTAACTCGTTGTTGGAGTGTATCGTATTCGGGAGACGTGCAGGCAA
>CP070798.1:1916641-1917771 GCA_020343515.1 Thermoplasmatales archaeon | reverse complement strand
ATAACAACTGTTTTTCACGTTCTAGGTTTTCAATTTTTTTATGTAACGGTGATATTGCTGCTCTGTGCAGAAGCGTTACTCCAAGGATTACCCCTGCCAGTATTCCAATTAAGAATACCCAGAATGCCATTAATGGATCCATGATATCTACATAGAAATGCTTTATATAGTTGAATAGTTTTTTTATCGGAAAAAATGAAAGAGTAAATATTATGGAGTTATTCTTTTTTTAAATAAGAATTTGAGGTTTTTCCAACCATCCCTGAAACTTTCCAGCTTTATCTTCCCTTCTCTAGGTCTCAATGTTGAAAGTATTTCTTTTGATTTTACATCTTTTGTTGTAAACATTTCTATTTTTATTTCTTCAGAAAAAGGCATTCCGTCATTGAAATCTTCCAAAGGTTGTATTTTATCTAAAGCCTCTTTTTTGAATATCCACATGCCTGATTGGGAATCCCTAATGTTAATTAAAAAAAGAACGCGTAGTACTGTGGCAAGTATTATGTTGCCAAATGCATGTTTTACAGACATAGATCCATGTTTTAATTCTGCGAATCTATCTGTGGTTACAAAATCCAAGTTTTCATCTAATAACTGCTGAATATAGTTATGTATTTTATCAAATGGATATGTTGCATCTCCATCACCCGTAACGACGATATCACCTGTAACTTGTGACATACCTGTCTTATACGCTCTGCCATAGCCTTTTCTTTTTTCCAGTATAATTTTTGCTCCTTTTTTCTTAGCTATTTCTTGAGTTTTATCCTTTGAATCGCCATCTACTATGACAATTTCTAGTTCCCAGTTATTTTTTCCAAAAAAATCTTTGTTAATTGAATCTATGGTTTTTCCTATACCTTTTTCTTCATTTAATGTAGGCATTATAACGCTGATTTTCAGGATAAAACACCCTAGAAAAAAGGTATAAGTGATTGTATTAAAAGGTTTTGTAAATAAAAAACAAAAAAAGAAAAAAGGTTGAAGAGGGGTTTATTCCCTCTTATTGTCGTCTGCGTTTTAAGAGTATAAAAGCTACTCCAATCGCTGCAATCAATGTCAGTAGTTCGAAACCAGGTATTCCGCCTGGTTCGACTGTTATGGTTACAGAAAACGTTTTGAATCCTGTC
>CP070798.1:1915391-1916541 GCA_020343515.1 Thermoplasmatales archaeon | reverse complement strand
TACCTTGGTACCATTAGCATCTGTCTCAACCACCCATATTTTGCTAAAAATTGGGACACCTGGAAATTGTTTAATCGAGCTTCCAAATCCTTTGGTGAATCCTGCGACAATATAGCCGCCCTCATCCGTCAGCTCAACATCCCAGCCGCCATCTTCAAGTATTATTCTACCAAACGATTTCTCCCACGTCTTATTGCCATCGGCATCTGTCTTAACCAGCCACATGTCTCCTCCCACATAAATGAACATTTGACCCAAAACCAGACCAAAACCTTTTGTCTCCCCTGCAATAATGTAGCCACCATCGGGGGTCTGCCGAATGCTTCTTCCTCCACTATGACCAGTCCCTTTAATTGGTTTATCCCACAATTTGTTACCATCGGCATCTGTCTTAACCAACCAACAGTAAGCTTTATCAAATATTTTCTCAGGCTCTACATATCCTACAAAAATATATCCACCATCTGCTGGTTGCATTCCCATGCACACCTCATTACCTGTTCCTCCATAGGTTTTATTCCATTCCTCTGTTCCGTTGGCATCTGTTTTAATTAACCAATAATCAAGCAATCCTGCACCAAAGGAATTAGTTCTTCCTCCAATGATGTATCCGCCGTCAGTCGTATTCCAAACAGTTAACCCTATATCATTCTCCGTTCCTCCATAGGTTTTATTCCATTCCTCTGTTCCGTTAGCATCTGTTTGAATTAGCCATACATCATTCTTACCTGCACCAAAAGAATATGTAAGTCCTGTGAGTATATAACCACCATCAGTCGTTTGCAGAATAAAGTTGGGAAACTCATAATCAATTCCACCAATTGTTGTGTTCCATTCTTCGTTACCATCAGCATCGGTTTTAATCAGCCAAACATCTAGGTCTCCTGCACCATAAGACATTGTTTCTGCACCTATGATGTATCCGCCGTCACTGGTCTGCTGAACACAATCACCAAAATCGTATTCACTTCCTCCAAAGGTTTTTGTCCATCCACCATTCAAAGGCATATCTACGGGGTTTTCACCATGGAATGAATTGTTTAAAGTCCCTACTGCCGGTAAAGCAGTTGCAATCAACAGCATACATACAAAAGTTCCAAATATTTTATTTTTCATTTTTTGTTCCTCCCGATATATGAAATATCTGTTA
>CP070798.1:1914107-1915291 GCA_020343515.1 Thermoplasmatales archaeon | reverse complement strand
TGAATTTTAAAAAATAATGTCCACTAATCATCCTCACATCCATCAGACAAAACAAGATATGTAGGTTCGGGATTCGAGCGGCTAAATGACGTCACATTTATGGGTTTTATATCTGTTGGATGTTGGTTGTTTTTGAGAATCTTCGAATCGCTTTTTTCTTTAAGGAGACATTATTAGTTATTCACCCGTAAACATTCCTTAGGTTTGCCACATAACAAAGTGGTTACCTTCCCCTTTTCGCTGAGAATATCGTCGAAAATATAAAAGTTTTTTCTAAAAACCTTTTTTTCTTTCTTTTTTAAATACCAAACCTAGACTATATTTTCTTCAAATAATTAAATGACAATGTTAATTGATATTCTTCTCAACTATATAATGTCCACGAAATTTGTAATAAAATTTATAAATGATGTAAGATACTATATAATAAGTTATTTGGAGGAAAAAAACATGTTTAATAAAAAAACATTGTTGGTTTTTACGCTGGTGTTATCTTTAGTGATATCTTCTTCTCCGTTATTCGTCAGTGCTGCGTCTGTAGACAAAGTTCAGGTCATTATTGGTTTCCATGGAAAAACAAATACAGGTATTATTAAGGAATTTCAAGGTGAGATACAGAACACGTTAGATGAGATCAACGCTATAGTAGTGACGATTCCAGAGAATGCCTTGCAAGGTCTACAGCATAATCCAAATATAAGATATGTTGAGGAAGATAAATATGTCCAGTTGGTGCAGGCTCAAAATTTACCATGGGGTGTTGATCGGATTGATGCAGAGAAGGTATGGTCATTTAACACGGGATCAGGTATAGCTATTGCTATTGTTGATACAGGTATTGATTATGATCATCCTGATTTAGCTGCAAATTATTGGAAGGGAGAGAGTTTTGTTGATTATACTGATGATACTATGGATGATAATGGTCATGGAACTCATTGTGCTGGTATTGTAGCAGCAGTGAACAATGATATTGGTGTGGTAGGTGTTGCACCTGATGCCAATCTTATCGCTGCGAAGGTCCTTGATTATAATGGTGGTGCATATCTAAGCTGGATTGCTGATGGAATTAATTGGGCTGCAAATAACGGTGCTGATGTTATCTCTTTAAGTATTGGTTATGATCAGCATGTGCAGTCCTGGCAGGACGCCTGTGATTATGCTTATTATACAAAGGGTTGTGT
>CP070798.1:1912708-1914007 GCA_020343515.1 Thermoplasmatales archaeon | reverse complement strand
GGTCCCCACAAAGTTTTGCGTTTTTGTCTAAAGTCCAGAAATAAGCTCCACAAAAAGAGCATTTCTTCCTGATAAACCCGTTTTTGTGAAAGAATTTTAAATCACACTCTTTTTGAAGAAATGAATCCATTTTATCTCACTAATGTCAAACGGAATATAAAGAAGGTTTAAATAGAATTTCCCCACAAACAATGTATAACAATATGGAGGAAGAAAATCGTAGTTTTTCTTTCTCTTTTTCTTTTTTTGAACTTGAAACTAAAATATTTAGAAATATCTCATTCTTTTCTTCCTCCCTCTGCATACCTAGATCCCTCAATTTCTATTTTTTGTTGAAATGAAATCAATATAATTTTAAATGAAAGAACCTGGTTTGCCGTAGAAACACGTAGGCGTCAGTAGGTTTTAATTAACAAAAACTCCTTCTTAACATACCTATGGTCTCAACATGAGAAAAACTATGCATTTTTACATGTTCATATCGTTGTGGTTAAAAAAAGTGATTTAAACCCTAAATAGATGTTCTAATCCCGATGTGGGTGTGATATCTATCTATCGTGATTAGAACATTGGTATTTGTCTAATTGATGTGAGAATGAACTTGGGATAGATTTTAAATCTAGATAGGTTATAAAAAACTAAAACATAAAACCTATATCGTTGAAGCAGCTTCTGCTTTTGTTTATGGTAAAATCCGATCGATTCCTTATGATTCCACAATATGGGGATTCTCAAGACCCTATTGTACGAGCCAAATATGGATATCTCGAAGCCACAGTAAGTATTCTTGGGAATACTTTGCTATTCTTTTTAAAATTACTCTTAGGATTATTTATCAATAGCATCGCACTGATTGCAGACGGGGTTCATTCACTATCAGATGTTTCTACTTCTGGGGTCGTAATCTTTGGATTTCGAATAGCAAAAAAACAACCAGACAAAGAACACCCATATGGACACGGAAGAGCTGAATATATCGCAACGTTAATCATCGCGACTTTATTGATTATAACTGGCTTCGGTTTTATTCAACAATCTATAGAAAGAATCATCGACCCTCAGAATATCACTCATCAAGAATATGCAATAATTATCAGTGTAATTGTTATGGTATCTGCAGTATTGAAAGAATTAATGGCGCGATTTTCCTTTGCTATATCAAAAAGAATTAAAAGCGATGTGTTACGTGCAGATGCTTGGCATCATAGAAGCGATGCAATTTCCTCAATCGGAGTTGCAATAAGCATTATTGTCTCGAGATATGGATTTCCTATTTTAGATCCAATTTTTGGTATAATC
>CP070798.1:1911297-1912608 GCA_020343515.1 Thermoplasmatales archaeon | reverse complement strand
TCTTTCTGTTCTTCCTCTATCTTTTTTAATAAAAGAGATCCTTTTTCTTCTATCTTGTTATAACATTTACTGCAAAAAAGCCATCTTTTTCCAAAAATTTCATGATGATGATAGCCCTCTAAAGCCCCTATTTTTTTACCACATTCCATACATTTTGCCATTTATTCACTCCACTATTATCTTATAACATTTTTTCATTTTTAAAACTATTATCTAAAGGATTTCATTGATTCGTTTGATAATTAATTTTTTTTCTGATTCAGGTAATTCTTGTTCTAGCCTAGGGTATAAGTTTCCTTCTTCAAAATTTTTATGGTTCTTTAACATCTCTTTAAATCCTTGGAAATCAAAGGCTTTTTTCTTTTTGATGCTCTTTTTAAATATTTTTAATTTTTTTAAAATTTCATCGTGTTGTTTTAGGACTTTTGGAACCATGGCATAACCCTCGTTTACGTCTTCTGGCTCATATGCGGTAAATATTGCTTTTTCTTCGACAAAATAGTGTTTTTTAATCTTCCATTCAAATTCATCAATTGATTTCAGTAGTGATTCGGCATCTTTTTCAATGTTTTTTTCAATTGTTTTAAACAATCCATGCATTATAGCATGATCATGGAGCATAAAATTCGATAGCGATGTTGATTTCATTTTGTTCCCCCAAAAAATCACTCAATAAAATGTTAACACCTGTTAACTATAAAAGTTTTGGGAGTAGAAAAAGGGATTGAAATTATGAAAACTTTGTTCCTGTTAACGTCTTGGTATCCACAACCCCTTCAATTTTTCTAATCTTATTTACAACGATGCTCCCAAGTTTTTCAAAATCTTCTGCTTCTATTTTAGCTATAAGATCGTATTCGCCAAATAAAAGATGAAGCTCAATAATCTCTGATACTTTGGTGAGTTTGTGGTATACTGCATGTTCATATGCAGGTGCGGCACTTATGAGTACATAACCTATGGCCAGATATATGCCTCCTTTATCACCAATTTCATAGCATCTCTTCCTTTAAAAAAGCCTAGGTTTTGGGGGAGGATAAAAAGGGAGGGAAAATTATATGAAGATAGATGATACCGAATCGAAGGTGGAACCTCTGAAGATTTTTCTATAAACCTCTAAAATACTTTAAATAAAACAACAGCGTTTCATTTTGGTTGAAAGGCGTTAATTATGGGTACAGAGGGAGAAACATCACAAATATATAACACAATAAGTGTATTACTAGCTGAAAAGCGAACGTCTCTTGCTGTGTTGAGAACGGCGATAGCTATATTCACATTGCCCATATCTGTATTCACTGTTTTAATTGC
>CP070798.1:1909856-1911197 GCA_020343515.1 Thermoplasmatales archaeon | reverse complement strand
AAAAATATAATAGTTTTTTACCGGTAAATTGCAGTTCCCTTCCCGACGGGAGAACTCCTTCCTGTAAAATCACACATTTTACAAGATAAATAAGTAAAAAGGGGCTTTATACCTGTGAGTCCTAAATCCCGACGGGAGCATTCCTTTCATTAGCATAAATTGGGTATTTTTTATTCTTTCAGAAAATACACCACATCCCAGTCATAGAAATGTTCTTAAACCTATGAGGAAATCTCTCATCGTGTAGTGGCGATGAATAGTAAGACACTTGTGGCATACTTTACGAAGGGTGGAGCTTCTGAGGAATACGCTAAGGTAATTGGGGAGATGCTCACAGCGAATGGACTTGTGGTTGAGACTTGCAATCTTGCGCATGACATCCCTGACGTCGCAGCTTTTGACACGGTCGTTCTGGGGACCGGCGTGCGGATATCCAGGGTTTACCGGCGCTGGAAGAAAGTCCTGAAACAAAAAGCGCTCAGCAGTAAGCATCTGTTTATGTTCCTGTCAAGTGGTACGGCGATTGAGGAACCAGACAAGGCTGTCGAAAAATTCTTACGCCCATTGGTGGAACAGTATGGTCTCAAGCCCAAGTCGCTGGTTTCCTTCCCTGGGAAGATCCCCGAGAAATGGGCCAAGCTAGATGGTCAAAAAGAGACTATGAAGCCTGATAAGGCCAAAGCATGGGCTCAGGAGATTGCCCATCAAGTTCAAAGCAAATAAACCTCCTTGGGAGCAGTTTGCTTTATAAAGGCATATATATCAAAAAAGGAAATTTATACCCGCGGTTGCTCAATACCGACAGGAGCATGCTATTCATTAACAAGATTTGATTTATTGAATAAAAACATCATTTTATACCAGTAAAAGTGAGTGCAAATCTCGTCCCCTGCATTTTTTAACGTTTTTAACAGGACTAAACACTATTTTTTTATTCCTTTTACAACCATCCCTTTTGGCACAATATATCCTTTTATAGGGATCCAAATTGCTTTATAATAATCTATTATAATATCACTGAACCCAGCCTTTTTTAACAATTTTTTCATTTCTTCTCCACTATACAACTTTAAACCCATTTTCTTAATATGCTTCTTATGATCCACTCCATCATCCTTATTAAAACCCATCTCTATAATCAATCTTCCCTCAGGTTTCAATATTCTAAATATCTCTTTAAGTGTTTTTTCTGTTTCATTTAAGAAAAAAAATACCTCAATTGCTGCAACAACGGTAAATTCATTATCAGCCCATGGTAATGACGATGCATAACCTTGCTTAAATTCAGCTTTTCCTGATTCAACAAGCTTTCTATTAATATCAGATGCTAATTTAACCATA
>CP070798.1:1908374-1909756 GCA_020343515.1 Thermoplasmatales archaeon | reverse complement strand
CCATAAGGAGAATTTATTCCACTATGTATTACACCACTATTTGCCTTTGAAGTTGCAGAAGCAACATCACCACCCATTTCAAAAACAATAACATTAAGTTTATATTTTGATAACTCCCATGCAATTACAGAACCGATCACGCCGCCACCAATAATTGCTACATGGAAGTTCTTCATCTGGCGGGTAAATATCACGAATCATATAAATATATTAGGCAGTTTTTTATTCACGATATCAATTTGAGGGAAGAAAAATGCAGGTTAACATTCCGTATGGAGAAGAAAACGTTAAAGTCAATGTACCTGAACCTTTTGAAACTCTGGTTCCTAGAAAAGTTACAATTAATGATCAGGATAAGTTAATTGGAGATGCGTTAGATAATCCTATTGGATTTGATTCATATGATGAATTTGCCGATAAGTGTGATAGATTGCTTGTAATTATTAATGATGCAACAAGGCCAACTCCAACATCTAAAATATTAAAGTATCTTTTACCTGTTCTTTCATCTCATCCTGACGTTAAGTTTCTAATTGCAACTGGTGTTCATCGGGCCCCAACTGAAGAAGAGTACAGGTTTATATTTGGAGATACCTACGAGGTTTTTAGGAGAAGAGTCTATGCCCATGATGCTCGAAATGATAATGATATGACTTTTTTAGGAAAATCAAAGAACGGAACTGAGATGTATATTAACAAACTTGTTCCTGAATATAGGAACGTTCTTGTTATTGGAAGTGTTGAACCTCATTATTTTGCTGGCTACACAGGCGGTAGAAAGTCATTTCTTCCAGGGGTGGCTTCCTATAAAACTATTGAAATGAATCATAAACTTGCGTTGAGTGATGACGCATGTTCGCTTGCACTTAAGGGCAATCCAGTTCACGAGGATATGGTTGATGCAATGCACGTATTAAGGGATCTCAATGTTTTTTCAATTCAGACTGTTTTAACAGGCGATCATAAGGTTTATGCTGTTACCGCCGGTGATCTACATAGATCCTTTGATGCAGCTATTGAATTTTCTAATCAGATATTTTGTGTTCCTTTGAAGCAAAAAGGCAATATTGTAATTACAGCTGCACCCTACCCTATGGACATCGATCTTTATCAATCTCAAAAAGCACTTGATAATGGCAAACTTGCATTAGAGGACAACGGCATTATTATTCTTGTTTCGAAATGCCGCACCGGTGTTGGAGAAGATGCATTTTTAGACCTCTTATGTAAAGCGGATTCATGTCAAGGAGTACTTGAAATACTTGGTGATGAGTACAAGCTCGGATATCATAAAGCAGCCAAAATGGCCCAGATTGGGACATGGGCTATGATGTGGGCAGTAACTGATCTAGATGACGGGATTGTTAAAAAAGCTATGATGA
>CP070798.1:1906745-1908274 GCA_020343515.1 Thermoplasmatales archaeon | reverse complement strand
ACTCATTCCGATAAACAAGACTATTACGGCAACCGCAATTCCTTTCTTAAGTAAGGGTTTTTGCATAAAGACCTCCCCAGTTATTACATATATCTATAGATGCTAGAGTATATAAATGCTACCCTCTGGCATGGATAAACACTTATATCAGATGTGCATTATAAATGACGGAGGAAAATGAGGAATATTCCAACAATACTTGGTTTAATAATTTTATTAATATCTGGAGGATATACTATTGCACTTTTTGGTTTGCCTCTTGTAGTAACATGGCCAGCAATTTTTTTTGGTTTTTTGCTCTTAGCTGTTGGTTTGTTTTTACAAAAAAAGAAAAAAGATATTATTCATCTACCACTAATTACTGAAAAACAAAGAAATATTTTAAGAATTATGTATCTAATTTTTGGATTTTTTTCGATTATTTATTTGATAGCTGCTATTATCACTTTCCAGAAAACCTTAATTTTGTTAAGTTATATTGTTTTTATACCAATTTTTATTGGAGGGTTTTTACTAATTATATCTTCAATAGTATTTTTCAAACATAAAAATTTTATTAAAATTGCAACCATTGGGAGTGTTTTAGGTATAGTAGGAACAATTATTTGTTTTTATGGTTTTGAGATTAACTTATTTACAGTTTCTCAAACTGTTTCTATGTTGGGTTTTATTGCCATTTTGTCGTTGAATTCCATTTGGGGAGATTCTTCTGGCTAAAAACCTAAATATGAGAACATCTATGAGAATATGGGGAAAGAATGAAAAGACTGTTTACAATAGGTGTAATCCTTCTGTTCATAGGAATGACTATTTCTCCTGCAACTGGAATTAATTTAGAAAAACAATGTCCAACAAATTATGGGCTATCCTCTTTGAGACACATAAATATAACTTTTGAAAGTTGTAACTATACACTCTATGGGGAGATTTTTTATCCTTCAAACGATTCAGAGATTTATCCGGGTATCGTTTTCTGCGAAGGAATGTACACCTATTTAACCCCTTATCGTTGGATACCAAAGGCCCTTGCGGAGGAGGGCTATGTCGTACTAATCTTTGATTTTCCAGGCCAAGGTAAATCTGAAGGTATCTTTCCAATACCAAAATATAGTATTCGATTTTTGTTAGGCATCAATTTACGTTTTACTGCAATTATAGAGACCCAAATTCACTATAAAAATGGTATATGGGTCACAGCTACATCAGATGCTCTCACATATCTTTTAGGTGAAAGCCCTGTTAAAAATATGATCGACAACCAGAGTATCGGGTTGATAGGTCACTCTCTTGGCGGAACAACAGTCACCGAAACTGCTGCTATAGATGAAAGGGTAGATGCTGTTGTTGCATTATCGTCTGGAAATTTCCAAAGAATCCATGAGGTTGATGTTCCTGTCCAGTTTCAAGGTGGCTGTTTTGATATAGGAACGATGAGTATCCCTGTGTTACTACTGTGTTACAAAAATGCAAATACTCCAAAAGAGATAATAACCATTTCGGGAGGTACACATGCTGGTTTTGTTGAACTT
>CP070798.1:1905087-1906645 GCA_020343515.1 Thermoplasmatales archaeon | reverse complement strand
AACAGTAAAACTTACTTTCCTTCAGCCCTTTCTACGAGTTCTATCAAAACACCTTTCATATCTTTTGGATGAATAAAAGCTATTTTTGCGCCATCTGCACCGATTCTTGCTTTTTCATCAATCAATTTTACTCCCTTTGCATTAAGCTCTCTTAAAGATTCATCAATGTTTTCAACCCTGTATGCGATGTGATGCATTCCCTCCCCTCTTTTCTCAATGAATTTTCCTACTGTACTATCTGGGTGTGTTGGTTGTACTAGCTCTATCTTAACTCTACCTGCCAAAAATGTTGCATGGATTATTTTTTGCTCTTCTATCACCTCTGTGTTTTTGAATTTTAAACCAAGAATATTTCTATAAATATTCATTGCCTCTTTTAAATCTTTGACTGCTATGCCAATGTGATCAATTTTTTTAATCATATCATCAACCTAAAACTCTTTACTTTTTAAAGCCTCTGCACAGGTCTGTATTCTCCAAACACATTCTTTAGTATGTCACATATCTCACCTAGTGTTACATAACATTTTACTGCATCTAGAATCACTGGCATGAGATTCTCCTTGCTTCCTGCAACCCTTCTTATCTCGGCTAGGGCTTTTTTTACTTTTTCTCCATCTCTTTCTTTTTTCAATATTTTCAGCCTTCTTTTTTGTTTTTCTTCGACCTCTGGATTTACCTTTAAGGTCTCAATCCTTGTCTTCTCACTATCGCGGTATTTGTTTACTCCAATTACGATTTTCTCGTCCCTATCAACAGCCTTTTGATACATATATGCACTTTCAGCGATCTCGTTTTGTATATAACCTCTCTCGATGGAAGTTAATATTCCACCCATGTCATCTATTTTTTTTAAGTATTTCATGGCTTTATCCTCGATCTGTTTGGTAAGTGATTCAATAAAATAAGAACCCGCCACTGGGTCTATAGTATTTGTAATCCCGCTCTCATCTGCGATGATCTGTTGTGTTCTTAAAGCAATTCTCACGGCCTTCTCTGTTGGTAATGCGTAAGCCTCGTCCATAGAATTCGTGTGAAGTGATTGGGTTCCACCAAGAACAGCGGCAAGAGCTTGGATTGTGACCCTAACAATGTTGTTTTCAGGTTGTTGTGCAGTTAGTGAACATCCTGCTGTTTGGGTATGGAATCTCAGTCTCATAGATTTTGGAGATTTAGCATGAAAGCGGTCTCTCATAATTTTGGCCCATAACCGGCGAGCCGCTCGAAATTTAGCTATTTCCTCGAACAAATCATTATGGGATCCAAAAAAGAATGCCAATCTAGGTGCAAATTTATCGAGTTCCAATCCACTGTTAATTGCTGCTTCAACATATGCTATCCCATCAGCAAGAGTAAATGCAACCTCTTGCACGGCAGTCGAACCAGCTTCTCTAATATGATATCCACTAACGTTTATCGTATTCCATTTGGGCATATTCCTTGAACAGTATTCGAAGATATCTGTTACCAATCGCATCGATTCCCTTGGTGGAAATATGTATGTTCCCCTTGCTATGTACTCCTTTAAGATGTCGTTTTGAATCGTACCAGCCAGTTC
>CP070798.1:1903394-1904987 GCA_020343515.1 Thermoplasmatales archaeon | reverse complement strand
ATGAAATTCAAAATGAAACATATGTATGATCCATTTAATCGAAAACCAAGGGAACAACCGGCTAAGAAATATTTCTATGAAAAGGACGGATCCATTAAAGATGATGATATTCCTTACAGAACCGAGTATCCAAATAAAATTCCGAGAAAAATTCGAAGAAATGCAAAGCTTAATAGTTATAAATACAAGCTCTTTGGCAAAATCTTGGGTGCTAGGTATAGAATTAATTCGAAAAAAAGAAAAAACGAGTTAGATCAAATAATAATGAACTTTATAGGAGGACAAAGCTACGGCGGGTTCTAACATTCTCTAAACAATCTTATCTATTTTTTATTTAAATATTAAAACGTAAAAAGTAATTATTAATTAATTTTTTTTTTGAATAAGTAGACTTAGAATATCTAAATATACTGATTCCTAATATTTTAATAATTCAATTTATTATCTATTTTAAAAAATAATTTGAATATTTGATATTGAAATGAGTTTAAAGTTAAATGTTGTGAAGGAGGAGGATAGATGGATTCTTTCTCCATGTGGGATCTTATGTTTAGGATGCGATGCACATATCGGGGAGGCTTTGGAAGCCGCAAAAAAGCTTCGAGAAATTTGGAAAGGCTGGAATATGGAAGATGTTGGCCCTTTTATAGGTCTGAATCTCAGGGGAATAAAAAGTACCTTTAAAACATTAGAAGCAGTCATAAAAGCGGGTAAACAAGGAAATTGCCCTGGATGTTTTGTTGGGGGAGGGCCCTCAAAAATATGTGGAATCGCTAATTGTGTTAAATCGAAAGGATATTGGACCTGTGCTGAATGTGATGATTATAATCCAGAATCGAAAACTCCCTGTCCTCATATAACTCCGAATCCAGTACCAATGGCTGATAAAGGGAGCATGACGAAAATGATTTGCGAACGGTATAGTCGAGATACTACCCAAAATTTAAAAAAATGCCGTGAAATCGGGTATAACGAATTCATTAAAGAAGCGAAAGAAAAAGTCGCAAATGGTTGGAGAACTTGGCAAATAATCAGTAAAGAGATGGTTTTTACTGATGCTACAAAAAAATAATCTTTTATTTTATTAATTTTACATTATAATCTAAGTAAAACATTTATACTCTTTTGTCTCTAAAAAGAGAATAGTGGTTAAGATTAAATAGGCGCATTATTACTACAAAGTTATAGATATAAAGAGTATATTTTTTGTATAAATTTGTTAAAGATGAAAAAAGTAAAATTGATAATTGGTTCTGTAATAACGCTTTTTCTTATAATATCTTCAATCTTTATTTTTACAGATCATAGAAACTATACAGATCATAGAAGCTCTAAAAATGAATTTTCAATTAGAGAAGTTTGTAAACCGAAAACTTCAAATTCCTATAATATTTCCATTGTTACTCCCGAAGCTAAAGATTATGACGAAGCTATGAGTGGTTATTATCCTGGTTCTCATTCTTTTGATAATGATTTGGTTAATACCGCTCCTTATAACTGGATTGATAATTCTACTGGAACATGTACAGCCTTAGTAGTGGATGAATGGGACGACCATAAAAAAGTTTTAAAACTTACTGATAATGATGTTGG
>CP070798.1:1901692-1903294 GCA_020343515.1 Thermoplasmatales archaeon | reverse complement strand
TGTTTGATACCGGGTTTCAAAGTGAATTGCCCGATCAATGTCTGGTATAGACCGGGAGTAAGGCATTACAGAAATGGTATATAAATGTTGTTCCCCAAAAAGTAGTTCCGAAAGTAGCTACCAAGCAACTAAAATCGTAACAAAACACATATTAAAATGATTTTTCAAATGAACAAAAAGAGATGAAATTAGCAAATCCAATGTAAAAATAAGCTTCACAATCAAAAAATATCAGATGTGTTACTGCTCCAAACTAACCAATTGTATAACAAACAACAGAAAAAATAGCATACGTCATCCTCCTGGGTCAATAGTGAGAAGTATAGTAACAAAGTGTTTTGATGCAACGATGTATCCTGATGTTTTCTTTCCATAGATTGAGATGCAGATTATTACATCAGCCAAGATCCACATGTTGTAGAGGAGTGTTGAAAAGAGGAAATAGAACAACCGTATGAAGTAGTTCTTACTGGTGGTTTTGGGCCAAAAGGTGTGTTTCAAAACCCTGTATGTGGTCTCGACACCCCACCTCCTCCCATAAAGTAGGAATAGTCTTTCTGAGAAGTTGACATCGTTTTCATTGAAGTCAATGTTGGTTGCAAATGCCCTATTGATTCCTTTTTCATCTTTGGCGATAGCAACGCTGAATCGTGTGTATCCCATTTCGTAGTCTCTGATGACTGTTGGTGCTGGCATGACTTCTAGTATCTTTTTAATCCTTGGGTTTTCTGTAGCGGGTATGATGAATTTGATTTGGTATCGTTTGAAGATTTCTATACAGGATTTTGAAAAGAATGCTCTGTCAGCATAGAGTCTTTTTATCTTAACTCGTTGTAAGGTATAGCTGAGGAGTTGATGAAGTATTTTTTCTTTTGTGTCGAACTTGCCAACGGGGAGAGCTAAAAGTACGAATCGTTTGTTTCGTTCAACGATGTTTATCGTTGCGTACTTGTAACAATGAGTGGTTCCTTTTTCTGGTTTCTTTTCTACTATCATCGGTGCGTTTTTGTCGCCATAAAACGGGATTTCGGTGTAATCGACAGCGAGGTCTATTCTCCTGTTGAACAGATTTGATTGCCGCGCAGTCTCCCATATCATCTCAAATATGGTGATGAACATTCGTTTTATCTGATCGGTATCTTGATAATTTTTAAGATGGTAGAGGAATGTCTCTCCTTGTGGCACTCTGTCTTTTTCTTCTCGGTAGGATTTACTTCCATTCTCTGCAAAGTCTTTCGTCTTGCACATATATAGGAGAAGGTCGATGAACTCGTTTTTGGAGTAGACGGCATTGTTGTGAATGTTGAGGTTGAGTATCGAAGCGAATCGTTTTTTGAACAGTTTGCTGATTTCATGCGTCTTTTGTTTTTTGAGGTGGAAAATTGTTCTATCTGCAAATTGTCTCTTTGGTTTTTCAGGTTTAAGCGTTGTTCTATCTGTGAAGAACCCGAATTTATCAGAAATTGTCTCTATCTTTTGTGCAATGAATTTTATGAGTTCTTTTGTTTCATTATCAAGTATGTTGTGAATAAAATGAGAGATCGTTCTTTGGTTTGGTGTTTGTTTCAGTCCAAGAAGGTTTCGTTCTTTTCTGTATTTTTT
>CP070798.1:1899973-1901592 GCA_020343515.1 Thermoplasmatales archaeon | reverse complement strand
AATGCTGCCATCCGTTGAAAACGGTCGTAATTTTATTTCATTATGTTTTAAGAAAAATATTCATATCGTTTTTAATAGATCAGTTCTTGTAAATCATATCTGGCAGGTTTCAATGTAAAGTGATTAGAATCTTTATCAGATAACATTGTTATACTAAGCTTCATATAGAAATATACATTTCTTTAAAAACGAGATGATATTAAATATAAGATGAAATATATATTATCTATTTGCATGAGTGATAATAAAATGAAGATGAGAATAATATCGGTTGGAATTGTTGCTATTATTTTGCTCCTAGTTTTTCCAGCTCACGCGGTAGATGTTCATACCGTGTCATCACCAGATGAACCAGGTCCATATCATATTGGCTACTATAGAGTAAGCTACATTGTCCCTCCCTATGGGCGGTATTGGGCAAAGATACGATATCCATCGACACGTGATGGATGGCTTGCCCCAAAAGATACCTCAGAGGCACCCTATCCAGGAATTGTCGTTGCAAATGGCCTTGCAGGCTCAGAGTGGAATATCAAATGGATTCCGAAACATCTTACCTCTTATGGCTATGTGACGATATGCTTTACACCACCGCATAAGCTATCTGGCGATACAACACAGTGGGCATATGGTTTTACTGGAGGCATTGAAAAGCTGAAATCCCAGAATAGCATGTGGTTTTCTCCAATATCTGGCATGGTCGATGTTGAAACGTTCGGCGGAATTGGTCTTTCCATGGGTGGCGGAGGATGCATAGAGGCAACAGGAGCTCCTAATTCAGAGATTGATGCAGCTGTTCCCCTAGCACCAGCAGGCTCAGATGCTGCTAAAGAAGCAGCACGGAATATCACAGTGCCAACGCAACTGCAGGTAGGAAATAATGATGGCATGGTACCCCCTGACCATGTCGTACCATTTTACACTGATTTTATACCAGAAACATCGGTCAAAGAGTACTTGTCCATAACTGGGGGTAATCATATCGGTTTTATTGACGAATTCTTCGCCAGGATAGCTGAATGGCTTGGCTTAGATGAACCAAAAGGTATCGAATTTGCAGAGCAACACCGAGTCTCCAGGAATTACTTTACCGCCTGGTTTCAGTATCATCTGAAAGGGCTTGACGAGTATTATACCTATATCTTTGGAGAGGAAGCCCAAAATGATCTGGATGCAGGAATACTTTCAGACTTACGTTACAATATCCCATAAAAGAGATAAAATAAAATACATTAAATGTAAATTTAAAGACAAGAACACAGACCTCTACACGTATCCTTTCAAAGCAACTGCTGCAGGTGACACCAAATTTAACAAGGATGGAAATATAATAGGATGTACACATGGGAAGAAAAAATAATGAATGATGTAATTCTAAAGGGTGGGAGGAACTTTACCTTTTACAATACGGTGGGCTAAACGAAAGCAAAATGCAAAAGTTGTGGAAAAATGAGAGATTGTACGAAATGGTTTGGTGAATATGTTTGTTATGCCTGTTACAATGATAGACAACGCAGAGATTAAACTAGGTATCTACTTGTTATTTTGACATTTTTGCAAAAAAGAGAAGAAAGGCCATATTTTTTACTGGTAAATCTGCGTCAAAATCTCCCATCAAA
>CP070798.1:1898246-1899873 GCA_020343515.1 Thermoplasmatales archaeon | reverse complement strand
TATAGATATATGTAATAACTGGGGAGGTCTTTATGCAAAAACCCTTACTTAAGAAAGGAATTGCGGTTGCCGTAATAGTCTTGTTTATCGGAATGAGTGTTATTCCATCAACTGGAAATATTGTAGAAGAGGTTCTTTTTAACACACACCTTCTAGATGAAGTTGGCAGCTCAGAAGAAATGTCGGTTCGTGTAGGTATAGCCTATGGTTTTTGTTATAATCTATTAAATGGTATTGTTGTTTTTGACCTAGATGACCCTGGTAATCTAACATTGATAACAACAAAGAAAGAGGGATCTAATTTTTTTTACGGAGCTTGTTTTGGTCCCCCTAATTATTGGTACAATATCGAGTATGGCAGTGGTATTTTATGGTTCATTGAAATGGATACTTGGAAATTTATGATAATCGGTGGCGGTGGTGAGAGTTTGAATGATCTCGCTTGGGACCCTACAAAAGGTATATTATATGGTACAACCTGCAACGTCCTTTTTAAAATTTATCCAGAGACTGGTAAACAATTGTATATCGGTCAATTCGGCAGCGGTCCAGATTGCATAATGGGCATTGGATGCAACATGAATGGAACCTTATACGGTGTCGATTCTGGACAAGATAAACTTTGGACGATTGACACTGACACTGGTGAAGCAACGGAAGTTGGCCCGCTTGGCGTCGACGTTATCTATTGTGAGGTAGCATATGATAAAGATAATGATAAATTATACATTGTTAGCCATATAAAAGGTGAATTATATATCTGCAATACTATTACTGGTGAATGCACCCTAATTGGAATGTTCCAAAATGATGCAACTATCGAGTCACTTGTAATCCCCTACAATTTTACAAATAAATATCCAATGGCTAAGCTTACTTGGACACCAACGCATCCGGACCCCGATGAAACAGTCCTCTTCAATGCATCAAAAAGTTACGATCCTGATGGATACATCGCCCTTTATGAATGGGATTGGGACAACGATGGAGTATATGATGAAAACCATACTAGTCCAACGGCAACATACTCATGGTCTAATTGTGGTTTATATCCTGTTGCTCTTAGAATAACCGATAATAGTAGTATTAACGGGACAACGATAAAAATAGTTAGAGTTGGTAATCAACCGCCAGATGCACCAAATATAACAGGTCCACACTATGGAAGACCTGGGGTAGAATATACCTTCTGCATCAATGGAATAGTTGACCCTGAGGGAGATGACTTATACTGTCTGTGGGACTGGGGCGATGGTAATTTCAGTGGTTGGCTTGGACCATATGGTTCTGGTGGGACAATGTGTGCTTCACATGCATGGTCTGAAGAAGGCGAATATGAAATAAGGGTGAAAACAAAAGATATTCATAATGCTGAGAGTGATTGGTCAGAACCACATGTTATCATGATAGAAGCTGGGTCCCCACATGTAGAAATTTCAAGACCAAAGAAGGCAGTGTACATCAGAGATAAGAAGATAATTCCATTTATAGTACCAGTGATATTTGGAGATATACAGATTTGGTTTTGGGCTGAAGATAACGAATCTGGATTAAACCGCACCGAGTTATATATCGATGATGAATTAAAGGGAATTTTTACTAGCATTCCAAAAAGCTGGTTGTGGGA
>CP070798.1:1896467-1898146 GCA_020343515.1 Thermoplasmatales archaeon | reverse complement strand
TATGTGAAACGGTGAGGCAGAAATATTTATGAAAACAGTCGCTCCATTTTTCGCCAATGCTTCCTGGGGATCAAAGGGATAAAACCTCTTAGGCCATAATTCTGGATCATTCCATGCATCCTCACAGATAGAAATCCCTAATATTTCCTCCTTGAATGGTAAAACCTGCATCTTTATTCCAACGTCGAAATATCGTGCTTCATCAAAGACATCATATGTAGGCAGCAACGATTTATGTTGACTCATAAGGATCTGCCCTTGATAAATCAATAAAGCAGAGTTGTAAAGACCTCGCCCTGTATTTTTTTTAGTTGGCTGGGGTGCTCCAACAAGTATCCCAGTTTGTGGATACTCCCTCGAGATATTGGTCAATTCCTTGACAGCTTTTTGAGTATTCCTAATAAACCAAGGTCTTTCCAAGAGATCTCGGGGCGGGTATCCAACAATAAAAAGCTCTGGGAAGATCACAATATCAGGCGAATCTTTGGCACATTTGGATAGTGTACTCTGTATTTTCCATAAATTTCCTTTAATGTCTCCTACGACTGGATTTAATTGTGCAATGCTCACCTTCATTTTATCAAATACCTCCAATTATCCATCAAGTACCTCCAACAATCAATATCTATTACAATATTAAATACCTCTTTTAATAGATATTGAACCAAAAATCCTAAGGATAATATTGCCGATGCTTGAATCGTTAGTTACAAAGGCCATAAAAATTACACGAAGAGCGGTTTTTGGCGAATCTTGCAAAACCAACTGGAAATTAGACGGACCCACGGGGGACCGAATGAATCAACAGGAGAAAAAAACGCCGAAAGACCCCGATTTTAGGCTCTTTTGACCGTTTTTTCTCCGAGAAAATCTTACGGACCCACGGGGATTCGAACCCCGGTAACTGGCTCCGAAGGCCAGTAGGATATCCACTACCTCATGGGCCCAACTATTGAAGACTAAGAATTGTAAAGCTACTATAAAACTTAGATTGGTTAGTTAATAGTTATCAATCAACTCGTTGGATAAACGATTATCCAAGTTTTTCGTTTTGACATATTAACGCGTTATCTTTATATACAATTATGATCAAAGTATAACACTATTATGTTATTAGGCAGATATCGGGTGAAAAAGTGAGAAGAAATATTTTGGTTGTGGATGATGATAATGATACACTTCAATCTATAAGAGTGATTTTTGAACATCTTGGTTATGAAGTGTTTACTGCAAACGACGGCATTGCTTGTATTGAGCAGTTAGAAGACGGTTTTGAAGGAATTGTACTTATGGATATCATGATGCCGAGAATGGACGGATGGGACACAATAAAAGAAATCGTCAACAGAGGGCTTGAAAAAAATGTTGAAATATTGGTTATGACAGCAAAAGGAACTCTCAATCACGAAAAGATGAAAGGTCTTGAAATATATATAAAGGATTACATAGCAAAACCTTTTGATATAGATGGACTCGTAAAAAGTATTGAACAGCTAACTTAATTATTAATAAAAAGAAAAGATGGATAATAGTATCTCTTAACAGCATTTTTTAATTACTGTACAAAATCAATATCAACCTTAGAACTTGTTAACACTTTTTTTGCTGGTACTATTTGGTTGTCACGTAGGGCATGAGCACCTAGTAAATTCGGTGATTGGACACCAGTCATGATTGCC
>CP070798.1:1894630-1896367 GCA_020343515.1 Thermoplasmatales archaeon | reverse complement strand
TAGGTGATCCAAGTCTCAAAATAGGTGGATATTCATCAAATAATGGATTTACAACAGAAATTGTTGATGCTGCAGCTGGAGTGTTAGGTTCCCCCGATGAAGAAATAATGTTTCAGGCAGCTGCATTCAATGGACAAGGGGAAATAACCTATAATTGGGACTTTAACAACGATGGCGTATATGATGAGGAAGGAGAAGTTGCATCTTGGAGTTGGAATCTACCTGGAGCATACTGGATAAAATTAAAAGCTACAGATGAAATAGGAGAATCAGACTATTATGATACACTTGTAGCAATTCAATTTAGAGCTTCCAAACCAGCTAAACCCTCAGGTCAAACCAATATAAAAGCTGGTGTGGAATATACATATACAACAACTGTAAATACACAGAGCGGCTATTGGAACCATATCTATTACAAGTTCTCATGGGGCGATGGAACAGAAACCGATTGGATTGAAACACCTAGTGCATCTTACAGCTGGAACGAGAAGAGCATATATGAAGTCAAAGTAAAAGCATTATTAACACATGAATCTATCAGAGATCCAGATGATGCCGAAGATTTCAAGGAAACCGATTGGTCAGATCCACTTGCAGTAAGTTTACCCCGAAGTAGGTCCACACCTGGATCTTTCATTCAGTTGTTGCAGTATTTCTTCGAAAACTATCCAAATGCATTCCCATTACTACGACAACTATTAAGACTATAAAACCTCAATAAAACCAATCTCTTTTTTTTCTTTAATTTCCTTAGGGTAAATTCGACCTTTGTACATATTTCTTGTAAAAAAGTTTAAATAAATTAAAAACTATTAATATTTGATAATTTAAGGGGGAGACAAAGATGAAAAAAATATCATATTTTGTAGCAGGACTACTTCTAATAAGTGGTTTTGCTGCAATAAGTATAGGAGAAGAAGCTGGTAAACAACAAAAAACAATAAATCTAACTTTTTCAGAGATTGAAGTGATCGATAGTGTAGATCCATATATAGAAATAAATTTTGAAGGAGCAGGTGGAAGATTATATCGCTCCAATCAACCGGTTCTACCTATTTATGCAACAAAAATGGATCTTCCA
This sequence comes from Thermoplasmatales archaeon, assembly GCA_020343515.1. Classification (GTDB taxonomy): domain Archaea; phylum Thermoplasmatota; class E2; order DHVEG-1; family DHVEG-1; genus JAGLML01. The sequence continues at coordinate 1,895,283 of CP070798.1, read as the reverse complement.
TTTGGAACTCAAATAACTGATATAGAATGCCAAATTGGAGAAATAAAAACCTTGACATTAGAAAACAAAATTGTACCTGCACCAACACCTGTAATGCCAGGTATCGAAGATAATACAAATGCAGAGTATATTATGGATGAAAACATCTATAATTCAAACGAACTATTTCCAAATAACTGGTTTGATTATTACGTTGGCGTGGGACGAGATGAAAATAAGGATCATAAAACCTTTTTGAATGTAAGGGCATACCCAGTAAGATATAGCCCTGGTTTAGACATAGTTAATTATGTTGAAGATCTTGAATTAACAATTACATATTTGGTACCTGAAGATGATCCATTCCCATCAAATTCTCAGTACGACCTAGTGATAATTGCTCCACAAGAATTTGCATCTGAACTTAATAAACTAGTTACACATAAAAACAATAAAGGTGTTCAAACTCTGCTTAAGACAACAGAAGATATTTATAGTGAATATTCAGGAATTGATAAACCAGAGGAAATTAAATATTTCATAAAAGATGCACTTGAAACTTATGATATGGATTATGTTTTACTTGTAGGTGGTTTAGATTCATATATATATGGTAATCCAAGAGATGATAAAAATCAGGGTACAAAGGATTGGCATGTCCCAGTACGATATAC
>CP070798.1:1892778-1894530 GCA_020343515.1 Thermoplasmatales archaeon | reverse complement strand
CTTTGTAACAGATTAACACTGCACAAATTAAATATTTTCAACGGATTTTTTTCAGATAATTGCTGATTCTCAATAATTAGTTACCTGTTTCCTCAGGTCCAAGACTTAAGAAACTAGAAGGATCGTTCATCGTGTTGAAGGATGTTATAATCCAATCTTGACTTCTTGCATTATTTGAAATACGGGTTTCGTCTATTTTTCCATTAAACCAGTCATTATTATCACCATGTCCACCTATTCGTTTTATTCTCTCATTAAGATTGGGACAGGTGTTATCATCATATGTTTCATCAACCGCATTATAATAAAAATTAACATTAATCCCAGCCCTATTAATCACAATATAATACCAATTACCATCATCCCAATTATTTGAATTACCAAATGCACTACAATCATCTCCCACTCTGCTATTTGCCATTTTTATTTTATAATCGGGTGACCAAATTTCAGTTATATATTCATGCCCATCATATCCAATAATTCGTGGATGTGCAGTATATTTTTCTAATTTCATCCAATATTCTACTGAGAAATCATTATTAAGAAGGATTACAGGAGAAAATTCTATATATGAGTTGCCGTCAAAATGTAGAGCTTGTCCTATTGTACCAGTTGTTTCAGTCGCCTCGTATATTATTCCATCATTATCATTAATAGTAGAGTCGAAAATCTTTTCATCAGAACCATACATGTGCTGAACCATAATATAATTAGAATCCCAAGCTCTTTCAGGAGCCTGCTTACTATTACAGCCAGGATTTCCATAATACAAATAAAAAAATGTCTCCCCATTAGCAGAGACACTTGGAATATTCGCCCATGCTACAAGCTCGCCAGTTGACCCGTCATAATATTCGATTTCATGATACAATCTTGGGGCAACACCAGGTCCATCCATAAACAATATATCATCTCCATCACCCTGCGCTCTATCTCTTAGGTCAGTATCAGTGATACTAACTAGTACTGGGAAATTTGTGAGATCTCCAGCTACTTTAGTATGGTCAATGGTAATCTTTTTTCTATACTGCCATCCTTCATCAAATGGATCGAATGGCGGTTTTGCCTCAGTGAAGAAGCTAAATTGTTGCCCTGTGGTGTCTTTCCCATCGGTTACCTCTACTGTCCACCTATAACTTTTATCATGTTCAAGACCACTAATCGGAATACTATAAAACCCATTTTTCTTGTTACTTTCACTACCTGAACCAATATGGGGGTCTGTAGTTACTGTATAGCTCATACGATCGCCATCTGCATCCTCAATCTTAAAGGTTAATTCAGAGAGAGAAAGGGGTATGTCCCATGTTCCACTTGTTGGGTTTTCACTTGAAATAACAGGTAGGCGGTTAGGTGGATAAAATTCTATTTCTTCTCCACTAACTCTTGCAAATAATGCATATCCTATAACCCCGTAGGTGTTCATAAGGGGTGGAAGGTTAAAAGTAAATCCAATGCCCCAGAAGCCAAGTGCTAAACCTCGTTGCTGACCATAGGCAATGAATCCTGTGCCTGATAGGAGTCCCCCACAGGATGTCATTCCATCCTGTGCATTCCAAATCATAAATACTCTAGGTAATGGGGTCATTATGATTGGAATAAGCCTAGGCAATGCAATTATTGGCAGTATTCCACCTGAGCCTCCAGAAGCAAAGGTACAAAACAATTCAGATCCTTTACTAGGTAAAGGAAGGGTTCTGAATCTGCGATTTTTTGATGGCAAAGGTTTAAGTAAGTATGATTCAAGTG
>CP070798.1:1890846-1892678 GCA_020343515.1 Thermoplasmatales archaeon | reverse complement strand
ACAACCTATTATTGGAAGGTTGTTGCATGGGATAATCATAATGCCTCCACCGAGGGTCCAATTTGGAATTTCACTACGAGAGGAAATAGTCCACCATATATACCAAGTTATCCTTTTCCAGAAGATGGAGCAATTGATGTAGACGTTGATGCTGATCTAAGTTGGACGGGAAGTGACCCAGATCCTGGGGATACAGTCACCTTTGACGTATACTTTGGGGCAACTAGTCCACCGCCACAGGTAGCATGGAATATATCTGATACATATGATCCTGGGACAATGAACTATGGTACAACCTATTATTGGAAGGTTGTTGCATGGGATAATCATGGTGCGTCAACTGTGGGTCCTATATGGGGTTTTACAACTGAATTTTCGCTGCCTCCAGAAGTTGAAATAACCAAACCTATGAAAAAGTCATTTTATTTACGAAATATCCGTTTGTTTCCATGTCCCTTTGGTACCATTATATATGGCCCTATTGACATTGAAGTTAACGTCACCTCGGCTGCGGGGATAGAAAGGGTAGAATTTTATATAAACGATAAACTCGTGGAAAATGATAGCGAGGAGCCTTATAGTTTTAGATGGGCGCCAATATTATCAGGTAGATATACATTAAAAGTTCTTGCATACGACAACATTGGTAATCAGGCACAGGATGAAATATCAGTATTGAAATGGAGAATACATCCGGCTTTAATAATTGTTGGTTTCTTACTCCTGGCCAGATTTGGAATTTGATTGCTGTGGTAATGGGTTCTATGTCAAATCTTTTATGATTAAGAAGTTGAGATAGAAATTGACACTAACCTTATTGGGGAAGGGGGATTTTTTCCTTGTCCTTCGTCTCTTTTTCCTTTATTAATTTCTTATTGTAATTGTGAAAATGAAATCAGTACAATGATATTGTGACAGATGCTGCAATAAACATTCTTCGGTTGAAACTAGTTAAATTTATTTATGTTTCATTAATTATAAAAATCAATGGAAGTAGAAATATTTGAAAAACATTTAACTTTTATTTCCTGAGCATATGGTTTATTCAACATATCCATTTGCATATTCACCTGCGAAAAAGACAATTAAGGTTAAACCCTAATTTGTAAGGTGTTACCCCTTAATCTCAGTAGGGACACGATGTCTAATGGTGGTTTGGGAGAGGAAAAATTATGAAAAAGAAAGGTATGGTCCATTCTAGAAAAAAACCTACAAGAAAGAAGAAATGGATGAATAAACCCAATGATGACATAATGATGGATATCCAGAGGGAAATGGATAGATTGGCTAACGTTTCTAAAGAACGATATATGGCCAACAGAAGTATTAATTTATTTGAGGCTTGTGCTGTAATGAACGTTATTTTTTCCACACCGGGGGGATCTGTTCTCATAATGACAGGGGCTTTGTATTCTAATTTTATAATCTTTATTATTGGAATTATCATATTGTTGGAGGGGATTTTTGTATGTGCTTTATTTGGTGTACTTCGCTCTATGATTGGGACTCTAAAAGTAATGAAAATCCGTCGGAATATTGCAAAGTATTAAAGCCTAGCTCAACTCTTTTCTAGCCTTTGTTCGTGGTATTATGAATTATTATAAGTAAGAAAGATATTTATATGCTGTTAGAGATAACCTTTATGAGATGATCGGACGTCGGAATAGGGGTGTGATTTATGCTTTTTGTCAACAGTGTGATAAAGTAGATTTGCATAATATCTCACGCAATTTAGTAATATAGTAGGGATTGGAAGAGAGGCGGATTTACAATTAATAAAATACGGTCAAAGCGAGAGGTAATTTTCACCATTTTAGTATTTGTTTTACTAC
>CP070798.1:1888907-1890746 GCA_020343515.1 Thermoplasmatales archaeon | reverse complement strand
TTTCTTAGCATCCATCGCGAGTACATCGACGGTATCGTAAACCTGCAGACAATTCCCACAAGCAAAAACACGTGAGAGCGAGGTTTCAAAAAATTGGTTAACTACTGGACCACCTGTTACATCATCGATTTCAATCCCGACATTTCTAGACAGTTCATTTTCAGGAATCAAACCAAGTGAGAGGAGTAAGGTATCACATTTAATCTCCCTTTCAGTCTCTGGGATAATGTTCATTTTTTCATCAATTTGCGCGATAGTTACACTTTCTAGTCTTTCTCTACCTTTAATGTAGGTAATAGTATGATTAAGATAGAGAGGTATATCATAATCATCAAGACATTGAACGACATTCCTTGTTAGACCACTAGCATATGGTAATATTTCAACTACTCCTTTTACGTTTGCACCCTCAAATTTTAAACGACGTGCCATAATAAGTCCGACATCCCCAGATCCAAGGATGACTACGTTTTTTCCAACCATGATGTTATAAAGATTGATGAAAGCCTGTGCAACTCCAGCAGTGTAGATACCGCTCGGTCTATCACCGGGTATCATTTCATTCCATCTTGTTTTTTCTCTGCATCCCATAGCAAGTACTATAGAATTTGCTTTGATTTCATGTAACCCTTTTTTATTTACAGCGATAATTTTTCGATTTTCATCAAATTGTAGAACCATACTCTCATTTAGGAAGGTTATTCCCTGTTTTTCAGCAATTTTAATATACATCTTTGCGTACTCAGGTCCAGTCATAGATGTTCCTGTTTCCTCGACACCAAAACCATCATGGATACACTGAGGTAAAATACCGCCAAGCCAGCTATTTCTATCTAAAACTATAACATTTTTCGCACCATTCTCATGCGCTGAAATAGCGGCTGCAAGACCAGCAGGTCCACCGCCAATAACTGCTACATCTGCTTTTAGATTAATCATTTTCTTTCTCCCTTGTTTTCCCATAAAAAAGATTGGAATTAGATGATTTCAATTTCATTTTATAAACTTCGATGTTAAACTGTTCCTCCATAATTCTAATTATATGTTGAGTACAGAAACCACCTTGGCATCTACCCATACCCGCTCTACAACGATATTTTACAGAAGACAAAGTTTGTGCTCCAATAGGATTAAAAAGAGCTTTGATAACCTCAGCTTCAGTAACATGTTCACATCTACAAACAATTCTACCCCATCGTTTATCTCTTTTAATCAAATCTGATTGTTCTTTTAAATTCATTTCAGAAAAACGTTTTTTCTTAATTTTTCTAGTTTTGTAATTGTTTTTAGTTTTTAGTTCAACATATTTTGATAGCATTTTTGTTACTTCTTTTGCAATCGCTGGAGCACCTGTAAGACCCGGTGATTCTATACCTAAAAGATTTATCAAACCAGGTGTTTGCTCGCTTTCTTCAATCCTGTAATCAGCCCATCCACCTTCTTCTGGTGGGGCGAGTTTGCATCTAATTCCTGAATATGCATTAATGACTACGTTTTTAGGTAAAGCAGGGAGGATTTTTTTTGCTTCATTAAACAAGGTTTTCATCATTTCTTTTGTTGTTCTCTTGTCTTCTGCGTCATTAATAAACTCTGCGCTAGGGCCAAGTAAAATGTTTCCATCAATTGTTGGCGTTATATGAACACCTAAAACACCGAGTTCTTTCGGTGGAACTGGGTAAATCATAGAGTTAATTAAATTGCTGTAATTTTTATCTAAAACTAAATACTCTCCTCTACAAGGATAAACATTAAAATCTGGTTCTTCTAACATAGTAATTATTTCTCTACAATTCAAGCCCGATGCATTTAGTAATATTTTAGATTGAAAGCTACCATTGT
>CP070798.1:1886958-1888807 GCA_020343515.1 Thermoplasmatales archaeon | reverse complement strand
TTTTTAAGATCTTAAAACAATCTCTATATGGACACCATCTGGAACTTGTATACGCATGAGTTGACGCAGTACTCTGTCACTAGCATCCAAATCAATTAGTCTTTTATGGATCCTCATTTCCCAATGATCCCAAGTCTCTGTTCCCTCTCCATCAGGGGATTTTCTACATGGTACCTTGAGATGCTTTGTTGGCAATGGAACAGGTCCACGTATTGCTACACCAGTTCTTTCAGCAATCATCTTTATTTGATTACATACTTCTTCAAGTTTTTTTGATTTTGTGCTGGTGAGTGATATTCGTGCTTTTTGCGATGGCATCCTTTGTGACTCCTTAGACTATAATTAAAAAATAAAAAGGAGGTTATTTTGCTTCTTCTACTTCTAAACACACACCGGCAGCAACGGTTTGTCCCATGTCTCGGATAGCGAATCTCCCAAGTTGTGGTATTTTCTTTGAGGGTTCGATAACCATTGGCCGAGTTGGTACAATCTTTACTATTGCTGCATCACCGGTTTTGATGAAGTCAGGGTTTTCCTCCTTTACAGTACCTGTTTTAGGATCAAGTTTCTTTTGTATTTCTTCAAATCTGCAAGCCACTTGAGCGGTGTAACAGTGGAAAACTGGTGTGTATCCTTTGGTTATTACAGATGGATGGTTTAATACCATGATCTGGGCAGTAAATGCTTTTGCAACTGTTGGCGGACTATTTGTTGGCCCAGCAACGTCTCCTCTTCTGATGTCATTTCTGTCGATGCCTCTTACGTTCACACCAACGTTATCACCTGGAATCGCCTGTGATATCTGCTCGTGATGCATTTCAATAGTTTTAACTTCTCCATTTACTCCACCAGGTTTTGCACTTGGTTTGAAAATGAGTTGTTGTCCAGGTTTCATAACGCCACATTCTACTTTTCCAACAGGAACTGTTCCAACACCTTTTATAGTGTAAACATCTTGAAGTGGCCATCTTAGTGGTAAACCAGTTGGTTTTTCAGGAAGAGTAAAGTTGTCAACTGCTTTTAGAATAGTCTCTCCGCTCCACCAATCAATTTTGCCTTTATCTTTGACGTTGTCACCTATCCATGCAGATACTGGAACGTACTGCAGTTGATCCTCTTTGTAGCCAACATTTTTTGCAAGTTTTTCAACCTCATTCTTTACATCCTCATATCTCTTTTTGTCATAAGGTGGCTTTGTGTCATCCATCTTGTTTATCGCAACAATCATCTGTTTAACACCAAGGGTTCTCGCAAGGAACATATGCTCCTTTGTCTGAGCCATTATTCCTTCTGGAGCTGCAACAACAAGAACTGCAGCATCAGCCTGCGAGGTACCAGTGATCATATTCTTAATGAAGTCTCTGTGACCAGGAGCATCAATGATAGTGATATAGAATTTATCTGTATCAAAGCGTTTATGAGCCACATCGATTGTAAGTCCCCTCTCTCGCTCTTCTTTCAAATTATCAAATATCCATGCAAGAGCAAAAGTACCTTTTCCCTTCGCCTTTGCTTCTTCTTTATATTTTTCAACTAGGTGCTCAGGGAATTGTCCAGTTTGAAGCAAAATTTGTCCAACTAACGTGGATTTTCCGTGATCGACGTGACCGATAATTGCCAAATTCATGTGTGGTTTATCTGCCATAGCTTTACCTCCATTTAAGTACATTTCAATTTAGTATTTATTCTTTTTCCTACATCCTTTTTTATAAGGATTTGATAGCGTATACTCTTCTTATTTATAAGATTTACCTAACAGTTAATAGAATGTTGTTGATAACTATGATTTAGGTATGCTTCTAATAATGTCTTCCACAATTTTTTTATATGATGATGCCAACTGCTCAGC
>CP070798.1:1885009-1886858 GCA_020343515.1 Thermoplasmatales archaeon | reverse complement strand
TTTTCTGGAAAATTGGAGAGACGCTGTATACCCATGGCATATACTTGATGCAAATGAAGAAATTTTAAAGAAAATAGATAAAAAGATAGATGGAACTGTAGAAAACAATACTACAATTAATGGAAACGTTATTGTTGGTAAAAATAGCATAATAATGAGCGGCAGTTATATAGAAGGACCTGTAGTAATAGGAGATAATTGCAAAATAGGTCCAAACTGCCACATCAGACCATACACATCTATAGGAAATGTTTGTCATGTTGGTAATGCATGTGAAGTGAAAAATTCAATAATATTGAATAATAGTAATGTCCCGCATCAAAACTATATTGGTGATTCAATCATAGGTGAAAATTGTAATATAGGATCAGGATCAAAGGTTGCAAATTTACGTCTTGATAAAAAGAATATTCATGTTATCCTCAATGGAAAACGATTGAATACTAAGAGAAGAAAACTTGGAATAGTTATGGGAGATAATGTTCAGACAGGTATCAATTCTATGATAAACGTTGGTTCAATAATTGGAAACAATGTTTTTATAGGTCCCGGGGCAATAGCAGGCGGCGAGATTAAACCTAATACGAAGATTCTATAAGGTTTAAAATTAATTTTCAATACATATTTAAAATATTCAATACATTAACCGGTGATGATTGCTAGAAAATCCTTTCTTATTATTTCAACACATTTTTTTATAGTCTTACTAGGTTGGATTGGAATAGTTGTTCTAGCAAAACTATGGGGTGGTTTTGCTCCTTCAGCCTTAGGTATTATTGGTTTTGCTATGTCTTTTCTTTCTTTATTTAGTATTATATCAGACCTCGGATTTTCTCGAGCACATGTAAAAAGAGTGTCGGAAGGTAAGGATTTGGGAACATGTATCGGCACATTTGCTACTATAAAACTATTATTAACTTCAATAATGGTATTGGCTATTTTTGCTAGTATTTACATCTTGAAAAATGTTTTTCACGGTGGTTTCTATGATGCAACAACAGAATCGGTAATCTATGTACTTGTATTCCATTCTGTTATAACAAGTCTTTTGAGTATAGCTCTCCAGACATTTATTGGTAAAAGAGAAATTGCAAAACTTCAGACTGCAAGAATGTTTGAAAATATTGTTCATGTTCCACTTTCGATAATCGTTGCTATAGCAGGAGTAAATGTCATGGGTTGGGCAATTTCTCCTGCTGTCTCTTGGCCTGAATTTCTTCAACCACTTCAACGTTTTCTTTCGGATCATGCTACCGGGTCTTTGGCATTTACATATGTGGTTGGAATAATGGGGACATTTTTTGTGGGTCTCTGGTTGATGAGAGGCAACCCGATTAAAAAACCAAGTAAGGAATTTGCGAAAAGTTATAGTGTTTTTGCTTTACCCATAATGCTTTCATCGATTATTGGAGTCATTTCTACTAACATAGATAAATTGACAATTGGATTCTTTTGGACTTCAGTAGAAGTTGGCTATTATTTTACAGTTCAACGTGTATTATCATTTATTGCGATTCTTTCTACTGCTGTTTCAACAGTTTTATTTCCAACAATTTCATCCTATCATGCTACAAAAGATTATGAAAAAATGAAAAAATCCACTTTATTAGCGGAAAGATATATTTCCATGGTAATGATACCACCAATAATTTTCATAATAGTCCTGGCTGTTCCTGTAATTAAGATAATGTTGGATGAAGCATTTGTACCAGCCACGTCAGTTTTAATTTTACTAGCAATTTGGACTCTTGTTCGAGGTATGACAATACCCTATGCAAACCTTATAGGTGGAATGGATAAACCAGGTTTCTTAGCAAAGATCTCAGCTTTAACTTGTACAACAAATATA
>CP070798.1:1882842-1884909 GCA_020343515.1 Thermoplasmatales archaeon | reverse complement strand
GCATCCAACTATGTATTCACTTTTTACTATGTCAAAATTTCAAAAATGATAAGAGTGTTCTTTGGATTCCTTTTAACTTCAAAATTTAGGAGTAAGTCTATTGTTAATATTTAAAACTGTAAATTTCGTCAATTGTCTATAGGTTTTTAGGCAAAATTTAAATATTGAGGTTCGATATAATATAGCCGAGCGGATAAGCAATAGTTTTTAAGTATCCTCACCGGAACCTCATTAGATTGCTTACCCTCGCGCTCCAACTTTTTTATCAATTTCTTATTTTATCCTTAATTGTTTCAATCCAAGAAGGCAATCCTTCAAGAGTCCTAATCATTGAGTTTTTAGCAAAAATCCCACGATAATGTATATTACAATTCACACGTCCCTCAAGATTCTTCCGGATTGTGTGACAAAGATAACCTCCCCGTCTATCCCAATCTGTGAGAATGATTATCTCCTTATATTCATGAGCTAGTTTATCACAAAAATCAGTAAGAGAAACCCCAGCATTCACACTAATTATTGTTCCATTGATATCCAACTTACGAAGCGCCTCAATATCTTTTTCTCCCTCAACAATGATAGGAATTTTATTGTTTTCTTCCTGCAATTCAGACAACGCTTTTTCAAGATCTTCAAGAGACTTCTTATAATCCATTCAAAGACTCCTTTAGTATATTAACAGCAGCCATAACAGAAACGTTCTTTGCCAGAATAGTTTTTTCCTTACTAGTTTTCCCAGATATAATCCAAACATTCTTTACAGGTATACTAAAAAATGCTGCGCAAGTCCTAATAACATTGAAGTTGGCCTTGTTACCCTTTGGGGGTGAAGTAACCTTTATTTCTATTCGTTTCCGCCATTTATTATAGCCAGCTGGAAATTTGTTGACATTAGCACCAGTAGTAACAAAAAGATCAATAATGGCACCCTCTTCGTGTTTCCTGACTGCCTCTACAAGAGAACTCATACCAATTGGTGCCATCATATATTTCATTGATTTATATATCTTGGCTAGTATTCTATTGATAGCTTTGCCACTTCTTTTCCAGATTTGGATCTTGTACGGTATCCATTATATATTTGGCAAACTCTTCTCCAGTAGCGCCGTCAGATCTCCCAGTTATACTAATTTTCTTTTCAAACTGGCTACAGATATCAAGTGCCATCTCCAGTTTCTTGGATTTTTCTGGATAACCAATGTGGTTTAACAGCATAGACGCAGCTTTGATAATACTAGATGGATCAGCATATTGCGCTCTTCCTTCTTGAACCATTCTAGGTGCAGTTCCATGTATGGCTTCAAACATTGCATATCGTTTTCCAATGTTTGCACTACCAGCGGTACCAACACCGCCCTGGACTTGTGCTGCTTCATCTGTACAAATGTCACCATAGAGATTTGGAAGCACGATTACTCTAAACTGTGATTGACGAGCAGGATCGATGAGCTTTGCAGTCATAATGTCGATAAACCAGTCATCCCATTCCACACCTGGGTATTCCTTAGCAATCTGTTCTGCCATGTTAAGGAATTTTCCATCAGTAGTTTTTACTACATTTGCTTTTGTAACTACTGTTACCTTGTTTATGTTGTTTTTCTTTGCATAATCAAAGGCCAAACGAATGATACGATCTGAACCCTGCGTTGTGATAACCTTGAAATCCACTGCTAAATCATCTGTTACATTGACACCCTTGCTTCCAAGAACATAAGCGCCCTCTGTATTCTCTCTGAAAAATACCCAGTCAATTCCCTGGTCGGGTACTCTCACTGGACGAACATTAGCAAAAAGATCTAGTGCGCGTCTCATGAAAACATTCGCGCTTTCTATGTTTGGCCAAGGGTCACCCTTCTTTGGCGTCGTAGTTGGGCCTTTTAATAATACGTTGCATTTTTTGATTTCTTCAAGCACATCCTCAGGGATTGCTTTCATTACTTTAGCTCGGTTTTCAATAGTAAGTCCCTCGATTACTTGGAACTCGATTTTACCGTTTTTCACTTCATTTTCGAGTAAAAATTCCAGAACGTTATGAGCATGTTTGCAGATGTATGGTCCTATTCCATC
>CP070798.1:1880651-1882742 GCA_020343515.1 Thermoplasmatales archaeon | reverse complement strand
TACATTGCAAGCAAGATCATTGCGGTAGAATTTATGGTCATAGATGTGCTGACCTTGTTAAGTGGTATACCGTCAAAAAGGACTTCCATGTCTTTGAGTGATGATATTGCCACCCCGCACTTGCCAACCTCACCACGGCATATCTTATGAACGGAATCATAACCCATCTGTGTCGGTAAATCAAATGCTACACTCAATCCTGTTTGGCCTTGCTTAAGCAAGTATTTGTATCTTTTGTTTGAGTCTTCTGCAGTGCCGAAACCAGCATATTGTCTCATCGTCCAAAATCGGCCACGATACATTGTTGGCTGTACACCTCTAGTATATGGCCATTCACCAGGGAAACCAATATCCTTAAGATAATCTATCACAGCCGCATCTTCAGGTGTATATAATCTATCAATGCGCATGTCTGAAATTGTGGTAAATTCGCTCTTTCTCTCTGGGTACCCCTCTAACGCTTTTTTTAATGTATTTTTTTCCCATTGTTTCTTTCTTTTTTTGAAATCGTCAAGCATATGATCACTATTACGTGTTTATCTGAACATTTGCAAATACGGAGTGGTTCAACTCCTTGAATGTTGACGAAGTAGATAAAAATTGGGTTTTATTATTTAAGCTACTTTGTTCTATCTGAATAGAAACATTTATTTATTCTGCCTAACATCGCCAGCATGGACTTGGAATCATCCATGCTTCTTTGGGGGAGCAACCAATGAAATATGAAACTATAGAGGTTCATAAAGAAAAAGACGTTGCGACAGTATATCTAAACAGACCAGAAGTCCATAACGCAATGAATGAAAAACTCATGAATGAATTGACTACTTGTTTTAAAGAACTAAGCATGGATGATAATACCAGAGTTATTATTCTTACTGGAAAGGGTAAATCGTTTTGTGCTGGTGCTGATCTTAATTGGATGAAAAGCATGGCTAAATATACCAAGGAAGAAAACATCAGGGATAGTAGACTTTTGCTAGATCTTTTTGAAACAATATATACTTGTCCGAAGCCTGTGATAGGACGTGTTAATGGTCATGCATTTGGTGGCGGATTAGGATTATTTACTGTATGTGATATTGCTATTGCAATACCTGATTGTAAATTTGCCTTTAGTGAGGCGAAACTTGGAATAATACCTGCTGTAATTTCAACCTATATTGTAAGACGTATTGGTCTTTCAAATATGAGACGTCTTTTCATAACAGGGCTAAGATTCAACTCTGAATATGCAAAAGAAGTAGGTTTAATAGACTATGTTGTAGAAGAAGAAGAGTTTGATGAAAAAATACAGAAATATGTTGAACTGCTTCGTTCATCTGGACCAAAAGCAATAGAAGAAGTGAAAAAACTGGTCGATGCAAGCGAGAAAATGGATATGGAAAAATACAAAGAGTATACAGTAAAAAAGATAGCTGAACTTAGAATTTCTAAAGAAGGACAAGAAGGAATAAATGCGTTTCTTGAAAAAAGAAAATCATTTTGGAGTGGATAATTTTTTGTTTAAAAAGGTATTTGTGGCAAATCGAGGGGAAATCGCAGTAAGAATAATAAAAGCTTGTCAAGAGATGGGTATTAGAACTGTTGCGATTTATTCAAATGTTGACAAGGATGCACCCCATATTCAACTCGCGGATGAAACAATAAATCTTGGGGATCCGACTCCTGTAGAAAGTTATCTTAATATCCCTAAAATCATAAAAATAGCACAGGAAACTAAAGCAGAGGCGATACACCCTGGTTATGGTTTTCTTGCTGAGAATCCTGATTTTGCTCAATCTTGTAATGATGTAAATATCAAATTTATAGGTCCCTCACCAGATGTCATAAGTTTAATGGGAGATAAGATAGCTGCAAAAAAAACAATGGATAAAGCTGGTGTTCCTGTAATTCCGGGTTACCATGGCCCTAAGCAGGAAAATGCTTCTCTTGTTAAAGAGGGTAAAAAAATAGGTTTTCCACTTCTTATTAAAGCTACTGCTGGTGGTGGCGGTAAGGGGATGAGGATTGTTTATTCAGAGGATATTTTAGAAGAATCTTTAGAGAGTGCCAAACGTGAAGCCAAATCATCATTTGGAGATGATAGTG
>CP070798.1:1878460-1880551 GCA_020343515.1 Thermoplasmatales archaeon | reverse complement strand
GCCTGCAATAAAAATTCTGTGCGAAGAATATTTTTTTCGAATAGAAGCAATATAGAGTCCCAGAGCATAATATTCTCGTTCAGATAAAACCATTTCTTTAGGAAACCTACCAATAGGAGTCGCTTCTTGGATCTGCCAATCGATCTCTTCTTTGATTATAAGATCTCTTATCGCCATTATTTCCTTCAGGTTCATCTTACTAACAGTAGTTATTGCCCCAGTCGATAGACCAGCTTTTTTTGATAGGCGCAAAAATTCAATCGCTTTTTCAAAAGAACCGCTAACTCCTCGTAAGAAATCATGTGTTTTAGGAGAAGCCCCATCTAAACCAATCTGCACAGAATCGACCTGCAACCTTGCTAACTCAGGAAGGATTTTACTTACATTTACGAATCCATTTGACACAATGGAAAGTTTCATGCCCAAATCTTTAATTTCTTTACCCAAAATATTCCAATCATTTCTAAGAAAAGGTTCACCACCAAATAACGTGACTCCTTTAAAACCCAATGTTGCAAGGTCATTACATAATCTAAAGCCCTCTTTGGTTGTTAATTCATCGGGTCTAGCATTTCCGGCAGATGAGCCGCAATGCCGGCATTTAAGATTGCATTTTAGAGTAATCTCCCAAACAACTAGACCTGGTACAATATCTCCAAAATTTTTCATCTGACATAATATACAACAAAATTGCTTTTTATATCTTTTGAAACAGCTTTAACATTGCTGGTAAAAGTATGAACGGTTATTATTGCTTAAATATTTTAGATTTTTTTTTCAATTTTTTGAGAATGTTGGGCATCTGATTTCCTGAAAAACTCACTCACGAGCTATTTTTTCTTAAAAAGTCATTCGATGTGAATAACCTTAAAACCTTATTCGCAAATAACTTTCTTTATGTTTTTCGGTATTGGAAAAAAAACTGAGTGTAATTTATGTGGCGTTGAAAGTAGAGAAATATCCTCAACTTTGGGAGTCTGTCTCTCATGTATTAGAATCACTCCAGAAAAAGCAATTGCTGAAACAGAAGAAGCACATAAAGGAATTAGAAAAAGTTATCATCTTCCTACAGAGCCTCCCCGCGATCTTGATGGAATTCAATGCTCCATATGTGCAAACGAATGTAAAATAGGTGAGGGTAATGAAGGATTTTGCGGTTTAAGAAGTACTGAAAATAGAAGGCTTATCCGGCCAAAAGAGGGGGTTTTGCACACCTATTATGATCCTCTCCCTACAAACTGTTGCGCCTCTTGGTTTTGCCCTGGAAGCAAAGAAGTAGGATATAACCTAGCTGTTTTTCCTTTTGGATGTTCATTTGACTGTGTATTCTGTCAAAACTATGAACACAAATTTATAAAAGCGGCAGACCATGTGAACGAGGATTCATTAGTTAATAGAGCAGAGAAGGCAGCTTGTGTCTGTTATTTTGGAGGGACACCAGAGCCACAGCTTCCATTTCTCCTAAAAGCTACTAAAAAGATACTGGAAAATAAACCAGTGAGGATATGTTGGGAGTGGAATGGAACAGGAAACCCAAAGCTAGTAAAAAAAGCAGCAGAGTATTCTCAAATATCAGATGGTGTGATAAAATTTGATTTAAAAGCCTATGATAGAAATCTCAACATAGCACTAACAGGGAGACCTAATGATAGAACGCTTCAAAACTTTAGAATGATAGCTGAAGGCTTTTCAAGGAGGAATTTACTAACAGCAACAACGTTGCTCGTTCCAGGATATATCGATAATGAGGAGGTTGAAAGAATTGCACGGTTTATATCAGATTTAAACCCTGACATTCCATACTCGCTATTGGCGTTCCACCCAGATTTTAAAATGAATGACATGCCGGTAACAAGCAGGGAAATGGCTTTAGAATGTTATGATACTGCGAAGAAATTTTTAAACCGTGTAAACATAGGAAATAAACATCTCCTCTGGTAAAAATGAGACAAAATTTGGCATCTTTGATAATTGGCTGCTGCGGTTTCCTAAAGGAGAGTGAAAACATATTTCACAAGTTCAGTATTTTGAAGTAAATAATCAAAAAATAAAAATATCTCCCCCTGTCTTATAATACCGTTAAAAAAGATC
>CP070798.1:1876248-1878360 GCA_020343515.1 Thermoplasmatales archaeon | reverse complement strand
CCATCAGTTTTTAAAAGCCAAATTTGGCCACTAGTGCAACCAGTACTATTAACACTTCCAATAATGATATAGCCACCATCAGATGTTTGCATTATATCAGAACCTGAATCAAAATCAGTATAGCCATGAGTATTTTCCCATAATTTGTTTCCTTCAGAATCTACTTTTAAAAGCCATAGATCATCCTCCCCCTTGCTGTTATGAGTTGTTAAACCGACTATTATGTATCCTCCATCATCGGTTGGTCTTATTGCCCAACCAATATCTAAATTTTCGCTGCCAATAGTTTTTTCCCATATTTTATCACCCAAGCTATTAGTTTTTATAAGCCAAATATCTGACTCGCCTTCTCCAAATGACATTGTTTCCCCTAATATTAGATATCCTCCATCTGATGTTATTAGAACCTTGTAACCAACATCAAAGCTGTTCCCTCTAAAAAGTTTCATCCATTTATCACCACTCGTCAAAGGGCTTGTCTCATCATCTTTATTAATAGAAATATTTTTCATCTGCCCGACAACAGGGATAGCAGTTGCAATCAACAGCGTACAAATAATTACAACCATTATTTCGTTCTTCATTTTTTACACCTCTAATAATCAAAATGAAGAATTCTATTCTCTTAAGGGTTATTATTTCAAAATTGAACAAAGTATAACAATCATAGAATTTTATTTTATTTTGTTTAAATATCTTATTGCTGATTTCATCTCTACAATATTATGTGAAGGAAGGGAGAAGAATCAGGGATAAATATGAGTTTGAAAAACCCTTCCTCCAATCCAACACTTCAGTATATGTAAATGAGTTATTTAAAAACTGCTCTATAGCCCCAACATATATCTCAGTATCGAAAATGCATTTGGAAACCGTTCAAACAACCAACAAAGCAAATTAAAGTTGAAATTGTAGGGCTTATTTTATAATGTCCACCATCGCAACCTTTTCGAGAATAATATCACCATATTTAGCTTTCGTCATGGTATCTATCTCATTCTCACTAATACCAAATTTCCTAAGTGTGTTAATGTCACCTTCAAGAACGGTGTCATCTCTAATTAAAGATAATTGCATAAATATATCATTAATTTCCTTTTCTGATATTTTTCCTTCTGTGAATACAAAAGCAATATTGCTTTCCCCATTTTTTACCCCCATTTTTGGAATAGCAATTTTCAGCTGCCTTTCACCAGAAGTATATAATAAAATCTCCATGCCTAAAGAGTTTGTAGAATTTGTTTTTCTATCTATTGCTCTAATAGCATGTGCGACTGCAGAAATAATATGATTTTTTCCATAAATGACATCTGCATCAAATGCCTGGATAACTATATTATGCTTAATGGCAAAAATATCCACTTTTTTTAAAAAACTATCAACACTTTGAATATTACCTTTTGCGCCAACTATCTTTATCATGGTATCTCCTCATGATAATTCATTACTAAAATCAGAAAGTTCTTTATCCTCTCCTTTAATGCTTTCTCCTATTTGACGCTTAATGCTTTTTGCTACACCTTCACCGATTGTTTTAACTTGCGCAATTCTCTTTAAAGGTATACTACGTAAATCACCAATTGTCTTAAAACCTTCATTAAACAAGGCCCGTGCTCTAACCCTACCAATACCTCTCAGTGATACTAGATTAAGAAGCTCTTTTTTACAACCATACTGAACTCTTAAAAGTAAATCCACCAAATCTGAGACACATTCAAAATTATACATACGTGCAAACTCTCTAGCAGCATGCAAAAGCCATTGCACCATTTCAACAATGTTATGAATATCACCTGGACCAACATTATATTTTGTAATAATTCTATCTTCATGAACTTCTTCGATCCAATCTTCAATAAGTATTGCTGTCTTTAAATCACTTAAAAACCATTCATATTCTGTATTTGATTCACCAGGAGGTTTAAGTAAAAAAACACCTCTCTTCTTCTCAGCTTTTTCTTCTACCCAAGTATCACCACTTCTAAGATATAGTGATCTAACATCTGGAGTAGAGCATACTGCATGAATAAAAGACAAATCAACAGTTTTAGTATGGCATGATTTTTCAAGAGCTTTTTTTAATAATAGAGCAGACAGAGGGTCGATATAGAG
>CP070798.1:1874017-1876148 GCA_020343515.1 Thermoplasmatales archaeon | reverse complement strand
TTCCTATCATTCTTAACTCAAGCAAAACTTCTGCTTTTACCCCAATAGATGTTGCCATAAGAGCAGTTCCAACAAAAAGAGCAGTAATATGGGGAAATCCAAACCATATCGCTGTAATATAACCCAATATGAAGGGTAAAATCACACCAAATACGGCAACTAATCCAGAACTCTTTTCTATTTTTTTAAATTCTTTTATATTGAGTGATAGACCAGCAGACAACAAAAGAAATAAGATTCCAATATCTGCAATGTTGTTGACAAAAGGGTCTAAAACCAATGTACCATCTCTCATCATTAGACCTATGTTTCCAATTATAGCCCCAAGAACCAGCTCTCCTAAAATAACAGGTTGCTTTAGTTTTTTTGATAAAAACCTTCCAACCAACGCAGCAACAAGAACAATTATTATGCTAGCAATGAAATGCATAAATCTCTGAAATCGAAATCATATAATTAAATGTTTATTTGCCTTTATCAACTCGTTCTTTTATTTTTTTTAAAACTTTTCCACAGTTTTTGAAATCACGCAAGACACCTAATGGCAGCGGGGCACCTCTTACAAATCCTATTTGTTTACCTTTTATTTAGAAAAGGGTTATGTCATCCAACCTATGTCCTTGACCACAAACATGATGCCCTTCCATAGTTTCTCTCCCTATAGCAAACTATTTTTTGATTGCCCAATTGTATTTCTCTAGAAGCGGCCTCATTTCCTCTTCAATTCTTTCACATTCTTCTGTGCTAAGGTTACAAGGATTTATGTTCCTATTTTTTAAAGAAAACTCTAAATATTTATTCATTGACGCATTTAGCGGGCATTCTATTGGTTTTTCTGGATCAAACACCAATTTCTGCTCAATAGTTGGTACCAGGTCGCTTACATCTTTCTCAAGTTCTAGGGATTCTCCATTTTCGTCACAGTCTCTAACTTCTGCTATATCATTTAGCTCCAGTTCATAAACTGCAAATGCTTTTTCACATCCAGCTTTTTTCATTATTTCTTTTGCTTCGTCAAGAACATCCATATCAACACCTCATTTTATTTAACATAAAAATTTAAATTTTATATTTTTGTTCTCCTACTGCGGCAGCAATATCATCCTTAATATATATTTCCCTTGGAAACGATTTGTGACATACTGTTACAAATCCTAAATATTCTAGATTTTCAATTACTTTTTCTTTCATTTTTTTCGCATCGGTTCTAAAATTTCTTTGAAATTTTTGTAGTGTTTTTGGCAAAATTTGTAAGGTAACCACTTTGTTAACCGCCCGTGAACGGTAGATATATTAAAGATAAATAAAAGGTTTTTGAAAGCTATGTTATTGAATTTGGTAGATTATTCCTCATACGAGCTTCCGTTAATGAAAGAATAAAACCAATAAAGCCTGTGCATAGATCCGTTATGATAAATCCAACTATAGAAACCACAAAAATTTCTTCCTTACCTACGTTAAAAAGACCAATAGTAGAAAATAAAAATATGGCAGTTGCCTCTCTAGTTCCTAAACCTGCAAAGGTTATAGGTATAAAACCAGCGGTATTAGCAATAGGAAATAACAATAGAAAATAAAGGTAGGGGATGTCTACTCCCAGAGCTAAAACAAAAATGTATTCCTGAGAAAAAATAATAATCCATGTGAATAGGCCGATAATTAAGGGAGCGATTAGTTTTCTAATTTTCGGGAAATCAGCATAGAATGTACCAACAAATTTATTAAAATTATATTTTAATTTCTTTGGAACGAGATATTTTATCAGGATGAAAAATAGATTTTCTCCCCTCTCTTTTTTTATGAAGTAAAATAGTACTACGGCCAGTATTACGATCCAGGCAGTAGTTATGGTAAAAAGTTCAGGGGTTGTTCCTACTATAAGTAATGCCCCAACAACCATCATTCCATAGAGGGAGAGGGTATGGATTACTGTCTCCAATATTGAGTTGACAAATAGTTTACCATATGGTTCCCCTGTTTTTTCTTTCATGTATGGTACTCTCATGAGTTGTCCAATGTAACCAGGTGTGATACTCGCATAGAAGTATCCTATTAAAAATATCTTAAGGGATTGAAGGAAGCCAAGTTTGATTTTTTGTTCTTTTTGTATGAGTTGCCATGCATAATTTCT
>CP070798.1:1871756-1873917 GCA_020343515.1 Thermoplasmatales archaeon | reverse complement strand
TTCATAATCCATTGTAGTTTTTCATCGACTTCTTCTCGACGCCATTGTATTCTCATACTATTTTGGGACATTTCTAATGCGCTTGTGGCTACACCACCAGCATTAGCAGCTTTACCTGGACCATAGAGGATTTTCGCATCTTGAAAAACCTCTATTCCTGCTGGTTCAGTTGGCATATTCGCACCTTCTGCAACACAAATACAACCATTGTGTACGAGCATCTTGGCTTCATCTTTATTTATTTCATTTTGTGTCGCAGATGGAAAAGCAATATCGCACTCTATATGCCATGGTCGTTTGTCTGCTTCATAATTTACACCATATTTCTCCGAATATTCTTTTATGCGCCCTCTTTTTATGTTTTTCAGCTCCATGACATATGCTAATTTTTTCTCATCAATTCCATCGGGATCAAATATCATGCCTGAGGAATCGGATAAAGTAACAACTTTTGCGCCAAGTTGAATCAACTTTTCAGTAGTATATTGAGCGACATTTCCAGAGCCAGAAACAGTACAATTTTTACCCTTAATAGCTTCTTTTCTAGTTTTAAGCATTTCCTCAGCAAAATATACACAACCATATCCTGTTGCCTCAGGTCTTATTAGGCTACCACCCCAGTTCAATGCTTTACCAGTGAGTATTCCAGTGAATTTATTACAAATTTTCCTATATTGGCCGAAAAGATATCCAATTTCACGGCCACCTACTCCTATATCACCAGCAGGAACATCTGTATTTGGGCCAATATGCCTATAAAGTTCTGTCATGAAGCTTTGACAAAATCTCATTACTTCATTGTCTGATTTGCCTTTTGGGTCAAAATTTGAACCTCCTTTACCGCCTCCCATTGGAAGTGTTGTTAAACTATTTTTAAAGACTTGTTCAAATGCAAGAAATTTTAAAATACTCAGATTAACGCTTGGATGAAAACGAAGACCACCTTTATATGGACCTATTGCACTATTCATTTGAACTCTATAACCTCGATTAATTTGAATCTCACCGCTGCCATCCATCCAGGGAACACGAAACATAACAACTCTTTCTGGTTCGGCAATTCTTTCAAGAATTTTTGCCTTTTTGTATTTTGGATTTTTATCAATAAAAGGCATTACACTTTCTGCTACTTCCTGTACAGCTTGGTGAAATTCATTTTCACCTGGATTTCTTTCAATAATTTCTTCCATAAATAAATCAACATTTTTATTCATAGGATACCTCCAAATTATCGATGGAAATCCGTATTAAAATCCTTTATTAAAAGTTTATGATTATAAATTGGACAAAAATGTCAAAATAATTTATACTTAGTAAAGTAATTACTTAATATCAATAATGTATACATATTACAAAATTTTATTTAATTTTTTACGAGATGGAAAAGTCTGATGGGGAGTAATAAATTCACAAAAGAAGATGTCTTAAATATTGTAAAAAAGGAAAAGGTTCTCTTTATCCGTCTGCAATTTGTAGATATTCTTGGCATGCCAAAAAATATTGTAATCCCCCCAAGCAGACTTGAGGAAGCACTCGATTACGGTATACCTTTTGATGCATCTTCAATTGCGGGTTATGCAACTATTGAAGAATCAGATAAAATCGCAAAGCCTGATTCTAAAAGCTTTGTAATACTACCAGAAGAAATCGAGAAAAGAAAAACTGCAAAACTAAATTGCGATATCTATGAACCCAATGGGAAACGGTTCATTGGGGATTCAAAATTTGTACTTGAGAAAGTTCAAAACAAGGCCAAGAAAATAGGTTATATTTATTATACTGGGCCCGAGTGTGAATTCTTTTTGTTTAAAAAAGATGATGATGATGTCACTTTGATTCCAAACGATGCTGCAGGTTATTTTGATTTATCTCATCGTGATCTTGCAGAAGGTGTTCGTGCAGACATATCAATTGCATTGAACGCTCTGGGGATAAAAACATATACATCTCATCATGAAGTCTCCGCTGGGCAGCATGAAATTAATTTCCGTTTTTCTGATGCTTTAACTGTTGCGGATAGTGTGATTACGTTAAAATATGTTACAAAGGTTATTGCTAGAAATCACGAGCTACATGCGTCCTTTATGCCCAAACCATTATTTGGTTTAAATGGTTCAGGAATGCACACTCATTTGTCTCTTTTTACACTTAACGGCAAAAA
>CP070798.1:1869466-1871656 GCA_020343515.1 Thermoplasmatales archaeon | reverse complement strand
TGGCTGTGGGAACGATGAGTGGTCAGATCCTTTGACCATACATATTATCTTAAATAGCCCACCAAATACTCCAGTCATTGAAGGTCCAGAAGAAGTATGGGTCGGAGTGGAATATACTTTTTACATTACCTTTGAGGATCCGGATGGAGACCAATGGTTTCTCTGGGTTGACTGGGGTGATGGAAATACAAGTGGTTGGCTAGGTCCATATAATTCTGGCGAAACAGCTTCCTACACCCATTATTGGACTGAGACAGGAACCTACGTAATTAGAATTAAGGCAAAAGATATATTCGGAGAGGAAAGCGGCTGGTCGGAATTCATCATCAGGGTAATTCCACCGCCTAGATTTTTCAGGCATATGAAAATTAGTGGAATGCTGAAAACTAGACCATGGAGAGGATTAATTTTCAGCGTAATCGACTTTGACTATGCAACAGTGACCGAAGGGATTTCAGGGAATGTGCAACTTGAACCGTTCACTTGTCACAATTATAAATTTGTTGCATTGGCATTAAAGGTACACTTCTACAACAAAGAAACGCAATATATCAATGCATCTGCCCCGTTTATGATTTTAATTGGTTATTAGATATGTGTTTTATACTTCTATTTAGAGAATCAGCATATTATCTGAAAAAACCCGTTGAAATTATTTAATTGTGCACCGATGTAAAGTCCGTGAATCTAAAAAATTAAATAATATTTCTGTTCATAATCTTTTCCAAGATTGATGATAAACTGTAGGTCGAACTAGTTGATGATTGCTGAAAATAATTTGAAGTGTTGTAGATGCGGTCAAGCAATTAAATTCGGTACAGAATACATACAGGTAGACAACGTGTTCTTTCATGAGGATTGCTGGGAGGAGTAAAAAGGAGATGATTTTTATCTCATACGTTTCTTTAAAAAACCAACCCTTGGTTTTGTTGGGAGGATAAAAAAGGGATTGAAAAAGGGGTCATGAGTGAGGAAAGGAATGAATAAATTCACTTTCAAAAGAAATGACCCCATTTAATAGACTTCACTGGATGAAGACGAATGGACCAAACACCAAAGCATTGAATGTTTCAACATCTGAAACTTGATCTTGTTCTATCTCAACGGTTATTTTAAACCAAGATGGTTCTGTCAAAAAACCAAATGATATTCCAAATCTTCCCAGTTTAGTCCAATATACATCTGTTTCTCCAGGTGGGATCGAATCAAGCGGGGTGCCATGTTTATGGAGTCGTACAAAAATACCGCCACCGTGTTCAAGCCAAAAATAGACTTTGCTAGGGGTTTCGTTTCCAATATTTTTAATATATGTTCTTATACCCAATCCACCTCTTATTTTCACGATTTCTAGTTCAGGACCTGAATCAGCAGCTATAGTTGTAGACAAAACAGGAATGACAGTCAGTAGACATACAAATAATACTACACTTTTCTTTTTCATATTTTTCCTCCTTGTGTAATATTAATGCATACCGTATATTTAAATTTTATCCAAGAATCAACGATAAAATAAGGAGCAAATGTCCCAAAAACCAATGTAAGGTGTGCTGATTTCAATTCTACAACCCTCTGGGTTTCTGGTTGAGGATAAAGAGGGATTGAAAAACAAACAGTTTTGTAAGTTTTCTAATCAATATTACTGCTGTTTAATATTGAGTTATTGAAAATCTTTTAGGCTAACGGTCCCGTACTTTATTCCATCTTTATAGGTATCTGTTGGAGAGATTGAAAATTCCAGTTTATTTGGTTTATCTGATACAAGATCTTTAAAGTCTTTATATTCTAATCCAAGCATGGCTGCAATTTCATAGATTTTATTTGGAATCATAATCTATCGATATATGATAATTGTATCTATATATAAAAATTGTGATTATTCCGCCTAGTCTCTGCTCAGGTAAAAAAACTACTGGTTTAGAGGGAGGATAAAAAGGGATTGAAAAAGGGGGCACTAAAGCGTTACTCTAATCTGTTAGAAATATATTTTTAACTTCTTCTATATTAGGATTAACAAAACCGTTTTTTTCAATTGGAAAAATCACCTGCAATATTTTTGTATCAGAGATATAATCTCCAGCTAAATTGTAGAATGACTCGATAAATTTTTTCACCTGTCTAATATCGCTCGCTTGAATTTCGTAAACCCCATCGAAATCCCCATGAACATATGAAACACCATCAACTATTATT
>CP070798.1:1867123-1869366 GCA_020343515.1 Thermoplasmatales archaeon | reverse complement strand
GGCTGAAGATAACGAATCTGGATTAAACCGCACCGAGTTATATATCGATGATGAATTAAAGGGAATTTTTACTAGCATTCCAAAAAGCTGGTTGTGGGACGAACGGGTGTTTTTTAGACATACAATAATGGTAAAAGCATACGATAATGCCGGTAACAATGCCACCAAGGAAATGAAGGTATGGAAGTTCTTCTAATAACAAATTAGGGAATGATATAGAATGAATTTTAAGAAGGGCTTAGCAATCGGAATCATCCTCTTATTCATTAGCGTAATTGTTATTCCATCAACTGGCACAGTAGTAGAAAAATCATCCCTAGTATCCTTTGATGGTAAAACCTTGTATGTCGGTGGCGATGGACCAGGGAACTATACCAAGATTCAGGATGCGATAGATGATGCTAGTGATGGAGACACGGTGTTTGTCTATGCTTATTCTTCACCGTATCACGAGAATGTGAAAGTGGATAAATCTATAAATCTAATTGGTGAAGATAGGGATTCAACCATTATTGATGGCGATGAAGATGTCATCAATATTTCTGCTGATTGGGTAAATATCAGCGGGTTTACCATAAAAAATAGTGGGGACGAACTGGGTTATGGAATTAAAATAGATGCAAACTATAACACTATCGTTGGAAACAGAATCTTAGGCAACTTGTTCGGCGTCCTTAGTTTATCTAATAGAAACAATAATATCTCGGGTAACATCATAAGCTCAAACGATTTTGGTATATGTTCGTGCCGAGACGACAACACTAACATATATTCGAATACTATAATCAACAACATCGGATGTGGCATACTAATAGAGCATTCAGACGAAACTGAGATTTCTAGAAATTATATATCAGACAATTATTGGGGTATCCTCCTAGTTGATTCGCAACACGATGTAATTACCGGAAACACCATAAAAAACAACAAATGGGGCATCGAAATAATCGATTCTTCTGATTATTTAATTTCAAGAAACAATATTACAAACAATCAAATTGGCATAAACCTTATCTGGCACTCTTTTGGTATAGTAAAAGAAAATAATTTTATTGAAAATGGTCGAAGTGTAGATTATGATATATTCTTTAATCGTTGGATTCGAAATTATTGGGACGATTGGGATTCTTTATTACCCCGACCCATAAAGGGTAAATGCACGTTTGTGAATTTATCATTATTATTATCTGATATATTTAAAAAAAATGTAGATATTTCTATTCCGTGGGTTCAATTCGACTGGTGCCCAGCAGAAGAACCATATGACATAGGAGTGTGAAAATGAAGAAATACCTTGCAGTTGCAGTTATTCTCTTATTCATTAGCGTGAGTGTTATTCCAAGTATAAGTGGGAATATTAATGAATCAAGAAATGTAGAAATTGTCGATAATGTAGAACATTCACCGCTTCAGGTTACCTTCACGAGACCAGAGAATGGTATTTACTGTTTTGATAAGAAAATATTACCGTTTCCAGTGCCTTTGATATTATGTAGAAATGTAACCGTTGAGGCAGAGGTTGAGCCGATGTCTGAAGTAGTCAGAATAGTTATTTTTATTAACTATCGTCATCACGAAACTATTGAAAGTCCCAGCCCAGATTATAAGTTCGTCTACAGTTGGGGAGGACCGCCATTTTCAAAAGTCTCATTTGGGATAGAAGCATATGGTCATAATGGTACATATGCTAATGATGAAATTATAATAAGGAGAATATTCCGTTAAGTTCATACTTAATAGCATTATTTTATCTATTTATTGAGAATCAATATTTATCTGAAAAAATCCGTTAATAAACATTTAAATATCAAAGTATCTATAGGAATATGAAAGGGGGAAAGAAAAATGAAAAAAGTTAGCCTTCTAAAGAAAAGTTGGGTAGTTGGAATTATAGCTTTATTCATCTGTGCTGGTATTGTACCGAGTATAACTGGATACGATAAAGAGGCTGAACAGACACCGATTGTTCAATCACCAGACATTGTTGAGGTTGTAGAGGATACTGCAATAACATTCTATGTCTTTGGGAGAACGGGTGTAAAAACAAAAGATCTTGTTGCATCAGATGATGATGTCAACATAATTTATGGGGTGTTTGAAGAACTGAAATACGAGATGATACATCATCCTTTAAGTGATGAAACTCAATCTTTAAAACGAGAGTTTATAGATTTGTTAGACGAAAAGGGTTTGATACCTGAGGGATTATACAAAGAAGGCATTTTTTCGTTGTTGAATCCCAT
>CP070798.1:1864691-1867023 GCA_020343515.1 Thermoplasmatales archaeon | reverse complement strand
TTCGAGAAATGAAAACAAAACAGGCATAGACTGGCAATTTACTACAGCAGATGCCCGAATAAAACTGAGAAAGCTATACCCGACGCTTTAGCGTGGACAGAGCACTAGATTATTTTCTTTTTTCGTTGACAAGATTACCCGAGACCTTTAATTAGAAACCTAAGTGGCGGAAAGAACTGGCAAACGCGGATTATCATATTGCCAAATGGGTTATCATGCAGAACCAAGCTTTTAGGGATTTCATAATCGGGGGTAATATAAACTATGATGTGCGAAGAGTCAGTAAAGAGCGACCAGAAATCCCGGACGACAATTTTCTTAGATGCCGAAGGCATAGTGTGGAAACATTCGCCTGATGGTAATGAAGTGCCGTAAAGATATTAAAGCAATAAAATCATGAAGAATAATCTATGATAAGAAGAAAAATACCTATCAAAGATAAAAAAGAAGGATGTAATTGAACAACGCATCACGCGACTTGTTGAGCAAAACACGGATACCTATCAAAAGATAGTGATTGCGATTAAAGGATTTTTCGCTGGGAATATTAAAAAACAAATGGTTTTCAAGAGTATTTGATTTTGATCCAAATAGCGATGTGTCGATCGAGCAGCTTGCGGTCGAATCCATATTCAATGGTCTTTACCATGAAGAGATTGAAGAAATATTTTGAGGATATGGAGAGCATAGGGGAATGGAAATTCAGTACAAATTGATTGCAGAGCATACTCTAAAATAAGAAATAATCGGATTTAGATTCTTCAATCTGATAAAGGAAATATTCAGATGTCAGTAAAAAAAACAGAAAGCCATATTCCAACAGGATTCTCACCAGAAGACTTAGGTGAGGTGGGTAATTTTCAAAGGGGAGATGGTCAAGATTTTCCCCCTGATTGCTTTTTGATAGCATACTTCACCTCACCTGTAACAATTGGCGTCGAAAATAAATATGTTGTTTTCATCAATGAACCACTTCTTAATGAAAATATCAAAGCGATTAAATGGGAATTCTATACCAAAGATAGCGATGGCAATAAAATAATTTTAAAAACTGTTGATGAATCATGTGAAGGTGATGAAGTAATAGATACAGTCGAGACTTTTCATTTTGAGAAGAAGATACATTTATACATAGATGTCACACTCACAGGGGAATCGCCTGGCCACACAAGAATTCTTAGCTTAGAACAAACCACAAAGAAATCTAATCAATATTTAGAAAATTTTATAAATTCTAAAGGATTCTTTTTCGCTACAGCTGGTGATAAAGAAGCAACGAAATTGATAAGAAACAATTTAATCGAATATGTTAGATATGCACTTGAATCATCTGATTCAGATAATACCATTCCATACAATTTCCTTCTTTGCGTTATTTATTATTCGATTGTGTTTAAGGGAATTGATTTGTTCAATTATCTAACAGAAAGGTCTATTAGAATTAGATTAAACCGCAGTTCAAAAGAAGATTTTGCAAGATACAGCATAGGATTAACAAATGTTGAGCCACGGGTTTATGCTATGATCTTAGAGGATTACTATGATTGGGAAGAATTTGATGAAGATGATATCAATATTTTAAAATGGTCAGATCTTACAGATAAGTTTTGTGAAGTGGATATTTATAAATTAATTGATTTATACAACCTTTTAAGATTTCCTAAATCTCATATACTACTATGTTATAAGTTTCTTAATAAATTAAAAAACAGAGATAAAAGATACCCATCATTATCAACCTACGAATTTTCTGTAGATCACGAGGCTATGGATGTTATTGCAGGAGAGTTTATTTTTGGCATAGGTAAAAGTAATGCAACAAATGAGTTAGTTGAGAAATCAAATAGATATATTGTAAAAATGGGCCATGAAATATTAAATGTACTTAATAGTCCTTTTATTCAATTTCTGTATCAAACATTAACAACTGAAGCTCGCACTGTTGTATGCGTTGCTGATGAGGACACTGGAAAAATAAAAGAAATCAGAGATCCACTTAAAGGCATATATGAAGCTGAAGAAAAAGAATATGGAGAGCATTTTGGTATTAATCCTGATACTCTTATAGATACACATAAAGCAAATATATTTGATACTTCCAAGCAAATGATTTTGTTGGATGTTGGTTACTGGGGGCATTATGACAGAGAAATACCCCAAAGAGATTTTGGAATTATCGAAGGAAGAGACGTTTATTTGTGTAGATTACATTACGAAAACAGAACATATAATGAAGATTTACTCAGAAAGCAAGACAATGCCTTAACGCTTCTCCAAGATAAAGAAAAATCTTTAAATATAGTAAATGCCTTAGGTGAAATAGGTTATACAT
>CP070798.1:1862236-1864591 GCA_020343515.1 Thermoplasmatales archaeon | reverse complement strand
ATATGATTTACAAGAACTGATCTATTAAAAACGATATGAATATTTTTCTTAAAACATAATGAAATAAAATTACGACCGTTTTCAACGGATGGCAGCATTAAGGTTCCAAAGGGCCTGGTGGAAAGAATAATTAAATAATTTTTACCCAGGTAAAACCCAGGTTTTGTAGGGAGGGATAAAAAGAAAACACAAAATTAAAAATCTTTCAAAGTTGTTTGCCAATCATCAGGCAAAATGACCTGTCGTTCGACCTCATGCCATTCAAGACCATAATCGGAAAGCAGCTTCTTTACCATATCAGGGATACGAGGAGCACATAAGATTCCACGTACATTGGCTTTCTTCACATCTTTTTTAACATCGTTTACATACATCCTCAGTTGCTGCACCGCGCTGATATTTGCTATACTTCGTTTAACCTCAATAACCACGGGGACATGGTCCTTGTCGAAACCATAGAGATCTATCAAACCCGATTTTACATGCTTCTCCCGTTTGTTGATACGTAGTCCGTCCTCGATGATTTTAGGATCTGTTATGATTTGGTTAACAACATCGGTTTCCATACCTGAAATAACCAGGGTTGCTTTATCACGAAGCTTACTAACTATTATGGATTTGATTTTACGAAATGTAATCTTCATTTTTTCAGGAGGTCGATTATGACGAGATCTCATCACAAGTTGTTTGTCTTTGTTGATTTTGAACTCAGTTTTACTCCCAACTGGTTGCCAGTTCACAGGCTCACGCATAACAGGCTGATGAACCAACACCGTACCATCCTCCTTAATCATAACCATTCGCTCTCCCCAGTCAAGGAGCGAGCGTGCACGTCCACGGTAATCAACCATACAATCACCAACCAGTAACAATATAGTCTTATCAGGTTTAGATTTGTGATGTTTTTCGATAAATGATAACGATTCTTCCGCTGTAGGATTGAAGATGTTTTTTATCAAGTAAGTGCCCGTTGCCCGTAATCGCTTTTATAATAATTCTTTGTTTTGGTTACTATAACATTATTTAGGTGCTCGAATCCCTTTTTATCCTTCCCAAAAACATAGGATTAGTTTATTAAAGCGATTGCTGTTTATGAAATTGTAGTGTGAGGGGGTGATGGAAGGGCAACCTTTGGGCAACGTATCAAAAAGGCGTGGAAAAATATCTATGAAATAAAGCCGGAAGAAGATAAAAAATGAATAAACATCTCTTGAAGGCGGGATTATAACAGTAAAAACTATTCTGTAGTATATTGACTTATCAAATTAATAACATATCCCTCGTAAATACAACTGACAACAGTAGGGAATCCAGTGTCTACGAGTATATGAAATTATTTAAAGAGATTTCTAATATGGAAAGTTAATTGAGGAGAGAGAAAAATGGATTTTGAAAATTTTTCTGAATGGGCGTCACAAATTTCGGTTGACCGGATTTTAAGTGGCGATCTATCAGCATTCGTATCCCTCTTTTATCTGATAATAGCAATTGCGATTTACTCAATACTAATATGGCATTTTTACCGTTTTATTGCACGAAGAAACTGCTTTCAAATAAGTATGAAAAAATATCCAAAAGTAGTAGGATTCTTAAAATATTTCTTTATTTTTCCCTTTGTTGCCTATCTTTTTTTTATGGGATTTTCTTTATTGATGCTCTTCTTGACTAGAGGTTATGAAATTGAAGCGGTTCTATCAACCTCATTTGCAATAATTGTTGCAATTAGAATAACTGCATATTATAGTGAAGATCTTTCAAAAGATGTGGCAAAAATGCTCCCGTTTGCATTATTAGGTATATTTCTAGTAAATCCATCATATTACAGATTTGATGATATTATGGATAGAGTATATTCTCTACCTGAATTTTTTACATTAGCCATTCAATTTATCCTAATAATCATTCTAGTCGAATGGATTTTGAGAATATTGCTCACAATTTATTATGCTATTTTTCCAAAAAAATCGAAGCCGTCTGTTGAAGAACATTAGGCCAATTCTATTTTTTAATTCCATATTTTAGTTGTGAAAATTTAAAACAATTTTATTACAGAAAAATCAAAGAATGAAAAGTGATTTGACCTTCTTTTTACAGGTAAATCTGGGTTTTAATCCCAAATCATCAATCAAAGAAGGGTAATTGAAACCAGCTAACCCTCGTTTTGTTCTCTGTTTTTATTTTATTCCAAACATTTAAATTGAAGTAGTGTGTTACAAGTTTATACTTTAGGGGGATAAAAAAATGAAACATATAACGTATAGAAAATGTTTGGTGTTAGGAATAATAATTCTACTTTTTGGAACTGCCTTTGGTGTTGGCAATGTACCTGGTATCGGTGAAAATACAGAAAATGAA
>CP070798.1:1859708-1862136 GCA_020343515.1 Thermoplasmatales archaeon | reverse complement strand
TGAATCATGACTTTTCCTCCCCATTTTCGCTGTATGAAAATCGAGATTACTGAAAGGACACTGCCACTTTGTTACGCTGTCTTCGAGATCACCATCGACATAAATCTCTAAAGTTGGATCAGTTACACTACCATAATATACGCATTCAACGTTATGCCATGAACCATCGTTGTAAGTATCGGTTGTTACGTTAAGTACACATTCTTCTGTTCCAAGCCGAAATACAAAATAACCCTCACTTAGTATAAGATCAACATATACTCTCTCACCAATTGTATGGCTCATACAATAAACAACACCTGGACCAGTTGAGGTGGTCTTAACCATTACTGAAATTACGTAGTTATCAGTTTTATTGACTCCAAGGTTTTCTGAATGAGCATCCAAATCTACATAATCATCTACTCCATCAAAATCCAATGCAGTCCCTGAATGACCAGTAGTCCATGCAGCTCCATAAATTGTTCCATCATAACCATGTCCAGAAGAATCACCCGCGGTGTCACCGCTGCCTTCGTCGAATTTCCAATTAGCCAATAGTCCTCTATTCAAAGGAAAATTTGCAAGAGCTTCTTCAGTTGATTGATTACTGATTTTTTCAGTATATCCGCCTATGCTTGATGTAACACCCAATCCTATGAATAATAAAACTATTCCGTACACCAAGCTTCTTCTAAATAAATTATTTTTCAATTTATTTTTACCCCCTTTATTCTATATATATACCTTAATCACTCAAAGATATTTAAATGTTTGGTTTAAAATAATTTTTATACATATGTAATAAGATTTGGTGTTGAGATTCAATTTCTACAATTACTCTATGTGATTAATAAAGTAAGAATGCTATTGAGTAGATTTATAGTCCAAGTAGGTATCTTAGTATCGGGAACGCATTGGGGAACCGTTCAAACAGCCAACTAAGCAGATCAAGGTTGAAATCGATGGGATTGTTTTTCGGCACAACGATTCTGAGTTTTCCCTCCGGTCCCTCAAGATCAAAAATGTCTTTAGCTTTCGCCTTGATAGTATAG
Organism: Thermoplasmatales archaeon; assembly: GCA_020343515.1. Classification (GTDB taxonomy): domain Archaea; phylum Thermoplasmatota; class E2; order DHVEG-1; family DHVEG-1; genus JAGLML01. The sequence continues at coordinate 1,861,102 of CP070798.1, read as the reverse complement.
GCAACCAACTTCTTACTCCAGGTGTGGTTCACATTTACATTTTTACCCGAGGCAAAAGGGCCAATCCATTCTTCAGTTTCGCCATCTCCCCATTCAATTTTGTAGTATATATCATCTCCATCTGGGTCTGTTGCTTTGAATGTGTATTCATATGATCCGCGTTTTGCAAATTGAGGACCAGTTATAGTTGGTGCATCTGGGGCCCTGTTTCCAATTACTACCAGTAATGATGACTCATCACTCTCAGCATCATTAACATCTTTGACTTTGGCTTTAATTGTGTATTTTCCATGATCAGACCATGTATGTTTCAATTTGACTTTTTGACCAGTCTCATAGGGTCCTATCCACTCTTCTTTGTCGCCATCTCCCCATTCAATCCAGTAGTATACATCATCTCCTTCCCAATCTGTTGTATTAAATGTGTATTCATATTCTACTTCAGGGTCTCCATATTGAGGTCCAGTTATAGTTGGTGGGTCCGGTGCTTGGTTCCCAATTCTTACCATGTATTCATCTGACCAAGCGCTGTCACTCCAATAGTCTTTGGATTTGGCTTTAACTGGGTATGTTCCATTTTCATACCATTTATGGCTAACTTCGACTTCTTCACCTGACTTAATGGGTCCTACCCATTCTTCGTTGCCGTCACCCCAGTTAATTAAAAGCTCTATGTTATCTCCCTCTGGGTCGTTGGCTACAAAGGTGTAGTAATATCTGACGCCGGGATGTCCAAACATTGGGCCATCTATAGTTGGTGGATTTTGTTCATTTCCACCGGCGTATTTGATAATTTTTAATTCATCTATTTTTCCATCAAAATGATTTGTTGAATCGTTGCTTCTCCTGCCTATTTTGGCTTTTTCAAACTGGTCGGCATAGAAATAGCACACCCATTCTGTTAACCTGGTGTCAAATTTATCATCAACGTACATTTCTACAGTTGGATTTGCTGAAATACCGTTATAAAAGATTTCAATATGATGCCAATTACCATCGTTGTAAGTACCATTAGATGTCATTGAAATCCCGCAGCCTAATTTATATGCTTTAAAATTTATAGTACCATCAGAATTTAATGCAATATGAGTCCCAGGGTTGTAACCTAGTTTTGCTGTCGATATACTAAAAATGATACCTGGATCAGTTGATAGCGTATCGATCCATACTGAAAATATTAAGTCATCAGTTTTATTGTAGCCTAGCGCATCTTGCGCATAATTATCAAGATCGACATAATCATTCACTCCATCAAAACTCAGCGCATAATTCTTATACCCTGTGGTCCATGATGCTCCATAAATTGTTCCATCATAATTATGCCCGGAAGAATCACCCAAGGTGTTACCGCTGCCTTCATCGAATTTCCAATAGCCATTCACATAATCATTATT
>CP070798.1:1857144-1859608 GCA_020343515.1 Thermoplasmatales archaeon | reverse complement strand
TGGCAACTCTGCATTACTGCAAGTCATATTGGGCAGGTAAAAAGATTTTGTAACATTTTTAATACTTTGTTTGCAGAAGATTTAATATCTGATATTCAAGTGTTAGAAGTAATTTTTCCAGTTGAAAAAAACGGCTTTGTTAATCCAAATATTAAAGAAATTGAAGATTTTTTTACAATAGAATAGAGATAATGCCTTAAGCATAGTTTTCAATGTCTCTTTTACAATATTTTTCATACTAATAGTTGAAAAGTAACAATACTATAGAGAGCTTTGAATAACCATACTATATTTGGCTTTTTCTATTTTCTCTCACGTCAATCGTGGTAAATTGCTAATTTTTATTATATTTCTTCTTTTATCCACCCTGAAGTTACTACTATCCAAAAATGATTACTAAAAACAACAATACTAAACCATCAACAGTTTTTTTCTGTGATCCATAAGAATTACTTACAAAAACAGAAACAGTATCCCCATCACTCGCATTATCTATCGCATCCTGAATCTTGGAGTAGTTCCCAGGTCCATCACCACCAACATACAAGGTTTTACCATCAAAGGATATAATTGATTTTTCTACAACCGTGCCAGTTGATGGAATACTCATCCCAACGAACAATACTATTACGGCAACCGCAATTCCTTTCTTAAGCAATGGTTTTTTCATAAAATCCTCCCCAGATTATTACATATATCTATCCATGCTGTGGTATATAAATATTTATTACCTTGAAACGGATTTTTTCAGATAATTACTCTACCTTTTTTCATTTTTTGTATAATATTAGTATTTGGTTCACTACCTAGATTCATCAGGAATAACAATCATATCTGAAAAGAGACTGAAGCCAAAAATAAAGCCTATCCTCCTCGTAGAAAATTTTAAACCAAGAAATCCAACGAGAACAATAACCGGCACTTCCCCATATGCTCTCTTAATCCCTCTTAGACCAACAGTAGTAACTGAAGCATTTCCCATAAGAAATCCTACTGCTCCAAGTCCAAAAAGCATCTTTGGTCGAAGATAAATAAAAGCTATTATATTTGATAATGTTTTATATGGGATTATATCTGATTGATATAGTAGATCGAGTAACTTTTCTATATATTCATGTCTCAATATGTTAATACCATAACATAATTTTTTACCGACTCCAAAAATAAAATTAAAAGAGTTTCTTTTGTCATCATTGTTAATTTGTCTTTTATTCAACAATTTTTCCAAAGGATTCGAAAGTTGCTTCGAACGTACTAGACTATTCATCATCAAATCAACAACATCATCAATGTTCATCCTCTGAGGTAACAAATCAACAGATTTTAGCTCAACTGCTAAAGCAGAAATTTTATCTCGTAAATCAATAACGGAATTTTTTCCATCTAAAAGAGCATTTACATCGTTAGCAAGATTTGTTATTTTATCAAGCTTATCCTTTGAAATATGCTTTACAACTTGTTTAGCCCCTTTTAAAGTGCTAACCTGACATGTAACCTCTACAAAATCTCCCTCTTCTATCTCTCCATTATTCTTAGTTGTTGGTAAAATACGATTAACATTTGCATTAACAATTGGTGCAACGCCTATTCCAATAAGCATGATTATAACAGAAACAACCCAGCCTTTCCTAAACATATCTTCTTTCATTTTATAACCTCCCAAATGTATTCTAATAGAGGACATGGTATATAAATGCTACCCTCTTGCACGGATTCTGATGGGTAAAACATCCTATAAACCTCAAAATCAGTTAACTTTATGTATTCGACCAATAGCTCTTAACTAACGAGTCAGACCCAATAATAATATAAAATATAATCTTATAAAAGTTTTTGTAGTATTAGATAATAAAGTTCGTTAGTAGAATTTAAATGGGCCAGGCCGGATTAGTTTTTTTCTATCCATTTTTCCCCCTATCCAAATCTACAATATTTTACCTCATTTATTAATAGTTACCCACGAACAGTTACCATCCTTCCAAAACCAACATTTTTCTTCTATACAATCTTGAGGTTCTCTAGTAATAGATACCATCGGGCATTTCATTTTATTCCTCCAAACTTAAATCGTAAGAACAATATGGACAAAACCTTTTTCCCCATATATTATATTCGGCTCTTTCAAATTCTTTTTTACACAGCGGGCATTTCGTTTATTTTCCCTCTCCCGTTATTAAATTTCATAACATTTCTTTCTTTAAAAACCTGTTTTTCCCTGTAGCAGCAAAAGCTAATACAAAATAACTGTTCGTATGTATACTATAAATCATCAATTCGGTGATCTATTTCTTCTTCCTTTTTACAGTCTTTTTTTTCTTTGGCATTATTTCTAAATCCCTCACACTGCAATTTCATAAACAGCTACTGCTTTAAAAAACCAATCCTTTTTTGTGATAGGATAAAAAGGGATTGAAAATTACAAAATCTTTGGACCTGTTAATGTCTTGGTATCTATTACTCCCTC
>CP070798.1:1854513-1857044 GCA_020343515.1 Thermoplasmatales archaeon | reverse complement strand
ATTTTAATCTTTAGTGCCTTAACTATTCCATGTTTCTCTGTTCTCGATTTACAAGCTGTAGTTATATATAATGAATCACCACCAGATGTAGAAATAAAAATAAATCCATATAGCACTGTATATGAGGGAGACATAATTGATTGTAATATCACTGGTGGGCCGACAATTAAGTATTGGCTGATTAATGGGGGGAATGAGCACACAATTTTTTATGGTGACGATCCACTTATTTTTGACCCTGAACCTACTCCTCCAGAGGATACTTTTGTAAATCTTACGGTGTATGCTGAAAATGAATATGGAAATGATTCAGACACTGTAGAAATAAGGCTTAAAAGTGTGTTTTTTGGAGATATTCACTGGCATACTCCAATATCTGATGGCAACTATGGCATAGATTCAATGTATAGTAATGCGATAAAAGATAACTACTTGGATTTCACTGCTTGTAGTGACCATGGCGAGTTAATTGATGGAATAAACACATTGTTTAATGGTTATCGTCGTTTCGGTGGAGTGCCATGGTGGGATTTCATAAAAACAATCTTTGACAAAATTCGGGGTTATAGCGAATGGCAAACAATGAAAGAAAAAGCCAATGAATACTATGATCCTGGAAATTTTACCACCCTGCTAGGATTTGAGTGGACTGCTGCTCAATGGAGTCTTGGAGGACGTAAATGGTCTCCTAATGGCTGGGATGATGTCGGCCATATCAACTTTTACTATAAGGATGTTTATCCAAATGCGCGGGAATACTCAGATTTACAAAAACTCAACTATGACACTATTTTTAAAGCGATGGCAGACGAATGGGATAAAGGTCACTTCAACATTGGATTCCCTCATCATCCTCAAGCAAAAGCTAGTTGGGTTAGCTTTACAACGAATTGGACTTTTTTGGCAAATGAAATGTCTAACACTGATGATAGAAACAAAATTCTTAGAGGGGCAGAGATATATAGTAGATGGGGGACAGGGATAGGTCAATATTATACTCCTGATGTGCCTTGGCTTTGGCCCTATAAAGAAGACCAATTCTATAATCAGACAGATGCTTGGGTAGAAAATGCTTTATGGGAGTGGAGTAAGATGAAAGGCCAGAGATTTGTTTTCATAGCAAGTAGTGATACACATGATTACGATAGGCCGGGTAGTGCTTTGTTCGAAGAAAGTCATCTGGCAGGCCCTTCAGGAATAGTTGCTGTTTATGCAGTTCATAATACAAGAGAGGAGATTTGGGATGCGATGAACAATTGTAGCGTTTATCCTCTGCACCTTCTAAAAATCCGGGCAAATGCAAGGTTTGATGGACAAATGGCCTATGGCAGGTGGATTAACTGTTCTTCTCCTCTAGAAATAAGAATAACTGCATGTTCTACCTTCTCTGGAATTGATCACGGTGGAAAAAGCATGTTCCCGCATGGATATTCACCAGATGAGCTGAGTTATCCAATTAGCGATATATGGCTTGTGAAAAAAGATAGCGAGAAAGGGAGACCTTGGTGTAAGGTAATAGGGCATGCAACTCCTGATGAAAATGTTACTATTGTAACATTTGAAGACTTAGATGTTAAACCAAATGACTTTTATTGGATAATCATAAAGCAGGAGGGAGAGATGCTCTCACCAGATAATAACGAATATATGGCATTTCTTGGTCCAGTTTTTATAAACAACGTTACGGCTTCTTGAATAATGTATTATAAATCAGTGTTAATTTGTCGAAATAAATTGTTGATGGCCTACCTTAGGCATACATTACAGGATTTGAACAGTTAATGTCTCATCGCAGGGTAGAGTTTATAAAGTAATAGAAATTATTTGGTCAATAGGATGAAAAAAGAGATCTATAGTATAAAAGTCATTGTTTTATTATTGATTATGGCTGTGAGTGGGTGTCTAGAAGTTCCTAATTCTGGTTCAAAGACGATTTATGTTAATGATGGCGGCGGTGTTGATTATGTAAAGATTCAGGATGCCATTGATAATGCTAGTGACGGAGATACCATCTTTGTATATAATGGAACCTATAATGAGATATTGATCTTAAATAAATCAATAAATCTGATAGGCGCAAGTAAAGATAAAACAGTTATTGGCTGGCAAAAAATTGGTAAAGCTAGGCAAAAAAATGTGATTTGTGTTTATGTGGATAAATGTACAATCAAAGGATTCAAAATAGTCGGTGCCGGTGTATACTCAGATTTTATAGGAATTAATGTTAACACATCCTACAACACCATTTCAGATAACATCATTTTGAGTAATAATATGGGTGTCAATATTGGCGAGGGTTCAAAAAATAATAATGTTTACCGGAACAACATTTCAAATAATCTATATGGTGTTGCATTACACCATTCAAATAACAACAATATTTCAAAAAATAATATATCCTCATGCAGTTTATACGGCATTTATTTAATTGATTCAAACAACAACATCATTTTTGGTAACACTTTATCAGGTAATTTCTATGGCATGCGTGTAAAAGCCTCGGAGAAAAATAGGGTTTTTAAAAACTTGGT
>CP070798.1:1851876-1854413 GCA_020343515.1 Thermoplasmatales archaeon | reverse complement strand
CTTGAGTTTGAAGGCGAACTTATAATGAATTTAGGTGGAACTTTTGGAATTGGGGTTGGATTTGGATATATTAGGAGAAGTAATGAGAGTGAAATAGGTATATCGATAGCCGGCTCGGGCAGTACGTCCTATTCTTATGCGCCAATAATCACCGTTACTCCTGTTAATTTAAGCCTCTATTTTTTTCCTCCCGCTGCTCCTTCTTTGAATTTCTATTTATACGGAGGGGTTGGCTATTATATGGGTAAAGTAAAGAGTACTCTTAGGGCTGAAGCCCAACTTGTAGGATTGCCTACATACTGGGTAGAGACTGAATCGGAATTAAAAGATAAAGGTCTTGGATTCCATGCAGGAGCTGGCTTAGAATTTAATATTGCTCCCAAGATTGCTATTTTTATTGAAGGAAAAGGAAGATACTGTAAATTGAAGAGCTGGGAAGGGGATTCAACTTTGACAGATTCCGATGGATGGACAGAGTCGGAATCAGGGACCATGTGGTATTATGAAGTCCAAAGCCTCGATACAGGCAAATGGTACTCCCAGATTGCATTACAAGAGGATAAGCCAAGTAGGGTTGATATTCGAGATATAAGGGAATTTAAAGTTAACCTTACTGGTATCTCCTTGAGAACAGGAATAAGAATAAAGTTCTAAGAATCAATTTAGTAGGAGATTATACTGATCTTCTTTCATTGAATAGACTAAGATTTTTTTAAATTTAAGTTGGTCTCTGTAATCTATAACAATCTTCTAAAAAAACCAAAAAGAAGATTTATTGAAATCACTGGAAGCCAAAACCTTAATGTTTGGCTTCCTTTGATTGAAAAAGACAGCAGAGCGAATTTAGCTCCTCAGGTATTGGATGATTATTTTTAGGGGAGGAGAAATTCTCAGCAAGGAGGTAAAAATGGAAATAAAACAAATAAAGATTTTAAAAGAACAGATTGATGAAATTGATAATTTAAAGAGTCGAGTTGCTTATGGCCCAGAATTTAGAATTTGGCAAGATACAACCCTGAAATTAATTAAGAAATTATTTGATGGACCATATGTTGATTTATTTAAAATGTCTGGCCCTAGAAAAATGGCAAGGAACCCACAACATCAGCAGCAATTATATGTAAAAGATTTAAACGAGAGGAAGGCTCTTCTAGAAGGATTTTTATCAGAGGCTGAACGATTCAAAGAAACTAGAGAAGTAGATGTAAGCAGATTGACTGCATTAGAAAATTACGATTTTCACCCCAAAATAAAAGAGGTGAGCCAAAAACTATATGAAGATAAACATTATGCTCAAGCCGCAGAAGAAGCTTTTAAAAAAGTGATTAAAGAAGTAAAGGCAAAGGTTAAAAGTCTCACTGGGAAAGTTTATGATGGAGATAGCTTAATGAATCAAGCATTTGGATGCGATAATAAAGACCCTATCATTCAATTTAATGATTTAAGTTCGGACGAAGAAAAAGATGAGCAAAGAGGTCTAATGTTTTTATACAAAGGAATAGTTGGGATAAGAAATAGAAAAGCTCATGATAATGTTTTACTTGATGACCGAAACAGAGCTATTGAGTACTTAGCCTTGGCAAGTTTATTAATTAGATTGTTAGAAAAATATGCAGAAGATAGGCGTTAAAGGATACTTTCAATTTTATATCTGTCAGCTACAATGATGAGCCACTGGAAGCCAAATCCCCTAAAGCCCTTGGCTTTCACGATAGTGAAAAAGGCAGATTTGTGGATTAATTAGTTTCTATTACTACCCCTGTTTATCTCTTTTCCGAATTGTTTGGTATGCACCACAGACACCGTTTGAGCGTAAATATGCTTGAATTTTCCGGATAGTGCCTTCTATACAAAGAATTTAAGCAAAATTGTCGTATTTGGCAAGTAGAATTGCTATAAATGGCAATTTCGTGAAATTTAAATTTTCTAACTTATTGATTTTATTGAAGATATAATTTGGCATGGTTTTCGCAAATGCACACACTAGAATGCCCAAAAAAAAAGAGGAAAGCTAATGAAGTGGTTAGAAATTATCGAACTTCGATCAACATGCAGCAACCGTACATTCTTGGAGTCGCAACTAAAAGGTCTGATTGATGAAGTGAATCAGGCAGCAAGACAGCAGAAAATCAAAGTGTACAGCCATATAACGGTAGAAACCGATTTTAACATTCACCTGTATCACGATTCAAAAGAGGCAGATTTCAGCGGAAGTCCATTGGGACAGCGTCTGGCCTCAGCTTTAAAAGAGTTTGGTCTTGTAAATCATAGTATATGGGTTGAGAGGCATTGACTGATTAATCATATCATGAAAGGCCAATTTGTTTACTACAATAACTTTAAAAGGAGATATGCCTTGAGTTTGATAGATAGTCTATTCAAAGCCGTGGTGAATCGATTGTTGAATATTCCCTTCAAATTTTCACAAGAAATAATACGATCAATAATCAGTGGTGCGAAGAGTTGTGAATTTATAATTCATGTAAATTGCGGGTGAGAAAATGCTATACCAACGCTTATTGAATAAAGACAAAAGA
>CP070798.1:1849223-1851776 GCA_020343515.1 Thermoplasmatales archaeon | reverse complement strand
ACTAAAATTCCCACACTCATATTACACAGAAAACCCCCCCCCCCCAATTTTCAATTTAACAATGTAAACGTTGTTAAGCTACTGGCTTTAACGAAAAAGACATAATAAACCATTAACCAACGTGTACTTTTGCGTTGTCATGTTTTTAAATTAGCCATGAATAAAAATAATAGGGTGTGAGCTCACACAACGGTTAACCAAAAATCCTATCCTATACTATCCTAAACATATCTTATGCAATACTGGTTAACCATTCCTACCCGCCTTCTGTAATATATCTAATAAAATGCTTAGGAGCATGGTTTTTCAATGTGAAAACCTATTTTGCAGGGAAGAAAGATTATAGAGTTATGTTTTTAAGTAATTGGCTATTTTGGGATACCATGACGAAGGAGAATGAATATGCCTAAAAGTAGCAGAGAAAAAATTGCTAAAGATGAAAAGAAGATTATCAGTGAACTGAGAATACATGCAAAAGAAAGCATTGACAACATAGCTAAAAATTGTAAATGCTCAAGACAAAAAGTTTGGAGAATCATTAAAAGATTGGAAAAAAACAAAACAATCTGGGGATATAATGCAGTGGTTGACGATGAAAAACTCGATGTAAACCGATATATGTTACTTATTAAAAGTTCCTATCAACCAATGGGCGATACAATTAATAAGATAATTGACCTAACCGTTCAAAAGAAAGGTAAAGATATTGGAGTTAATATTCTATCTGGTGGTCTTCTTCATGGTATGTTTGATTGGGTGGTCATTTTCACGGCTAAAGATATTAATTATGCAAAAAAATTAAAAGAAATCCTACTAACAGAATACTCACAAAATATAAAGGAAGTTGAAATCATGGAGTATGTTTTCCCATTAAAAGAAGGGGGAATAGTAAACCCTGAAATTAAGAAAATACGAGAGTTTTTTTAACACCATTCTGGCCAAATTGTCATTCAATGAAATATAGAGAAAAACGAGATATTATCTGGGGTGTTCACACGTGAACGGTATTCAATATTGGATAAGAGAAATAGGATCTAGTGCAACGAATGTGTGGTCCATACAATTGTCAAGCAAATTACGAACATCATCTTAGTTTACATCAGCCGTAAAGTATTTAAGGGGATAAATCCATAATAACATAAAGGGGTCAAATCCTTTTTGAAAGTGAACTTTTTCATCCCTTTCCTCCTTTCCGGTTTTTTGACCCCTTTACAATATCTTTATCAACCAGAAAACTATTACAATTTATTGAAGGGGGTAATACCTAATATCTTTAGATTGTGAAATTCCTGCCTCTAGTGGAAACAATTTTCATGATCTTCCTCCATAGTTTATTTCCCCCTTCTATTTTACTCCTGTTGATTCTTCTAATAAAATGCCTAGAAACATGGTTTTTCAACGTGAACACACGAGATTTCAACGCCGTTTATGGGGCAGTAGTTGCTAAGGTTAAAAAATGAGAAAGAATGTTTTCAAAAATTTCTTTTCTAATCTTCTAAAAGTATACTTGTTACACAAATGACTTTATACATGGGTTGTATTTAATGTTCGGTGATACACTGGTAGATATCACTACAACCGTCGCAGGTATAAAATTGAAAAATCCAACGATGCTTGCCTCTGGGATAATGGATGAGGATGCAGGGAGCATGCAGCGAATCATTGACTGTGATGCTGGTGCCATTGTTACAAAATCAGTTGGATTGACTACGAGACAAGGGTATCCAAATCCAACAGTAATTGAGCTAGACCATGGCATTTTAAACGCGATGGGACTTCCCAACCCTGGCATAGAGCACTATGGTCTAGAACTTAGTCTATTAAAAAATTCAAAAACCCCAATTATTGGCAGTATTTATGGAGCAAATACTAAGGAGTTTATTGAATTGGGTAAAAAGATGGAAGATTATGGTTCTTCTGCATTAGAGCTTAATTTAAGTTGCCCACATGCAAAAGGATATGGTTTAGAAATTGGCTGTGATCTACCCTTGGTTCGGGAGATAACATCTTCTGTAAAAGATAACGTGAGTCTACCTGTTTTTGTGAAACTCTCGCCCAATGTTACAAATATTGTTGAAATTGCAACGGCCGCGGAGGATGGAAATGCTGATGCAATAGTCGCCATAAATACGGTTAAAGGAATGAAAATCGATGTAGAATTGGGAAAACCTATCCTTTCAAACAAAGTTGGAGGATATTCAGGCAAAGCCATTAAACCAATTGGGATACGATGTGTCTATGAACTAGCAAAAAACCTTCATATCCCTATTATCGGCGTTGGTGGGATAACAACTGGAGAAGATGCTATAGAATATCTCATGGCTGGTGCATGCGCCGTTCAAATTGGATCTGGGATTTACTATAGAGGTCTTGATATATTTAAAAAAGTATGTGGTGAAATAGAACAATGGATGAAAGTACATGAGTATAAAAAATTGACAGAGCTAATTGGAGTCGCACAGGTATGAACATCCCAACAATTACAAAAATAGTTGAAAGCAAAAAAGAGGCAAAGGACATAAAAACTATTACATTTCATTATCCGGGGGAAGC
>CP070798.1:1846569-1849123 GCA_020343515.1 Thermoplasmatales archaeon | reverse complement strand
AACCATAGCAGATTAAATTCAGCCCTTAATCGCCTAGGAACTCTTGATATTTCAGATAAGAATAAGTCGGACATAAAAGATTTCTTGAATTATATTTCTGCACATGGATGTAGTATTGCAAGACAGTGCAAATACATATATCCCCTTCAAAACATAGCCAGATGGCTCAACAAAGATTTTTTGGAAGCTACCAAAAAAGATATTGAGAGATTAATCAATACTATTGAAAAAGCTAAAAATTCTGATGGAAATCCAAAATATACAGCTTGGACCAAACAGGATTACAAAGTTGTAATCAAAAAATTTTACAAATGGCTGTATAATAGAAATAACGAAGATGAAGATGAATGGGAAATTCCAAAGCTAGTAAAATTTATCAAGATTAACAAACCAAAAGAAAGTAAAAAACTCCCCTCAGAGCTATTAACCCCAAAAGATGTTCAATTTTTAGCAGATAATTGTAAGAATCTTAGAGAGAAAGCGCTGATTCTTACCCTCTACGAAAGCGGGGCCAGAATCGGAGAACTGCTCAATCTTAAAATTAAGGATGCCACCTTTGATGATTATGGGGCGAAACTCAATCTCTTTGGAAAAACTGGATACCGTCAAATAAGACTTGTAGGATCTGCTCCTGCGCTTACCCAGTGGCTAAATGAAGACCATCCAAAACGCATAGACAAGAATGCCTATCTCTTTTGTAAAATAAGACCATTAGGACAAGAAGGAACAATAATGTCGTACGCCTCAGTAAAAAAGATACTCAAAGAACTCAAAGAACGGTCCGGGTTTGAAAAACCAATAAATCCACATCATTGGAGACACAGTAGAGCGAGCGAGCTTGCAGAACACCTGAGCGATAGCGTCCGTTGTAACTATTTCGGTTGGGTACAAGGATCTCAAATGGCTAGAATTTATACCCATCTCGCAGACACTGATAGGATCGTTCTTCAAATGAATGGCCTAGTCAAAGAAGAAAAGGATAGGAATGGTCAGTTCAAATACATTGTATGTCCACGTTGTGAAACTAAAAATCCTTATGGAGCCAAGATTTGTAGTAAGTGCTTCTTAGTTCTGGATATGAAGAGCATTGGTGAATTTGAAAAGAAGAGTAAAAATGCCACCAAATTGGGATTTGATTTTGAACTTATGCTTAAAGACCCTGACTTTAGAGTTAAAATGATGAATATGATGGCTGAGGAATGGGATAGACTTAGGAAGGATGATTCAAACTCGTAGATTAGTGCAGGGGAAGTGATATGGACTGGGGGTTTAAATCACACATTCATTTTAGGTAGAGGTTCGATTGTTACTAGAAAAAGACTTTTCTCTCCACTAATAGTGCCACGGGGGAGATTTTGACGCAAATTTACTGGTAAAAAACTGCTCTCTTATGTAAGAAGAGCCAGTGGTCTAGTGGTTATGACGACTGAAAAAACGTGACGTTTTTCAACGACTTTCTCGTCGAGAAAAGTGACGAGAATCTCTGCGTTATTTTCCATGGACTCCTTGAAATCCTTTCTTTTTATTTTTTATTCTTCCAAGAATACCAATAACAGGTTTTTCACTTAAGTCAAAACTCAAAGCATAAAGTTTGATTGCGATACATTGTACCATCCAGTATATCATTTCAATTACTAAAATTTATAATGCCAAAGTCATCAAGTTGAATATATTTCCTTGTTAATTATAACTTCAAGTTAGATGCCTATACTCAGCGCATAACCATGAAGCTATACAGTAAAATGCAATTAACCAGAACCTTATATTTACTAGCTGATGGTGGATAAAAAGGGATTGAAATCAGGTTTTTACCCAGAAGAATCTGTGATGTGAAAATGATTTTACAGAATAATTAGTCTCATTTTCTGATAATTTAACCTTTGTAGATTATGTTTGAAAAAGTATGTTGCTAATGATTGGGAGATTATGGACAATCTCCGGCGGTAGCACAAAGAAATGATAATTTAAAGGGACCTTCTGGATTAAGATACTCAGTAACGAAGTTCATAAAATTTGGAAATAATGCATATGTAGCGGTTACTGTAATCACTAACAATTTATATCTAACACAGCCAGCGAACGCTGTTGCACAATTGACTGTGACACATCTATCTGTCCAGCAGGGTGCTACTGCTGATTGTAAAAGCTCATTTGCTTTAGGAATAACATAAACATCACCTTCTCTCAATTCTTTCAATGCCTTTATTATAGAAGGTATCTCCCTATAATTAATAACATTATTCTTCAACAATTCCCGAATTGCAAATTTCATAAATATGGAAAATGTTTTATCATCCATTACCTTGATTATATTCAAAGTAAGCTGAACGGTTGTTCCATCTTTTCGTGAAAATTGGATATTGGTCATTTTTCCCTTACCAACATAATCACAAGTCAAATCCTTGCTTTCTTCGTCTATTGCCCTATTGGTTCTCACACTAAACAATGGTGAGTTTATTGCAGAATTAGATTTAACACTGCTATACCCAACAACAGAGGTAAATGATACGCCAATAAGTATGCCAACAGCTATGATACATCCAACAATTATTTT
>CP070798.1:1843862-1846469 GCA_020343515.1 Thermoplasmatales archaeon | reverse complement strand
TTAAATAAAGAGATATTGGGAAATTGTAGATTTGGAGAAGGAAAAATGGATGATGATATTTTTTCGAAAACAAATACCGATTCGAAGATTTTCAAAAACCACCATAGTTCAACAGATATAAAACCTTAAAATGTGATGTCATTTAGGCGCTCGTATCCCGACACCTTTTTGGGTAATATTGTGGAGATAAAATCAGTTTTGTTACAGATGTTGCAATAAATATAATGGGAAAGACATTTAAATAGAAGAATTATATCAAAAAGTAATTCACTTCAGTGAATCTTTTAGAGGAGAGATGGAGTATGAAAAAGATTATGGTTGTGGATGATAACCCCGATCACCTCCATAGCATTAAACAAACTTTAGAAAAGATGGGAGATGACTATAAGGTTACATGTGTCTCTAGCGGAACCCGATGTATTAGGTCGTTAGAGAATAATGAAATCCCTGACCTTATACTATTGGATATTATGATGCCTGAGATGAGCGGTTGGGAGATTTTAAAAATTTTACAAGAAAACTCATTGTGGAAAGATATCCCTGTGGTTTTTCTTACAGCGAGAACAGATGATATCGCCAAAAGTGCTGGAAAATTTTTAGCTGCAGATTATATTGAAAAACCTTTTGATATTGAAGATTTGAAGGAAAGAATTGATAAGGCTTTGAAGGACAGCAGTCAGAAAAAACGACTTTAGAGTGTTAATAAATTTGTTTTTAATGAAGAAAATTATTTACTGATAGTTTAATCAATAAACAACATATTTTTTTTCTTATTATAAATTAAACCATTTATAAAACTTTACAACACGAAAATATGAATATTTCCTAATTATTTTCGGGAATTTTGAATGTAGATCTTCAATGATGTTATGTAATTGACTAATGCTTCTTACATTAAGTTCTATCTCCAAATCAGCACATCCAATTGTATAATCTACACATAATAAAAGAGGATTTTTTTCTAAATATTTAACAATTTGATTTATTTTGGTATACTCGCTTAAATAAAAATCCACTTTCCAAACTTGGTAACCAATTTTATCTAAATCAAGCTCAACTGTAAAACCAAGTATTACTTTTAAATCTACTAATCTCTTAATTCTTGAGGTAATAGTTGCTACAGTTGAATCCAGTTTTTTCGCCATCTCAACAGTAGGTATTCTTGCATCAGATACCAATAATTTTAATATCTCTAAATCAAGATTATCAATCTTTGCTTTACCCAAACTACTGCGTTTAGGAGATCTACCAGGTTTTTCAATATCTTCAAGTAAAAATGACTGACCATAAATTAGTTCACCCATGTAAGCTGAAAAAACTTGCTCTGAAAAATAATCACCATATTTTTCAAGGGTTTTTCTCCAGAACGGCCAAATATCAGAAATTCTCTCTACATTTATTATAACCCCTAAATCATAACTACCTTCAGTTGAAAAAAGATTATTTACATAATCATTATTCATAAAGTTATTAATGATTTCTTTTTTAATTTCAGGTGTAACATATTGAAATTTGAAATAAAATCTTAAAAGATTTAACCCTAATTGAAGTGTATCATAACGTGGATAAAAACGTTTAATTATCCCATTTTCTTTTAATTTATTTACTCTACCCGCCACTACATCTTTTGATAAACCAACCTTTCTGCCAATACTCCTAAATGATTGCCTGCTATTGATGTCAAGCTCGTACAAAATTTTCCTATCTTTCAGATCTATCTTTTCCATAAGCCCCCGACAAAAGAATATTATATTAGGACTATATTACAATTTTGTCGTCTTTTTTGATAAGCCGTTTAATGTTTACTAGTCGATATTAGGCATATTTGGTGATAGAAAAATGAAAGAAGTATTTGGAAAAAATAAGGCTGGAGGCATCCAAAGGAATAACGGTGTAAAAATGATTGTAAGTATAATAGCTGTGACCTTATTTATCGGAGCAGCTATGCAAGCAGCAATTGCTGGTTCTATATCCAGTATAGACCATGAACCAGTAGCGGTTGAAGAAGAATGTTTGCCATGTAAATCTATCGGACCCAAAAATGAGAATCCGAAATGTGAAACATGTGTTCAAGCAGTATTTCATGCGGTTAAATATATGAGAGGTCATGTAAAAACATCCCTTAAGGATAAGGGCGTATATTTCCTAAGGACCGTTGATGTATCTATATTAGTCGTTGAAGGACTTGTTTTGGGTGTAAAGGACTCAGGTTTTAAAATTAAAATAGATTATAACGATCTAAATAACACGATAAATTCTTGGGTAAAAAAATTGGTGGGACCACAATTATTCTTTATTACAAGGTTTATGGCGAGACTCGGTGCAATTTCTATTGGAATTATATGGTATCTTTTATCATTCTGTTATTGATGCCTCAATGATTACACCAAAATGATGATAAGCTATATACGCGATTAAATATAAGGAGCACATCACGAATTTCAGTTGAATAATTGTCTTACCTTTGCTAAGACAATAAAAATAACTAAAAAAACAACTATAATCTCCTTTTTTTCTTTTTTTAATTCCTTTAAAGTTTTTAAGTTAGGTTTTTAAATAAAGAGATATTGGGAAATTGTAGATTTGGAGAAGGAAAAATGGATGATG
>CP070798.1:1841145-1843762 GCA_020343515.1 Thermoplasmatales archaeon | reverse complement strand
AGGTAACCACTTTGTTATGTGGCGAACTCATATTGTTTATTTTTTATATTTTTCCGTGGTTTATGATAATAGTCAAAACGAAAAGAATTTGCATGATTTGGACGTTATCATAAAAAACCAACAGATATTTACATGGTTTTTTAATATTTCCTGAATATCGAGTGGTGACATAAAATCATTGAAGATTTAATAATTCCATTAATTACAATTGCTGCTGCGGAAATAGGTGACAAAACACAAATTTCGATATTGCTTTTATCTTCAAAAACTAAAAAACATCTACAACTTCTAATAGGAGCAATACTTGCTTTTATAATAGTAGATGGAGTAGCAATTGTTTTAGGCACATGGATTACAACAATTATACCAATTAACTATCTAAAGATAATATCCGCAATAGTTTTCATAATAATTGGTATATTACTACTCATCAACAGAGATAATGAAGAAGAAAAAAGAACAACTCAAAAAAATCCACTTATCGCAGCATTTCTTATAATAATGCTTACTGAATGGGGTGATAAAACACAGATTGCTGCTGCAATTTTTGCAACACAATACAATGCATTACTTGTTTTTATTGGAACAATGTCTGCATTAACATTACTTTCATTAATTACAATATTTTTCGGTAAAATCATTTCAGAACGAATAAATAAAAAACTCATCAATAAAATAGCAGGAACCGTTTTTATAATACTTGGAATGATCTTCTTTATATTTTAAGGGTCAGACTAATTAGTCAGACCCACACCCCATAAACCTCAAAATCCGTTAACTTTATATATTTGACTAATTAGGTTTTGACTCATTAGTCAGACCCATTATTATTTTTCTGCTTCAAACAAATTGGCTTTTCCTATGGTCTTGGTAATTTTTATTTTTCCTTCTGCTTCTAAAACAGCCATGTATTTGCTTACTGTCTCTCGTGAGAATCCAGTCTTATCCGCCATGTCCTGTATTGTAACATAAGGCGGATCTGCTTTTTTGATTGCATCAAGCACTTTCTGTTTCTTGTCTTTTCCGGGATTAATAGCTGGCATTGTTGCGTAGATTTAGATGAACCCATTTTTCAATGTAATTGATTAAAAACGGCTTTTTCAATTTTTTGTTCATAAATATCACAAAAAGTTTTTAACGTAACCACCGTAAAATCAACACCGTAGATTCAACACCGTCAGAATCAACAGAATCCGTTTTCAACATCTTTAAATACTATGAGTGCAACGGCTAATTAGCACCCTCTATACTAGTGTACCGCTGGCGAAAAATACTTAGCGGATAGTTGACGACAAAGCCGATCAAGCTTGTTATTTGTTATAACTATTATTGATAAACATGTTTAAGCCCCCTTCTACCGATTGATATAGGATTGGACAATGAGGATGAATGAATCATCATCAAAATCGATTCTACAATTAAAGATTAATTCATCCCAACAATCGTACTCACCGTCAGCTGTCCGTACAGGAGAAGCGGTTAAATATTGCCACGGCGATACTAATCCTGCACTTGATAGTGCGGGGGGTGACCGCCGAGAAAAAGATGGATTAACTAGCAATGAAAGCTGCATCAATTTTGAACAAACAGTTTTACCCCTTGAATGGGGTGCGAGGATGGTGAACAATCTAAATGAAACTGGTACAATTAACTTAGAAGTTAAAAAAGCGTGGAAAAACCCGTATCTGATTGGCTTAGAAACGATAGATACTCATGAACAGTTATTCGAGAGATTTCTCTATATTTGGGAAAAAAAGTTGCGGAAGAAGAGAAGCACCGGTAAAAACTATGTAAACGATCTTAGAAGGATGGTAAGCGATGCAACGATACCATGCAACCTGTTGAAACCAAACCCAGCACAGATAATTGCATACCTGGATTATAATGAAGATTCAGAGCATCCATATAAGACCATTGATCCTTGGAAGGCAGTAACTGCATTGTATAGGGTCTGTGGGATTGATACAGGAGTATGGGGATATGTTCCTCCAGTTGCTCCTCCTCCAAAGATAAAGATAATACCGCTACCGCATCAAGTGAAACAACTGACAGGATATCGATATACTGGAAATAAAAACACAACTCAGATAATCCAAAAGATACTTTTTCTAGGTTTTCTACTGGGTTTGAGACCACAGGAAATTCCATTGATAAAAATCGAAGACGTATACTTGGACTATGGGTATCTGATAATCACGGAGCCGAAAAAATACAACCAGAAAAGACAGATATTCTTGGAAAAAGATGCACTCGTTAACGATAGAAGAAAAAGCATCAAAAACCAGATAAAACTACATGACAGAATAAACAGAGAAAATCCTTATCTTTTCATAACGCCGACTGGTAACAAATGGACAACTGATTATTTGAGGATATGGCTGTGCAAATATGTCAAACCACTATTTCCAGAGTTTTCAGTGAAGACAATGAGAACGTGGTGTGCAATCGCACGTCTTATACAAACTAAAGTAGAAACCGGCAGTTTCGACGTATATCACGTCAAAGAATGGCTTGGTCACGATAGGATAAAGACAACAGAGAGCTATATCAGATATGCAGAGAAATATTACCGTTTAGCACCTTACGATTGGATTCGTGTTTTGCTTAAATCACCTCA
>CP070798.1:1838418-1841045 GCA_020343515.1 Thermoplasmatales archaeon | reverse complement strand
ATTTTGTGGAGTAAAGATATACCGCCGAATGTTGAGGATTTATAGAAAAGGGAACTCTGAAATTTTATTTTTACTGGAACCTAGCTGAGCTTTACTCCTTTATTTTGATAGATCAACTGAACGTAGGCTAGCTGAGCTAAATATGTTAATCGATTATAAGCCGAAAGGTAAACCTAGCTGAGCAAGAAATCTGATTCTTTAGCTTGCTAAGAATTTAAATTTTAAGATCTTAAATTAGGGAACCGTGAAAGAAAAAATCTATAGAAGTAAGTTTCGTTCTCATAGCTTCATCCATCCCATCGATATTGTGTAATGTTTTTTGCTTTTTTAATTCAAGTATCTTCACAAGATTATTGCAGATTACTTTCAAATACTCTGTCATTTTTTTTGTATCCTTCTCATTGAACTCTTTTTCTGATGCACCAAAGATAAATACATCATAGCGATGCTCTCCAATTTTTTTCTGGGCGATTATCGTCTTATCTTTAATATCCCATCGCTCAATATATTCCAGTATTCTCATCTCTTGGTAGTTTTTTTCGTATTCAACCGTTGTATTATAATGGTATGGTTTCTTACGGTTTGATTTTTCTATTACACCATTCTGGCAGAGACGTCTTAGATATTGATCTAAATCACCCACTGTTTTAATATTACCTGTTCTCCATAAGCTCAAAATAAAGTCTTTAATTTGCTTTTCTTTTTCTACTCCATCTTCAATTTTTTCAAATTTTGTCAAACGTTTAACAACATCCTCATGAGTCCGTAAGTTCTTTCGCAGTGGTGCAGACATTATAAATAATATCTTATTCCGATTGTAAAAATCGTCCATTTCTCTCGTGAACTCAAGATTAGGAGATTCCATTAAGAAATAGCGGAAATGTTTTTGTTCGATTCCTTCCTTTTGGTATTGAAAAATTTCCAAAAAGTACACAATATCTGAAAGGTGTGGCTTTTCCCATAATTTTTGAATGTATTCTTTCATTACTATCTATTTCTCCTATTAATCCTACGTAATATTAAGAATATAATAGGAAATATTAAAATGTTTTTGTCAATTCTTGGAGTATATGATCCAAGAAACCAGAAATTTATGGTACATAATTTGAAATAATTGTCTGCCGGAAGGCTATGTGCAATACCACTCTGAAGGGAATAAAATGATAATAAAAAATCACGAAGAATTCATCGGTAACCTTTCTGTTGTTCAAACGCAAGACAGCAAACACAAGCTTAAATTTATTGCGATGGAGGAAATCGAGATACCTGAAGATGCGATCCCTATCGAAAATATACGTGCTCTAATAGGTAAAAAAATAGGAATTCTCCATATCGATAGTAAGTACAAACTAAGGAAAATCCCAGATAAGCCCTGATCCAATAACCCTGAAAAAACCCGGGGGATGGAGATTGGTGGAGGTCCATAACATATGAAATTACGCAAAGACTCAAATATCCCTGATCGTGTTTGGAATTTGTATTTAAAAAAATATTCCAATAAATATTTAGTGAGAAAGGATGAGATTGGGATCTGGCATATCAGGTGTAAATATGGTCTTATCCAGCTTTTCAGCCATGTGAACCATCTACTTTTATTCGTGGGTGATTTCAGAAGCCAGAAACATAAGACTTGGTTTAAGAAAAAAATTATTAATAAGAAATGCAGAATTTCGACCGAAGGAGATGCAGACATATCATTAGTCTTTGATGAAAAGTTTTTGCATTCTATGGCTGATAGTCTCAATATTATTAAGAAGAAAAAAATTTCTGAGAGTCACCGAAGACTGCTTATTGAACGCATAAAACATGCACGAGAAGCCCGGAAACACTAATTCAGGATATAAAATTTTTTTCAAATTATTATTCAGGTATCAGCAAGAGTTAAAATTGCATCAGCAATAGAACATGTGGAATTATTGGATGTAGCCACAGCGAATCGATCAATTTTTATTATTGCCAATGTTCACCTAGTTTACTGCTGAATTGTTGTACAATTCGGTATATAGTTTGTTAGAGAATTTGTTGAATGATTTGTTCCAACGGCTAAGCACCCGCTGGCGTGAGGTGCTGTGCTGATTCTTAGGCCTTGGCGCCAAGAGCTTTTTTGTGCAACAGCTGTGAGCTGTGTTCTAGGCTAGTGCGTAAAGACCTAGTTTAGGCTTAGCATCCACGCGTGCGCGTAGTGTCTAGCAGCAAGAGCCTGGCAACGCCGCCAAGGGCTAGTTCTCTGCAACTGCCCAGGGCCTAGAACCAGGCCACAGCCAGCCCAGCAACTCATCACACACGCTACTGCCACATTCTTGTTAGCGTGAAATGACAGTTGTTTAATGACTACGTTGTGGATTCACTTTGCGAGATCACGCCGTACATATGCACGTTGTCCTGCACATAAGAATACACACACAAAATCTGCGTACGAAACCACTTACGAAGAAACATATGAAATTAGCGTGCGAAACAACGTATGAAAACCTCACGGAAAACACGGACTAAAGTCCACGGCAGTGGACGGACGAAAAAGCATGTACAATGCTGCCATCCGTTGAAAACGGTCGTAATTTTATTTCATTATGTTTTAAGAAAAATATTCATATCGTTTTTAATAGATCAGTTCTTGTAAATCATAT
>CP070798.1:1835639-1838318 GCA_020343515.1 Thermoplasmatales archaeon | reverse complement strand
TAAATCACAGTCCGAATAAATTTCTATCATCCATTCTAGCACTTACATCATTAACTTTCCATCGATATCGCGACGAGCATTTTGCAGATCGGTATGCAGCAAAAATCGTAGGTATTCACAATTTGATAAACGCGCTTAAGAAATTAGAAATTAAAGATTATGTCAAACGTGCCAGGAAGCTATCTATATAGACCTTAAAAGAACCATATTAGGTTTTACCACTTTTATCGAAATAAAAGCTCAATAACGTTTATTACTGTTGCTGTCTTCCTCAATTACCGATACGACTTTTATGGCAATTCGTTGTTTTAAAAAGGATTAGCCAAGTGTTGAAATGAACATTATTTTCACTAGAAGTAACACCAATTAGTAAGTAATTATATGAGAAAGTGTTAAATATACATTCTATGGTGAACGTCATATGAAATCCCCATGTGAGATCATCGTATGGCATGTTTTGCCTGTAATACGAAAAGATATCGCCATGGATTTAATCGAGGATCATGGATTAAATCAAAAACAGGTTGCCGGTAAATTAGGAATAACCGAAGCAGTAATATCAAGATATCTATCTGGAGAAAGGAGGAATCTGGAAATAGATGACAACGTAATTCTGAATGGGGTTAGGGAATCTGCTAATCGATTTGTTAAGAGCAATAGCAGATCGGTAATCGAAGAAACACGTAGGATCTGTAATATTTTAAAATCAAAGGAATTCATAGAAGGTATTAATTATGTCTGTAGATGATAGATATAGTAGACAGATAATATTGGAAAACATTCAAGAGGCTGGACAGAAAAAACTCTCAAAAAACCATGTTGTTGTCATTGGATGTGGAGCACTTGGTACTACGATCGCGAATAATCTTGCACGTAGTGGAGTAGGGCATATAAAAATTGTTGATAGAGATATTGTTGAGCTAAACAACCTTCAAAGACAGATTCTTTTTGATGAAGATGACATCGGGTTACCAAAAGCATCAATTGTGGCACAGAAATTGAAGAGGATTAATTCTGGTATCAAGATTGATTTTGTAATCGACGATGTAACACACAAAAATATTGAGAACATTATCAAGGACATGGATATAGTCGTTGATGGAACAGACAACATGCTCATTCGATTTTTAATAAATGATGCATGTATTAAAAATGGCATTCCGTGGGTGTATGGTGGGGCGATTGAAACCCATGGAATGACGATGAATATTATTCCTCATAAAACACCATGTTTTCGATGCATTGTTCAAGATCTCCCAGAAGCAGGTTCATTACCGACTTGTGATACAGTAGGAGTTCTGATGTCTATCCCTAGCATCATTGGTTCCATACAGAGTACTGAAACATTGAAAATAATTCTAAATAAGCAAATCAACCGAGATCTATTGGTATATGATGTATGGAGCCATGATTTTCATCGGATAAAAATCAAAAGAAAAAAGGATTGTGAATGTTGTGTTAAACACAATTTTGAGTTTTTAAATGCAGAAAAGAAGGAGGAAATGATTTCAATTTGTGGATCTGGTGCTATTCAAGTCACACCGGTTAAAACAATCGATATTTCATTTGAGGAATTAGCCAAGAAATTGCAAAAATTGGGTGACGTGGAAAATCGTAAAGTTATCCTTCGGTTTAGAATTTCTGGTTACGAGTTAAATATATTCAGAAATGGCCGGACAATTATTATTGGCACTAATGATATGAAAACTGCAAAATCGCTTTATGCAAAATATGTTGGTATATAAATATGGTTAACAACAATCGTAATACTATTAAAGCTATAGGTTTGCTTTCTGGAGGTTTAGATAGCACTCTAGCAGTTAAACTAATGATTAATCAAGGGGTAGATGTTAGGGTTCTTAATTTTGGTACGCCTTTTTGTACTTGCACTCGAAAGGGTTGTAAAAATGAGGCTACTCGTGTGGCAAAGCTTTTTGGCGTTCCATTTAAAATTATTTCTGGTGGACGAGGCTATATTGATATGATAAAAAATCCGAAATATGGATATGGTCGCAATATGAATCCCTGTATTGACTGCAGGATCTTTATGTTCAAAAAAGCAAAGCAATTTATGGAGAAGAGTGGTGCCTGTTTTATCTTTACAGGCGAAGTGCTTGGTCAAAGACCAATGTCACAACATAAGAAAGCACTGAAAATCATAGAAAGAGAATCTGATTTAGAGAACCTTGTGGTTAGACCGCTGTCGGCAAAGCTGTTAGAGCCTACTATTCCTGAGAAGAAAGGGTGGATAGATAGAGAAAAACTATTAACAATCCAAGGTAGGAGACGTCTTCCTCAGATGGAACTAGCAGATAAACTTGGAATAATGGATTATCCTTGCCCGGCTGGTGGATGTCGACTTACTGATCCTGGTTTTGCTAAAAGATTAAGAGAATCACTTGATTACGGTGAAGATACTATTAAAGACATACAGTTGCTAAAGTATGGTAGGCATTTTAGATTAGATAGTGGCGCAAAAGTTGTTGTTGGTAGGAATGAAGAGGAGAATAAGATTCTGTTGGGATTTTTTGATGAAGATGATATTTTGATGGAAGTCATCGGAGTTGGTAGTCCAATAGTTCTACTGAAAAGGAGTGGCCGTAAAGAAGACATTAAGAAAGCTGCAGATCTCTGCGTTCGTTATAGTGATCTGGATGATGCAGCAGCTGCAGATCTAAA
>CP070798.1:1832857-1835539 GCA_020343515.1 Thermoplasmatales archaeon | reverse complement strand
TAACCGTAATAGCTGCTTGAGTTTGTTCGGGTAAAGAGATAGCTTTGTATTGCTCTTGAAATTTTTTAAACTTCTCTTCTGTCTCGGCAAGATCTTCCATAGTTTGATTATACCGTTTTTCAAGAAAAACTCTGGTATTTTTTGCCTTTTCTACTTTAAATTTTGTGTTCATGTTATCGAGAGTTTCGACAATAAAATTTGCTATATCTGTCGCCAATGTTCTCGCTTCATCTTCCTCTTCATTAGATGGTAAAAAGGGTGTTTTAGCCATAGCCGATATCTGAATCGTTCCATTATCATTTATATCAATTGACAACCGACTTCTCAAACTTTCAACAGCCGCTTCCATATCTTCATCTCCGTATCGTTCCATTAAATTAAACTTTTTAATAACGGTTTCCATTAACGTTCGGCTTTCTAAAATCGACATAAAACGTGCAACCTCTTCCGCCGCGCCAGCCATTCCTCCTAAACCACCTAAAGAAGATAAGCTACCACCAATAATTGAAGAT
Organism: Thermoplasmatales archaeon; assembly: GCA_020343515.1. Lineage (GTDB taxonomy): Archaea > Thermoplasmatota > E2 > DHVEG-1 > DHVEG-1 > JAGLML01. The sequence goes on along the minus strand of CP070798.1, from coordinate 1,835,027 downwards.
ATACCTAAACTACTAGCTTCGGCTGTGGGTGGTAAAATAACTGCAGTGGATGTAAACCATTTCGATACGATTAGACTAATAGCAGCAGCAATAAAACATACAACAAAGAAATTTATTAGTATTAATTTTTTCCATTTTAATAAGATTAATAGATAATCTAAAAAACCCAACTTCTTATGTTCCATTCTCCTCTCCTAGACTACTTTTCTTGTATTCTATCTATCATCCATATAAATGAAGCTATTACATAAGCACTTTGTACAACATCTCTAAATACAGTCCACCATTTTATTTCAGGTTTTTCTGGTACAAAAATGGTATCACCAACATATACTTTTGTACGTCCATTAGCCTTTATCCAATCTCCAGTTTCATTTCTAATAATGCGAACGCTTAAAGTTCTGGCATTCCAGCTATAACCACCCGCTTGTTCAACATAATATCTTACACGCTCTCCTTCTTTATAAGGAACTAGTCCTGGTCGTTTGACTTTACCGCTAACTTGAACAACTTTACTATTTCGTGTAATTTCGATATAGTCATCACCTCTTAATAAAATATCTTCGGTAGAATCTCCTTCAACAAATAATTTTACGAAATCAACTTCAACTCGCCCTTTTCTTTCCCGAGATTTCATTTTAAAGTATTCTTTTTCTATACTCGTCATGTCTCCAACAGGCGTTTTCACTAATCTTTCATATTCTGGATCGATTAAAGTTTCATAAGGTCTTCTGATTATGAATGACTCCTTAAGTGATGCATTTTCTGTGAAACCACCTGCCATTCGTACTACGTCGGAAAGTCGAGTTTTGCCATATTCAATTGTATAAAAACCAGGAGACATGATCTCTCCTTTGATCTCAGCAGTATGTTTTCTTTGATACTCTGGATAATATCTGACATAAACTCTATCATCTGGTTTAAGTAAGACATTATTTTCTTTACCACCATTGGTTAAAGTATTTTTTGAAAGATCCACCTTGAATGAATTTGTTGTCTTATGATCCGCATTAAATCTTGATATTGCAATGTTAGAAGAATCGGCGTTATAAGTAAAGCCATGAGCTAATTTAATAATATCCATCACCCGATCACCTTCCATAAGCTCGTAAATGCCATCTTTGTGAACCGCTCCCAAAATTTCGACACTTGGTAAATTTTTAGTATATATAGGTACATAAATAACATCGCCCTCAAGGAGGTATGGATTTTTAGATTTATCACCCGTAACTTCGTAACCTTGCAAATCTACTGGAATTTTTTCTCCATTTCTTCGCGTCAGAACAATATGTCGCTTCGACGGTTCCTCTGTCACTATGAGAAGGATGGGACCTTCTCTTGCTGAAACAATGTCAACTTCTTTCTCCTCCACTATTCCTTCATCATCCTCTTTCTTTTCTTCAACTGGCGTCGTAAGAATATTAGCTAACCTGATCGCCTCTGAGACTCGATCAGCAGCAGACACAACGACAGTACCTGGATTTTTAACTAAACCAGAAACTGTGACTCGAAATGTTCTTAATGAAACTAAATTAACGGAAACGTCGGAATTAATATATTTTTTCATGACAGCTTTCTTTATCTTTTCTTTTGCCTGTGTAAGAGTCAAATCATTCAGATCAATATCTTTCACAGTAGGTATTAACAACTTACATTCTGGAGTTATGGTCAGGTAAAACAATGCATCTTCCTTACTCCATAGATTAATCGTTAATACATCACCCGGACCAACAATATATTCATCGGGATTGATTGGTGCCTCTAAAACTGGAATCTCAGATGTAAGCTGTTGTGTCTGTAAATTTGGTTGCAATAAAGTATTCTGTTTTGGCAAAGTTGGATACTCTTCCTGCCATTGTGGAAAAGTTACCGTTGTAGAAATAAACAAAATGAACATTGTTAAATATAATATCTTAACTTTCACAACATTCCCTCGATTTATATGTTTAAATTGGTTTTACAAACTTTCTTCTAGAATTTTTACAATTCTTTCTGCTGTTTTCCCATCCCATAAAGGCGGAATCTCCCCCTGTTTGGCTTCACCATTTATTATTTTATAACTTTCCTCCAATATATTGTCTGGATTCATGCCAACAATGACATTTGTCCCTATTTCGACAGTAGAAGGACGTTCGGTATTTTCTCTTAAAGTTAGACAAGGAATAGAAAG
>CP070798.1:1830044-1832757 GCA_020343515.1 Thermoplasmatales archaeon | reverse complement strand
TCAGGTATTTCATCTAAAGTACTTCTTCTAATGGTCATGCCAAACTGAAAAGGCAAACCAGATTTTCTGCATGATTTAGCACCTTCTAAAGCTTTGTCGAAAGCACCTACCTCCCCCCGAAACAAGTCATGCGTTTGAGCTTCAGCACCATCAATGGATATTTGCACCGCCATAACACCCGACGTTTTCAATTGGTTAGCTGCATCTGCATCAATTAGTGTGCCATTGCTACCAATAACCACTCTTAGACCTTTTTGGGCTGCATACTTGGCAATATCTAAGAAGTCATTTCTACAGAGCGGCTCCCCGCCGTCGAAGATTAAGAGCTTTATCCCCCAATTTGCAACCTCATCCAGAAGCCTTTTTGCTTCCTCTGTTAAAAGTTCGTCAGATGCTTGTTCTTCCGTAGCATCACTATAACAATGCTTACACTTGAGATTACATTTCCTTGTAACAGCATATGAGATGAGATATGGTGGCAGAGTAAGGGTTTTGCGAGCATCTTTATTCGCCGTACTATCTTTCATGATACTTCATCCTCCATGATTTGTTGTATATTACAAATGTGCTCTTGTATTTAGCATTTCGTGCAATGGTTTCTGGCCATACAGCTCATCTTGTTCGCCAAAATCTTGGTTGCACAAGGTTGAAATTATCTTTGCATTGCCATTGCTTTATTTCTTTTTTTGTTTATAGGTTTTAATTGTTAGGACGTGTATGGTAACCCCAACAGCTATTAAAATCAACAGAACTTTCACCCATAAAATGCGTACGATAAAAAACGCTGAAAATAGTATCGTTATCCACAATAAAGAGATGGTGTAAACCTTGATTTTTAATGGTACCCCTTTGCCTTCCCGATAGTTTTTTATGTAGGAGCCAAACCATTTATTATTTATTAGCCAATTATAAAATTTTTCTGAACTTCGTGCATAACACGCTGCAGCAAGCAACAGAAAAGGAGTAGTAGGTAAAATAGGTAAAAAAATTCCAAGGATTCCAAGTCCTAAAAAAATGGTTCCAGCAGTAATTAGTACCCATCTGATTAACTGATTTGATATTTTATCTCTTTGTTTTGTTTTTCTTGTCATTCCTTCATTCCCAAATATATATCGTTTAAAAAAGCTGGTTATGAGATATAATGAAAGAAACCTCAAATATCTTTGGTACTTATCATTTTACCTTAAAATACCTACTGAATTAATTATACTGATTTCATTTCCACAATCCTTGCATGATTTGGGTTTTGTGGGAGGATAAAAATGGATTGAATTTGGAGAGAGGCTAAGGGGGTTTGAGGTCCGAGAGGTCCCCCTAATCAAAAAAGATTTTTTTCTACACCATCCTTCTCCGGCCTTTTCTATTATGTATTCATTTATAAACATTGTCTTACTTTTTTTCGACAATTGTCTATTTAAACTAGTTTCCATCGGGTAAAAAAAATCAATATTTTGTCTGTGGGTTTTGAAGGAGGATAAAAAGTGAGTGAAAAATCAAGACTATTTTGTTGGGTTTTTGAAATAATAAAAATATTAATCAATTCCTAATATATGTTCCTAGCTAATCATAGAAGAATATTGTATGATAAGGTGAAAATAAATGAAAGGAACTATAAAATGGTATAATACAAGAAAAGGATACGGATTCATTACAAGTGAAGACGGCAAGGAGGTCTTCGTCCACCGATCAGCCATACCACCAGAAACATTCCTCGATGAGGGAGACAAGGTTGAATATGAGATAGAAGACACCGAAAGAGGGCCAAGCGCAAAAGATGTAAAGAAGTTGTAACTCCCAGCTAATTTACTATTTCTTAAACAGCTATTACTTTAAAAAACCAATCCCATGGTTTGTGGGAGGATAAGAAGATAAGCTGAAAGATTTTACCTTGGATTAGATATAAGTGACTCAATATGAGCGACAAATAATTGTAGTTGAAAATTTTTTGCTTTAGAAAAATCTCATTAATTCTGATATTCCAATATTTTCTATCTTTTCAGTAAAGCCATCTAATGTTATAGTACCAATAGTTCTTAGATGGTATTTCCAATGAGTTAACAATAGTAGCCATAAATGACGTACATTTAGTGTTTCCATTTTAACATCTACACATAATCGATCACTTTTTATCTCTATAGAAAAATTTTTTGGTATACATATTCTATGATCGATCATATACTCCGTAATTGTAAGTTTGAAGTCATCTGGATTTAGCATTAAAGGATCCTTCTGCCCTTGATTTAAAACAGCTATTATTTCTCCAGAGAAACGAGTTTTCATAACCTTAGCCCATGTGACACACAACGTGTCTCCTACTATTTTACTAAAATGCCATCCCTTTTGTATTAAGGGAGTGTAAATATGAAACCAATTATGATCATGATAACCTTCTCCAGAAACAGTCATATTTTTACCGTTAAACGAAATAGTTCCTGTTACGTTAAGTCTTGGAATTGCGAGCCACCAACCACCTCTAATACCAACTTTCCATCCTTTTGTTATGCTAGTATATTGTAGATCTACTGCTCGCCCTTCGGTTGCAAACGAAACATTGTATATCCAACTATTAGTGACATTATCTATGTCGCCTGTTATAATCGTCTTATTACATATTTTTAATATGGGTTTTTCTTCAGATCCTGAAAACTGTCTACATAGATTTAACCTCATTCTATGTTTTTTCCAAATTGTATTTTCGTATAAGTTAAGCCCT
>CP070798.1:1827217-1829944 GCA_020343515.1 Thermoplasmatales archaeon | reverse complement strand
TTATTGTTACCCTATAATCGTGCTTAGTCCAATCACTATAACCATTTTTTTCTATATTGTTACATAAATCAATAATGTCCAGTTTAGTTGCTTTATCAAAATCCTTGTTTAACCATGATGTTATTTTTTGCAGAGAATAGATATATTTTACTTGTCTTAGTTCTTTAACTCCTTGTGCTGATAAAAACCGAATAAATTGTTTAATAAATTTTTTATTATGTTCTGATGTTTTTGCATTATCTATCTGAAAAATTGCCCTTTCTAACTGCCGAGTTGAGTTATGGACTGTCATCTAATCAAAAAGTAAAATAATTGTAGTAATATATACTTTTTGTCCAAAGCCGATGGAGGGATTTGGACCCCCGACCTGCTGATTACAAGTCAGCCGCTCTACCGGTCTAAGCTACATCGGCATCTTATTAGCCGTAATATCAATCCCCATATAAAATTCTCTTGGTGCATAGGTCTTAATTTTCTTTGTGTCTAGGTTTGTTAGAGTATATCTGTTTTCCTCAGCTATTTTTTTCAATTTATCAATTCTATCCTTTACATCATCCTCTTTCAATATATCATAATAATGCATTGTACAATGTTTTTTAGCAATTTTTAAGGCATATGTAAAAAACAAATGTGAAGAAAATGGAAGATTCATTATAATGCGATCTGCTTTTTTTTGTAATATGTTGGGCACTTCTTTTGCATCCGCATTTATGACTTCAACTTTATCAAGAACGTTGTTTCTTTTAATATTTTGTTTTGCATATTTTACGGCTTCTTCGTTTTTATCTATTGCATATACAATTCTAGGATTAGCATTTTTTGCAATCATGATGGAGAAAGGCGCAACGCCTGTAAACATGTCCACAACTGTTTCGTTAGGTTTTACAAGGTTGGCAACTCTTTTTCTTTCGTTGGCAAGTCTAGGAGAGAAATAGGTTTTTTTTATATCTACATCAAGTGTTAGCCCGTATTCCCTATGGGTAGTCGTTGTACACTTTTCTCCCGATATAACCTTAATATTTCTAGTTCTAAATTCCCCAGAAACAGGTTCTACCATGCAGACTGTTCTTATGTTTTTATTTACCTCTAGTAATGCTTTCCCTATTTCTTTTTGATATCTCAGAAGAGTGTTTGGTAATTTTATTAGAATTATCTCTCCTATAACATCATAGGAGGTAGGTAGTCCATGTTTTAGTTTATCAGGGAGCGATGCAATTTCTTTGTAGGATTTAGGTTTTATTTCCTTTTTTTCAAATTTCTTTCTTACAACGTTGCAAGAGCCTAATTCATTTGGGACATCTTTTACAGGGAAATAGATAAATGTGTTGTCTTTACTAATTTTCAGATCGTCCCTTAGCAATTTTTTTTCAGAAAGAAACTTGCGCATTTCTTCAGCTTGTTTTAGCTGGACCTGTATTGCAGTAGTTTTGTTTTTCATATCTCTATGTAATATATATCTAATGTATATGTAAATTAATAATAAAGTCCCGCCTCCCGGATTTGAACCGGGGACCTGCCGGTTACGGCCAATAGGGTCTACAGCCGGCCGCTCCAGCCAGACTGAGCTAAGGCGGGAATGCAAAGCTCAAATGAAGATAGTTATATTTATTACTTAAGGTTTCTTTTAGTAAAGTACTATGAAATTTGGTGTTGTTATTTGCCCTCATTGTAAGAAGGTGAAAGGCGTGGATTTGTTCCGTAAGACAACAAAGTGCCCTAGGTGTGGTAAAGTTCTTCGGCTAGAAAATCTCAAAATTTTTTATAAAACTGATTCTAGAGGAAAGTTACAGCAGGCTATAGGTTTAGTTAATGCTGAGTTAGATGGCAAGCTCAAAGAATTCAAAGAAATACTTCAAAATAGGAGACAGTAACTAACGGTGCTGTAACAATCTTTAATATCACAGCAAACTTCGTAGGTGAATATGTAAATGGTGCATGGCATAACTACTCCAAGAAAAATGTATCGTTTTATTTCAAACCAAAGAGTCCCTCAGGTAGCGCTTGGGCAAGAGCGAATGGCGTCGCCCCAGTAAAAATCGCAGACGTCACTGCATCACCTGCGCCCTTAGCATATACCAAACCTGCTACTTTAGAACTCACTGTAAGTGGTCGTGGCACAGGGCTTGCAGATGTTTTTGTCAGCATTGTAATACCAGGTCTGACTGGAGAAAGAAACACCACAACAGATGCAAACAGTGATGCAATATTTTCATTCACATCACCTGTAACGGGTAACATAATTATAAAAATTGAAAACAGAACTTCCGAAACAAGAGTTCTAGTTACATCATGGGCTCTATATCTGGATGCACCTTCACAAGCAAATGAGGATGAGGACTTTACGGTAACCGTTAGGAATGGTACTGCTGCCGGCGCAGCCCTTGAAGGTGCAGCTGTAACATACAACAGAATAACAATGACCACTGATGCAAGCGGTCAGGCTACTTTTACAGCATCTGCAGTAACAGCAGACAGAGACTACACGATATTAGCAACCAAAGTAGGATATGCAGAAGATACCGAAACAATAACAATAGTAAATGTACCTGTACTCGTAATTGTACCACCGTCAGCACTACCAACAGCTGGCTCAACATTTGAAGTAATCATAGCAGATGACTCAGGAAGTGCAATAATTGGAGCAACAGTCACCTTCAACGAAAAAACCTACACTTCTGGTACACAAGGTATCACAAAATTAACAGCTCCCTCAGAAGAAGGCACTTA
>CP070798.1:1824373-1827117 GCA_020343515.1 Thermoplasmatales archaeon | reverse complement strand
GGAGATGAGATAAAGATTAATGATTTGGCGTATTTAATTGCAGATTTAATTGATTATGATGGAGATATTGTATTTGATAAAGGTAAACCAGAAGGCCAATTGAGAAGAAAGTTGGATGTTTTTAAAGCACAAAAAGAATTTGGATTCAAAGCTAAAATAGATTTACGAGAAGGCTTAAAGAAAACGATAGGGTGGTATAAGGCAAACTTATTACCGAGTGCTTATGATGAGGCAACTTATTAGTAAAAGTAGTCGTCTCAGTGATAACTTTAAAGAATTGGAGAAAAACCTATGAAAATTGTTTCTATCATACCTGCAAGAGGAGGCAGTAAAGGAATTCCAAGAAAAAATATTAAGATGCTTGGCGGAAAACCATTAATTTCATATGTGATCAATTCTTCCTTGGCATCAAAATATATCTCTGAAACCTATGTTTCAACAGATGATAAAGAAATAGCAAAAATTTCACGGGAATTTGGGGCAAAAATTATCAAAAGACCCTCCAATATATCAACAGATAACACAAGTAGCGAAGAAGTCTTACTGCATTTTGCAGATAATGTGGACTTTGCCATTCTTATCTTACTTCAATGTACGTCGCCTCTAACAAGGTCAGAAGATATTGATGGGGCTTTAGATCTGTATTTTTCAAGTAAATTTGATTCAGTACTATCTGTCTGCAAGGATAGTGGTGGTTTTTTATGTGGTGGTTTTACATGGGATGAAAACGGTAAATCTTTTAATTTTGATTATAAGGAGAGGCCGAGAAGACAAGATATGAAAAAATTTTATAGAGAAAATGGTGCCATTTACATAGTCAGTAAAGAAAATTTAATTAAATACAAATGTAGATTGTGTGGCAAGGTGGGCATCTATGAAATGCCAAAAGAAAGATCTTTTGAGATTGACGAACCTGAGGATTTTGAGTTTTTGAATAAGATTTTTCCGCTCGTACATACCCAGGAATTTTACTACAAGAATTTTTCTAACCTAAAATTGATTATTTTCGATGTAGATGGTGTTTTTACTGATGGATCGGTGTATTTAGATAAGCATGGTAATGAATTGTTGAGGTTCTCAAGGCTGGATGGTAAAGGGGTAGAATTATTATTAACTGCAGGTTATAAGATTGCAATAATCAGCACAGAAGCTTCTGAGGCAGCTAAGAAAAGGATAGAAAAGTTGAATATTACTGAATCTCATTTGGGTATTAAGAATAAGTTAGATATATATAATAAGTTGAAAAAAAAATATAAACTGAGTGATTCTGAGATATGTTTTTGTGGAGATGATATTTCTGATCTTGAAGTTTTGAAAAAGGTTGGATTTTCATGTTGTCCCAGTAATGCTCAGCAAAGTGTGAAAAAAGTATGTCATTATGTTTCTGCCTTTAAGGGAGGTAGCGGTTTTATAAGAGATATTAGCAATATTGTGAGGAGACAAACATGATAAAAATTGGAAATAAGAAAATTTCTAGAAATGGTCCGATTTTTAAGACAGCTGAGATCGGAATAAATCATAACGGTTCAGTAGAAATTGCTAAACAACTGATTGATTTAGCTAAGATTTGTGGATTTGATGCAGTAAAGTTTCAGAAAAAGGTTCCAGAATTGTGTGTTCCTGAAACAGAAAAAAATAGATTGAAGGAAACACCATGGGGCGAAATGACTTATTTAGAATATAAAAAAAAGCTAGAATTTGGTGGAAATGAGTATTCAGAGATTAATGATTATTGCAAGGAAAAAGGAATAATCTGGTTCGCCTCTGTTTGGGATGTGCCTAGTGTGGAATTCCTCGAGAAATATAATGTGCCCTGTTATAAAATCCCCTCTGCTCATCTTACTAATAAAGAGTTGTTACTAAAGGTAAAATCGTTGAAGAAACCCATCATTATTTCAACAGGCATGAGCACTGAAGATGAAATTAAGAAAGCAGTGATGCTTCTTGAGGGGGCTCAGGTTATGGTAATGCATTGCAATTCAGGTTACCCTGCCAAAGATGATGAATTAAATCTTAATTACATAAAAAAATTGCTGAAGGATTACCCAGATTTGGTGATTGGGTACAGCGGTCATGAATTAGGTATTTCTGCAACTCTGGTAGCGGCTGTTCTCGGTGCAAAGGTTATTGAGCGACATATAACCTTAGATCGTGCGATGTGGGGCACTGATCATGCTGCAAGTATTGAGTTTTCTGGAATGAGAAGATTATCAAGGGATTTGGATAAATTAAGTGTTTGGGCAGGAGATGGAGTAAAGAAAGTAACGGAAACTGAACAAATAATCAAGAAAAAACTTAGGAATGTCGAAACCCTTTAGTTCGGTCAAGGTTCAATCCTTGTTTTTGTCAATTAAGAATAAAAGGTATATATGCTCTTAACCTTAGCTCCCTTGTATCAAGCACATGACATTATGAAGTAATGTTCAGACTCTTAAAAATCCTTCCTGGTTTTTTGTGACTTCAGTTATAATGATTGAGTAATCAGAGAATAAAACAGGTTATAGAAATCCGATATACGGCAGATGGCATACCGGAGAATCTAAGAAAAAAAAGTCGTTGGCTGCAAAAAACTTTGGACAAACTCAGAGGACAAAGAAAGAGCCCTAGCTAATCTTATTTCTAAAGGAAGACATCAAACTGAATAAAATAAGGAAAAATGTCGATAGAGATTAAGTTTTATTAAAAAAAAGATTGAAGAGGGGGTTTATTCCCTCTTAGTGTCGTCTGCGTTTTAAGAGTATGAA
>CP070798.1:1821522-1824273 GCA_020343515.1 Thermoplasmatales archaeon | reverse complement strand
GGGTCCGTGTCATCTTTTTGGGCAAAAGGAGGCATTGCAGTTTTGAGCATCACGGACAGCTGTTTCTGAAACTCTGGTGGAAAAGGGGAACCGTTAGGTCCAGTTCCCACTACTTTAATTGGAGTTTCTCCTTTGTCATACTTGTCGAATTCTAATTTATCTACTGGATACATCATTACTTCTACAAAGCCCTTCTTTTTTGGACAAGGCCTTATTCCTTTTATCTGATATGGTATCGTTATTGAATTTTCGCTCATTTATTCATCCTCCAAGTCTACACTTTCTAAACACTTTTTACAATCCCCTACAATTTTTTTGTTTTATTAATTTCTTAATTGTGATTATTCGCCTCTAATATATAAAAATTCTAATAAGATATAATGGATCAATTAATATAAATGTTTAGCTAGGGGTAATACTTAGGTAAATATTACAATAATCAATATAAATGAATTCATTTCATATCCTTAATATCGCCAAAAAAATCAGGATTCGAGCGGCTAAATGACGTCACATTTAGTGGTTTTATATCTAATAAACTAATATGATTTCTAAAATGTTTCGAACCGAAATTCCAAAGTTATATATATGATAAAATAAAAAAAGAGAAGGTATTGTAAATTTTTATAATCCCAACATGTATCTCAGTATCGGGAACGTATTTGGAAACCGTTCAAACAGCCATTCAAGCAGGTTAAAGTTGAAATTGGAGGATTTGTTTTTCGGAGTCTTGAGATAGACGGGTATTGTACAATTGTCGCTGGTGTTCTCTTTATTGACAATCTTCACTTCTCCAGTGAACTCTTTGTTTTTTTCATTGGGTGCTTTGACAGATACGTTGACTGTAACTGATCCGTCACTGGGTTTAAGATCATCTCCGCCTCTTGGAGTAAACGCCCAATTACTGCCCCACAATGACCACTTGGTGATTTTCCAGTCAAGCAATGAACCATTGTCACCAATGTTTTTAACTGTAAAACTACCAGAGACCGTTTCACCTGGTTTAACTTTGCTCCAACTCAGAGTACCTTCGCACTCTAAATCAGGTACAAGATCTGAAATATTAGCCCATGTGACGTCGTCATCAATATACCCAACGTCATCGGTCACGGTTAAAGTCACAGTATAGTTCCCCGCGTCCATATATTGATGTGTTGGGTCCTCTTCATCAGATTTCTTGCCATCTCCGAAATCCCAAAGCCAACTATAGGGTTCACATCCACCAGTTGCGCTTCCATTGAACTTAACATCAGCGCCGACATAATACCCCTCGTATGGACCATTTGCATCAGCCTCAAGCTCATTACACGTGACAATCGCCCATGTGACATCGTCATCAGTATAACCCCAGTCATCAGTCACGGTTAACTTAACGGTGTAATTACCAGTATCATCATATTGATGCGATGGGTACTGCTGTGTGGAGGTACCGCCGTCGCCGAACCGCCAATACCACTTATATGGTGAAGCACCACCACTCGCACTACCAGAGAATTCTATAGGTTCACAAATCGTACCATCATATGGACCATTTGCATCAGCCTCAAGCTCAGGTTCAACATGCACCGATGCGGTATCATTCGCAGTTGCATTGTAGTCGTCAGTCACTGTCAAAGTCGCCGTATAATTACCAGTGGTACTATACGTATAAGGGGGATTCTGCTCTGTTGAGGTGTTGCCATCGCCGAATTCCCAATACCACGTATATGGAGTAGTACCGCCACTTGCGTTACCATAGAACTGAATCGAAATATTTACAACACCGTTATAGGGACCATTTGCATCGGCCTCAAGATCTACTTCACCGACAGCGATGTAATCAATCCCGTCTCCAGCAGGGCCAGAGTACCGATCTGAAGAAAATATATCGATAGTTGTATTCCAATGTTCATGTACACCGAGGCTTTCATTTAGATATGTGCCATCGCCTTCAGGGTCGTAAACATCGGCTGGAGGGTCAGCTGACTGATGGAGATAATTTTGTGAACCCTCAGCGGGGTCCCCCTCAACATTGAGGAAGTCCCACATTACTGAATCAATGGCGACTCCGTCTTGTGAAAAGAAAAGACTATTCGCCCAGTCATCGTTAAATGGATACATATCGAAATGACCGAAACTAACATGGTTCACGGGTGATCCATAAAGACCATCTGCTATATACAAAAGGGTTTTCCCGCCGATGTGTTCGTGGGCATGAATATCTGTCTGCGGTGCAGGATTGCCTTCAGTGAAAGCGGATAAATGGTAGGTATGAAGCCCAGATGGTGATGTCATAAAACTACCGAAATGATTTTTTCCTGCTAGAGTTACACCGCTCCCGAGAGTATGTCTTTTCATTATCGGCATGTTGATAAGATATTTAGCTTGAGTAACACACAAAGGAAGAGTTCTGTCCATTTCATTTGTAAAATAAATCTTGATACCACTAGATGTTACCTTTTGACGTCCAGATGCCCCACCCCGGTAATCAACATAGTTAACATCTGGAAAGTCCGATGCCAATGGATTATAAAACCAGTTAGCCATGGTACGTACTGCATCATAAACCGTGATGTTTTCCTCATCAACACCAACAACGTTTACCAACTGATCTAAAAGTTCTTTAACTAAATATGGATTAGCATCCGCATCATTATCTTCCTCTCCATATGGGTTTTGCCAGCAGTTATTCAAATTGACTTTAATCACTATCTTTTCTCCAGACTGATAGCCCCCGTCTCCATTAAAATGCTGGAACAGAGTATCCCATGC
>CP070798.1:1818629-1821422 GCA_020343515.1 Thermoplasmatales archaeon | reverse complement strand
TATCATTCAAATAGTATTTTGAACACATTATTATTTAATTTTTATATAGAAATTATTATAAGAGAGAAGTTAATATATAAATTATTGTGATTTAATGGAACTAGTATGGCAAATCATTATTGGCTTTACAGTAGCATTTATACTTCACGAATTAACCCACCTCTTTGTTATAATCTATTACAAGATTCCAATCAAAGCAATTATTTTAACAAAATGGAGTGGTTTTGGATTTCTTGTTGATAATGATAAGTATATAAATGATAACCTAAAACTTGCTCTTTTACACTTTTTGCCATTAATTTGGTGTTTTGTCTTTTTTATAAACCCAAATGAAATATTTTTCTTGATGTTTCCTATAGTAAATATATTTGGCGGTGCTGGAGACATTTATTTTTTCACGCGCCTCATAGTATTGCCTCTTGAAGAAAGACTTGCATGGGCAACCAAAAGTGAAGAAAAAATATTGAAAACAATTATTTGGAGAAAAGAAATCAGTCCAAAGCAAATACAATATGAATAATTGTTTTTCATCCAGGAATTTCTCTATATCAAAATCGAATACAATTAGGTCGGCTAGACTATGCATTACAAAGAGCCACTGTTCTATTTTATTAACACTATCAAACTTATGTAACATTGACTTCTTGTTTATTCACTATATAAAGTCCAATAATTACCAAGGCGCCACCAATAATAAATAACCGTGTTATTCTTTCCTGAAGTAGGAGATAGCTTATTATGGTTGATAATATGGGAATAAAATAAAGATAAACGCCAATTTTAGAAGCACTTTTTATTTCAAGTGCCACATACCACAAAACATAGGCTATGACCGTTGGGCATAATCCAAGAAACAGTACTATGATCCAACCACGAATTGACATGGCTGTTACCTCTTCAAAAAGTGATACGCTGATAAAGGGAATTAAACCGATACTTCCAAATAAGAACGCATAAACGGTTAGTGAAAGAGGAGAATAGCGAGATAGCATTTTTTTTCCAGCAACAGTGTATCCTGCTGCCACCATTGCTGCTATAAGAACTGCAATAGCACCAGATAAATATTTAATCTCCAGAGATGCAGTTGGTTTGCTTGCTGTCGAAATAATCACTACTCCAACCAAAGAAAGAGTAACTCCTAGAACAATTTTTGAAGTGATTTTTTCTCTGAGGAATATTACTGCTAAAACGACGACGAATATTGGGATTGTGGCAATAATTAGGCTGGCGACACTTGCTGAAATGTATTGTTCCCCATAGTTTAGTCCTAAATGGTATACAATAATACCTAAAAATCCTAGGAAGAAAATTGGAATTATATCTTTCTTATTTGGTTTGGAAAATTTTTTGGGCATTATTGCTATGATAATAAGAAAAACAATACAAACTACCAATAAACGCATAATTGTAAGATTCACAGGTGAGAGTTCTTCTAATCCGATTTTTATGAATGGGAATGCAAGTGCCCAAAAAACAATAGTTATTCCGATTATTAAAAAGAAATATTTTTTTGCAAACGACTCTTCTTTTGTCCTACTTCCTAGCATAAAATGATACCGGCAATGTGAAGAAGGTTTAAAATCATTTATTAAAATTTGTAGACTGCTGAACATAGGCAATTTTTTCAATTGATATTAAAGAAAATGTATGTGCATGTGTAAACGAATATGCGTCTGTTAGGATATGTATATGAACATGTAGGTATAGGTGTATCAGGTTATTTACATGGGAAAATAGTTTATTAATAAAAAGAGAGTATCAGTTTGTAGAAAAAATGTCGGACGGGATGCATAGAAAAGAGGAAGTAGTGTCTTCTCTCGAATTAAAAAAGCCTCTTGCTGTTCGAGCGTTGAGAAGGAGTAATGTTAGGAAGAGGATTGCAGAATATCTTTTTGATATTAGCCCGAGTTATAGCTACACCTCTGATATCGCATATCATGTTAGAACCACACCATCTAACGTAATTGGTGCAATAAGGGGCATGCAAACAAGGTATAAAGAGGAAGAATCGCTTCTTAATCTTGGTATTATTACAGAAAAGAGTTATGGCAATAATATACGATTATATGGTATCACTCCGTTTGGAAAAGAAATGTTAAAAACCATGAAAGAAAGATGAAAATTTTTTGTCATTTCCTTCTGTTTTTAAGTCTTAGTAATTCAAAGGGTATAAAACGTATTAAATTTTCTATTAAACATTTATATAAACAAATATGATAATTTATCCAAAGCATTCAAACGTTGGGGACAACAGCGTAGATGATAGTCTAAATCGATTGACAGACTAATGTTATAAGTTTGTGCTTGATTAGTATTGCTAATATTTATATACTAAAAGTTGGATATAGTTTTGGGGGTGATATTTATTATCACTCCGGGAGGACCAAATATGAAGAAAAAAGTAGTAGGCATTTTTGTATGTATGCTGGTGTTGACAGCTGCTGCTTTACCAGTAGCAGGTATTGTGAATAACGTTGAAGATGAAGAAGTAGAACAACTCGTGGATTCTGGCCTCGATGAGATATATAAGTGGGAACAAAAACCTGATACGTCCTGGTATGGCGTTGATGTTCGCTGTGACCGCAATGATGGAATTCAACGTAAATTGGCCGATGACTTCGAATGTACCATCACTGGACCTATCACAGATGTGCACCTGTGGGGCTCGTGGAGATATGATGAAGGCGAGATGGAAATGATACATCTGAGTATCCATGAGGACATCCCTGCCAATGAAAGCCCGACTAATTATAGTATGCCAGGTAAGATGTTATGGGAGGGTGACTTCACTGA
>CP070798.1:1815729-1818529 GCA_020343515.1 Thermoplasmatales archaeon | reverse complement strand
TACAAGTTCAACTGTTGATGTTGACGGTGATCAAGTACGATTTAGATTTGATTGGGGTGATGGTGATCTTAGTAATTGGAGTGAATTTGTTGCATCTAACACGTCGGTTTCAATGTCTCATTCTTGGGATTCAATTTCAAAATTCGAGGTTAGGGTGATAGCTCAGGATGAAAATGGGTTGAATAGCAGCTGGTCCCCTCCTCTTAATGTTACCGTAATGCAGTTGGATTTAGGAGGAGAGCCTCCTGTTGCGGATATTGATGTGCCCAGTGAGTTGTTGGTTAATCAAACGATAGTTTTTGATGCCTCTGGTAGTTTTGATGAAGATGGAGTCATTGTTTCTTATCTTTGGGATTTTGGTGATGGTGAGAACGGTAGTGGAATAACCTCACCCCATGTATATAGAAAGCCTGGAGAGTATACTGTTACACTTGTTGTTACAGATAACAATGGTAATACTATCAGCAAAAGCGTAATTGTTACGGTTGCTTCAGGGGTAGAAGAATCAGAGGAAAAACAGGGTTTAATTCTGTTTTATCTAGGTGTTGTAATTTTTGGGTGTGCAATGGTAATTATTGTTGGTTTGGCAGTGTTTTTTAGAACCAAAAAATCAAATTTATCTGCCCATCGTGTTCATCGGTCTTCACGTGTAGGAATCTTTGATACGAAGAATAAGATAAAAAAAATTGATGCTAAAATTGAAAAAATAAAAAAGATGAATAAAAAGATTACGTAAAATCTGTTTTATCACAGTGGGAAGGAAACTTGGAATGGGGTATAATGTACAAAAAGGATTAGATTCTGTGATAAACGCTACCTATGTGGTTAGATGCTTAGAATAGATCAAACATCCGTATATTCTTTTCCTCTTTCTTAGAGTTTTAGTTCGGTGAGAGCCTTCCTGGTTTTGGGGTTGAATTGTTTTGAGTATCGATAGAGTTTTTCTAAATCAAGTCCATCCACTGCCATATCATCTACTAGAGAAGACACTTCATCCATCGGTAATTCCCTTGTATTCATATATCGGATGTAGATGAGATCAAGGAGGGCTTTTTCAGGTTCAGCGGTACACACGGTTCCTTCCTTCTCTTATCCCCAGAAGAGAGAGTGACTGATTTGGTGGTATTCATACACCGTGTGGGCAGTTCTGTACGTATATGGTAGTTTTGTGGTGATGAGTGTGAGTGTGTATGTTGCCTGGCTGAGGATCCCATGTTTTGAGAGAGCGTGTGACATTAGAGACAAAGCCGTGCAGTATAAAACAACATTCTATACTTGTTTAATGTTTTAAACATGAACTCAAACCACCATGTAAAAGCTTTCATACGGTTAAATTCATTTTTTTTTATTCATTCTTCTAACTTTGATAACTTGATATTATATTTATTGTTGTTTGATTGATCAAAATTCTTTCGAAATAGGTAGTGTTACATAATTGATATTGAAAAAAAAAGGAAAAAAAGAGTGGTTGTTTACGAGACCATACACAGCAGGAAAATTACGAGTACCTCTTTTGTTGCTGTCACTGGTGCGTGTGGAGGACAAGTTGCTGTCACGATGACATTACATGGCAACATGGATGGTAAGGCTAGTCCAACTACGAGATTAGAGGATATGTTTGCTGTTCCTCCAGGTGGAATAACAGGTATTCTACCGCTATTTGGTCCTGAGAAGATAATTCCACCGTTAAAGGTGATACTCCATGATACATTAACGCATGGTGCGGTTCCTGTGTTTGTGAGCACAGCATCTACAGTCATTGTCTGCGGGGTATTAAGGAATCCACCATAGACGTTATTGATCGTGAGGTTACATTCTTCTTGCGGTTCATTTACGAGTTCTACTTCCCAATATGCATCTCCACTTTCTACCATACTCTTTGTAATCCAATTTTCCTTAAGTTGACCTTCACCATATATTAACTTACAAGCCCCAAGGAACGTTATATCCAAGGAACCTTTATCATGGCCTCGTACAACTCGTACATTATGCAATTGTAGAGGTTGTGGTGGATCAAGTGTGAAATTAACTACTTTTTCATCATCAACAATTGTATACTCATACTCGTGTTTTTTAAGCGTCCTCCATATTTTAGCTGGTTGTTTTCCTTCAGGAAATGAATGAAAAATTAAATACCCATTATCTCGCCATTCTTGTTTTACCCCTATGTCCAACTCACTTCTTGAGTCATTTAAAATCATTGTGTATTCGCAATAAAAAGTAACGGTTGATTCACCAAGTCCAAACATCAATCCAATATCAATTATTGCTTCCTCTCCCGGTTCCAATTGAGTTATGTCTCCATTTGCGTGTTTTGGAAAAAAATATCCAGAGATTTCTGATAAATTCATCTCCCATTTTATATCATATGCTGTTGCCCCGCCAGAATTCACCAATGCTACTGAGATGCCTAGTACTCCGCCTTTTATGTTCTGTAAGTCCAGTATTGGAATTTTTGGAGGAGTAGGTTCTGTTTCTTCACCTCCGACAGAATAAAATGTGCTTGGTGAGTTCATTGTATTGTATGTTGTATTGACCCATTCCCAACTACGATCTACTTTCTCGATCCTTATTTCATCTATTGAACCATTAAAATTAAGTGTTTGAGGAGTGCCAACGTGTGCTCCAAACCTCAAAAAGTCGATATCAGAAACATTTTGTAAAAGGCTTGTATCTTCCCAGTAATGTGTAGTATTGAAATAACAACGCGCTAGTTGAGCAGAATAATTATGTGTAGTATATAAAAAACACCAAGTATTGTTTTTATCTGCCCACCAATTATTCTGATAGCTACCAATAT
>CP070798.1:1812782-1815629 GCA_020343515.1 Thermoplasmatales archaeon | reverse complement strand
TATTCCCTTCTAAATACTTGTGCATCATACTTGTCAAATGCTCGTATCTTTTGGATTTCTACCGTTACTTCAACATCTACTAGAGGATCGAAATCGTCATCATCTAGACTTGTTTTCACCGGTAGATTTCCTTTAACCTGGACGGCAGAGGCCGTAGATACTAATAAAGTACTGACTAAGATTGTTAGAATTATTTTTTTTAAATGTGTTTTCTTCATATTATCCCTAATATATTATACATTAACTCCCTTATATAAAGCTTTTTACTGTCTTTGTAATAATCCTTAATTCATCTGTTTCCTCCATAACGTTGACAGCGTTTATTACCCTAATTTATTTCATTTCCAGGAATAATCTGTCTAGTGAGTTTTGCAATTTGTCAATGCTAAAGTTGCGCTTAATCTTTTATCTAAGCATAATTAAGCCTGAGAGTTTTAAAAATCCATATATTATGAAGGCGGCCGAAATCAGCGCGAAGGGAATCAATATCCAATTTTCATGGAGATATAATCTTTCTTCTTTTATTCTGCTGTGTGAAGCTACTGTAAATACGATGGTGTATATGATAATAAGTAAGGCAAACATCTTCAGCTCTACGTTAAAGAATAGAAATAGCATTAGCCTGATGATTACTAACATTATTGTAAGTAGATACATTGCCTGTAATATTTTTTTAAGACCGAAAACTACTGCAGAAGTTTTTAGACCGACTTTTTTGTCGAATTCGTGGTCTGTTACCACTGTAGGCATATAAAAAATGGGAGCCATAATAAACGCCGCCAGGATTGTGAAGGGATTCATATTCGAGCCGCCTATGGTTATCCTGCGGTAAATATTGCCACCGCGCTGAGAGAGCATTACATAGGATATCTCCAATAGGTTTTGCTTTAAACCTGGTTGGTGGCATTGAGTAAACATATCCAAATATATCCACGATTAGGATTAACATGAAAAAAAGAGGATTTGTTAGCCATGCAAAAAGTAGAGAAGAAAATAGAAATATCATGCCTATGTATAGAGCCTCTTTTTCGCTTAATTCACCGGTAACAAGTGGTTGCCGGGCGAGATTCATATCCTTTGATCTTCCATCATGAAACTTATCTACATCTTTGTCTCCTATTGCATTGATTGCAAATCAGAAGCTCATCCAGCTAATAAAGGAGATGAAAGCAAAGATAACATGAAATGGATTGCTTTTCGAAGTTATGCCAAGTCCAAAACCTGCAGAGAATGGAAAAAGAAAAGTTATCCACGCGACTGGTCTGAGCAATCGTATGTACTTCGATTTCATAATGTTTCCCGTTGCCAGTTATCTCTAAATTACATAAACCTACTACTGTTTTATATTAGTCACCCTTCTTTTGAATACAATCAAAAACTATTATTATAACAATATTCATTACATGACTTACTTGCCACTTACCAGTAGATGGGTTCTTTAGGAGAAAAGAAGGAAATGGGTCAACTGAATAAGATTATAGAGCAGATTAAGATATTGAAAAGTGCAAGAGATATTTTGAAGGAAAGATATGAAACGTCTGAGTTTCATAAAAGGAAAGAAAAGCATCCACAATCAGCAGTTCCTCCATCACCCGAAGACGAAGAAGTCTATAAACTACTTAATGCAATACAGCAACTTGATAAATGGGTTAAAGAATTGCAGGATGAACAATTTGAGTTATTAAAAAAACAGGGATAACTATAAAATATTTCTTCTAATCCCAAACATTGATTTTACTAGTACAATAATTGGAATAATTTCTAATCTCCCGACCCACATGTTAAAAATAAGCATTATTTTTGCATAGGGTGACATTCCCATAGAGGTTATCCCTGTGGAGAGGCCGACGTTTCCTTGGGCGGAGCATACTTCAAAGATCACATTTCCTAGCGTTTCTGCTGGGAATATGTAAGCTATGACAATCACTCCAGTAGAAATCAATATGACCCACATAAATGAAATGATGGCAGCTTCATTAATCAAATCCATTGCATCTTCTTTAGTTAAAGGTTTATCCCCAAGTTTATGAATAAACACTCTTCTAGGAGTTGAAATTGATCGTTTTATTCTCCAGCTTGCACCTTTGCTAAGAAGTATTGCTCGGAATAGTTTTATTCCGCCTGCAGTTGATCCTGCTGCGCCACCAATAATCATCGCGAAGGATAGTATTAGCTTCGCAGATTCAGTCCAGCTAGGTATCTCTGCTGAAGCAAAACCTGTACATGTAACGGCTGATACAAATTGGAAGCCAGATTCTTTTAATGATAATAGAAAATTACCTGTGTAGTATAAGTTTGGATCATTTAGATTAATAAGGGTGAGTGCCAGCACCCCTAGTATTATAAGTAGTATCATCGCCTGAAATTGAGCGTCAGATAAAAACCTCTTAACCCTTCCTTTTAACAAATCATAGTGTGCAGCAAATGCAACTCCACCAAAAATCATCAAAAAAACAACGGCAACTTGACTTATCGTTCCAAAACCTATTATGCTATCATCTGTAACCGAAAAACCACCGGTTGCAATCCCGGTCATCGCATGATTTAGTGACTGCCATGGATCCATCCCGCCTATCGGATCAAATACATAGATAATCCATAAAACAACGACTCCAATGACTGTATACAGTAAAAATATCCACCAGATAGTCCTTACTGTTGATACTATCGAAGGATGGGTTTTCTTCTCCCTGCCCTCCGATCTGTATAAGATGTAGGAACCGGTCCCAGGCCGCGCAAGAATGGAGAGGGTTAAAACGATTACTCCTACTCCTCCAATCCATTGAATAAGGGAACGCCAAAACTGTAAAGTATTTGGGAGAAGGCTTTCCCTGTTTATCATGGTAA
>CP070798.1:1809766-1812682 GCA_020343515.1 Thermoplasmatales archaeon | reverse complement strand
GGAGATGAATTGTATGATATTTTGGCGTTCATTTATCAACAGAATCAAAATAATGCCGAGGTTTCCCTTAAAAATATCAGCAAAGATTTCGGGATAGTTAGTAAAACTACTGCCAAAAGAATCAAAATTCTCGAAGACAAGGGGTTGATTTTCATAAAAAAACGAGGTAGACTCAAGACGTTACATGTATCACAGAAAGGGAAAACACTATTACACAAAAGGCAAATGGTTTAACACCATACTGGAGACCAAGCTGTTTAGAAGGGATTTATAAAAAAACACTAGGGTTTATTACACAAATTCCTAACGAAAATGTCAAATTGAACTGATTTTAAGATATATCTGCCTGATTGCCACGATTCACCGTTATTTTACCACTATTTTCCATCTATTTTACCTCTATTTTTAAGTTATTTTTATAAATTCTTAATTATTAGATTATTAGAAACTGATAAAAAAAATATAATATTTGGAGGTGATAAAAATGCCAGTAGTATGTGATTTTGAAGTCGTGCAAGGTTCCAGTGTTCACGTTGGCGACAGAGGAGGACCATACTGGAGCGGAACTTTTAACACAGGAGGGCGTCGCAGCAGTGGACTCGTTTTGATTATGTATGAGCACAATGGAATTCAGGAGTCGGACAACTCACTTTGGCTTAACGGCAAAAAACTCTATAACATTGAGAAGAGTCGAGAGAAAGGATATCGAGTAGACATAGGTACGTTTCCAGCATCGAAATTGCAAAGTGGAAGTAACACCTTGGAAATTCGAGCTGCAGCTGCCACGCCTGGAACTGGTAGGTCCCGTTACGATGACTTTGACATGAAGAACATCGTAGTATTTTTCCACCAACGTGCCTAGTTGACAAGCTCTTAGTTTCATCCAGTAAAGAGGAAAAAAACATCGAATACCATAGGAATTGAATTATTGCCTTGTCTCGTATGTTATCCTCTGTTAGAAGTAGAAATGGAGAGGAAAAAATGGATAGAGAACAAATGCAAAAATTTTTGTTTATTGTGTTTTTAGTAATATTTGTAGCAACTTGTTTTATGGTATTATTCGGATTATATAAAGCTTGGGATACTGGGGAAAAATTGCCTTATCTTGAGCATCTTATAGCAATTACTATCGGTGAAGTAGCCCTCGCTATTGTTGGTTTGTGGAAAGATTTGTTTGGATTAAAAATAGTTGATACTAAAACATACAAATCCAAAGATGATGTTGCAAACTTTATGGAGAATTTCATTAAAAATGGAGGTCCGATTGATATTTTTGCACGTGAGCTTGAATGGGTAAAAAATTATCCAAAAGTAAAAGAGACATTAATTACACAAGCTGATGGTGGCTCTGAAATAAATATTTTCATTCCAAAAATGAACCCAACAGCAGAGGATCTAAGAAAAAACAATATAAGAGTTATCGAAACTAAAACTCCTATCTCGGCTAGATTTACTTTTATTAAACGTGATAGTGCTGGAAGTGAAAAACTTGCTATAGTTATACCAGATTATCCCAAACCAGGTATATTTACAATTCATCAGTTTTTTGATACTAGAAATCCTCAAGTAATAGCAGCATCGAAACATTTAATTAAACTATCACTTGAGCATTATAAGAAATAGGTTAATCAATAAAATGGTATCAAATAAAATAATTGCCAAGGAATGGGATACCAATGCCATAATTAGACACAATCAAATCAAATCTGGAATGGATATTTCCTATCATAAGATATTAATTCCCTCGATAATAAAAGCTTTGGGAAATATTAAAAATAAAAAAGGTTTAGATGTAGGTTGTGGTACTGGCAAAATTACTAGAATATTAGCTAAAAAAACAAAAACGATGATAGGTGTAGATCTATCTAAAGAAATGATAGATATTGCGGAGAAAGAATCTTTAAATGTACCAAATATTTCATTTATAAAAACATCTATAGAATCTTTTCAAAAAAATCATCCACATAACACTTTTGATTTCTGTGTTTCTAACATGAGTTTTAATACTATGCCTAATCTGAACAAGGTTATTCGAAGTATGTCGTTGCTTTTAAAGAACAATGGAATACTGGTATTTTCTATCGCACATCCATGTTTTTGGAATTTCTACAAAAGGCTTGAGCCCGAAGATTCATTTGAATATCTTAAAAATCATAATATGAGGGTTAAATTTACTATAAGTCTAGACCAAAAAGGATTGCCAGAGAAAACTACTTATTTCCATAGACCTCTTGAGTATTACTCAAAACTTTTGGTTAAAAATGGGTTCATAATAGAAAACTTATATGAGCCTTTTCCTTCGGAAATCATTCATAATTTATATCCACAAAAATGGTTATTTCCTCATTTTCTCATATTTAGGTGTCAGCTCTACAGGTTCTGTCTCTTTTAAGGGTGATTTTTAAGCATGTCGCATTCGGGTGATGTACTGTTGAATTGGCGGTGTCGGGTGATAAAAACACGGTGTTGAACAGCGGGCGGTGATGAATCATCGGGTGGTTTTATTTCATTGCATTATTTATCTACAATCCATTCTCTTGCTGTATCCATATCATCAAAAAACCCCGATTGTAAATTCCATTCATCTATTATTTCAGACATTTCCGTAGCCAATTCTTGATAATATTTCTTTTTCTCCTCATTTTCACCCGTTACAACCGCAAATACACGTGCACCGAGAGATGCAAGAAACGACAAACAGAAATTTTTCAGATATACCCTTGTGGCATCACGCACAAAATCCAATTTAGATACGTCACAAATCACCCTACGAAATACATTACCTTTAATTTGAAAAGCCAATTTATTAAGAATCTCCTTATCAGTATCCGCATCAGGTGAAAAATTTTTTCTTATGTATTCTATACAATGGTCAACATCGCTTTTTCTTAATTCGATAAATTCATCTATATATAT
>CP070798.1:1806745-1809666 GCA_020343515.1 Thermoplasmatales archaeon | reverse complement strand
ACCAGATAACGATTAAAAAAACAAAGAGGAAATAAAAGTTTAAATAACACATCCTGGATGCCAAGAAGAGGATTGAACACTATGACAGATAAAAAAGCAGATCTGGCAGGACCTGGCATCGGCAACTATGATGAGCTGGAGGAAATCATGCCAATGGATTACAATCCTATTCTAGATGTAAAAGAGACTCAAAATGCAATCTATGCAGTGAAGGACTATATTGAGAAGAATTTGTATAAAGAGCTTAATTTGTTTATGGTTCAAGTGCCTTTGATTGTTGAAGTAGAGAGCGGTATGAATGATATGTTGGATCGGGATGGCTCTAGAACTCCTATTGAGTTTAATTGTGGTCTTGGGTTGGAAAAACCAATTCATGCTTCTATTGTACAGGCGGCTACTAAATGGAAGCGATGGGCGTTGAAACAATACTGCTGTGATGTTGGTGAGGGTATTAATACGGATATGCGAGCAGTGCGTAAGGATTACTTCCTTGATCATGATCATAGCTCATATGTAGATCAATGGGATTGGGAGCTAGTAATTACTGAGGAAGATAGAAATTTGAAGTTTCTCACTGATATTGTTAAAAAGATATGGAAAGTATTTACTGGTGCAGAGGAGATGGTGCAGAAAATGTTTCCTCAGCTTAAAGATAGTCGTTATCCTAATTTACCGAAGGATCTCAATTTCATACATGCTGAGGATTTATTAGAAAAATATTCCGATCTGCCTAGGAAGCAGCGTGAGACTGAAATATTGAAAGAAAAAAAAGCTGTTTTTATTTATGGGATTGGTTGGCCTCTGAAAGATGGGTATCCGCATGAGATGAGGGCAGCAGATTATGATGATTGGATTACAGAAACGACTTCTTCAGATGGTAGGCCGATGCATGGACTCAATGGAGACATCCTCGTCTGGAACCATATAACCAAACGCCGTCATGAGTTAACCTCGATGGGCATTAGAGTTACGAAAGATACCTTGTTAAAACAGTTGGAGATGTCAGGGCAGATGGATTTCTTAGATCATCCTTATCATAAGATGATTATGAATGAGGAGATACCTCTTTCAATCGGTGGTGGAATCGGTCAATCTAGGACACAGATGCTTCTTCTAAGAAAGGCGCATCTAGGAGAGGTCAGTGTAACTGTATGGCCTAAGATACTCAAGGACATCTGCAGGAGGAAGAACATCCACGTCCTAGGCTAGAGGCCATTGAGTAATACTACACTTACTTAACACCTTTAGTAAAAGTTAAATGCTTGAACTTATATAATTTTATTGGGGAAAATATGATGAAAAAAATATTTGCATTCTTAATCTTAGTTCTTTTAATGACACCAGCTTTTTCCGCCACTAGCATCGAAACATCCATGGTAAAAAATTTACTAAAAGAAAATAAAATACGTAATATAAAATTTGAAGATATCAAGCCAAGCTGCTTCGGAAGAACATATATGGTAGAGATGCGAGATGGTATCAGACTAGCGACAGATGTTTACAAACCAATTCTTCGTTGCTTTCCACACGGTACTATCCTATTAAGAACGCCCTATAATAAAAGTGATTTAAAGATAGTAGGAATAATCTGTTCACTTCTGGGTTGGCCTACAGTGATACAGGATATGAGGGGACGATTTGCCTCTGAAGGTATTGACTCGCTTTTTAGAAAATCACATACAGATGGCCCTGATACCTTGGCTTGGATTGCAAATCAAAGTTGGTCAAATGGAAAAATCGCTACAATTGGCCCTTCAGCGCTTGGTATCTGTCAGTATTTTATGGCCGGTGCAAACCCGCCAAATCTTGCTTGTCAATTTATACAGGTTTCAACACCGAATCTACACAAGCATGCAGCATATCAAGGAGGGCAATTTAGGAAAAGTTTGGTAGAAATTTGGCTGGAAGATCAAAACAGTTCATTCATCTTGGAGGAGATATTTGAAAACGAAAATTATTCTCTAGAATTCTGGACGAATGTATCACTTGAAGATAACTGGGGAGATATTAATGTTCCAGCTATACATATAGGAGGGTGGTATGATATCTTTCTTCAGGGAACAATTGAAGGATATATAGGATATCAACATCTTGGAGGGCAAGGAGCTCGGGGGAAATCGAAGCTTATTATCGGTCCATGGACTCATGCAGGGTCAATTACTCGAAATCAAGGTGAGCTTAGATACCCCAGAAACTCACTTGATACATTTTCATTAAAAATGTTTAGGGATATGATAAGACAATATACTATGGACAAATCAAATGATTTTGACAAATGGCCTTCTGTTTCATATTATGTTATGGGCGATGTAGATGATTTAGATACTCCAGGTAACGAATGGAGATACACAGATGACTGGCCAATTCCTTTTACAGAGGCTGAATGGTTTTTCCATGAAAATGGAATACTAAGTATAACCTCCCCTGGCAACTACGATTCGTTAACTTTTACATATGATCCAACAAATCATGTTCCAACAGTTGGTGGACAAAATCTAAATATTCCTGGTGGCCCATATGATCAATTAGAGGTAGAAGATAGAGATGATGTCCTTGTTTTTACAAGCTCTGTCTTAGAGGAACCCTATGAAGCTACCGGACCAGTGAAAGCACGGTTATATGTCTCCTCAGATTGCCCAGATACTGATTTCACGGTAAAGCTGACAGATGTGTATCCCGATGGACGTTCCATGCTTATCACCGATGGAATACTTCGTATGAGAAATCGAAATGGTACGGATCACTGGGAACTAATGGGCCTAGGAGAAATCTATGAAGTAGAGGTTGATTTATGGAGCACCTCTTATGTTTGGAACAATGGGCATAAAATTAGAGTTGCTATCTCATCTTCAAACTATCCAAGGTTTTTAAACAACCCAAATACTGCTGATGGTATTTATGCGAATACTACATACAATATC
>CP070798.1:1803702-1806645 GCA_020343515.1 Thermoplasmatales archaeon | reverse complement strand
CCACATACTCTCATTGCGTGACAACATCTTCAGATTTATACCACATTTTTCTACATTTATTTTATGTGCACGGGGAGAAAGACCTGCACTTATTACAAGCAATGGACTGTGATTGGTTATTGCCTGTACGATAACTTCAACTGATTCATCAAAATCTACCGGTAAAACAATACCAATTATTTCAGCTCCTTCAAAATTCTGCCCATCAAGTGCCTCAGCAATCAACTGAGAAGGGTTAATATCATAAATATCGAAAGGTTCAAAACCTGTTACTAAAACGATTGGTGCAGTAGAGACAAACTTATTACTATTGCAAAAATTTGTAAAAGAAACAGCATTCGATAAAGGAGAGGCGACAATAAGAAAAATGATTCCTATAACAGTGATACTCCTAACAAGCTTCATATATTTTTTATATGCTTATATCATATAAAACTATTACTCTTCTAATCAAATTGCAGGGGGATTGATATCCAAAAACCTACATAATGTGAAAACTCTGATTAATAACGCGATAATAAGATGTTCTAAAATCGCCTTCTAAGACTTAGATTTTCTTATCTAATAATGGGGTAGAATGTCGACCATTACAGATAAAAAAATTTAAGAAAAAATTTCATTTTTAAATTCATAAGATATGGGCTAATCAAGCTTATTAAATAGTTAGACTATTAATGATACACAGACTATGAAATGAATTAGCTATTAAGAATTTGAGGTGTGTTAAGAAGTTGAATGCAGATGATGATAAAAAAGGTGGAAAATACAAATATATAAGAGGAAAGATTTCTAATCTTTCCAGAGAGAATGTCATTTTTATTGTTGTTGCATTTTCAGTGGTCGCGCTGCTTCATTTTATTCCTACCCCCGAAGGTTTATCTCATAATGGAAAGATTATGATTGGAATTTTAATAATGGGCGGTATCCTCTGGGCTACCGAGGCAATCCCATTAGCCGTTACAGGTCTTTTGATAATAATAATTCAACCCTTGTTGGGTGTTTTACCAGCAAAGGATGTTTTTTCATCATTTGGTAATCAAGCTGTATTTTTCTTGATAGGTGCCTTCATATTAGCAGGGGCTGTAGAAAAACATGGATTACATAAAAGAATAGCATTGAAATTACTAAGTTATTTTGAAAAGAGTCCAAAAATCTTTACACTTGGAATAATGTCTTCTTGTGCATTTCTATCTTTTATAATGCCCGAACATGGTGTAGCAGCCTTATTTTTACCTATTGTAGCATCGATTTTAATTGCTATGAAAATAACCCCGAGGCAAAGCAATTTTGGCAAAATTAGCATGCTATCAATTGCATATGGATGTTCAATTGGTAGTCTAGGCACACTCGTAGGTGGAGCTAGAAACCCATTAACAGTAGGTTTGCTATCTGATCTTAATCCACCAATAAATGTAACCTTTTTTGATTGGATGACGTATTCCATGCCTATAGTATTTATAGCCTTGCCTTTGGTATGGCTTGTTTTACAAATTTCTTTTCCAATAGAAATTAAAAGCGTTTTGACAGCAAAAAAAGAAATTAACAAACAGGTTAGTATTGCAGGGAAAATGGGAAGATATGAAATAATGGTTTCTGGTATTTTGGCTTTAACCGTTTTTCTTTGGATATTTTTTTCATCACCACAGTATCTTGGACTTGCTGTTGTTGCGATAGTAGGAAGTATCTTATTATTTTTTACAGGATGTATTAACTGGAAAGATGTCGAAGAAAGAGTTCCTTGGGGGATTATATTGCTATACGGCGGAGCTATAACGCTTGGTGTAGGTATGCAACAAACTGGTGCTGGGGCTTGGATAGCCCATCGAATATTTGATGTTACGGGAAACAATCCATATCTAGTTATTTTAGGACTCATTATTTTTACAGTTTTGTTGACTAACGTGATGTCAAATGTAGGGGCAGTGGCAATACTGCTACCTATAGGACTTTCATTAGCGACTGAAGTACCTGGAGTTAACCCCCTGTTTGCTTCAATGTTAATAGCTTTAAGTGGAGGATTAGCATTTATGCTTGTTATAGCTACACCAGGAAATGCCATTACCTATTCATCTGGTTATTTTTCAAGTAAAGACTTGTTTAAAGCAGGGGTTATTGCAAATATTGTTTGTATAGGAATAATTTTTATTATAGCAATTTTTTATTGGAAAGGAGTGTTGGGACTATGAAAAAAATTTATATATCAGAGATGAGGTAGGAGGCTAATTACGATGTTTAATAATATTTTAATCCCCATATCTTCAGAATTTTATCAAAAAGAAGTATTTCCAACAGGGGCTTTTTTAGCTGAAAAATTTAATAGTACTATTAATCTAGTATACATAATAGAAGAAAAAACTTTAAATCAAACAGACAAGCTTTCAAATGCTTATAGAACACCTCATGAGATAGGCGAAACAAAGAAAGAAATAGTTAGAAGATATGTACAATCTGCAGATAAAATCGTTTTTGATGATGCAAAACTTTTTTTCAAGAATAAAAACATTGCTTTTCAAGAAGAGATTATAAAAGGGGAATTTAGTACAGCCATAAAAAGTCAGCTAAATAAAACAAAATACGATTTGATCCTCATGGGTTTTGAGAAAGAATGTTTGTTAAATTACCGTCTGTTGGAAGAGGTCAATGTTCCCATCTGGATAGAATCAGGCTACGAAAATAACTCCATTCTTGCAATTTGTTCCAATCTTGCTCCCAATCAAAGAGTTCCTGAAATCAGTGTTAATCTTTCTAAAATGCTAGGATGGGATTTAAAAATGCTATATGTCGTCGATATACAAGATACTGTTGAAGTAGACAAGATGGGCAAAAGATCAGGAAAAAAATCTACAAAAACATTGACTGATAGGGGGAAAACATTTATCTCAGATATGCAGAAAAAAGGGATAGACGTACGTTTGGTTAAAGGTAGTCTGGAAAGAGAAACAA
>CP070798.1:1800610-1803602 GCA_020343515.1 Thermoplasmatales archaeon | reverse complement strand
TACCAACCTTTAAACCTAGATCATTAGCTTTAATCAGCTGCTCACTTTCAACATTAAACTCCCCACCATTCAACCGAGGAGCAAGACTTTTTACCGCTTTCTTGTTAAAAGCACGGAAACCACACTGACTATCAGTAACATGACCACCATTTCCAAAACTGGTTGCATAATCCAATATCCTCTTACCAATTTTCCGCCAACCAGGCATCTCTGTACTAGCACCAAATCTAATACCAATAGAGATATCATGACCGTTATTTTGTAGATTGCCTAAAACAATGGGTATATCATCTGGATTATGTTGCCCATCACCGTCAATGGTGACTACATAATCAAAAGCTTTAGTCAACGCATATTTGAAACCCGTTTTAATACCAGAACTCTTCCCTTTGTTCTTCTTATGAGCGATTACAACTGCTCCTGCATCCTTAGCTATTTTAGCGGTATCATCACTACTACCATCATCAACAACTAAAACCTCGTTCACGTAACTTTTAGCCTTTAATACAATACTGCCAATAGTAGTTTCCTCGTTATAACAAGGGATCACAGCAAGAGTACGACAATGTTTAAAATGAGTCCTATCACGCTTTTCGTTTTCACTAATTTTTCTAATAGACCTCACCAATAATACTTTTGTCAAAACACTATTTAAACAATGTTGTACAACTGTTATCAGATTTCTTTCTCAGCAAGTATTTGATACTAATCTCTAAGGTAAATCAATTTCCTATTCACTGTCCCATGATTTACCATATTGTATCGAGCTTTTTTTCCGTATTTTAGAAAGAGGGAGGTTATCGACTTTTCTTCCAATGCTGTCCCCATCCGATTCATAAAACATACTTTCCTTATTATCAAACTTGTTAAGGTTCTTTCTTCCGTAAGATAATATGAGATTGTCAATCGTTGATCTACTATCCTTTAACGAGCCACTATCACTTTTTTCAGCATAAAGTTTATCGGCTTCCTGTCTAATTCTAATAAGCCTATCAACCTTTTCCCCAGCATTAAACTTATCAAATTCATCAAAAGATTCCTTTTCTTCAGAGGTTGTTGCAATCTCAGAATCAATCAATCTATAAATTCTGTCATACCTCTTCTGAATTTCATCAGAATAGGCATCTCCCATTCCAACAGGTAATTGTTTGAAATCTGTTCTTGTCACCATCCTCTTTTTTAGTTCCTCAATTTTTGCATCAACTTTTTCTATCCTAGTCCTTGTATCCATTATTTTCCAGTGTGGAAACAGAGTAGTGTAGTGAGCTGATACAAATGATTTTATATTATTTCTAAAAATGACTGTTAAACAAAAAAGCAAAATCAGTGCAGATCCAATAAGTAAAGTGCCTAAATTAAACGGTAGTAAACCTTTTTGTTCCTCTTCTTCGACTTCAGAAACAACCGTAATAATTGTGCTTTTACTGTATGTATTACCGTTGTTATCTGTTACAACAAGTGTAACAGTATACTTCCCAGGATTTTTATAGACATGAGATAGACTTATTCCACTACCATTCTCTCCATCGCCAAAATCCCAAAAGTATGAAATAATCACACCATCTTCATCAAAACTAGCTGAACCGTCAAAAAAAATGGTTTCATTTGTTGATATTTTACTGGGCAACACAAAATTAGCAACAGGTGGTTCCCCCTCAAAATCAAACTGCGACACCGAAACGTTTAGGGGTAGAGACCAACTGCTATTCAACCCATTTTCATCCTGTGCCATTACCCTAACCTCATAGTTAGAAATAGAAGTCCAAGCATGAGGCATTGATACCGACGTATTAGATACTACAAATTCACTCCAATTACTAAGATCACCATCGCCCCAATCAAATCTAAACCGTATTTGATCCCCGTCAACATCAACTGTTGAACTTGTATACACGTATTCAACTCCTATTTCAACGAAAGTAGAACCAGATGGTTTCACTGGCGTTTCTGGTGTGTTATTTTCTCCAGGAATAATTTCTTGTTCATCATTACCCAATGGAGGAGATGAAGGTGGATTGTTTGGTTGTGCAGATTCAGTGGTGAATGAATACGATCCATTGGTCCAATGTGTACCATCTGTTGCATTTACAAACCAGTAGTATGTTGTAGAATAAGCAAGGCCAGATATACTACAGGACTTGCTGCCGTTGGGTTCATTATTTCCAGAATTAATGCCAATATTGGGAGATGTTTCAATAGTCCAATCGATGGGATCTCCATCAGCATCTTCGATAGTAATACTTAATGAGGATGTACTAACAGAAACTTGAGTTGATCCATTACTTATCGATAAGCCGGAAAAAACAGGCACATGGTGTGAAATAACTTTGAATGTTGCAACATCTGAATCGGTGAGTCCACCAGTATCCTTAGCAGTGAATGTGATTGTCTCAGCACCATTCCAACTGGAATTTGGAGTGGAGATTGTTGCAACACGATTCACTATAGACACTAGAAGTTCGGTGTTACCGCTATATGACCAACTGATATTTTCATCAGGATCTTCATCATCAGTCACATAATTATCCAAATCGATTTGTGTAAAATTTGCCCCTTCCAAAATTGTTTGACCTGGGATGTCGCTGACAACAGGTGGGTTGTTTGCCTCTCCCCCTTGGAAGATCTCAAACAGTTGACTACTCCATACATCATTAGTAAAAGATATGAAACCAGAACCATTGACAGAAGGAATAGCGATAGAACTGCCACTTCTATCAACTGTATAATTATTATCAACAGGGAAACCAGAAAGGTTAAACCATACATTGCCACCTACAGTGTCTCCATAGAACTCCAGGACTTTTTCGCCATCACCAGCTCCTGTCATATCATCATTTATGTAAACAAGTGTAATGGTAATATCATTCCCAGAAGAGACATAGAAACCTGTATTATTGAAAATAATGTAAGAGGAACCTGTTGTAATACTTTCGAAATTCATTGTTTGATTTACAGTATAATCTTCATTTCCAACTGAGAAATATGTGCCGGG
>CP070798.1:1797431-1800510 GCA_020343515.1 Thermoplasmatales archaeon | reverse complement strand
ATAAAGATGAATTGAAAAGGACAAACAAAGAATTTAGGAAAAAATTTTCATCTGAAAATCTTCTTGTTGATCAGATGGAGGAAAAAGGTGTTGAGATTATTATTGGTCTTGTTCAAGATCTTACATTTGGGCTTTCAATTATGTGTGGAATTGGCGGGATTCTTACTGAGCTTTATAAGGATGTTACATTTCGGGTTGTCCCAATCGACGGTTATGATGCTGAGCAAATGATTGAAGAGATAAAAGGAAAGGAATTGTTAGAAGGATTTCGAAACATAAAGGCAAATAAACAATTAGTCGTTGATCTTCTTCTTAAAGTTTCAAAACTTGGTCAACAACTGGATAACTATATTGATCAGCTGGATTTGAACCCTGTTTTTGTATATGAAAAGAGCCTGGTTGTTGTTGATGCCAAATTAATATTAAAATAATAACTTTTAGAGACCAGTAGAGGTATTGATTGGATTGTAAAAATATGTATTGATAATAATTTATATTGTAAAGCAAAGATAGGTTTAAATATAGACTTTATTTGAAGGTTGTGGATTGTTATGGTAACTAAAAAAGATAATTACGCGGTAAAGGAAATGTCATTAGCAAAAACTGGTGAAAAATTGATACATTGGGCTGAGGACCACATGCCTGTTTTGATGAGAATTAAGAAAGAGTTTGAACAAAAAAGACCATTAAAAGGTCTAACCATCGGATGCTGTCTTCATGTTACAAAAGAGACTGCTGTTTTGATGAGAACTCTGATGGCTGGTGGAGCACAAGCTGCACTTTGTGGGTCAAACCCACTTAGTACCAATGATGCTGTTGCAGCGGCACTTGCACAGGAGGGTGTTTTTGTCTATGCATGGCGTGGGCTCTCTAACGAGGAATACTACTGGTGTGTAGATAAAGTGCTTGATCGCAAACCAAATATTACTATGGATGATGGCGGCGACCTTGTAACTAAATTACACACTTCTAGGAAAGAAGGATTAAAATACGTCATAGCTGGTACTGAAGAGACTACAACTGGTGTGAATCGTCAGCGAATTATGGCTGATAGAAGGGAATTAGCCTACCCGATTATAGCGGTTAATGACGCGATGACTAAGCATTTTTTCGATAACAGGTATGGGACAGGACAGTCAACGATTGATGGTATTCTCCGTGCTACCTCAGTTTTGATCTCTGGCAAAACGTTTGTTGTATCTGGTTATGGCTGGTGTGGTAGGGGGGTTTCGATGCGTGCTCGTGGTATGGGAGCAAATGTGATTGTTACCGAGGTTGATCCAGTAAGAGCACTTGAAGCGGTGATGGATGGATTTCGTGTAATGTCAATTGAGAAAGCCGCGAAGATTGGTGACATTTTTGTAACGGCCACAGGTAATAAACACGTTATAGATAAACCCGTTATCGATGAGTTGAAAGATGGTTCGATAATTGCAAATAGCGGGCATTTTGACAACGAGATCAATGTTACGTATCTGGATCAAAAAGCGAAAGACTGGATGGAAATTCGTCCGAATGTACGTGAGTATCATTTGAAGGATGGTCGAACTATTTATCTTCTGGCTGAGGGGCGTCTTGTGAACCTTTCTGCTGCAGAAGGACATCCTAGTGAGGTAATGGATATGAGCTTTGCGAATCAGGCACTTACAGCTGAATGGCTTACCATAAAAAAGAATGTTGCAAGTTTAGAGATAAAGGTGTACCCCGTGCCAGAGGAGATTGACCAAGAGATAGCATTACATAAGTTACAAAGCATGAATGTAAACATTGATGAGCTTACAAAGACACAAAAAGACTACATGGCCAAGTGGCAAGAGGGGACCTAAAAACGTATCAGATTAAATTAGGGATATTGTTTTAATGGTTATGTGTGATAGGGTACCTATGATTTTCTTGATTGGTACAGGGCATGTATTTGATTTATCTTCTTCGCTTCTTAGAATATTCGATGAAAAAAATCCTGATGTGGTTTGTGTAGAGTTAGATAAACAACGTTTTAATGCAATTATGATGAAGCGTAATAGCCCGGAATCTTATAAAGAAGCTCAAAAAAACTTGCCTCTCGTGTATAAACTCCTTGCTCGATTTCAGGATAACATGGCAAGCGAATACGGTGTGAGCGCAGGTGATGAAATGTTGATCGCCATCAACTATGCCCAGTCTCATCAAATACCATTAGAATTCATTGACATGAACGCTCAGCACCTCTTTATAAAAATGTGGAAGTCAATGCCATTTCTTGAAAAACTCCGGCTATTATTATCTGGTGTAGGAGGCCTATTTGTAAGTAAAAAAAGAGTTGAAGAAGAACTGAAAAGTTTTCAGAATGATTTTGATTCCTACATTGAAAAAATTGGAAAAAAATTTCCAACAATCAAAAAAACCCTTATTGATAAAAGAGATGCATATATGGTAAACAGATTATTGGAGCTAAACGAAAAATATCAGAAAATTACTGCATGTATAGGAGATGGCCATGTCCCGGGTATATCTAAATTACTCGAAGAAAAAAATATTGAATTCAACACGATTAGACTAAATGAGCTAAGAAACAAGAAAGATGCAGATTCAACATCTGCTCAGTTTTCAATAGATTATAAACCAGTTTAGCGTTACTTCTTATCCTAAAAATTTAGCAATTTTAATAGCACAGTTTGCCTCAAGGGCCTGTAGCCTAGACTGGATAGGGCGACAGCCTCCTAAGCTGTAGATCGCGGGTTCGAATCCCGCCAGGTCCGTGTTAATCATTAACACGATAATTTACGGTAAAAGCGAGTTCAAAACTCATCTTATAATGATGGATGTAAAGAAGATTAAGGGCAGAACCATTATTTTTTACTCGATTTCGGTACTCCTATCCATCTTGGTGTTCTTTTCATATATTCCAAATAATCTTTTCCATATTTTTTAATACATTCAGATTCTTCTACAGGGACATCTATAACATGTAAAAAAATCATCCAAATCAATACAACTAAGAAATAAATCCATGAAATACAAACTAAAGATATACCAATAAAGAATATAAAACCACCAAGATACATAGGATTTCGAGAATAACGGAAAATACCTTTAATGA
>CP070798.1:1794251-1797331 GCA_020343515.1 Thermoplasmatales archaeon | reverse complement strand
AATAGATTTTGATTGTTATGGGTTTGTTATACCCATTCCGTCAGGTGATTCTACCTATGAGACGTTTGTAAATAGCAAGGTTAGACATATGATAAATGATATGCTAAGAGAAAACATAACTATTTATTGGTCATCTCGTAATTTTTCTGAATTGTCTAAAGATATGGATAAAAACAGCATTATTTATGATAATTTTTATGAAAAAGGTGCATTTATAGTTCCCTTTTCAGGAGATATTTATAAAGATGTGATGGCCACGGCAATAATATACGATTATAATGAAACTAGTGAAATAGAAAACTGGTTTCCAAAAGTAGGAGTTTATAAGCTTATGGATCCACTAAATATATGGGGATATAAACTAAGTGAACCGAAAATTGCTCAACATTTAGGCCTTTATACTCGTTATGGGTGGCCATGCTATTTGCAAATTGCAGAAGCAGGCGGCTTTCTCACTTTTGAATTTCTTTTAGATAACGAAACTGCGAAAGATCTAAATAATAAAGATTTTAACGTTTTGATGTGGCCATATGGACCTGCTCAAGGTAAACTTTTTGAAAAGATGAAAACGTTATTGAACTTCAAAGGATACTATGCAATTAGAGAGTTTGTTAGAAGTGGCGGAGGATATATAGGTTCCTGTTATGGAGCATATGTTGCTTCTTCGGGGTTTGTTGGTCCATTTTCTTTGTTTTCCTTAAGACGTCATTATTATCCAAATCTTTCAATTCTTCCATTTTTTTCTCTCTCGATAAGTGATAATTTAATGCAATATTTTTATGATAAAGACAATTTATATATTACTACTGTTGAGATGGTGAACACCAATCATCCCCTATCCTTTGGAATTAATAAAAGTGTAGAGCTTTTCAATGGGGGATGGTTTAAATGGCTAGGTAAACATAGCCATAAAGTTGGAATCTATCAAAACATAACCTATTCAAATGGAGATTACAACATTTCATCTTATTTAAAGAAATCTTTAATTGGTACGCCAGGCTGGATTACTTCCACCTTTGGAAAAGGTAAAAGTGTTCAATATTCAGGTCATCCAGAATTTGTCAATAATATATCGATTTTATTTGAAAAATTAGATTGGGACGGAGATAAATACTATGGAAGAAGAACAATTCACAATGCACTATTTTATGTTACCTCTGGAGCCTTAGAAAATTATATCACAAACGTACATTATCCTGTATCTTTTATTGAGGAAATTGGAGAAAAAACAATAAATTTATCTATTGATCCTAGCAACCATTCAGAATTTGATGAAATTAAAATTAGAATTAATAATCTCAATACCAATCTTTCTCATTTAAAAAATATTAGTAGCGCATTAATTAAGTTATTTTCTGAATATGATTATCAAAGCACTTCTTATGACGAAGAAACAACACCAATCACTCCTTCAGTGCTCCATCCAGCTACCTACACTTTTCATTTTTGTAATATTTTTAGTGATTTCAATAATAAAACTCTATCCGAGCTTAATAAACTTGAGCAGCTATATCAGATGTTAGAATTTAATGATTCAGTAACGCAACTCATACATGATTTAAAATTAGATATTTCAAGGCGTTTAAATCATTCTCAAAAACTTATTTCAGATGTTATAATAATGGCAAATTACATAAAAGATCTATTGCAGAATAGAGGCCCAATAGTTTTTTCTAAACTTATAGCAATAAGAAAAGCGCGGCACATGATAGCTACCTTTGAAATTGGATTAAAATATATCCCTCAGACCTATTTCGAAACACTTAAACTAGTTAGACATCTCTGGTATAATTATGAGGCAAATGTAGCCTTAGCTTTTTCAAAATTGTAGTCTGTTATTTAATAGTGGCATAAAATAAAAAAACCATATCTTTTGTCAAAAAATCAATTTTTTAGTAAACTGATTTCATTTATAGGAATTGCTATAAGGGATTTAAAAAATGAAAAAGAGTGAGGAGCGATTCTAAATAACAGTCGCACTAAAAAATCCAATGATAAATCTTGGTCCTACATAACCCAACTTATCCTGTGTAACTATTATTTTTTCATTGGAGCGGTAGATGTCGATACCAAACGGTCCGAATCCGATGGAGAGTACGATTTTCGCATTGGAAGAAATTATGTCTTCATCTGAGGTAAGATTAGCTATTAGTCCTAGTAAAAACGCTTTTCTTGAGGAAGAGACATTAGCAAGTGCTTTATATGCATTTATTCGCCCAGTACCGATATATTCAGATGAGTTGTAGGGATCCACATTTTTACAAATAACCGACTTTATATCATCAGGGGATAAAACAGGGTTTTTTGATAAAATTAAGGCAGCAAGGCCAGCAACCATAGGAGTCGAAAGTGAGGTACCCGATGCAGCGGTATAATAATAAAATTCCGGGTCTAAGCTCGTCGTACCAATCAAATTGCCAGGTGCAGCGACATCAACCCAGTCACCATAATTGCTACCAGAACCTGGACCCCAATCATCTTCATCACATCGTTCGTCATGTTGATTTGTAGCAGCCACAGCGGTGACATTTTTAAAAGCTGCGGGATAGCATTCGTTTGAGGTATTATGGTTATGCGCAGCGGCACACAAAAAAACTCCTTTACCATAAGCATAGTCCACGGCATCCTCTACTATATCAGGACATACATAACCTCCGAAACTCATACTTATAATGTCGGCAGCATTATCTGCAGCATATTTTATTCCATTTGCAATATCATCCCACCAGCCAAACCATGTTTCATTCGCAATTTGTACTGGTATGATTTGACAATCCCAAATAACACCAGCTCCGCCAATGCTATTGTTGGTTACCATACCTGGTACACCAGCACAAACAGTACCATGCCCATTACCATCCATTGGATCAGAATCGTTGTAGGCAAAATCCCAGCCACGAACATCATCAGTATATCCATTATCATCATCATCAATGCCATTGCTAGGGATTTCATCTTCATTAATCCAAATTTTATCGGCAAGGTCTGGATGAGAATAATTAATCCCTGAGTCGGCGATTGCGATAACAACATCTGGGTCACCTGTTTCTATGCTCCATGCTTCTGGTGCGCCAATATCA
>CP070798.1:1791066-1794151 GCA_020343515.1 Thermoplasmatales archaeon | reverse complement strand
GATGATTTAAACCGTGCACTCAAACCATATGGTCTTTTTTATCCACCTGCACCGGCCTCAAGCAGAATTGCAACTATTGGTGGCGAGATTGCGGCCAACGCATCTGGTGTTAGATCAGTTAAATATGGAGCAACAAGGGACTATGTGCTTGGCATGAAAGTAGTACTTGCCAACGGTAAATTAGTCAATCTTGGATCCAACACAAGAGTTCACTCGTCAGGTTATCAACTTGAAAGACTAATTGTTGGTTCTGAGGGAACCCTCGGTATTGTCGTTGAAGCTACTATGAGAATTGTCCCATTGCCAAAATATCGATGTTTAGGCGTGGCAAATTTCGACAAACTTGAGGATGCAGGTAATACAATTTCTGATATAATTTCAAGCGGTGCTCAACCCTCTATGCTTGAACTTATGGATAAAATTGGGATTATTGCAGTAAATAAATCGATGGATCTTAACCTACCTGAGGTTGCCGCTATTATCATGTTTGAATCAGATGGAAACGTGAAACAAGCAGTTGACTATGAGATTGAAAAAATGAAGAAGATATGTGAAAGCCATGGTGGCACTGGTATTGAAATGAGTTATGATGTAGCAGAGCGAACGAGGCTATTTAGCGGCAGGAAAAAGCTGTTCGCTTCTTTATCCAAGTACAAAGAAGGAATCATCTGCACTGATCTAGCTGATGACATGGGTGTTCCAAACTCTAAGATAGCAATAACTGCTCAAAAAATCCATGAAATAGCCGAACGAAATAACGTAATTATGGCTGTTTATGGGCATTGCGGTTCAGGCGTGATACATACGAAAATAATGCTTGATCCTAAGAAAAAAAGCCAATGGAAAGATGCAGAACGAGTAATAGAAGAATTATACGACTATGTTCACTCAATTGGTGGTGTTACATCAGCAGAACACGGCATAGGTTTGTCTAAAGCTCCCCCTTGGAAAAAGGCACGGGGCGATATTGTACCAGTGATGAGATCGATAAAGAAAGCTCTTGATCCTAATAACATTTTGAATCCACATAAACTCATGGATGCGCCAGATGACTGGGTTAGAGCTACAAATCTTAGATACAATGTGAGGTAATGAGGATGTTATCTAGATTATTGAAGCCCAAAGGAAAAGCGAACCTTAAAAGATCAAAAAAATGGGAAAACGAACTAAACAAATGTATCAGATGTGGTTATTGCTATGAGCTTTGTCCACTTTTTAAATCCCAGAACTGGGAATCAGACACTCCCCGTGGAAAACTTCTGCTAATTTATGGCATGATTACTGATGAGATTGAGCCTACTCAAGAAATTGTTGATAAAATTTTCCAGTGCTTCTACTGTAAAAACTGTAGTGACAATTGTTCCGCAGGTGTTCCAGTAACTGATATTATAACTGATGCAAGAGCAGATCTTATCGATGCTGGTTTTGAAGTAGAAGGCACCATTGTAAAAGTTGATGAGGATCTTTGTAGTGTTTGTGGATTATGTGTGCCACTTTGCAAATATGAGGCTTTATCGATTGAGGAGCAAGGTAAAGATGAAAATAAAATTGCTGTGGATAAAGTTGAGTGCAGAGGGTGTGGTTTATGCGTGTCAGCGTGTCCCTCCGGAGCAATTTCTCAAAAAGAAGGATGTGAGATAACTTTACCAGAGCTCCATGCAAAAGTCGCAGATCTGCTAAAAGAAAATAAAGATATGAAGGCCATTGTTTTTTGTTGTAACTGGTCCGTGTTTCCAGGGATGCAATTGAGCGAATCACCAACTTTGATTAAGACACCATATGGAATAATTGTCAGTATGTGCTCTGGTCGTGTTGCTCCAGAGTTGGTACTTAACGCGTTTGATGAGGGCGCATGGGGGGTTATGGTAGCAGGTTGCCCACCTGAGGAATGCGACCATGATGGAAATTATAAAACCAGGAGACGACTAGTTCTACTTAAAAATATTCTAAGAGAGCTTAATATCGACCCAAAACGAGTTCGGTTAGACTGGTTTTCTACAGGTGAATCAGCGAAACTTGAACGTGCGATTTCTGATTTTGTTAGAGATCTAGAAAAATTAGGTCCAATAAAAATGAATGTTAGTAAAAAGGTTGGAGGCTGAAGAAATGGCAGAAAAATTTGAACCAAACATTATAGGCTTTTTATGCAATTGGTGCTCATATGCTGGAGCAGATCTTGCTGGAACAAGTAGAATACAGTATCCGCCAAATCTGAAGGCAATCCGAGTAATGTGTTCTGGTAGGGTAAATCCAATTTTTGTAATTAATGCCCTTCAGCAAGGTGCCGATGGAGTTCTAATTGGTGGCTGTCATCCAGGGGATTGTCACTACGAGCGTGGAAATTATCTGGCAAGAAGGCGAATAGCTGTTTTGAAAAAACTATTGGAATTCACTGGTATTGATCCTGATAGAGTGAAGATGACTTGGGTGTCTGCTGCTGAAGGAAACAAGTTCGCTGAGGTTGTCAAGCAGGTTACTGATAATGTTAGAAAACTCGGTCCAATGCAACATTTCAAGAGGGAGAATAAATGGTAGATGAAAAACAACTTAGAGACGCAGTAAAAAAAACTGTTTCAAGAGATGATGTTAAATACGTTGTGGGATACGAGAAGGGGACCTATGGCTTCCAGGCAACTCCATGTTTTGCATATAAACCAGAGGATGCTGATAAATTCATTTTTTCACCTTTGTGTGTGCACAACCTTGCAGTTTTTCCCATGTTAGAAGAAAAGCCTCCGCTTCGAAAAGGAGAAGAACCAGATACACGTAAAGTTGGAGTTGTTGTAAAAGGATGCGATTCCAGAGCGATAGTTCAAATAATTCAAGAAAAAGGTTTGAATCGCGAGGACATAGTGATAATAGGTATTCCATGTAATGGTGTTGTTGATCCAAATAAGATCGTAGCAAAATTCCCCGGCCATGTGAAAAAAGTCGAAGTTAAAGATGAAAATGATAAATTCGTAGTAACTGTTGATGTAAAAACACAGAAGATTGCAAAAGAAGAACTAATGCCTGATAAATGTAAGACCTGTGAATATCCCACCCCTGTTTTATATGATATTTTAATTGGTAAAGAGATTAAGAG
>CP070798.1:1787839-1790966 GCA_020343515.1 Thermoplasmatales archaeon | reverse complement strand
TCGGGATCTACTGCCCTAAATGTGTATTCGTTTTGTTCTCCTTTTTTTACTTCATCTGGGCCTGTTATACTAGGTTTACCAGGAGCCTGATTACCAGTAGTAGATTTGTAAATTTCAACATCATCGATTCCTCCATCAAAATAATCTATTGAATCATGACTTTTCCTCCCCATCTTTGCTGTGTGAAAATCTTCATTACTGAAAGGACACTGCCACTCTGTTACGCTGTCTTCGAGATCACCATCGACATAAATCTCTAAAGTTGGGTCTGTTGTTGTACTACCATAATATACGCATTCAACGTTATGCCATAAATCATCGTTGTAAGTTTTGGTAGTTGTTACATTTATTACACATTCTTCTGTTCCAACTCTAAATACAAAATAACCGTCAGAATTTAATTCAAGCTCAACGTATACTCT
Organism: Thermoplasmatales archaeon; assembly: GCA_020343515.1. Taxonomy (GTDB): domain Archaea; phylum Thermoplasmatota; class E2; order DHVEG-1; family DHVEG-1; genus JAGLML01. The sequence continues at coordinate 1,790,544 of CP070798.1, read as the reverse complement.
ATTACCAATTGAATGACTCATACCATAAATGACACCTGTATCAGTTGATGTTGATTTAACCCCAATTATTGAAATTTTGTAGTTATCAGTTTTGTTGAACCCTAGATTTTCTGAATGAGCATCCAAATCTACGTAATCGTCAACTCCATCAAAAACAATAAAACCACCACCGCAGGTAGCCCCATAAATTGTCCCATGATACCCATGTCCAGAAGAATCATACGCAGTATCATTCTCGCATTCATCAAATTTCCAATAAGCCAATGGTCCACTATTTAAAGGAAAATTAGCAAGAGCTTCGAAAGCGAATTGATTGCTCGTTTTTCCAATAGAGCCGTTTATACTCGAAGTAACACTCAGTCCTATGAATAAAAAGATTATTCCGTAAACCCAACCTTTCCTAAACATATCTTCATTCATTTTATTACCTCCCAATCATATTCTCATAGACACTTTGGTATTTAAATCTTTGTAACGGATTAACACTGCACAGAGAAATTAATTTCAAACGGATTTTTTCAGATAAATACTGATTCTCTAAATATTGATAACCATTTCTTATACATATTTATCCTTCATTTTTTACCACGGAGGTTCTTCACTCAGATCAGCTAACAAAGCAGAACCTAAGAATAAATAGCTTCGATCCAACCAATTCTCATACTTCAATATTATTCTTATTCCAGTAAAGCCAATCACTGCTAAACATTTACCACCTGGTCCAGAAAATAAATCACCATAGAAAGGACCAGCCCATGTTTTTTTTCCTTTTAACCCTAATGTCGACACCCATCCATGTGCAGGTTCGTCCCAAGTATTCCATCCAGCCCATAAATACTCACCAATAAGAATCAGGTTTCCTATGACTGGTAACAAAGGAGAATACATATGGAGATTACCAAAAAACAACAAAGGGAAAAGAATTAAAAAACCTAGATCTCTAACTAAGAGGCTAACAAGCAATAATATAATGGGAGCAAAACCAATAATTATACTGTTATCTATTTTTCCTGCAATTAGGCAGAAAACATTATTATCTTCATTGAAAAGTCTTGAATTTTTATCAAATACCGATTGGATAGACTTCATGATTTTTAACTTTCGATATTTGCTAATTAAAGAATTCAGTAATTCCTCCATATTTATACCTTTAAGCAGACCATACTTATTCAATTCAATAACGGCATCATTAAATATCTCCTCTGCTTCCTCTCTTGTTTCTGTCGCATTCAACCGCTCCCTGATAGACTTAAACAACGCCTCTACTTCATCTGCTTCTTCTTGAGTGAGTTTTACTGTCTGTTTTCCACCGTTCAGTCCGCATACTTCTGTGGTAAACTCAACCATTTCTTTGCTTATGTTGGCATTGATACTCGGTGCAAACGCTACACCTATGAAAAGAAGAATAACAGCAACTGCTAAGGGTTTCTTCACATTTGATTTATTCATCTTTTTTCCTCGGTCATTATAATATTTTAACAAAACACAACAGAATTAATACTTTAAGTGTGCTAGAGACTTTTTCTGCATTGAAAGCATTTGCGGTGATAGTTATCTTAAACCAGCCAATACCAATGAACCCTGTAGAAATTGTCCAAATAAGTATACTCCCTGAAGGCAACATGTCCTTTGTACCATTTTTATGCATTTTTTCTAAACCGAACACGATTCCTTTAACCTTGACATCAATACTATAATCTACATCATAAGCAGTATCATTACCAAGGTTTACAATAAACGCATCAATCTGTCCAAAGAATACCATCTGGATTACAGAATAAAGCATAGTAACATCTACAACGGTAAATGTCCATGGGTCAGACCAATTACTTTCATTACCATGAATTTCTTTTAACCTTATCTTTATATCAAAATCTCCTGATGCATTCCATATATGAGATGCACAAGCTCTGTCTCCATAGTCATATGGTCCAAGCCAGTTACTAAACTCGCCATCACCCCAATCCCATATGATGTAATAACTATTACCTACTGGTATAAATGGGATTTGAGTGCAAAAGATATATTCTTTTCCTACTATGCCTCTAGAAGGCCCATATGGGGGATTAGGATATACTGTTGTATTATCTCTCGTGGTAAAACTCCAGATAGGTCCTTCAGTTGATGCACCGTGCTCATCCCAAGCTACAATCTTCCAATAGTAGGTTGTATTGAAATCTAACGATGAAATTAGCCGGTAACAGTTCGAGGTAATTTTAGAAGCTTCTTTTGATGGAGGACTTGTTTTTCCAAAATATACATCATAGGCTACTTCATCACCATCAGGGTCGCCACCAGTCCAACATATACCGCCAGGGCAACTCCAATTGGTTGAACCATTAGGTGGACAAGGATTGCTTGGCTCATATGGCGGATTGTTAGACTTATAAATAGTGGATACTTTGCTGATGTTTCCAGTTGATGGAATAACACTCACACTAATGAATAAAAGAATAACAGCAAGGGCAATTCCCTTTCTTAACATATTTAACCTCCCTATGTATTTTCTAATCCATATCTTATATTTATATTTTTATGCTGATAACCACCCCAACAACCTCTGTAGCAATGGAAACCTGTCCAACCATCGTAGGAACCAAATATTCTGTGATTGCTGGGTACTACTACTTTGACCACTGGAGTAGGATTTAATGTCTGAGCCATTTACTAATTCAATAGCTGAATTTCCTGCCATGTCGTGGACT
>CP070798.1:1784566-1787739 GCA_020343515.1 Thermoplasmatales archaeon | reverse complement strand
CTGCAGATATATTTGTTACCAGATAAAACGTATTATTGTCCGTGCTATAGTGCAAAACATAGTGCGCAAGATCATGTTCTGAGTTTGAGTGCCAGCTTAAAATTAATGAATAGCCAGTCCAAGGATTGCTTACAGCCAATCCTGATGGAGTCTTAGGAGGAAAAGTGTCTAGCCAAGTTACAGTCCATTCATTTAATACAGGTGTTGTCAAGCCATCTCCTACGAAACTAGCGTACAATTTTATGGTAGGATAGGCGATGTAATCTAGAGATGAAATGTCTATGGTTATGTTTGTTAGATTTTCAAATCCTGGGATTGGTTCGTTTGTTTCACCATTTAAGATAGTCACATTTATATAATTATCAATCCCAGGTTCTGTTTTATCAATAATCAATGTATCCCAAGTCTGGCCTTGGGGGAGTGAGATTTTTATAGATGTGAGATTGCCATTATCAAATGGATAGGGGGATGTTGCATAGAATATTCTAACTTTTGGACCACCATTATTACCGCCGTACCACATCTTATAAAAGCCATCATCATCCTTTAAAATATGGCAGTATGAAACTCCAGCGTCATCTAATTCGCCAGGATCACCCCAATTTAATGCTAAGCCTTGTTTATTCCAATTCTTCTCATCATTAGAAATTGTATAAAAGATTCTGTAACCAGAACTTCCATCATGGCCATTATACCACATTCTATATAAATTATCATTTTCCTTTATGACAGCAGCATCGGTAATATGTGTATCATCCCAGTCACCCGGGTTCCCAATGTTGAGTACCATACCTTGTTTTAACCAATCCATCCCGTTAGTTGAAGTAGCATAAAATATCCTCCAATTACTGCCGTCAAATCCCTGATACCACATTTTATATGAGCCATCTGTTTCTTTTATTATAGTGTTACAAGCCACATCCGACTGATCTGACCATCCGGGTGTGCCATTCATAACTAAACCCTGTTTGCTCCAATTGATACCATCTGTTGAGTTCGCATATAATATTCTTTCAGCAGACCCATCATCTCCTGTATACCACATTTTATAAATTCCGTTGTCCTTGATTACTACAGGAAGTTTTACCAATAAACTATCATAATCCCCAGGATTGCCTTTTACTAATACAACTCCTTCTTTTGTCCAATTGATACCGTCGTCCGAGGTCGCATAAATAATTACGCTTTCTGTTCCGTCCCCACCGCGATACCACATCTTGTATTTATTTTCTTCCTTCAATATGCAAGGATTATCTGCATAAACACTGTCATTTACTACGCCATTATCAATCACTAATCCGTGTCTTATCCAATTAGTTCCGTCAAAACCTCCGACATAACCTAACGATACACATCCGTTTTCAATTGTTAAGTTATGGTATTCCTCTATCCCCTCTTCATCCTCGAATGAGTCACTCCAGCTTCCACCCGAATCCTCATCGATGATTATAGGAGAGGATGTTCCCTCAATTGTCATAAACAGGCTCACAATTATTAAACTTACAATCACTATAGATATGACTTTTAAATTGTAAGTTTTTTTATTATAGATTAGAGAACTTTCTTTAATTACCTCCATGCTATCCACCAAATAAAAACATATTTTATTGACTATTTATAGGTTTGTATACTGTCTATATTATAATCTATAAAAAAATAAATTCACTTCAATTTTTTTCTTACGAATCCTGAATAGCCATTTATTCTTTTTATCGCGTCGCATACTTTATTAACATCTTTTATTTCCATATGGGAATAAAGAGGAAGTGAGAGAACATTTTTTGAAATATTATTAGTAACTGGTAACTTATTTTTGTATTCTTTTAGGAATCTTGAGTAGGCCTTCTGTTTATGCAGTGGTGGATAAAAATACTTCCTAGACATTATGTTCTCTTTTGCAAGCGCTTTGGAGAGTTCGTCACGATTTAAACCGAACTTTTTGGAGTCTATATATATCGAGAAATCTTTGAAAGTTGTGCGGCATGATGAATTAATCTTCTGAAACTTAATTCCTGGCAATTTCTTCAATTTCTCTATGTACATTTCTGCAAACTTCCTACGATTTTTCAAATTCTTTTCCAACATATTCAAAGACTCCAAACCTAGTATCGCGTGCAACTCAGACATCCTGGCATTCAACCCAGCAAATTCACAATCGTAGCTTCCGTCATCTCCATAGTTTCGCCCTATCATGATCCTTCTTTTCAATTCATCGATATTTGATGTCACAATACCTCCCTCGCCTGTAACCATCAGCTTGGTTGGGGAGCAACTGAATGATTCGGCATGACCAAATCTACCGATTCTTTTGTTCTTGTATTCGGAGCCAAGTGCATGTGCAGCATCAAATATCAGTTTGATTTTATGATCTCTTGCTATATCATCCAAAGCCTTGATATCGCATGGATTTCCAAATATGTGAACACCGAGAATAGCCGAGGTCTTTGGACCTATTGCCTCGTTTACCTTCTTTGGATCAATATTATATGTTTTTTCATCGATATCAACGAATTTGGGCTTTATATTGTTCCATATCAAGGCATGACCTGAAGCTGAGAATGTAAAACTGGGGAGTATAATCTCTCCTTTTAATTTCAGGGACTTTATAATAAGCATCAATCCAGATGTGCAGCTCGAAATTGCTAAGGCGTGTTTTACTTTGATATAATTTTGAAGCTCTTCTTCGAATTGCTTGACATACTTTGAGTTGGTAATCATACCACTTGATAAAATCTCGGTATATCTATTGCTTAATGAATCCAATTTTGGTAATGTTGGTTTTGTGATGGGTAAAAGGCTTTTGAATGTTGGCTTTCCTCCTAGTACAGCTGGCTTATCCAATTAAATCATCTCCTCTATCGTTTTCTTCATGAGATCTATACTGCTATTGGGTTCAAATCCAGTTAGACTTTTTAACTTTGTGATATCTGCAATCGAATCGTAAAGCTCGTCTTTAAACTCCTTTTTCTCGGTTTTCATATCAGGAAAATGTACTTTGACCATTTCTACTATATCCTTTATACTTCTTCCCACGCCAGTCCCAATATTAATCGTTTGATTGGCACAGTCCTTGCAGTCAATAACTTTTGAAAATATTTTAGCAACATCATTAATATGGATAAAATCACGCAATTGTTCCTCGCCATATAAGGTTATAGTTTCGTTTTTTAATG
>CP070798.1:1781274-1784466 GCA_020343515.1 Thermoplasmatales archaeon | reverse complement strand
AATTTAGATTCAATTTCTTTTGTTCCAGGGAACATCTCAGGATCACCAAGATTGGTATCTAAAAATTTGAGATATGCCTCTTTTGCAATAGGATGAGGTTGCGAACACATTGAACCAAGTATGCGACCACTTGAAAAACTGAAATCTCTTTCTCTAAATGTATCAAGCTCTTTAAATATTCCAACTCTTTTTTTATCATTGAGGGGAGACATTAGTTAAAAGGTAATTATTACCTGTTCAAAAAAGATTCTGTTGAATGGGGAGATGGAACACATACAGGGTGGACATCCGAAAGGGCATCTGGAGAAAAATATTATTATAAACATACATGGTCTAATGAGGGAAATTACACCATTAAATGTAAAGCTAAAGACGTGTTAGGTGAGAAAAGCGACTGGGGAACTCTAGAAGTTACGATGCCCTATAGCTATCACTCCCATTGGTGGTTCATGCGTTGGTTGGACAGGTTTCCATTGTTGCAGAGGTTGTTAGACCAAATTATGTTAATTTGATGGTTTTCATTATAATATAATTTTTATAACTAAATGTATTTTAGCGATGGGATTAAATATAGGAAAATGTATTTTGATTACATGATGGAAAAAGAAAATAAAGAGAATCAAGAGGAGGTCACATCCTTTCTGAAATTACCTGTTTACACTCGTGAAGGAAAATATGTGGGTCATGTAAAAAATGTGTTTTTAGATGTCGAAGAAAAAAAAGTCAGCAGCCTACTAGTTACCAATACAAATCCTTCACTAGTGGAGGGCAGTGTTGATGTATCTGTTCCCTACCGATGGGTTAACGCTGTTAGCGACATCGTAATTCTTTCAAATTTCCCTGAGAAGGTGTGTACGAGGAAAAAAGAAGAGGAATCTGAGAACATCGAGAGACAGGATTCGGAAATCGATATGATAGAATAAGAGGCCGGTTTTTCTTAATGGCTAGTAGTCTCAAAAATGGGAAATAATATTCTATTTTTTTATTTTTTACATTTTTAAATAATTGATTTAGATGAAAATATTTTTATATCATGTAAATCATATATTAACATGTGAGCGTGTTAAAAAAGAGTAAGAAATGTACAACAATCTTTAAATACACGGAAAAACACGCTATATATGATAGAAATATAAAAATGGTGGTAAAAAAATGACAAAATACCTTAGAGCAGTCAAAGTTAGCTTGATAATGGGAATTTTACTTATTAGTGCCCTTACTGCTTTTACTAACGGTATTTTCAGAGAAAGCACAGTATCAGCGCAACGAACAAAAATCTTTAGTTTTAACTCGTATATTGATATCGAATACGATGTCACCCCACTAAGTTTGCCTCTTGCTATTGATTTTTCGGTAAACGTTCCATTAAAAATAAGATATCGAACAGATGTTCCAAAGACTTTTTTGTGGTTCCTACCATGGCAGCTTAGAAATATTATTCTATTTGGCAGTATGATTGGCCCAATGCAGAAAATACATATAGAGGTTACAGATAAACCAGATTGGGCAGATATCTATATCTCTCAACCTGATTTATTTGTTGATATTCCATTTAAAGATTCATACTACGAAAAAAATACCAGTCTTGTTATTTCTCCCCGGGAAGAAGCACCAGCAGTACCGCAAAGCATTACCTTAAAAATGGAAAGCGAGACGATTGGCAGAATTAATAAAATTATATTTACTGTTATAGTACCATTCACTCCCTCATTTGTACCTACGGTAACGATTACACCAGAAAGACCCACAAGAACGGTTAGTCCACGCGAATCCGTCGAATTTAAAATTCCTGTTAAAAATAATGCAAATAAAAAAATCAGAGTTGAACCTCAATTACCACATGTGGGTGATAAATGGGCCCCAACGTTAAACCCTCCATTTCATGATATTATGCCAGGGGAGCAAGAGGAGTTTATTTTTTCAATATATACACCTTTTGATTTTGGATGGCACAACGAAATACAATCATTTAAAATAAATTTCACTGCACAAATGTTCCCGATAAGAACCGGATCTCCTGTTGGAGGACCATACAGTATTTACCTAAGAGTAAATAATTATGGTTTTTCAACCCCCGGATTTGAACTTCTCGCGCTCTTAGCTGCAATTGTCATTGCTGGTATAATTATCAAGAAAAAATATAAAAAATAACTGTTGACAAATCTGTTCATAGGGGATGAGATTGAAAAAATACAAACCCTTACTCATTGCAATTATTCTGCTTTCCGCAGCTAATATCATATCTTGTGTATCGGTCGAAGCTCAAGAAGAGACAGAAGAAGGTGCAGAGATAAACGCCTTTATTGATGGAAAAATTCCATCAATTAAAGTCGCAGAATGGACTCCAATAGATATAACTGTAGTAGATGCATTTGGTATAGACTGGGATTATTTGAAGAGCGCAGTTCCAGAATTTTGGATGAGACTTATCTGGCCACTTAATCCAATGTTTCCACAACCAATTCAACGATTTTTAGGTTATACCTCATTCAGATTTGAGCCGGAAATTGTTGAAGGGAACCCAAAAGGATGGTATCTGCGTGTATTTCCAAGTGCAATAGCGAGTTCCAACAAGGGCGATGTTTATAAGATAACATTAGAAGCTAGAACAGATGATTCCGCAGTTGATTACTCTGTCGTTGTTGGTATAAAATGTATTAGAATCGATGCACTTGGCGGAGAAATCGGATCATCGTATATCTATATTCCAGTGAAAGCGTCTCCCACCAATTTTGTGAAAATGAGAACTGTTGAAAGACAGAAGAAAGCAAGTCCTAAATCAATGGTATACTTCACTTTTGATATTACAAATGAAGGATACTATAAAGATGTCTTTCAATTTGAATTAGAACAAGAAAATGGACTAATGGGTCTATTAAATGAGCAGGCAATAACATTAAATCCTGGGGAAACACGAAAGGTAACTCTTGGTGTTTTAACTCCAGAAAAATTATGGGACCCTGGCACTCCTAATAAGATAGACATAAAAGTATACTCTGTTGGAGATCCAACCCGAACGTTAGTAGGGAGCTTAATTGTTTACACAGAAGGAATATACATTTCTCCGCTGGTATTTATAGTACTAGCTCCTATCATTATTGTTTTAGTAATTATTTACTTAATATTTTTCTACCGGAGAGAAAAACGGTATAAGGATCTTTTTGGTAAACCTGAGAAACCATGGACCATCCC
>CP070798.1:1777934-1781174 GCA_020343515.1 Thermoplasmatales archaeon | reverse complement strand
CTTTGGTGTTTTGAATACTGGTGAAGATAAAACTGTCTTGTTGAATGGTATAATGATTCTCTTTCTGTTTCTCTTCTTTTTCTCTGTTATTCTGATATATCCTGTGCCATCTTTATTGATTTTAACATCATCAACATTTCCCTTACTGTTTAAATTGGCATTATTACTGTTTGGTAGTTACCAAAGGCCGCGCTTCCATCACCCAACCATATCCATGTCCTACTGAATATCCTTACTTGGACTCCGTTTGTTTTTTCAGTAGATGTTAACTCATGAATCCATTCGATATTGATAGGAATCGTTATGTGCAATGAAGGTAATTGATCATCTTTATCGATTTTGAAAAAATCCACCCAACGCATACTATCTGAATAAACTCCACCAACATCCCTTGTCTGTATTTTTAAAGAAGTTAATCCCGCACTTCTCCCAGTACCCCAAAGGTTATGACCTGCTACTCCAAGAATCTTAATTTTCAAGTATTTCGTATTATTCAAATCTGAAGCGTTAATTGGAATAAATTCATAATCATTCTCATCCTTCCCTTGCGTGCTTAGGTAGGTATCAAATCCTTGTCCCGTATAAATGATAGATGACACTCCAAAATGTGGAACATTAATTAAACCTGATCCGTCTCCAACAAATGATGTTGCTTTAATTGCTCCGCCTACTTCAAATTTAGCAGTTGGGCTTGTTGTCCCGATACCAATATTGCCCTCAGGAATAGTATACAGATGTGGTGGGTTAGACCAGTAGTTCCAGTCATAATTAAATATTTTATAAAACCACTCTGGTAAAGGCAAAGGGCGAAATGGTCTAGGTGTAGGATTTGATGATTTCGTGATAAGGTCTTCATTTTCTTTTTCAAATTTACTTCCATTTAGCGGTTCTTTTGCAGCAATAGAAAAAGTTACTGCAACTAATATTACACATACTGCAACGATTAACACCAGCCTTATTTTTTCATTAAAATATTTCTTCATTTTGCAGCCTCCCCAGATAACATGTATCTGTAAAAGTTGTTATCAGTTAACCAAATTTAAATTTTTTGTATGAAATAATATTGTAACATATGTAACAATATGTGGTTACTAGACAGGTTTCATTTCTTCAACTAATATAAGGAATTAAAAAAAGAAAGAAGAGGAAATTTTTTTTATTTACTTCTATATCTATTGTTGGTTTTTTTGAATAAATACGAATGGTCCAATAATAAATGCATTAGCTTTTATAATGGCCTCATCCACCTGACCGAAAATCTTTGCAGGTCCAAAGCCGAAGAATTTAGAATGGGTAATAACCTTGGTTTCATCAGGTCGTAATTGGTCAATTACTCCCTCAGCATGTCTTTGTCCAATAAACAACCACTTGCAATGAATATCCATCCACCATGGTAGGTTTTCCAGCAACATTTCTTGTGGATTTTCTATTGCCATTGCCCAACCTATCAAACTATCAGGGCGTATTACTGTAATTGCAACAAGTGGAGAGGTCCGTTTATATACAATATCATTATAAGGACCAGAACCTGAATAGGGAGTGGTATCTGACCAGGCACAATGTGTTCTATATGAATAATAGTACCTTTCACTACATAAATCGGGAGAAGTTGCAAACTCCGTTGCATCATCTGATATTGTAGTATAAGTTGTGGGCCAAGTATCTCCCACATTCTTGTACATGTACTGAATGTGCCATTCACTGTCATATGGATCTACATTATGGCTGAATGCAATCATAACACGGTGGTTTGATAATAGCATAGGACGAACTGCTATTGAAGGCAGTTCACAGGCTTCACTCAAATCAGTTACTAGCTCGGTTGGATTCCATACAGGTTCGCACTCCCGGTAGAAAATTTCATCATGGTATAGACCATAATTCTCCTGCCACGTAACATGAACAGTAGGAGGATCATCCGTGCTCAATGCAAGTTTTGGATTAATTGAGTCATCATTTGAAGCTTCTGATACTTTTGTAGCGCTCGACCAAGTTCCAGCATATGGCCTATTTCGATAATAGACTTGCTTGGTTCCACCTCCAAATGCTTGGGTTGTAAAAACCAGATGAAGGTTATCTGACTCATCAATTGCTAAATCAGGTTCATCATGATCTATGGAGCTGGAACCAATCAATTCGGTATGGGTCCAATCCCCACCCAGAGGTTTATAATTATAATGCATTTCTCCATTGGCCGAATTATCATTACTTATCCATACAACATGGATAGTACCCTCTGAATCAACTACCATCGTTGGATAGTTACAGCTTTCTTCATCTGTTTCGACAGACACCTGCTCATAATCATTATCTGTCCAGTTTCCACCAGTACTTTTTTGTCTGTAAAAAATATCCCAATGGCCATCATCCTCAGAGTTGATATCTGTTCCATCCTTCCAGGCAATATGAACCGTTCCACTTTCATCCACAACCATAGTCGGATTTGCAGGTCCAGCGGAAGGATCACTTTCAGTGGAAACCAATTCAGTGGGGTAATCATCCCATGGGTTATCATCCCAGGTTGCATCTTTTGGTAGGCACTTATACAAAACGTACCATTGTCCAACTAGTGTTGACTCTGTCCAAGCTATATGTACATTTCTATCATGATCCGCAACCAATACTGGTGTATATGAAAAATTATCACTCTCGGTAGAAACAACATAGGTTTCATCTAACCAATTTCCCAACGGTACTATCTTATTGATTTGATTTGATTTATAAAATTTTTCATATGAAGTTTTTCCCGAAAATTGATCTTCCATTGTTTCAGATTTCAAACTCGGATATATAATAACTGATATCATTAGGATACATACAAATATACCTACTTTTTTTTTCTTCATAATTTTTCCTCCTTTATTTCCTGTATTAGATATAATTCTTCTATTTAAATATCTTTCCCATTATATTTATTGCAACATGTGTAACAATATCAATTGTTAGTAAAATGATTTTAAAAAAAGAAAAAGAGTATGAGAGAGGTTGGTTTGCGAAATTAAAATTATCCTTCATGTATTTTGATTTGTCCGCCACCCAGTTCAGTTCCATATTCGTCATCGTTGTTGTCGTAAACAATTGCATCACCGTCGTCTTTATCCCAGATTTTAATACGGAACTTGTCAACTCCGCCACCAGAAACAAAGGTACAAAACAATTCAGATCCTTTACTAGGTAAAGGAAGGGTTCTGAATCTGCGATTTTTTGATGGCAAAGGTTTAAGTAAGTATGATTCAAGTG
>CP070798.1:1774582-1777834 GCA_020343515.1 Thermoplasmatales archaeon | reverse complement strand
TGCCATTGGAATCCCAACTGCAAAAACCTCCCGTATCGTTATAGATGTCTGCATAGTATAAATCACTTACAAAAAGCTCATTATCACCATCTACATATACATGTGTTATTCTCGTTGGAAATTTCAGACTGCTACCAACTAAAAGTACGTTGCTTGTACCCCAGTTTTCTATAGCGTCTTTTATGAAATATTTGATTTTTTCTTGGTTATCTCGCCCTTCTACTGGAAAGTAGACACCTGTGTATATATCGTTAAGACTGACGAAAATCGTCGAGACACCTCGATTGTTTTTATGGGTCACCAGGTCGTCTAATTCGTCGCTGAACTCATCTGGGGCTAGTACTATAAGGCTATAATCATCGTTAAATATTATAGGTTGGGTTGGTTCTTTGTAGTCGATGTCGATTTCAATGTCTTCAGCCCACTCTATTATATTTTCTGATGGACGATATTGGACTGGAAATGTCATTACTTTAACAAAAACATTTCTTTCATTTCCATTTATTCCTGTTCCGACATCATACTCATACCACGAATCTATAGCGATAGGTTCTACGTTTTTTTGAACATTTTCGCTTGCAAGTTGGCCAATAATGACAGGATCGGGTGCGATCGTTACTTCTTTCGTTATAGTTTGTTTGCGTATGTTTTTTGGGGTACATTGTACGTTTTTGATTTCAGTTCCAAATGGAAACGTAAAAGTTTCTATGCGCATTGGCACCATATAATGGTCCTTTCTCATTAGTACCGAATTCGTACCCTCCAACTCAAGTGTTATATAGTCACCCTCCTCTTGCACAGTAAGGTTTGAAAAGGGTAAAAATGCTTGTTTCGCGTCTCTTTCAGGTGTAGCAACAGCTCCAAGTCCACTTAAAAGTAAGACTCCTACAACTAATATTGGTATTAACTTCTTCATATTTATCCCATATTATAATTATACTAGTGTCTATTTAAATTTATCGATTGATGGTGGAATTGCATTTTAAGGGGTAGATAGTTTATTTTTCGGATATCTAGTAATCAATCAGTTTCGGATTTGGGAAAAAATAACGTTATAACCATTTATTATTTCCATCAACTACACAAATAAATCATTTTATATAGTGATAAAATTGCGAAAATTGGTTCTTAATTATTACTTTTTGCAATGAAATCAATATTTATCAACCTTAAAAATAGCTGTCCCATGTTAAAAGATAAAAAGGGTTAAAGTATTATCCTTTGCTAATCAACAATATAATTGGTGGAATTATGCCAAAGAGCAGTAGAAAACAAATAGAAGCTGACGAGATGAAAATTTTAGCAGAGCTACAAAAAAACTCTGATGAGAGCGTCAACAAAATAGCGAAAAAATGCGATTTTTCCAAACAAAAGGTATGGAGAGTCATTAAACGATTGGAAAGAAACAAAATAATTTGGGGATACAGCGCAGTGGTTGACAATGAAAAACTAAATCAAAAAAGTTATATCCTGCTTATAAAAAGATCCAGTAAACCAATTGGGGATTTTATGGACAAAGTAATTGAAGATTCTAAAGAAGATTACATGAAAAAACTTGGTGTAAATATTTGTCATAATTACTATCTCCATGGCCATTTCGACTGGATGCTTTTCTTCTCCGCCAAGGATATCAAAGCAGCAAAAAAATTCAGTGAGAGCATTAATATCAGATACTCTGGTTTTATCAATGAAATGTATATGGTGGAGAATATTTTCCCATTGAAATCAAGTGGACTTGTTAACCCGGAAATAAATAAATTTAAAGAGTTTTTCTAACAACTTTTTATTCTATCTTAGTAATACTAGGTGTTTACACAGTTTTTAATCATCATATAAACCCAACAACATTTATCATATCGTTTTTTAATAAGAGAGCGGATTGTACCAGAAGTAGCTATAGTTGCTACTTCCACATTTTTTGATCCAATCTTTTTTATTGATTGCAAAAGCATTATTGAATTTCCCTTCTCCAGATGATTGCATTTTAGTATGCCCGTATTTCCATTAAATCGAATAAGTCGTATACCCATCTCTTTACAATCTTTATTAAAAATATATTTGCATTGCCTTTGTAGTTCTCTTAACATTTCTGGTTTCAAAGGGTGTTTATCTAAAGTTTTTATAACAAAGCGAATGTATCTTTGCCGTCTAGCAACTTTAACTATAACTGACACCTCGAAAAAAAGAAAAAATTTGGAGTAGTAAATCACTCTGATTCAATACGAGGTGCAAGTAAGTAGGTAACATGTCCTTTTTTCTCTGCTATGTCAAAATCTACCCTTATTGGGTTATCATTGCCCATAGAAATTGTTATTGGATCCTCGCCTTTGACAGGCTTAATCATATTACCGAAGTAGTCTATGGAAAATAGGCTTTTGAATTTACCAGGTGAGTTTAACTTAATTAACAAATCTTTGGGAAGTTTAAGATTTACAGTATCGGTGTCGCCCTCTGCGAATAACTCAAAAGAATCTTTATCAACAGTTAATGCTAGATGATCTGAAACTGCTTCAGAAGCGCGTACTCCTTTACTTAGTTCAGATGCTTTAACAATTGCTGTTGCCGGTAAATCTAAATTTGGAACCTTTGAATCAGGCATTCCTGCAGTATCAATAAGCCCCATTCTTCTGACAAGGTTGCCGATTCTAACAATGAGACGGTTTGATTTTTCATCGTATTCTAAAGAAACAATATCCCCTGAATTAGCAAGTCTCATAATTCCACTTAATTTATCCAGATCAACCCCAAGTTCCATTTCATCTGATTTATATTCCTCAAAAGCTGTATTTTTAAGCTCCAGGTCTACCATAGCAACATGTGCTGGATCAACAGCCCTTAAAGATATCCCCTTAGATGTAATATTAAACTTAGCTTCATTAACTAATGGAGATGTTACATCAATTAATCCTTTTATGACGTCGGATTTTACCTTTGCATTGAACATGTGTCATTCTCCCCCGAATATAATCCTTTCACTAAAAGAATGTAAAATTGTGTATATAATAATGACGGTATTTTGAACTAATAAATGGTATTAAATTTTATAATTATACATCAATTTCCATTAAAGATAAAAAGTAAGAGATTCGTGTGTATTCACAGTTTATTGCTTCCAGACGTTAAAAGGAGATAGGTCAAAACCTCTCACTGCACCAGCACGTCCCAAAATAAATGTATAGGTTTTATCGGTTAGGGTGCTGTGCCGGTAGAAATAGATGCCAGCAAAGTTTCTCATGCAACCAATCTGTCGTC
>CP070798.1:1771160-1774482 GCA_020343515.1 Thermoplasmatales archaeon | reverse complement strand
AAATTGACAGGCCAAGATGCTATAAATGTGGAGATTAATAATATTCTTACAGAGCAACAAACTCGTTCTATGATTACTGCATTGTTGCTTGTATTGGCAGTGCTTATTTTAATATTTAGTTCCTCGCTTTGGGGATTTTTAACTTTGATTCCAGTAATATTTGTTCTTGTTTGGGAACCAGGTTTCTTAATAGTGCTTGATATTCCGCTATCTATTATTACCATTTCTATTGCATCTATAATGATAGGTATAGGTATTGATTACGGAATTCATCTCACTCAAAGAGTTCGAGAGGGAATGGAAGAAGGCAAATCTAAAATGGAGGCAACAAGAGAATCTATTCAAAAAACTGGTTTATCACTTGTTGAAGCAGCTTGTACTACAATTGCAGGTTTAAGTTCAGTTTATTTTGTTGATATTCTCGCAATACAACAGTTTGGAACAGTTGTAATTGTTATGACTATTTCTTCAGTTGTTGCTGCTGTAATAATCCTCCCAATATTTTATAGTTTTAAATTTGTCAAATGATGCTAGCTATTTGAGAATATTAGCGATTTTAGAAATGAGGTATCAAATATAATATTTCCAACAAGAATAATCACAGCTAAAAAAAGCTCACCATCATACGTAGAAAGACCCATTGAAAAACCTCTGAAAAACCAATCTCTTATCAAAAAAATAGATACAACAATTGGTAGTACAATAAGTAAAGGCGTAAACCACAATTCCATTCTAATCACCCTTGTATCGCTTCTACGATTTCCTATTTTTTTATTTGCCATTTTATCACAATGTTAAGCAGGAAGAATTATCTTTGCTGGCAAAATGTCAATGCCAGTTACTTGCAATCCTTGCCATAGTATTAAAATTAATATTGCTGGTAGAATTTGAATCATAAAATCATCATCGATAAACCAGAATTTCTTGACTTCGCCAACAAGCGCACCAGATCCACCAAGAATTGAAACTAAAACTAGTATCCATATATCAGCTCTAAACCATGTTAACCCGAAGAAAAACATGCAGATAATAAAACCAATTACATATGCTTCTTTTATTCCTAAATGATGACGTATTTCACCTATTATTGGGTCAGAAAAACAAGCACAGAGGATACAGGGTATTGCTATCTGTTGGGGGAAGAAAAGTAATAAAATGAGTGTTGCCACTCCAAAGTATAAATAGCCTGCGGGTCTCTTTTCTTCGTACGTTCTAAGCCCAAAAAAATGACTGGCTTTTATCCATCCTTTTATTCTTAGATATTCTATGATTAATGCAAAGATTACAATAACAATTGGGATGTAAAATTTTAAAGTATTTATCCATAGCTCATTTGGTAGCGAATAATAGATTAAAAAAGAAGCGGCGAATGTGTGAAAAACTCTTCTAAACAAATGTCTGTCAAATTCTATAGAATTAGTTTTTTTCATTCTTTCAAATCGCCGATTTACTGTACCTCGTTGAGTATTTTTAGGCTTTCTCATATTCTGGATTTCTGATGATGAATTTATTTTTAAAAGTATTGAGAAGAAGCCCAACAATAAATAATTTCAACGGATTTTTTCTTCCATCTCTTCTACTTTCTTTTTGAAACCTGTCATTCAAATAAAAAAGGTATTTATGCTAGTCAGTATAAAGCTTTGATTATTGAAGACATCGCTCTTCCAGTGTTATAATACCTTGTTTGCTACCTACTATTACTTCATCTACCAACCCTACAAACAAACCATTTTCTATAACGCCAGGAATTGAATTGATTTCTTTCTCAAGAACTTCAGGTTCATTGATTTTCCCAAAATCACAATCCAATATGTAATTTGAGTTATCTGTGATATATACCTCATCCATGATCTTCCTTAATTCTGCCGTACAGTCAAGTTGCTCCAAGGTCTTTTTGGTAGCGTTCCAGCCATATTTTATAACCTCAACAGGTAACGGAAAGCCAACTCCTAGTTTTTTTACAATCTTTGTTTCATCGACTACTATTAACTCTTTTTTCGAATGATATGCAATAATTTTCTCTCGTGTTAAAGCTCCTCCGCCTCCTTTAATTAAATTTAGATAAGAGTCAACTTCGTCGGCTCCATCTATAGTTAAATCAATTTCAGTATGTTCGTCTAAATCAACGAGAGGAATGCCATATTTTTTTGCTATTTTTTTTGTTTTTAAAGATGTTGGAACTCCTTCAATTTTTAACCCAGTATTAATCATTTCTCCCAATTTTTTTATTACATATTTTACTGTTGATCCGGTCCCTAATCCGATGGTCATTCCATCAGCTATGCGTTCAACTGCTTTTTCCGCCGCCATCTTTTTCATATCCTCTTGTTCCAATGGTCCACCAAACATGTAATAGTCAACGAATACAAAAACTTATACTTATTATTCTAATTAAGAAATTGAAAAAATGCTAGGTGAATGTGAAAAGCATGGGTACTATCGTGGAGAATCATGCCCAGTCTGTGGTGAGAAAGGAAAATTCTTAATGAATGATGAAGAACTTAATTCATTAGGACGTATTATTGCAGGAGTACTTCGTCATTTTCCAGATAAACTTGGAGTAATAATCGATGGCCATGGATGGGTAGACATTTCTGAATTTGTTGAGGCAATAGGGGTGAGTCGATCAGGATTTCATTGGCTACGTAACCATCATATCGAGGCTATTATACTTACTGATCCAAAAGGTAGATATCAAATTGATGGGGGAATGGTTCGTGCAACGTATGGTCACACCATTGATGTCAATCTTGATGATTTACCTATTGCTGATAGAGATGAATTTTTTTACCCTGTTACAGAGGAAGAAATAGACATGGTATTGGAAGGAGGGTTAAATCCCATCGATAGAAAAAATGTTCATCTTAGCGGAAGTATAGAAAAAGCAATAGAAGCAGGAAAGGTGAGAACAGAAGAACCACTAATTTTAAAAATAGATGGTGCAAAGGCTAAAAAAGACGGAGTAAAAATATATCGTGCCGGCAAGGATGTATATATTACAGAAAAAATTGATTCAAAATACATTTCTAAGGTTGACGAGTCGGAGATTAAAAATTTAGAAGAAAAAGATTAATAATCGTCATTTAATTTAAAGCGTTTCTCTTATTTTGGGCTTGTAGCTCAGCTAGGTAGTCCTTGCTGCACACCCCATTCATTGACAGCCAAATAACAGGAGAAAACTGGTAATATTACTCCATATAAAAATATAAGACTAGAATACGAGAAAAAACGAGTGCGAAAAATTTTTGAAAAAAAAAATTGGCCTGCAGGGCCAACGCCATATTATACAGTACCGAAAACTGCAATATCTTACAAAAAGGCA
>CP070798.1:1767682-1771060 GCA_020343515.1 Thermoplasmatales archaeon | reverse complement strand
AAGCACGAGGAAGATGATGATTTGAGCTGTACGTTGGTGACAATTCAGGATATCGATGACTGTGAGGATTATCATAATGAAGATCCGCTTTTCGATGATCTTGAGGCTCATATCCGTGAGTTCTGCAGGGATGCGTACCAGGACTGGGGAACAAGCTATATCTTTATTGGTGGTGATGATGAATGGATTCCAGCCCGAGAGATGGATTGTGTGGAATCAGATGTTGATTCTGATCTCTATTGGAGTAATCTTGATAATACATTTAACGATGATCATGATGATGAGTGGGGCGAGGAGTGGGATAATGGTTTTGACCCATATTCTGAAATATTTATCGGGCGTATTACCTGCGATGAGCCTCAGGATGTGTCAAATTGGATGACAAAAAGTTTCTACTATTCAGATGATGAAGATATAAATTACTTAGTGAACACGGGATTTTATGCAGGAGATACTGAATGGGAATGTGAGGGTGATGATATCATAGATTTCAGTGCGATTAAAGGTACTGATAATTGGCTTGGCCCAGATCCTCATCACGACGGCCCGTGGCCAACGTGGTTTGGTTTCTTGTACGGGTTTGAAACATGGAATAAAGTCAATCCTAGTATTCAATATAATCTTTCAGTTATGTGGACTGCTGAACCACCTAATCCTGGTTGGAAAGGTGGATCAACGTCTGCAGCGATTACTGGATTCAGAGATGCGATAAACAATGATTATGTAACGATTATTAGTGGTGTCGCTCATGCAAATTCAAATATGTCGTTAAATGTACAGGCAAGTAGCTGGGAGTCCGAATATTATAACACTAAACCGTTTTTCATTCACGACCAGGGATGTCATTGTGGTGACATGGATGAATCTGACGATGGTGTCCTCCATTCAATGCTGTTTCATTCTGACACAGAACTTGCATTTGCCTGTGTTTATAATACGGGCTCAGGCTGGGGTAATTGGTATTGTACCAATTCAAGTAGTGCACTGCAGGCGAAACTTTTTTGGGATTACTTCCTAGATGTAGTAAACAACTCTGGGGGTCCTACGAATTGGCAACTAGGAAAAGGACATGCATGGTCTAAGGATTCGATGGCTCCAATTATTGACTGGGGTGGATCTTGGAGATCAAATATTCAATGCTGTCTGTTGTTTGGTGATCCTGCACAGCGACTTAAAACCATAAATGCTGTTCCAGAGAAACCAGAACTACCGGATGGTCCAACCGACGGGGTAACACATGTAGAGTATACGTTCTCTAGTAGTACAACAGATCCGGAAGGAGAACAAATATGGTATCTATTTGACTGGGGGGATAACACTTCTAGCGATTGGCTAGGACCATACAACTCAGGGCAGCCAGGAAGTGCATCTCATTCATGGGATGCTAAAGGTGACTACGATATAAAGGTAAAGGCCAAGGACATTAATAGTTTTATAAGTGGCTGGTCAGATCCATTAACAATCAACGTTCTCAAAGAACCATCAGTAGATGTTGGCCTTATCACTGGCGGTCTGCTCAAAGTAAAAGCAGGTATCAAAAACAATGGTGAGGTTGAAGCAACTGCTGTGAAGTGGGGAATCACTTTAGATGGTGGTGCAATATTAATTGGCAAAGAAAACAGTGGCGAAATATCCAGTATTCTTCCTGGTGAAAGCATAACCATAAATTCAGGTTTAATATTAGGGCTTGGAAAGACAAAGATAACCGTTACAGCAGAGATACCACAAGACACGGATACGAGAACACAAAGTGCAACGGTACTACTATTGTTTGTTTTTGTTAAACCTGGTGGTAGCATCTAAACTTAAGCATAGTAAAAAAAAACTTTCACTCCTTTTTAATTTATAGTATCAGCATATTTATCTGAAAAAATCCTCTAGATATATGTGAGGTAGAATGACTAGATGCTGTTCTATTTGTGGGGATGAATTGCAGCCAGATGAAATAGGCATCTGTGACAACTGTAAAAGCAGTATTATGTGGAATGATTTCTATACTTGCTAAATGGATTTAGTGTAACGGTCATAGAAAAAGGACACAAATCTTAAACAGAACGTATTGCGACTTAGAACGAAAAACTTAAGGATTAGGGAACGAAAAGGCTAAGGAGAAGCGATCCCATATCGTTCCGCAATTTAGAGAGAACTGAGTAGAATAATAGATAGTGAAAAAAGTTAATCGTGGCATATGCCATATCTATTGTAGAACATAATTAAGGTTATATACAAAGGGGGAACCAACCCTCATTAACACCCTAACACATTCTAACGCAACCCTTATTAACCCAACCTAAACGCTCTTATTCTCCCTATATCACTCTTTGACATAACGTATATGTGTGGAACTAAAAAGAAATGTGTATATAACTTGGTTATTCTGGCATTATCTAACTTACCTATTATACTCCTTTCTCTTATTCTTTTTCCTTTATTCTATGTGAAGAGGAGGGTTCTAAAATATTAGGTGATGAAGCGAAGATTACTAGATATATTATATAACGGGAGGAGGTAAACATGAAAATAAACCTCCAAAGATAATCTTACGCCTCAAACTAATCTATATGTATTCTATTTTATAATACTTTTGTCTCAAATTTCAATTTGATACATTACTATCCCGCTATTCCTTCAACTTTATAATACTATTTTTTGGATATGCCTCAGCTTTGAGATAATTTTCCTAATTTCAATCTCACTTTCTTTTCTGATGTATATGACCACACAGTTGAGGGTAGCATCTATAGGCTTTGACCTAAAAGTCATATTCATAAGGAGAGATTGTTTTTAGCCAGAAGAATCTGTGATATAAAAGAGCTGATAACTTATTTGCAAAGACGAGGATAAAGAGTAAGAAGTATCAGTATTAAATCGATAGGTATGAGAATTATGACAACTAATAAGCAGGTAAAAAGGAATATATATTGCCATAAACAACGGGGAACAATAATACCGCCAACAGTTTCAAAACACCATTCAGTTGCTAATCTATTATCTTTATCATATGGAATATTATTTTTCACCTTAGCTGGATTATCTCTCAACTGTTGCAATACATTAAATATTTCGTGCCTATCTATTTTATCAATATAACAGATAATTAAATCTATGAACTCATCGAATGCCTTGTCATCCATCTTACTGATAATATCTGCAATTTTTAGAGCCATCTCAATTCTATTATCTCGTTTTGGAATTGATAAAATGCTCTCTTCTCCCTTCCCAACATAATCACTCGTTACAATCTTGCTTTCTTCTTCTATCGCCCTTTTGGTTCTAACTGTAAACAACGGTGATGCCTTCACATTAGACTTAACACCGCTATATCCAACTACAGAAGTAAACGATACGCCAATAAGGATGGCAACTGCTATTATACTA
>CP070798.1:1764180-1767582 GCA_020343515.1 Thermoplasmatales archaeon | reverse complement strand
ACCCATAGACAACAGAAGGAATGCCAGCGAGTATTTCAATAATTGGTTTTAACTTTTCACGTATTTTGGGGTGGGCAATCTCCGAAAGATATATTGCACAGCCAACGCCAATAGGTATGGCAATGACAACTGCACCGAGGGTAACAAGAAGTGTACCTAGAACCATTGGAAGTATGCCGTATCTCGGTTCAATAAAAGAAGAGGGATCCCAGACATCACCCGTAAAAAAATCTACCCCATCTCCTTCAAAAAAGAAAGGTATTCCCTCAGCAAGTAAAAATGCTAGAATGAGTACGATAAAGATTACTGCTGTTAGACCAAATCCAAGAAGCAATTTTCTTATAGCTTTGTCTTTGAGATGACGGATTTTTTTGTAGTCGTATGATTTAATATCAGGTATCTTAAATTTCATGTAATCTTTTCCAGTTCTTCTTCAATAATATAGGATGGCAATGGAATTAATCCTAAATTTTCTGCTACTTTTTGCCCTCCGTCTTCATTCAGAATCCATGTGATATAATTAGCAATTTCACCTGATGGATTACCATTTGTATAAATGTACAGATATCTGGATATTGGATAATCACCAGCGGCTATGTTTTCAATTGTTGGGGAGAACGCCGAGGAATTTTGTTTTTCCTTGATTTTTAGTATGATCAACTCAGATTCTCTATTTTCTGCATAGGCAACACCAACATATCCAATTCCCTTATCATCACCAACAACCGCATCAACAATCTGTGCGTTACCGTTTAACGGCTGCATATCTGTTCGATAATCATTTTTATTCATTACATATTCCTGGAAATACACATAGGTCCCTGAGTTACTCTGTCTGCCGTAGACCGTTATTTTGCGATCTGGACCACCAATCTCATTCCAATCTGAAATAGTGCCATTGTAAATGCCATGTAGCTGATCAAAAGAAATTTCAGCAATGTCAATATTTTTGTTTGTAATAATGGCAATCCCATCAATACATGTTTTAAATTCAACTGGGGTAATGCCTTGTGACTGTGCATTAGCTATTTCACACTCTTTAATAGGACGGGAAGCATCGGCAATATCGATTTGCCCGTTGATTAACTGTGCAATGCCTGTACCTGATCCTCCACCAGAGATTGAAAGGGTAACGTTATTGTTTACTTTCACATATTCCTCAGCCCACAACTGAGCAAGCTCAAGCATAGTATCGGATCCTTTTTGTTTAATCTTAGTTCTTTCTGATGCATAACTCGCAAAAAAAGCAATAAATAGCAAGATTACAATGATCACGATGACGAATTTTATCTCCCCTCTCACCCTATCTTCTCCTAAAATTAATGTTGTAATAAGTATACTTTATATATCTTTTAACACTTGTCATGTCCATCCAAATTTTTACCCTTGATTAATAATTATCAATCAAGGAAAATCCAGACTTAAATACATACTTTATCTAATTAGAATATAGTATACGCATATCAAACATGTACATACCGGAAAATAACAATTTTACTTTGTTAAAAAGTATTTTTGAGCAGCATGAGACAGAATCAACGGGCAATCATCGATCTCAGCCAATCAGCAACATTCTCAGCATGATCGGCTATATCATCCACCCAGTCAGCAATCTTTAAAAGATGATAAATGTCCATAGGATTTATTTTCTTTTCAAGTTTATATATTCCTCGAGTCATCTCATATTTCTTTTTATCTGCTTTCCATTCGTAGTTGTGGACCTTATGAATGAGTTTCTTCGTCTGTTCTCGTTCTCGTTTTACAAAAGTTGTTTCAATTAGATCCCTTATATTTTCAACTGCCTCTTCCATGGCCTCCACTGTTTTAATTACCCTCTCTGCATGATCAATAAAAACATCCTGTAGTTCTTTCGGTATCTTAGTATGTCGCATATCTAGCATTCGTGCAAGGTTTTCAGCGTGATCCAAGATTTTGTCCTGTTCCCTTAAAGCCCATAAAAATTTACCTTTATCGACAGGCATAAAAAGTGAGGAGGGAAGATGGCTCCTAAGATTGCCTTTAATTAAATCAGCTTCATGTTCAAGTTTTGAAACACGCTCGGTTAGTTCTGAAAAATTTTTGTAATCGCCTTTATAGTACCTAATCAAACCATTTCCAAGTAGATCAACACATTCTCTTACTTTTCCCATATGATCCAATAACTGTTCAAATGGAGATTTTCTTCTGAATGTGTATGAGACGGGCACCCTGAAATGATCTTTTTCTTCTGCCATTCTATTCACCTTTTTATAATACTATTATTGCTCTCAGACATAAAAAAATTGCTACTGAGGTACCAGCAGCTATTGGCAACGTTAAAAGCCATGCTACAATTATTTTTTTAATTACACTTAAATCCACAGCCTCTAGCCCCCGAGCAAGTCCAACCCCGATAACAGCACCAACAACCGTATGTGAAGTAGAAATTGGCATACCAAGTTTTGAGGCAACAAGCACTGTTGTCGCTGCACCAAAATCAACAGAAAAACCACGAGTATTTGTAAGCCTAGTAATACGACCGCCAATTGTTCTCATAACACGGCGACCCCAAGTCATGCAGCCAACAGCGATTCCGATACCCCCAAGGGCAAGAAGATAAATGGGTACATCAACAGTAGCTCCAAGTTCTGCATTTTGGGCAAGTGGAATTATTGCGGCAACAGGTCCAATGGCGTTGGCAACATCATTGGCACCATGAGAAAAAGCAACGTAACACGATGTAATAATCTGTAATTTTCTAAATATTCCTTCTACAGTCAAATAATCTTCAGCCTGTTTCGCCTTAATTTTTCTCAGTAAGAATAATCCCATCGCACCTACTATCACTGCTACAATTCCTGCGATTTGAAGTCCTTGTATATCTGATATCGAATAGGTTTTACTCAAAGGTGTTTTTAAAAATAAAGATGAAACAATTAAGAAAGCGGTAAAACTTATGATGATAGGTCCAACAACTTTCGCAGATTTCACCGGTTCTTCTTTTGCGAATATAAGTTTTACAATTATCTTAAAAATAAAAAATGCAAGTATGCACCCTGCAATTGGGGATAACACCCAACTCGCCGCTACAGAGCCAACTTTTTCCCAGTGTACCGAAGACATCCCACCGGCTATAAGTCCAAAACCCATTAACGCTCCGATAATAGAATGGGTTGTAGAAATAGGCATTTCTTTCCACGTCGAAAGTGTTACCCATATCGCTGCAGCTAGAAGACTAGCAATAAAACCTAGTAATAAAGTGGTGGAATCTATACCTGTAACATCTATGATTCCTTTTCGAACAGTATCAGATACATGGCTACCTACAAAAACCGCTCCAACGATACTGAGGATACCTCCGATAATGACTGCTTGTTTAAATGTAATTGCTTTTGCGCCTACAGCAGTAGCCATCGAATTAGC
>CP070798.1:1760666-1764080 GCA_020343515.1 Thermoplasmatales archaeon | reverse complement strand
ACATCATTTGATCTAATAGTATTACCTGTGATAAGACAGTTATGTGTGTCCAATAGCATTAGGGCATTACTTACATTAGATAAATCTTGGTTCTGAACTGTGATATTGTTACAATTTACAAGTATTATCTGCCCTGCATCCTCCTCTATGATCTTATCTGATTCGCCTTCTAAGTATACAATTGGTTTACCATTGACTAAATTGTTCAAAATAGTATTTTGATTTAAATATGTAATAATAACACCATCGTTGGTGAAAACGTTATCTGAGGCGTTATTATAGTTAGATGGACTACTGATGATTAAACCACCATTGTTGTCTGAGATGACATTACTTGATATCACATTATTGAAAGATTCGTCAAGATATACCCCATTACCATTGTTTGATGCAATAGTGTTATCTGAAATTGTGTTGTAACTTGATCCATATAGTTTTACTCCGTAGCCATCATTCTTCTCTATGATATTGTTCGTTATGTTGTTGAAGTCGGCAATGTAGGTTGATATTGTATAAAGACCTATACCAACATTGTTATTTGTAATTATATTATCAGAGATTATATTATAGCTTGAGTGTAAATCGATTCCATGATTTATCCAAAGAACACCGCTGTTTTGAATTGTGAATCCACTGATGGTAACTCCATCAGCTTGAATGGTTACAACGCTTAATTGTTCTCCACCATCGATAATTGTTGTCTCACGGTTTTCACCTATAAGATTTATTGATTGTTCAATAATCATAATGTTTTCATAATACGGTGACATATCGTCATAGACAAAAACAGTATCATTATTGCTGGCATTATCGATTGCATCTTGAATTTTACTATAATTTCCTGGTCCACTACCACCAACGTAAAACATATTTCCATCTATTATCGATATATTTTTATCAATATGATTTGAAGAAGATGTAGAAACAGCAGCACCAATAATCAAAAATATTATTACAAACGACCAACTTTTCCTTAGCAAAGCATATCTCATCTTTCTTACCTCCTCTATTTTTCTCCTGGGAAAAAAACTAGACGTCTGATTTGGAAACCAGACCTTGAAACATATTTTATGAGACCTGCTTGAACCGTCACAGTAAGACGGCAGGGGATACCAACCCACCCTGAACTACCAGCCCAAGTAGAATCATTTGGTGGTACGACAAAACTTCCTCCCCATCCATATGGATCAAGAGGTTCACCTGATAACAATGTATAATAATCTCTTTGCCAGTAGACCACTAAAGCTTCACTAAGATTATTAAAAACTTCCATCATAATACCAAAACCGATACTAGGTCCTTTTGTATAAATATAGCGAGGTAAAATACCAGCATAAATGTATATCTCAATGTCATCTCCACTAATAGTTGATACTTTTTCTACATCGTTATTTTGTTTTTCTCGATGTAATCCAGTAGTAGATACAGTCATTCCAAGAAACAACAGCATTATACCAAAGGTAAGTATCTTTTTCAATTAATCTTCCCCCTACACTATTTATAATGCACATCTGATATAAGTGTTTATCCATGCCAGAGGGTAATAATAAGTGGCTTACACTTATGAAAACATCACTATTTTATCAAAAATACAAAAAAACCACATCTTAATCTCTTATGCTTCTTTTGATTTATGGATTCCATAATGGTCTGACCCTAATTCATCACAAAGATTCCATCCAGTTGCTTCAATAGCTTTATGATAATCATCTGAATGCAAAATATTTTTTCTCAAATACGAAAACTTACCTTTTTTAACGAGTTCAAAAAGTACTGGTGTATCAAAAATATTTATACCATTCTTAAACGGATTACTTGAAATATTTTCTAGATTAATTACATTAATATTTATTCCACTTAAAATTGGTTCATTGATAAATCTTTCTAAAACAGCTTTACTCCTAACATGATATACTATAAATGAATTTGGATTCTTTCCTAAAAAAGTGCTAAAAACAATTGCTGTTGTGTCTACGGACATGTGTGCAGTATCATAAATTTCTCCTTTGTCTATATTATTCTTTTTTGTTTTTCTTTTAAAAAATCCCATTTTTCTTCCCACTAATGTAATTAATTAAAATGACATAAAATTTTCTATCCTATTTTGGTTTTAATACAACTAAATTTCCCAAACTAAAATTCCCACACTCACATTACACAGAACCCCAGAGGGTAGCATTTATATACCACAGCTTTGATAGATATATGTAATAATCTGGGGAGGTTTTTATGCAAAAACCCTTACTTAAGAAAGGAATTGCGGTTGCCGTTATTCTCTTATTCATTGGTTTAGCTTTTGCTCCTTCTATCAATGCTGATGTCGATACACTAGAAAATCTAACAACACCTCTTATAAACTCTCCAGAAGAAACCACTGCCTTAACCATACGTTATTATACACTACGAGGTGTCAAAGAATTAAAAAAAGAAGTAACTTTGGAGAAAGCTGGGAGTCTCTTCACTCTAATGGATGGTAATGATTATAATGCAATTGCTAAAACATTGGATGGCTTAGAACTAACCCCTAAGTCAATGGATGTCAAAGATGTGATAGAATTAATTAATGGGGACGTTGGGCAAAGGGAGTTCAGTCAGTATGAAGGACAGTTACAAGAAGTTTTTATTAATGATAATGAATCGGAATGGAAACAAAACATTTTATGTTATATTCGAGGTGATGCAGTAGATAGTTATTTCTATAGGCCTATTGCATTTATGATTGAATATGGAGCCGCATTAGTTTATACTGCTCTTCTTGGTATATTATTTACTCTCGATACCCTGTTTAGAATATTTCCTTGGTATCCCGTTGGTGACCCTCCTTTTGAATTTGGGCCATTAATGATGCTTGCCCTTATGCTTGGAGTAGCGTATATGGCTTTGTTTGAAGGTTGGCCGTTGCATTATTTAGTTCCTGTAAAGATTGCTCCTATTGTCCTTGCTAACCTAGATGATGCTTTCGGAAGGTTTCAAACGGCTAATCTGAGTACTACTGGTCTTAATGGTCATTGGGAAATCCATGATAATCGAAGCATTGCATTGCTCATGGTTGGTTTTCTAGGCATTTGGATTTCGTACAAAGATGGGTATCAGGTTCCTGCATGTGAGTTCATGGGATTTAGCTTATATACTAAAGCAAAGGGTTATAATTATTGAAAAACCCTGTTGAAATTATTTAATTGTGAAGGATAAAAAGGGATTGAAAACGGGGTTTACATATTAATTGGTTAATTTGTACAATAATTATTTTTCAACTAACTTTTCAAAATTTATAGATTTAGAAATTTTGAAAATATCTTTATATTTCTGATAGACTGTTCTATTTCCTCTTTTCAACACTCCTTTACAACATGTGGATCTTGGCTGATGTCATTATCTGCATCTCAGTCTATGGAAAGAAAACATCAGGATATA
>CP070798.1:1757112-1760566 GCA_020343515.1 Thermoplasmatales archaeon | reverse complement strand
AGGAGGCCATATTATGGCGAGATTCATTAAGAAACGTTCACAAATGATTGGTCTTCCACCAGGTTCTCTCGTTCACATAGGAGAGAAAAAAACCGCTAAAATAAAAATTTCGGTTATTGACTATGATGAACAGCAATTTCAAGAGGAGGAAGCGAAAAAAGTTGAGGATTGCTTTTCCTTTAAAGATAAACCTACTGTCACATGGATAAATATAGATGGTGTTCATCAGTTAGATGTTATTGAAAAAATAGGGAAACAGTTTGGTTTACATCCGCTTGTTTTAGAGGACATTATGAATACAGGGCAACGTCCGAAGATGGAGGATTTTGAAAATTACATTTTTATTGTCTTAAAAATGCTTTATTTCGATGAGAAAGCAAAGGAGATTAAAGCGGAGCAGGTGAGTTTGATTCTTGGCTCAAATTTTGTACTTTCGTTTCAGGAGAGTGAAGGTGATGTTTTTAACTCGGTTAGAGAGCGAATCCGAGGTAGTAAGGGTCGTATACGGAGGATGGGTGCTGATTACCTTGCCTATGCATTATTAGATGCTATTGTTGATAACTATTTCATTATTTTGGAGAGGATAGGCGAAAAAGTAGAGGAGATGGAAGAAGAGTTGGTAACTAATCCCACGCCAGAAACCTTACAGACTATCCATAATTTGAAGAGAGAGATGATATTTCTGCGTAAATCTGTATGGCCGTTACGTGAGGTAATTAGTGGTGTGCAGAGGGGGGAATCATCGCTTATTCAGGAATCTACAGGAATATATCTCAGGGATGTTTATGATCATACGATTCAGGTTATTGATACGATAGAGACGTTTCGGGACATGGTTTCGGGGATGCTTGATATTTATCTTTCTAGTGTCAGTAATAAAATGAATGAAGTGATGAAAGTACTTACGATTTTTGCTGCAATATTTATCCCACTGACTTTTGTCGCTGGTGTATATGGCATGAACTTTCAGTATATGCCTGAACTTGGATGGCAATGGGGGTACTTTACAATTCTTTTGATTATGCTTCTTGTTGGTATTTCTCTTTTATTCTATTTCAGAAGAAAAAAATGGCTATAATAGATGATTTTAAGGGCAGAGAAGTTAAACTTAAATAATATAATCGTCAAAGATTAGATTTTACCCCATGTAACAAAAGAAAAATCAGTATGAGTACTAAAAGTATACCAATCATTTCCATCATTAGAATAATAACCTTCTCCAAAAGGATAACAATCAGACTTTTTACAATTCCAACCATAATTCCAATTACTTTCTCCCTTGCATACAATATAATAAGTATTCCTTGGGATTACATCCAAATCCTCAAAATCAAATGAATGCCAAGCACTTTTATATGAATGAGGAATAACTCGTGAGGTTTCAGCAAGATTATCACCAGATAAATTATCTCGAATATAGAGATGAAGAGGTAGTGGATCACCAGATCCCCAAGAAGCACAATAAAGTTCCACCTTTGACAATTTATTTAATGATGGTACAAAACTTTGAGCCATCCAATAATCGGAAAGGCCAATTCCATCGTCTATTATTGTCTGTCTCTGATCAGGAATATGATCATCACCCATCATAACAACAATATAATTTGACCAATCACTTAAGAGACCATGATCATCCTTTGCTTTTACCCTTAGATTATAGGTACCTTCTATTGCCCATGAATGTGAAGTATTCACCGTAGTATTTGAATCTACAGGATCAGTCCATTCATCCACAATTTTATCACTATCCCAGTCCCATCCATAACTAATTTTGCCACCCTCAGGATCTATCGAAACCGTAGAATAATTGTAAGTGGTATTTGTTTCCCCAATAATCTGGCCTGTGGGAGTTTTTGGTTTGGAGGGAGGAAACTCAGCTTCAGTTAATTGAAGCTCTCCTGTATAATCATCATAAATAGTTGCATGTACGTCTGGTTTATCATATCTTTCTTTTGCGTAATCAAATGCTTCTTCTGCTGAAACCAAATCATCTTCATTAGCATCTGCATAACCCGTTAACCCTTTCGTCAAGTACCAGGTGAATCCTCCATAAGAAACCTCATCTTCTTGACTTGCCATTAACACTACCCTTCCGCTTTCGCTTAAATCCTCGGCAAACTCATGCATCCATTCATTAGCATTTATTCTATTATCTTTCATTCGGTTTTTAAAATAAGGAGGATCGTTAAATCCCCCTGCATAACAACTATCTATGATTACGCATACTCCTTTTGAGTTTAATAAAGATAAAAGTAGGTTAAGAAAATCATCTCTAATATTAAGCCATGGAAACATAAATCCCAGATGTGTTACCAGTATTTCATCACATCCGTCTTTTTCATCCCAAGGTAATCTATCTCTTGAGAGTTGTCCGCCATGTGTATTTATATATACCAATGAAAAATCGTTTTTATCTTCCTTTTTATTAAGCCATTTAAAACCTCTTAAAATGTTCAAAAGTGTTGCATTTCTACCTTTTATGACTTTTATGTTTTCTTCCTTCCAATGTTCAGAGACAAGAAGTTTTTCATGCAGATCTTCAACTTCCCATAGCATGTGTGGTCTATCTTCCATAGGGTGACCAGCATATACACCAACAGCTATCAATAAAGCCCAATATTCTGTTTCATTATTAACGGAATATATCTCATCAGATGAGACTTTTGTTTTATTGTCGATTAAAATATTATGGTTGCTTCCAATTCCTCCAGTTGGTGGAACGACACTCATTCCAATAAACAGAAGTATTATTCCAATTGCCAACAACTTCTTCACCAGATAAACCACCCCAGCAACCTCGATAGCAATGGAAACCTGTCAAACCATCGTAGGAACCAAATATTCTGTGTTTGCTGAGTACTACTACTCTGACTGCTGGAGTAGGATTTAATGTCTGAGCCATTTACTAATTCAATAGCTGAATTTCCTGCCATATCGTGGACTACAAACTTAAATGTAACAGTTTTGAAAACACGGCACCATGGGATGATAAACTCGAATGGCCAATGAAGAACTTCAAATTCATCTTGTAGTGCATCGTTAATATAAAACTCTACCCAGTTGTCCATACCGCTCGTTTCATCGGTAGCGTTTAAGATAAATCTAATGTGCCATTTCCAATCTTCCTTAAATACCTCCCACTCAAGAGATGTTTCAGGTGGTGTTTTGTCGATATTACGGTATGATGTTTTTATATCCTCCTTATTCCCAACATTGTCAATCGAATAAAACTCAATCATATGTTCCCCGTCTTCAGATATGACGAACACGGCTGGCCAGTCATGATACGTTTTCCATTCTCCACCGTTTATTCTGCAATAAGTAGCATAAACACAAGAGTTGTCATATGCCCAAAATGTCACACGAACATTGCTAACATACCATCCATTTTTGCCATTAGGATAATCTGGAGTAAAATAAATGTAGGTTCTTGGCGGGTAGGTGTCGCTTCCAT
>CP070798.1:1753552-1757012 GCA_020343515.1 Thermoplasmatales archaeon | reverse complement strand
TTAGAGTTTATAAGGTGAAATATTGTCTATAATTACTAATATTGATTTGATATTGGTGTAATCATTATTTCTTCCATTGCATCTTTTGTGTCATAGAATTACGGACGGAATCAAGTTTTCCTTCTCTGAAGGCTTCTCTTGTTTCTTTAATAAATTCCTTGGATTCACGCATTAATTCTTTCTCTCCTCTCTTGTACTCTTTAATATCAATGTCTTTATATTCCACCTCTCTGCGTTCAATCTTTGTCGAGCCTCGTTTTAACTGACCAATCTCCCATGCCCTTTTACATTTTGAACACACACAAAACGAGTAAGTTGGTCCCCTAGCATCCATATGGACTGCTAAATCGTCAATATCAAATTTACGTCCACATATCGGGCAATGCTTTTGATCAATTTCTTTTTTCATTGTTCCTCCACCAGAATCTAGCCATACCAGGAAATGGTTTAAATAAATTGCATAAAAAAACCAGGTAGGTGTGACATTTTTTCTTCTTGTCCGGGGATTGTAGCGATTCTTTGTAGTTAGCAATAAATAGATCGATCTCTTCTAATGTATAATCTGGTTTTTTCATTAATTCTAAGAGAATATTCGTTCTAAAATGTCGTATTAAAGATACTTTCAATTTTTCATCATCTATTGTTTCCTGGTATTTTTCAAATTCATCATCCCTTAAAAAAGAGAATTTATCTTTATCGAATGATTTGAAACTGTATTCATAATCGAGGTGTAATGTATCATAATACATTTTCATCAAAGCAAGTAATCTTATAGAAATACCCGGGCAAAGTTTATGTTTATCCAATTTTTCGATTAAAGTGCTTTGGGAATACTCCGGATAAAAATGTTTTTTAAATATGTCCGCTAGATCAAAATCTGCTTTAATTGAAAAAGGTATTTGAGATTTGTCAAACCACTTCTCTAACAATTTATCCTCTGGCATGATCAGCAGACAAAAAATATAAATCATAGCTAACTGCCGATCTAATAAATCGAAAGATGGTGAAGAAATCAGCTTTCTCCACATTAAATTAAAGATCGCACGATTGCATGCGATGTCATGATCTTGTAAGTTAACAAGGATTTTCCTAATTAGTTGCCAATTTTTATTTATTTCCTCCAAGAAATATTCATTTTCAAATACCAATTGAGGGAGACGGGATACAACATATTCTAACTGTTTTATCTCATGAATCATGATCTCCCTTGTTGATATCTTTTTTTTATTTAAGCTCCAATAAGTGGCTTGCCCGCGTCCTCTCTTTTTTTCATTTATGTAATCACACTTATGCATTGATTTTAAAGCCCGGAACATAGTGTTACGATCGGCTGGCCAATCTGGATATTTTGCTTTTCCAATTTCATTTATTTCACCTTTTGTAATCCACTTTTTATTGGATTCATTAATTATGGAAAGTATGCGTAATACAAGGGGTCTCTTCTTGAGCTGGTCGCAGGAGCATTTGTAGAGATATCTATTCTTATTTATATCAGGAACCATGTGTATAATTTATGCATATACGCAAACTTATTATAATAGTTACCGTCGATTCAATAATAGATAATTGTGACATTTAACAGCAATCGCAGGATTAGAGGATTACTACCAAATGAGGAAATTATTGGAACTTTGACCAAAGTAGAACCTTCAGAAGCGGATCATATAAGAATCACGTTTACAATGCAAAAGAAAATAGAGCTGCCGGCTTCTGCAATCGATCCAGATAAACTATTCTCACTTGTAGGAAAACATATCTGTATTTTAAATCTCGGCTATAAATTTTTTATCAGGGAGGTACTAGAGGAAGAAGAGGAAGATAATGATGTATGAACTGATTGAGGACGGTTTACAAAAGTTATGTGGTGATAAAGTGGTCACGTTATGTTACCATAATAAAGTATATAACGCACTCAATTGACCGCGCAAATGACCACGCAAATGACCACAGATTACTGTACAGATTACTGTACAGAATGCACTTTCAAAAATATAGAAACAGTATAGAAAACTGTAGGTATTAAAAGGAGGAGTAAAATATGGGGAAAAAATACCCAAGTCAGATACGATATGAGAAAAAGAATCCTTGTATTACTTTTAGGATGAAGAAGGAAGAGAAAGAACGGATTGCTCAGATGGCAGAAAGGTCTGGGAAAAGCGTCTCTGAACTTGTTCGAATGGAGTTATTGGGTTTGGAAAAAGATTTTACTGAGGGTTATAATAAAGCATCTAAAGAAGGGTATGATAAGGGGGTTAAAGTTGGTCACGATAAAGGATATAATGCTGGACTTCGTGATGGAGATGCGAAAGGGTACGATAGAGCCAAAGGGGAGTATAGTATCTGGATAGTTTGTAAAACCTGTGGTGAAACATGTTATATTATTCGCAATTCCGATATCCATATGAAAATAATTGATTATCTTGATAGTATTGGTTGGGAACATGAAGGGTGCCCTGGAAAATTCTCTGGAGGCACATATTGATTTTTTACCGGTAAACTAGTGTTCAAATCTCCCTTTAACATTGTAAAAAGAAAAGAGGAGAGGCTTTGGTTGTCACTGAAAAAACTATTCTCCCTTGTGGATTTTAATATTACCTCCGCCAATCGTTGTAGTTGGATCTTCGTCTTCGTCTTCCCCGAGTTCGTTATCATATATCACTTCGTCATTGTTGTCCTTATCCCATATCTTGATCCTGAACAAGTCGACATCAGTGCTAGGAGTATGCTCTTCATCAATAGCTGACAACATGAATCCATAGTTACCGGCACCATTGATTGTACCATTACCCTTATACATTGCCTTAGCTCCAGCAATCACTAACCAGTCATATTCATTTGAATGGAAATTCATATCAGCCATTTTAAAGTTGAACTCAGTGTTTCCAGTTGGGTTTTGTTCACCTTTCTTGTATTTACTAACAAACCCGAAGTTCGCCTTCCCAGTGAGACTTGGATCTGGTGTATAAGCTCCTTCAGGTGAGTCAATCCATCCACCACCTGTGACAAAACCAGCACTCGGATCGTATACTACAACATAGTAGCCAAGCGTCATTGAATCGCTGTCACCATCATCATCTGTAACAGTGAGTGTAATCGTATACACGCCAGGTTGGTCATAATAATGTGAATCCTCTAATGTTCCACTGCCACCCGTCTCTTCTACTATTGCATCAGTGACGTATCCATCGTCCCAGTCTATAGTTGCAGTATGAGTATCTAAAATTCCAGGATCAGTAAATGCACCATCCACCTCCACAGAACTGTTTATGTTAACTGGATCCAGTGGTCCGGTAAAAGACGAAATTGTTGGTGCAACATTATCCACAATTACATGACAAGTATCAATATGCCAACCACCATCATCATCAGAAACACGAAGCCCTACATCACCATCAAAATCATCACACCAACTATTTGACACACCATTACCAGTATCATCAACATCAAACGATATTCCATC
>CP070798.1:1749986-1753452 GCA_020343515.1 Thermoplasmatales archaeon | reverse complement strand
CCATGCCAGAGGGTAGCATTTATATACCACAGCTTCGATAGATATATGTAATAATCTGGGGAGGATTCTGTCAAGGTGAATAAAAATATTATCCCAATATTGGTTGTTCTGTTGCTGTTGTCATCTAGTTTTGTAGGAGTGTCAAACCCAGCAGAAGAGTTGATGCCTGATGTTAAAGTAAGGGAACAAACCAAGATTCCTAGTAATAGTTTAGATTGGTGGTCTATATATCGTCATGAATTACAGAACATTACTAAAGAAGATTTCACTCACACAGTTTTCTGTGAATATGGTGCATCAACTACCTGTAGATTTTGTCCAAATGTATCACACGTTCTAAATGAACTATTTGACCCAGACAACCCTGATTTTTATTATTGTAGTTTGGTTCATGATGTAAATCTTGAGGCAAGAAGAAGATTGGACAATGATTATAACTTGTTAGGCATTCCCACTTGTTACTTTGATGGCGGTTATGAAGTCAAATTTGGAAGCAAAGGAGCAGAATCAATTATCCCAGAACTTATAGAATCGTGCGGTCAACGAGTTGTCCCAAATCTTAGTATGAATATTACAATGAATTGGCTGGGAGACGCTGTTTTTAATGTTAGTGTTGTCATTCAAAATAATGAAAACGAAAATTATACTGGTCATTTACGAGCATACATAGTAGAAATCATTTCTCGATGGATTTACCATCATAGTGGTAATCCAATTCATTATGCTTTCCTCCATTGGGCTTTTAACAAAAATATATCGATAGATGCCGAAGATACTTATTACGATAACACTACTTGGGATGGAAAAGAATATGGATTTAGCGATATTAATTGGGAAAACATTATGGTCATAGCTGCGGTGTTCAACGATGAATGGCATCAAGGGTATTCTTTTCCGCCGAGTGGTAACCCTTTCGACGCATACTACGTCGATGAAACCGTAGCTGCACGTTTCATTACAACTCCACCAAATACACCTACAATAAAAGGTCCAACACGTGGAAAAATCGGAGTAGAATACAATTATACCTTTGTTTCCACTGACCCAGATGGGGATGATATTTGGTATCACATATGCTGGGGAGACAAAGAAATCATATATATCTATGGACCGTATCATTCAGGTGAACCAATAACATTATCATATAATTGGACTGAAAAGGGAAATTATACCATCCAATGTAAAGCCAGTGATGTATATAATGAAGAAAGCGACTGGGCGTATCTTGAGGTCACGATGCCCCACAGCTATCAATCCAATTGGTGGATGGGTTGGTCGGACAGGTTTCCATTGCTACAATGGTTGTTGGGGTGGTTTATCTGGTGAAGAAGTTGTTAGCAGTTGGAATTATTCTTCTGCTTGTTGGAATGGGTATTCCATCAACTGGCAATGTGGTAGAAAAATCATCTAATGTGTTGTCCTTTGATGGTAACACCTTATATGTTGGTGGCTCTGGAGAAGGTAACTACACACGGATTCAGTACGCCATTGATAATGCAAGTGATGGGGATACGGTGTTTGTGTACAATGGGACGTATGTCGAGAATGTGGTTGTAGATAAATCTATCAATCTTAAAGGAGAAGATAGGAGTTCTACGATAATTGATTCTCGAAGGAGTGGAAAAAATATTGTGGTTGAGAATGCCCATAACGTAGTAATAAGTGGCTTTACCTTGCAAAATGCAACATTTTCCCTGGTACTCTGGGATACATGCAAATACAGCTTAATTTATGATAATGTCATTAGAAATAATGCATATAACGGGATAACTCTATACTGTAGCCATTGTATTATTCGTTCTAATATTATAAAAAACAACGGTCAATCAGGAATAAGTTGTAGTAATCCTACTTATGGATATAGAAATGAGATAAGTCAAAATATTATTTGTAATAATGAAGGTGATGGGATACACCTCTGTTCAGATGGAAACAACATTACAGAAAACATGATTACAGAGAATAATCAATCTGGTATCTGGTTATGGAAAACCAGCTCTAACAATTCGATATACCACAATAACATCATTAATAATAAACAGAATGCCTATGACACGGGGAATAATTCTTGGGATAACGGCTATCCTTCCTGTGGCAACTATTGGGATGATTATACGGGAAACGACAGCGATGGGGATGGTATCGGTGATACACCATATCTTATACCTAGTGGCAACAATTCAGACAGGTATCCATTGATGGAACCGTATGGGATGACAGAGTTAACAATTGGTATAGGGTTGTTTAGAATTTTGGGTAGTATAAAGAATATCGGGAGTAAAACTGCATTTAATGTCCACTGGAAAATAACAATTGATGGAGGAATAATTCTTCTTGGAAGGCATTCATCAGGGATTATACCAAAACCTCTTCTACCAGACGAAGAAACCGAAGTATCATCAAAATTGGTTTTTGGAATTGGTAGAATTATGATAACGGTTGAATTATGGGCAGATAATGTCCCCTATGTTTCCGAAACAATTTCTGGTTTACTACTCTTGTTTTTTATAAAAATAAACCCTGGTGGTGGTATTTAATATCAGTGGTTTGGAGAATCAGTAATTATCTGAAAAAATCCGTTGAAATTATTTATTGTGCAGTGTTAATCTGTTACAAAGGTTTAAATACCAAGCAGTCTATGAGAATAAGAAAGGAGGTACATTATGAATAAGAAAATGATTGGAATATTTTTGGTTGTGCTATTTGTTACACCTACCTTATGTGCATCAGCTATTAGTACTACTAATGTAAACGAATATGATGAAAGACCATCAAAATATTTTTGGCGGTGTTTAATTATCGGGTTTGTATTCAATTATGATGAAGATGAAGAGTATATACACTGCAAAATATTGGCCTTGGGAGTAAGATTAGAGCTAGATGAAGACAATACCTCTAAACCTATAGCAATTGCGATTATAAATGAGGAAGGATCATTGAAAAAACCCATAAATGACTACTTTCGGGGGATATTAACTCGACATTTTATTTTTGGTGTATACCGTCCCAAATGACAAAATTAGCTTTTCTACTATCTTGTTTAAGTTCGATTATTGTACAATGCTAATCTGTTACAAAGGTTTATATATCTAAGGGCT
Organism: Thermoplasmatales archaeon; assembly: GCA_020343515.1. GTDB lineage: Archaea > Thermoplasmatota > E2 > DHVEG-1 > DHVEG-1 > JAGLML01. Next base: position 1,750,354 of record CP070798.1, on the reverse strand, counting down.
TATGGGAATATGGAAGGGAGGCTATGAACATGATAAAGAAAATAATTGGAATCTTATTATGCGTGCTTCTAATTATACCCGCTTTATCAGCGACAACTGTAAAATCATTTGAACCAGCTGATTCAACAGAAGAGAGTATTAGCTACTCCTATACATTTATAGAACCCACCTTCCAAACAGTAAAAGAAGACAATTCATACTACACAAATATAAACATACCTGGATGTCTTGCAATGGGTAGACAAGCTGGCGTACCGACTATGCCTGTTAAATTTATCAAGTTACTTCTTCCACCTATGAATTCGGTATCAAATATTGGTGTCGTTGGAGCACCCGTTGAAATTGAATTAGGAAGTATTGACTTGAAG
>CP070798.1:1746400-1749886 GCA_020343515.1 Thermoplasmatales archaeon | reverse complement strand
TGATCTCTCATGTTTTGGAGAACTCCTGCATAAAGCATGGCAATACAAAAAGAAAACAGGAAAGGTCTCAAATGCTGAGATTGATAAATATTATGAAAAGGCTAGATCTGCTGGCGTACTTGGAGGTAAAATTCTGGGCGCGGGTGGTGGTGGATTCATCCTGGTTTATTGTGAACAACAGCACCAAAAAAAGGTGAGAGATAGATTGTCAGATCTAAAAGAAACTGAATTTCATTTAGAACCACAGGGTAGCAGGATAATATACGTTGAAGGATAATGGAGTTTGAGAAATTGGAAAAATATATAAATAGTTCAAACTATAAAGTTTAAAATAAATTTATTGTAAAATATATCATATAGGTTTAAGGTTTAAACGCATAATGTGCAAACGAGGACACATTATGCGGTAATCAACTAAATGTTGAGGTGGTAGAGAGAGATGTCATATGAATATGTTGAAAAAGTAGATGATAAGTCTATCGAGAATAATGAGAAACCAGCTTTTGAAAAACCTGGTGATGCTCTAACATATACCGAAAGAAGTGGAAGTATTTTGAACTATTTAGATGAATCTATTCGATGCATCGAAGATTTAAAGAAGAAAACAGATCAAATACAACGAATAATGCAAATACTGGAAAATGCTCGGGAAAATGGAAAAAAGCTTTTTCTCATGGGCAATGGGGGTAGTGGTTCTCTCGCCTCGCATCTTATTTGTGATTTTAGTAAATTTAGAAAGCTGAAAGCCATTGCTTTAACTGATAGCATCGCATCAATTACTGCTTATAGCAACGATGACAACTATGATGTGATTTTCAAAGAGCAGCTAAAAATCTTGGCGGAGGAGGATGATGTAGTCATTGGAATTAGTGGGAGTGGTAATTCTAAAAATGTCATCGAGGGTATGGAATTTGCAAAACAAATAGGTTGCCACACCATCGGTTTAGCTGGTTTCGACGGTGGTAAACTCAAAGATGTCAGTGAAGAATGCATTATTGTTGAGATTAAAAACATGCAGCATAGTGAAGATATGCATACATTGCTTGGTCATATGGTAGCTTTTCTTATGAAAGAAGCATGAGTGCTATGGATAAAGTTGTTTTTCTGGATAGGGACGGAACAATAAGTAAAGATAGCCCTGATCATATCAAATCATGGGATGAGGTTCATTTTCTTCCAAATACAAAGGAGGGAATAAAGCTACTAAACGACAATGGTTTTAATATCATTATAATAACTAATCAATCTGTAATTGCAAGGGGTATGGTGACTAAAGAAGGACTTGATTTTATTCATCAAAAGATGATTGAAGAACTTGAGGAATACGGATGTAAAATACATGGAATATATTACTGCCCGCATCACCCTGATGATGAATGCAACTGTAGAAAACCAAATCCTGGACTATTGTTGAAGGCAGCATTAGAAAATGATATTGATACCTCTAAATCATATATGGTTGGAGATAGAATGATGGATGTAGAGGCTGGAAAAGTAGTAAGTTGTAAAACCATCCTGATCCCCTCTGAATTAGGTTTACAAGAACTTAAAAACAGTCTGGTAAAGCCTGACTATGTAGCCAAGGATTTACTAGATGCAGGCAAATGGATATTAAACAATTATAGAGACCATTAATTTTTATAAATTGACAACTAATATTTACTAATATTACTCCTTGAGTTGCTTCCTTACATTTATTACAATATCCTGCCCTTTTAAAAATATGCATTGGTTACATGAGGGTAGCTTATTCTTCTTTTATATGGTTGATTAGATGCCGACAAAACATTTTATAATAAGGTAAGGATTTCCTTTTACAACTTGTAGATTTCGCAAATGGCGAGGATGTAAAATGAAAACTAGAGTTCATAGAAACAAACTGATGTTCAGGTGGATTACCAAAAACCATGAGATAGTTGCAGGCTTTAAGCGCGTAAAACATGGCAAATGCAGTGTATGTGGCAAAAGAATTCCCCCGGGTAATACCTTATGTGATAATTGCTTCGAGAAAGATAAGGATGTAAGTAGAAAATAATCAATCCGAAGCAACAATTTTTTGACGTTACACTCCTCGCTGCAATAAGATTATATGTCGCGAGAAAGTACTTTTGGTATTTTCAGTTTTTCTGCACTCTAAGTCTTATATCAGGATTTACACCGATTGGAAAACAAGATAATGGTTATAAAACAAAGTAGAATCAAAATTTATGAGGGGTAGACAATCGACCCCTCTTCTCCTTCTTGTAAACCTTGGTTGAATAGAACCTTTGGATTTTTTCAAATATATAAAAGCCTTAGACCTTCTTTACGTTGATTGCCTTTGGTCCCTTATCCGAGTCTTCACTCTCGTATTCAACCGCGTCACCTTCATTCAGGTATGTACCTGTTGGGATAGCTGATCGGTGGACAAAGATATCCTTTCCGTCTTCACCTTGGATGAATCCATATCCTTTTCTTGGATTATACCACTTGACAGTTCCTTTCATTTTATTTTAACCTCCTTTGACTTTGGAGTCTGTTTTTCAACAAAAGAATAAAAAAAGTTTCTCACCGTCGAGGAGACGAGCCACTGAAACTTTTGTTATTATTCCTTTGCACCTGGCTATATTAACCAACATCTTAAATAGATTTCCATGGCCTACTGTGGACGTAAACTGTTTTTTCATTCTTTCCTCTTCATTATTATGAATTATTATGCCCTTCAAAAAGTGACCCAAAGGTCTCGCTCTAAATTAATATAATATTTAACAATACGAACTGGCAGGTTAAATACATACCTCTGCGAGGTGTTACACTCGAATTTTTGTAGTCTTAGCATAGTTTTATTTTCTCGTTTGAAGTATGTTAAAATTTATATGCGAAATTAATCTAATGTTATTAATTGATTACTATTTTATTTTTAATTACTAAATTATCATAATCGATCATCCTTACATCCATCAGACAAATAACACTGGTTTTATTAACAAAGAATAGTTATGAAGTTTAGGTTGAGGAGGAAAAAATGTCGCTTATACCAACTTTTGAAATAGGATTTTGGAATGCATGGATTTTCATTATACCGCTTTTTGTCATGCACATCATTAATGCTCGGGTATTTGCTCGTCGAGGAGCAGGTGGCCAATCTGGAAAAATTCTTATAGTGCTTTTCCTCATCATACATATTTTGCCAATTTTTTTGCCTTTAAAACTTAACACGATATGGTTCTATGCAGGACTTATCTTTTATATAGTTGGTATCACCATGGGATTTCTAGCTATCTACGGTTTTGCAACTACACCTGTAGATAAACCAATCACAAAAGGTATTTTCCGTTATTCTCGAAATCCTATGTATCTTGGTGGTTTCATATTCTGTATTGGCATATCTTTAGTTAGTATTTCATGGATTTATTTCTTAGTTGTATTGATTTGGATGATTTTATTACATGTTATAGATATCCCTGTAGAAGAATCTGAATGTATTAAAAAATATGGAAAGGATTA
>CP070798.1:1742776-1746300 GCA_020343515.1 Thermoplasmatales archaeon | reverse complement strand
TTTTTTGCCGAATTTCATATTGTTTTAGGGTAAAAAAATATAATTAAGAATCATATGTATCACCGTAATTCATATATGCAGTAAGTATATCCCTTATTGAACGATCGTACCATGTCAAAAACCAATTGGAGTAAAATAAAAGAAGTATTATTTGGAAACAAATTAGGTAAAACAATAAACATTAGAGGATGGATATACAGAACACGAAGCAGTGGAAATATCGTATTTATGATAATCAGAGATTCCACAGGTGTATTACAAGCAACCATCAAAAGAGGCAACCTTCCAGATAATGAATTTGAAGATGCAAAAAAAGCATTAATTGAATCGTCTATAGAGTTAACAGGTGCAATAAAGGAAGATAAGCGTGCATCAGGTGGATATGAGCTTCAGGCAACAAATCTGAGAGTAGTTAATTTTGCAGAGTCTTTCCCCATTGTAAAAGATCAAAGCCCGGAGTTTTTACTAGATCAAAGACATCTTTGGATACGATCTAGAAAACTTACGTCTATCCTAAAAATACGATCTACAGTGGTTGGTGCAATTCATCAATTTTTTAGAGAAAGAGGGTTTTATGAATTTGACGCTCCCGTTTTACAACCGAATCAATGTGAAGGTGGCTCTACACTCTTTGAGGTTAAATATTATAATGATAAAACCTACCTCTCACAATCATGGCAGCTTTATGCTGAGGCGGGCATATTCTCACTTGAGAAAATCTACAACATGGGACCAACTTTTCGCGCTGAAAGGTCAAAAACATCTAGGCATTTGTCTGAATTTTGGATGGCTGAGATGGAAGCAGCTTGGATGGACCTTTATGATGTCATAGAAATTGGAAAAGATGAAATACAGTTTATTTTAAAACAAGTTTTGGAACACAATAAAAATGAATTAGAACTCTTGAAGCAGGATTACACTAAATTGAAACAAATCTCAGAATCAGAGTTTCCAACTATAGCTTACACAGAAGCTCTTAAAATATTAAACGAGAAAGAAAATATGAATATTAAGTGGGGAAAAGATTTAAGAACGCTAGAAGAGAACAGACTCGCAGATCATTTTAAAACTCCGGTAGTTGTAACACATTATCCAGTTGAGATAATGGCTTTCTACAAACCTAGGGACAAAAAAGACCCAAAAACAGCCCTTTGTTTTGATATGATCGCGCCTGAGGGCTATGGTGAAATAATTGGTGGTTCTCAAAGAAGTCTAGATATTAAGGATATGACTGAACGGCTTGAAAAAATGGGGGAGAATGTTGACAACTATAAATGGTACTTTGACCTAAGAAAATTTGGTTCTGTTCCCCATGCAGGCTATGGTCTTGGCGTTGAACGTGTTGTAGCATGGATTTGTGGCATTGACAACATCAAAGACTCCATTCCATTTCCACGGACATTGTTGCGTTTCAGACCGTGATTTGTGTGAAAAAAAGTGTTCATGTTTTGATATCTGGCCGTGTTCAAGGCGTATGGTATAGAGCATGTACCAAAGATATGGCAGAACAGCTCGGTATAAAAGGGTGGGTAAAAAATACATCAGATGGAAAAGTAGAAGCTGTGTTTGAGGGAGAAGAAAATAGTGTGGAGAAAATGCTTGCATGGTGTCATGAAGGGCCCAGGCTAGCGAATGTTACTGAAGTGAAGGTCAATTCTGAAAGATCTACTGGAGAGTTCGAAGGGTTCAACATCATTTATTAATTTTAAATGGTATTCTTTTTATTGAATATAGATATTATAATTAAGTACAATAGTGGGAAAATTAAGGCAGATGCACATTGATTGGAGTTGTCATCTTAACGAAGTAATTATGATATAGAAATCTTTAAAGTATTGTTCATATTTCTGTGTTCTATCTATAGAGTGAGCATATATTCAGTAACCGGTTGATTAAATATGGAAGAATTAGAAAAAGTGGAATCTATCTGCCCTGCATGCTGTCAGGAGGAAAAAATCCAGAAGATAGATGCAATAATTGTTGAGGAAGATGGAAAGGTATGGATCACCAAAACATGTAAGAAACACGGTTCTTTCAAAGACATATATTTTGGTGACGCTGATCTTTATAAAAAATGGATGAAATATAAGGTTACGGGTGGGTTGGCTCCTGATGTAAAAACACAATTATTTGATTACCCTGCACTTTATTCTGAACATAAATCTCAGACTGTTCTTACTAATCTGTTAGTTACGAATAGGTGTAATCTCCGATGTAACTACTGTTTTATGAACGCTGGAGCTTCTGGTGCTGTGTATGAGCCCTCCTTGGAAAAAATCAAAGAGTTAATGGTTCAAGCAAGAAACGAACGACCCATGGGTTCTAAAGCAATTCAGATCACTGGTGGAGAACCAACGGTGAGAGACGACCTGTTTGACATACTCCGAATGGCAAAGGAATTGGGTTTTTCCCATGTACAAGTAAACACCAACGGCATAAAACTTTCTGAAAGTGTTGAATATTGCCAGCGGCTCAAAGATGAAAAGGTAAATACCATATACATGAGTTTTGATGGAGTAACAAAGAAAACAAATCCCTGGATAGAACAAACCAAAAAGGCGATAGAAAACCTGAGGAAAGCAAATTTAAAGGTTGTTTTGGTACCAGTATTAATTGGTGATAAAAATATTCATGAGACAGGTAAGATTGTTCGTTTTGCTCTAGACAACATGGACATTGTGCGTGGGGTGAATTTTCAACCGATTTCATTCTGTGGCAGAGTGACGAAGATAAGAGATGAAAAACGGGATCGTCAACGAATCGACTATGTCAAGATGATGGAGGAAATTGAAAAAGAATTTAATGGTCAAATATCAAGAGACGATTTTTACCCTGTACCATTTGTATTTCCTATTTCGAAGCTGATTGAGGGTTTAACAGGAAAAACCCAGGTTGAATTTACTGCCCATCCTGGCTGCGGTGGGGCAACATATATATTTTATGAAGATGGAAAGCCCTTGCCGATCACGCGCTTTATTAATGTTGAAGAACTACTTAATTTTATCAATAAACAAAGTGAAACCAAGGGACCATTGAAAAAGGTTAGAGTAGCTACCTCTTTCTTAAAACATATCAATGATTTTGTAGATGAGGAAAAGGCTCCTCACGGCTTTGATTTGAAAAAAATCCTGAAAGAAGCAGCGCTTGGCGGAAGTTATGACGCGTTACGGGGATTCCACTACAAGAGTCTCTTCGTTGGCTCTATGTGGTTCCAAGACTCATTTAATCTCAATATAGAGCGTTTAGAACGATGTGTTATTCATTATACAACCTTGGAGGGAATTGTTCCATTCTGTACATATAATGGCCTTGGAATAGGGGATAAAATTCGTGAGAAACACTCAATCCCGATTAAACAATGGGAGAAAGAAACAGGTCGGAACATTAAAGATGACCTTTGGAGGGATGGGGCATTAACTTAGCTTCTATTTTTGTAAATCCTTATAATTGTGGTATTATAAAGAGTTCCAAGTCAAAATAGGTTTTTTAATTGCACCTGCTTCATCTACACGTGCAACAGAAGT
>CP070798.1:1739135-1742676 GCA_020343515.1 Thermoplasmatales archaeon | reverse complement strand
ATAATATATCTGTTACAATGTATAATTCTTCTATTTAAATATCTTTCCCATTATATTTATTGCAACATGTGTAACAAAACTATTTTCAACGGATTTTTTCAGATAATTAATGATTCTCGACCTTCATGGGTATTCTGGGGGTTTCATAAGTAATTCCAACCCTAAGAGCAAAACCAAGATAGAAATAAGATGCATCATCAAAAAGTATTTTTATTCCTGAAAAACCCATTACAGCAGCACGGCGAGTTCCAGAAAGAGACATGCTCGGCATCCGAATAATGAACTCGTCTAAGAGGAACCAATGGTAGGGTGCATAATACGGAAATATGGAAAAAATTCTCAGATTGCCCCAAAATGTGCCATTTCAACTCTTTATTCCTTTTTGGCCAAGTGTAAATACCCACCCCCTTGAAGGATAATAGTCAATACCCCCGTAAATGTCATCTGTTATTGTTCCGAACAACATCCTGTTCATAACTGCTGTCGGAGAAAGAAATCGTACCCTTGGTAAAATCATACCTAAAAAGAATGTGATAGTTGTTTTTCCAGAAATTATACATAAGTTATTTGAGTCATATTCCCAAATTGCATGCTTACTATTAGATAATTTTTTCAATATAGTCTCCCCACTTTGTCTTACCGTAGGTATTTTTTGTAATTATTTTTAATTTCATACAGCAATGTGGAGATGAAATCAGTACAATAATTTGTTTTTAGCCAGAAGAATCTGTGACTAAAGACAATCCAAGATTATTGTTGCGAAGAGGAGAGATTCCCATATAGGTAAGGTTATTATTAACCAAAGTAATAACAGCAAGCATTCGGGAGTAATATTAGGCCAACCAAGAGTTTCACATGCAGAGGTATAAGGTTTATTCTCTTTCTCATCAGCAATATAATTCTTTATCTCACCTGGATTAATCTTTAACTGATAAAGTATGTTTATCATTTCAGGTATATTTTCTTCTTTAATCCCTTTGCCCTGACGATTAATTAAAAAATTAACAAACCTATTGAATGCTTTGTTATCCATCTTTTGGATACTATCTATAAACTCTTGAACCATTTCTATTCTACTATCTCGTTTTGGAATTGGCAATAAAGTTGGTGTTCTCTTCCCGATATAATCACAAGTTAAATCCTTGCTTTCTTCATCTATCGCCCTCTTGCTTCTAACAGTAAACAACGGCGATGCCTTCACATCAGATTTAACACTCTGAAATCCCACAACACTTGTAAATGATACTCCAATAAGAATAGCAAAGGCCATGATACTACCTATTAGTATCTTTTTTTTCATTCTTTCCCCACGATTTATAATGCACATCTGATATAAGTGTTTATCCATGCCAGAGGGTAGCATTTATATATTATATCGTCTATTTGAATCCATATGGGAGGAAATAAATGAATAAGAAAATAATTGGCATAGTCTTTTGTATCTTTTTTATAGTTAATGGTGTTATTCCAAGCCTAGGAACCAATATTAGTGGTGTTGATTCCAATTTAACCAAATCATACTCAGAACCTGTTGAGATTACCTATGTGGGAGGCTCAATGTGGACAACTGGCCCTATTTTTAAAATTATAGCTGAAATCGATTTAATTTCTGGTCCTTCTTCAAAGATTCAGCAAATAGATAGGATTCTCAAAAGACCAAAATTAAGGCTTCTACCTTTCGTTTTAGTTAAAATTTCAGATCTTGAATTTAGCGTAACTTATAAGAAAAACCTATTTTTCCTGCGTCTTCTTTCTCCGAGTTTGACATATGCTACAGCATCGCTTTCTGTACAGGACCAGCATTTTATTGTGAATATCGCTCATACTGTAACAATAAAAAACTTTGACGGATATTTTCTTTCAATGAGAAATCTCATATTACATCCTGCTCGCTTCATATTTGTAGGATTCTTTGACGAGGCGGTTGTTACAGATGTACCCTCCACACAATCGGACTTTTCATTTGCAATTTGAGACATTAAACACATTTTTTCCTATCACTCGTGACCATAAAACCAACCCTAGTTTTTGTAGGAGGATAAAAAGGTGTTGAAAACAAGCAATTTTTGGTGGTTGTATCGTGCCAGAGCATAGCATTTATATACCACAGCATCTATGAGAATATGTAGAAGGGAGGATTAGTATGAAAAAAATATTGCCGATATTGGTAGTTGGGATTCTTGTTCTAAGTGGATATGGAATAGGTGCAACACATAATCATAAACCAAGGGAAAATAAACCAATAGATAATGTTGAAATAAGACTCCAAAATAATTACTTAGATTTTTGTCTTTCTTTAGTTGGTTTAAGTACAGAAGATACTATTACTGAGTTTAAACAATTATTATACAATAAAGTATCAAAAAAGCCTACAAGAAATCCACGATTTGCAACAGGATTGAAAAATGATATAGATAAACTATCTGAAATACTACAACAAATCGGTGTCACCGACGATATGACAATCAAAAAATCCATGCAGATAATAGAAAACAACAAGGAACTCTTACAGCAAAGTGGAATCAACCTCTTTTGTTATATAGGTGCTAATGTAAGATATGCATATTTCTGGCCGTGGTTTCGATTATTTAAGGTAGTATATGGACATTGGTACATTCAACATGGTGAGAAAGGCCGTTTCGTGATAATTTATAATCCAACAATCGGACTTCAATATTGTAAGGATTATGATACCGCAGAACATTCTGGTGACTATATTTGTCTGATAGGATTAGTTCCTCCAGTGATAATAGGTCATCCACCACCCGTTATTTCCCGTGATATGCATATTAAGGGATTCGCACTTTTTTCCATCTGTACCATACCATTCACAGTACCCAGCAACAACTATCAGCAATCAAGCAATATGTTTTTCAAATGTTGGTTTGAGAGATTGCCATTCTTACAGCGTTTATTAGGTTGGATTGCATGAAATCGTTGACAGTTGGAATAATTGTTTTAATCATTGTAATGAGTTAATCATCCTATAAAAAACCATGATATTATCATAAAACCATCATTTGTCTACCTATTTCATTTCCAAGATTTCTACAGGATATTATTTAAAACAAAGTAAAATACGGGGTCTAGTTTTTAGGGAGGAAAAACAAAACGAAAATAGTAGGAACAAAAATCATATGTTTTTCTGACTAGACCCAGTAAACAAATGCAACGAAGCATGGTTTATAAGTTTATTGCATACAGTGCGTAACTTTTTTAGAATTTAAAAAGGGATTTCGATTTTACTTAACCCTTCGTTGTTTCGGTCAGCGATTCATAAGCAAATTCAAAATCAATTTTGTGTGTTATTTTCAAGGGATAATTGATAGCCAGTAGTATTTATATACCAAACCTTCCATTAAATGTTGTAAACAAGACGGGGAATAACTATGGACAATAAGATCATATCAAGAAAGGGGATGGCTCTTGCTTTAATCATTTTGTTTATTGGGATTGGTGCGATTCCATCAACTGTAAGTCTAGAAAAAGATCATAGTTCGATAGATCCTGGATCATCTGATGAGAATTTTTTTTCTCCATT
>CP070798.1:1735440-1739035 GCA_020343515.1 Thermoplasmatales archaeon | reverse complement strand
CAAGTCCAAGTACTACCCTAGATTTTACTATTGAAGTTCCACCAGGAGGAATAGAGGTTATTGTACAACTTTTTGGTCCCCACAATACAACACCACCTGAAAAACTGAAACTCCAAGTTACGTTGTTACACTCCGCGGTTCCATTGTTTTTGATAACCGCCTTTACTCTAAGCGATGGAACAGGGAAATTTAATAATCCACCTGTCAGGCTATTAATCTCGAGACAACATTCCTCTTCTGCTATCGGGCATATAACAACTGCTTGCTCAACTACTGCATAAACCGCTGGATAATCTGGCAGCCACCATTTATAGTCAAGGTTTGGACATGGACAACCAATTTCTACATCATATGTGTCATGTGATACATACTGTGCATCATTATGGTCATTTCCATTAGGATTTTGTACATTCCAATAAGGATCACTAACAGCGATCATAAGTTCCTCTGAGTTAACACCTGCACAGGTGAGATAGTGACCACCGGTTCGTACGCAATCGTCGCCATAATACTCAGTTTTGAATGTATAATCTTCGTTAGTAAAATTGTGAATAGTATAGTTCTCTCCATAAGTATAATAACTTATGCCGCCAGGGTATGAATCGTACATTGTTCTATACCAGCATACATTATCTTCAAGATCAAGTGATCTAACAGCGATGAAATATTGATTTCCTGGGGTTAGATATATTGTCGGGTCGAAATGAAATTGGTACCACATCTGGGTTCTAGGAGGATCAATAACCATTGTAGAATTTTCTATTGGAGTAACACTAGAGTTATCAGGGAAAGTATCATAGATTGATACCTCCACCGTTGTGGGCCCTAAATCATAACCAGTAAAAAAGAGTTGAACCGCATCCAAACTTGATATTGTAGGTGTAAAACCCTGAACTGCACCAGGTTTCCATTTAAAGATACTTCTAAATGCAGTCCAATTTTTTTGTTTTTGATCTACTACTTTAGCAGGACGATAATATCCAATCAATAGGATGACATCCTGACTTCTCTCAATTTCTGCCTCTATAAATTCAAACGTTGGTTTGTTATATGTGTTTTCCTCAAAAAATGTATCAAGACCAGTATCAATAAACCAGTCATCTATAGCAGCCTGCATATCACTAATATAGGTTGTACCCTTCTCGCAGGTCTTCATCGCATTCGCAAGTTTACAAATTAGCAATGGTGCATTAGCAGCTGAGTGATCATCTCCCGCACCATAATCTTCTACCAACCGGAAAATATCGTTCCCGTCGCCGGGTGTCCCAGTTGGATCAGCATATTTAGAGTCAAACCACCAGAAACAATTGGCAACCGCTACCGGTCCGCAGAACGTCCAATACGCTACATCATCACCAGCAGGCGTTGTTTCAAGCATACAGTTTTGACCGGGGACTATACGGTTTACAGAAGCATTATAAAAGTCATCACCAGCTGGTATTGAGTCGATGACTCCATTGAGACCTGGGCCTATTGCTTTCCATTCATTCTGTGTCTGATTGAAATCAGGCATACCACCAGGCGTATGTGGTGCATAGTTTTTATACGGCGGCTTCCAATACCATCCACGAGTGCTTCTAATCTCCTGGTAAGCTTCTAATCGTTTTTCCTCATATTCTTCATCTGTTAGCACCGGCATGTAGTTAGCATCGACCCACGTTGCAGATTTGTCATCAGAATCAACGATCTCTCCAACGATTTTGGTTTTACTAACGTTTATTGCCCCTACTGCTGGTAAAGCAGTTGCAATCAACAGCGTACATACAAAAATACCTAATATCTTTTTTTTCATTTTTTGTTCCTCCCAGATACAAAATATCTGCTACAATGTATAATTCTTTTATTTAAATATCTTTCCCTATATATTTATTGCAACATCTGTTACAAAACTCTTGTGAGAGTGGGGTAATTGGAGGAGGAAAAGATGGAATGCACCCCCGAATCAGGGGAACAATTCTCATTTAATACCCTCAGAAAGTGTATCCCCCACTCTCAATATATAATGTTTGTAAGTTCGGATATATAAAGGTTTTTAAGGGAGAAGATGTTGTGAAATTGTTGATTTGGAGGAGGAAAAATGCCAACTGATGAAACTTTAGTATGGATTCGTAAAGGCATTTTTTCATTTATTATTGGATTTATAATTACTATTATTCTTGGTGTAATATTTGCAATTTTATTTGCAGATGTTACCGAACAATTTTACCTTGTAGTAGGTGGTTTTCCTCTTTCTTGGCTTCGTATAACTTTTGGTTTTATGAGTTATGATTATTTTGCCTTTGTATTAGATTTACTGTTTTGGACATTTATTGTTTTCTTAATTGCAACCAGAAAAAAGAAAAAAGAAGGGTTTAGTATCGGAGAGTATTTTGAAGACCCTAAAAGAAAATTTTTATTGGAGGCAACATCATTTTCGATAGTAATTGCATTAATCATAAGTTTAATTACAATTCTTGCTGGAGTAGTAAAATTAGGCGAACTTCAACGTGGAGAAATTTGGGAAGCAGGTTTTCCTCTTCCATGGTTAGAAGTATCTAGTACATTGCATGAAGAGGTCTGGATAAAAACAGTTGTGGTCTCAAACTGGTTAAATTTAATAGTTGATTTCATTCTATTTTCTGTCTTAGCATTTGGAATAATTTATGTTGTTAATGAAATACGAAAAATAAGACGTGAATAAAATATATAAATAATTGACAAGTGTTGTTATGAAATTGTAGATTTGGAGGATTAAAAACGGCAGTTGAAGTTTGTGGTAATTGTAAATATTGTAAATCATGTGAAGTTGAGGATGTTTGTACTCTCTATGAGTGTAGAAGATTCCCGCCAAAGGAAACTTCAGGTCATTCTACCTATCCTTATGTTGAATTAGGTGGTTGGTGTGGCTGTTGGGCACTAAAGGAAGAAAATGAATAACCATTTTGATAGTTTTTATAAAATCATAGTTCGAGAGAAAGAGGCATAGTGTTGAAGGTGAAAATACCGTTAAAATCCTAGAGCCTCTTCCTCCAAGCAATATTTATAGAGCTCTTCTTATATAAAATTATTTGTTGAGTCCCTTATAATAGTATTATTATTAATATATATAGTCTTTAGCAGAGTTCGCCAATGGAATCCTTTTACTCCTGTTGAAAGACCTACCCAAAATTATAAATAGTAGAACGATACATGGGGGTAAAAAATTATACCGAAGGAGATGGGGGATAAAACATAATTGAGTTAAAGGAACTGATTAAGAAATTATGATGTAATTAACACGGTAGAAGCGTGAAATTTCACGGTAAAACAGGGTTTTAACACGGTGAAATGGGGGTTTTAACACGGGTCAGCGTGATGAATTTGAGGGTTTTTTCATACAGAAATCACCGTGGTATTACTGGTAGAAATCTAACCCGTGCTACAACCAGAATTATCGATGCCAATCCTTCTTTATGTCCAAATCCACACTCTCAACAGGAGGGTTAAAGATAAAAGGTTTTATATTGAAACAGGAGTCAGGAATGGAATACTCATTCTGGTTTGAAACACCCCACATAAGACTTATCTAATTAGAAAGATAATTAAATTCTCCACGTATACGATAAATAAAGAGAAC
>CP070798.1:1731681-1735340 GCA_020343515.1 Thermoplasmatales archaeon | reverse complement strand
ATATGTTTTTAAAGGATTTTACATTATAAATTGCTATTTGGGAGAGGCAAAGTATGGTAGATAAAGGAGTTAAGGAACATTGTCCCACATGCGGGCAGCCTATGAACTTTGTAAAATCAGAGAAACAACAAACAAAAATGGCCTTAAAAGATGAGGATAGGAATGTAAAGGCGTTTGATATATCTCAAATTTGGCATTGTATAAACTGTAGTGAAGAATGGGAAATTGACATTATTAGAAATATTTGGAGAAAATCCGAAATAACAAAATAATTAAGGCATCGCTGCTGCATTAAAAGTGCAAATATTGTTTTTCAACGTAAAATCCCTATTTTAAGAGAGAAACAAGACGTTGTTAAAGAATGCTTTAAAATTTCTTTTGTTAAAATGGAAAAAAAAAGAGTTATAAAGTATTGGCTGATTTCAATATTATAACTCTAGGAGGGAAATGATGGCAATAGGTCTGGATTTTGTTAAGAAGGTTGACAGAGACTGGGAAGATCATTTAACATTTCTTGATGGAACACCGTATAAAAATCCTGATTTTTTTGAAGTAACAACAATGAAGTTAAACAGAATTGAAAGAATTATCGATGGGAAACTATAATTAACCCATTTTAATTGTCAGCCATTAACATGATATATGGGATAAACCGTACTAACCGTTGTTTACAAATGGTAAATAGAGATAAATATTTTGGCGTTCTTTCTAAAGAGGAGCCTGTCTATTTGGTTAGACCCTAGAATATTGATAAAATAAAACGAATCTAACGGATATTTGTATCTGAATAAAAAATTATACAAATTGTTCTAAGACAGGTATTAACCTGTTCAAATCTCTGCCTTCTAATATGATATCGGCTGATTTTCTTACACAGTCGTCATCTGGATTAAACGCTATCCCAATACCGCATGTTTCAAACATGGGGATATCAAAACAGGAGTTGCCAACAGCTGCGCATTTTTCCAAGGGTATGTCCAACCTTTTGGCAATATTTCTAACAGCTCTATCTTTGTACATAAGCTGAACTCTAAGTATTCCTTCGCCAGTTAGCCTGCCATTTTCATCATTTTTAATCCCGTTAGCCAATACATAGTCGATTCTGGTTTCCTTGGCAACTCTTTCTGCTAAAATATCTAAACCAGCGCTGAGAATAACTGTTTTAATGTCATGTTTCCTAAGGTAAGAAATACATTTTCTTGCCCCCTTCATAAGAGAGATATCATATAAAACGTCTCGGATAGTATTTTTGTGAGTAAATCTACCATCTTTTTTCCAGAGTGAAACATCTCTTTTTATAAATTCTAAATCGTTGATATTTCCTTTCAGATATTCATCAACTGAACGTTCATTTGAAGTTCCAAAATAATCATGAATATGTTTCCAGGAACTTATCGTATCTGTAAGAACTCCATCCATATCGAAAAAGACCAAAGCTACTTTTTTTGCTTTGCCAATATTGTAGCTAACGGTTGTCCTGTTTTTTCTATAACAATAGAATCTACACACTGAGGTCATTAGAGTCAGGTCATAGAACACCTTATATAATAAATTTTATGACAAGATTGACTTGTCCTTATAGGAATAAACCTGCAAAAATTTTGTTAAAAATCATTGATGCGCTATAACTTTTGTAAAGGAATACATTCACATAAAATTTATTAAGTACTAAATATAATGTATATTGAGAGAATTATATGAAGAAACTGTATGAAAAGTTATTCAGTAAGAAATCGATAGCTATTTTAATAGTGTTTAGCACTTTTATTTTAGGTCCAACAGTCAGTGCGCATATAACAAAACCAACATCAGGTATACAGATAGATCCCATGCTGTCGGACAAACATGTTCTAAATAATGGCAATTCTGTTTACAAACTTCTTATCATAACACCTGAAAAATTTGTAAAGGCCTTGCAGCCTCTTGTTACGCATAAAAACACCATAGGTATGCCAACAATACTTATCACATTAACAGATGTATATGACCAGATGTATTGGTATGGTAGAGATAAAGCAGAGAAAATCAAATACTTTATAAAAAAAGCTATTGAAGAATGGGGAATAGAATATGTTCTTTTGGTTGGAGGTAAAAAAGGACAACTGCCTTCATGGCATCTCCCTGTCCGATATGTACAGATGGATGTAGGTTGGGAGCCTCATTACATCAGCGATCTCTATTATGCTGACATCTATGATTTAGAGGGTAAGTTTTCAAGTTGGGATTCTGATGGAGATGGTCTATATGGCGAGTGGATCTATGAAGAGGAACCAGAGGATAAAGACATAGATTTATACCCGGATGTTGCCGTTGGAAGACTGCCATGTAGAAATGAACTTGAAGTAAAAATCATGGTTAACAAGATTTTAGATTACGAAACAACCACGTATGGTAAAGTCTGGTTTAAGGACATGATTGTAATCGCAGGTGATACCTATCTTGAGTCACATAACCCAAATTGGACGGGATATGAGGGTGAGTATTATGCTGAATTAGCTTTAGAAAATATGACAGGTTTCAATCCAACTAGACTTTACACTTCTGATGGGACGTTAGGAGGCCAAGCTGATGTTATCCGTGAATTACGTAAAGGCTGCGGTTTTGTATATTTCGTAGGGCATGGTAACCCCCGTCTATGGGGCAACCATCCACCAAATGATGAAAAATTTGTCAGGGGGCTTAACGTGCGGAAGATGCATAAACTAAGAAACAACCATATGTATCCTGTTTGTATTGTTAGTGGCTGTCACAACAGTCAGTTTGACGTGTCAATCTTAAAATATTTTAATAAACTCTCAAGATATCGTAGAGAATCATCATATGAATGTTGGGGTTGGAGAATGACAAGGAAAATCGGGGGAGGTTCTATTGCAACTATTGGATGTACCGCCTTAGGTTTCACCAAGGAGGACAAAAATTCATTTAAAGGTGGAATTAACGAAATTGAAGTAGAATTTTTCAAACAATACGGAAAAAACAACATCCAAGTAATCGGTGACACATGGGCTACAACAGTATCGGCCTATCTTGATACTTATCCTATAAACTGGAACATGTTTGAAAATGGAGATTCATGGATAGACACACAGGTTGTACAGACATGGGTATTATTTGGCGATCCAAGCCTGCAAATTGGTGGGTATACGCATTAATCATAGATTTTCTACAAACTTAGTCAATAAAGGGAATAATTTAAAAAGGAAATCTCCTTACACTCTTCTATGGCATTACCATTAGATGTACTGGAAAAGTCAATGAATCAAAAATTACTACTTCTGTTGAAAGATAGTAGAAGTATAGAAGGAAAACTTTTGGGATTTGACGAATATATGAATCTCGTTTTAGATGAGGTCGAGGAAACAAAGGGTGAAACAAAGAGACGACTAGGGAAAATTATACTGAGAGGCAGCAACGTTGTAAGCATATCCTTAATTTAAGCGAAAAACATATATAGGGGCTATTGTTATTTATAAGCGGAAGGAATTGGGCTGGTAGTTGTTGTTTTTGTTAGAGTGCATCCCATCCCCTCCTAGTGAGGCCAGCCATCCTTCCCTTTTCTGTATAATTATAAAAAAGTTTTAAGTAGAGGTTATGATTGCTTTTTTGATCTCTATGGGGAGAATTATAACTGCTGAGAAAGGTAATAAACTTAGATGCAA
>CP070798.1:1727882-1731581 GCA_020343515.1 Thermoplasmatales archaeon | reverse complement strand
GTAAACAACGGTGATGCCTTCACATTAGACTTAACACCGCTATATCCAACTACAGAAGTAAACGATACGCCAATAAGGATGGCAACTGCTATTATACTACCAATGAGTGCTTTCATTTCCATATTTTCAATCCTTTTAGGATAGGGTATTATAGGTACCAAGGTTTAAGGGAATCCCAACCCCATCCTAATTTATCTATTATGTCATCACCTAATTCAGCAAAAATCACAGCAGTTATATACAACCACATACCCCTATAATAAAAATAAAAATTTTCCACATTTCCCCAAAAATCAGTCGATATTAAAGCCATTACAAAACCACGAGTACATCTAAAATCAATCAAAAAACTAAGAAGCTCATATAAATTAGGATATTTTATATCGTTTTTTATCTTTTCAATAAAATCACTATAAGCGTTATATTCAATTTTTTTCTGTTGGATTGCTGGTATAGACGGCATCATGAGAAGTAAAGTTAGAACCAGCATACTACCTATTAGGATTGTCTTTCTCATTCTTTCCCCATATTCTCATAGATGTTCTCATATTTAGGTTTTTACCCATAAGAATCCACACCTAATGGAGTTAAGAAAATAACAAATCCAATGAAGATTAAAACTATAACTAATATGCTGGTACCAGATGGAAAGGTTGTTATGAAATAAAACATTCCAATTATCATAGCTAATAATCCTATCGAATACACTAATAATTTTAAATAGATGTTTTTACAGGATTCTCTAATTCTGTTATAGATAATTGCATAAAACCATCCCACAAATCCTGCTTTACTATAAATCATACTATTCTAATAAATAAATTAATTATAAATGATTTTTCCTAAAATATACCTGACAATAATATTTTTAGCCAGAAGAATCTAAAAGATTAATTGAAAAAAAACAATAAAAATCTAATCTAGGATAGTGAGAAACTAATTGTTTTTGATGATGCAGTTGGTCTTACTTTACCAAGACCTACATTCAGTTTATATAATTCACTTTTACTATATACACCTACCCAATATTCTATTATGGCATTTGACTCACAGTTTGCCGTTAAGTCTGCTAATGATATGTTTACTGGAATTTTCGCCCAACCTTCGAAAACTGAATCATTGACATTATACATTAATGAACGTCCTCCGAGTTGTTCAACACCATTACAAAACTCTTGCTCCATTAGATAAACTGAATAATTTGAAGGAAGGTTTTCAATTGTTACATAAAACGTAATCAAATCACCAGGTTGTGCATCACTTGGAACATAATGGAAATCAGAAATAGAAATATCACCAATATAAGGTCTTAAGGGCCAAATAAAACTAAATACGGCAACAACAATAATAAAACCAACTACAACTAATGCAAGTAAATTCATTTTCTTTACTGATGAAAAAAATCCTGAAAGACCTTTGTTAAAGTATTGAATGACTTTTGGACGAATAAGATAAATTAACAGACCTGCAAAGAATAATGACACTCCAATGTATATAAATTTGAATAACAGAGGGAAAAATTCAAAGTAACTAATGAAGTAAAAGTCCTGAAATGTAAAAGAAATAAGTAATGCAGAATAGAAAAATATCCAAATAATGCACATAATAACTGCCAAATTCCAAGACCATCTAATACCTTTAATAAAACCGTATGCAAGTAAAATAAATATAACGATGAAAATCAGTTCTATCAAAAGAAAAATAATCGTAATAGAAAAACCTTCATTAGCAATTCTTAATGAATAATCAAAAAATCGAATAATACTATTTAATGCTCCCAGCATAAAAATAATTATTAAAATAGTTACACCAACTGGTCTATTCATCTCATTAGAACTAATCTTTCTTCCCCTACTAATAATAATGCACATCTGATATAAGTGTTTATCCATGCCAGAGGGTAGTATTTATATACCACATCTTCGATAGATATATGGAAATAAGGGAGGTTATAAACATGAAAAAGAAAATTATTGGGATATTTATTTGTATGCTGCTGATTGCAACCGCTATACCTGTAGTAGGAATTAATAACTCATTCTCAAAAGATGAGCACATTAATTTTATGAAAATACAGACTTCTTCTAGTAATGTTGATTGGTGGCCAATGGCTAAACATGACCTAAGACACAGTGGCTTTTCGACATCACAAGCTCCAAACCAGGCACATCTTTTATGGACCTACGATACGGGTTATTTGGTGTATTCTCAACCTGTTGTCGTTGATGATAAAGCTTACTTTGGGTCTATGAGTGATAAACTTTATTGTGCAAATGCTAGCACAGGTGAACATATATGGGAATTTCAGACAGACCATTGGGTAATGAGCAGCCCTTCTGTTGTCAATAATAAAGTATACTTCACCTCGGAGGATGACAATCTTTATTGTCTTAATGCTGAAAATGGAAGCCTTATATGGAAATTTGCTTCTCCATTTGGGGATGCGGATGGATGTCCTGCAGTATACGAAGGTGAAATCTACATAGGTATAGACGGTGGTTATCCAGAAGGAGGGGCGGTTCACTGCCTCGATGCTGAAGACGGTAGTATTAAATGGACGTATAAGACATCAGAAGAATCTTGTTCTTCTCCTGCCATATATAACGGTAAATTATACATTGGTTCAGCTAAGAAATCTAAGTCAGGGTCTTATGGAGCAACCTATGTATACTGTTTAGATGCTAAGAGTGGAACTTTGATGTGGAAGAAATATACGTCTCATAATAAGTTTCATATTGCTCCAAGCGTAGTCGTTGAAGATGATAAATTATATGTCTCTGTAACAGGTATTAGAAAAGGTAAGGTTTATTGTCTAGATGTTGAAAATGGGAAAAAAATATGGAGTTTTTCACCATTATTTATTGATATTTTCCCTTCCATTTGTCTTTCTGCTGCATACGGGAAAATCTACGTCAGCTTTGCGATATATGATAAAGTCAATAACCATTACTGTCTAGATGCTGAAACAGGTAAGCGTGTATGGACATTTAAAGGATATAGTGGTCCTCCTTCTATTGCTGATGGCAAGGTCTATTTTGGCACAGCTAAAGGTCAAGGTGAATGGGAGGGTAACGTTTTTTGCTTGAATGCTCACGATGGAGAGATTGTATGGCAGTACTATGTAGGGCAAAATATTTATTCTGTACCTTCTATCGCTGACGGAAAGCTATTTATTGGGACTTGCGAAAACAAGGTTTATTGTTTTGGAGACCCAAGTAACAGACCAGAAGCACCATTAGTTCTTGGTCCTTCAAGTGGAAATGTAAGAGAAGAACATACTTATACTGCTTCTACGACTGATGCTGATAGTGATGACATCTACTACATGTTCGATTGGGATGATGGGACAGATAGTGGTTGGCTTGGACCTTTTTCTTCTGGCGAGGAAGTAGCAGTAAATCATTCATGGAGTTGGAGTGGGGAATATAAGATACGAGTTAAGGCTAAAGATGTCCATGGAGCTGTAAGTAATTGGGGAATCCTTGAAGTTTCCATGCCAAAGAGCCTTAACATGTGGTTCAATGGTCTGTTGGACAGGTTCCCCATGCTGCATAGGTTTCTTGGGCTTATCTGGGATTAGATAAATAATCCATTTGAGTAGCATTTATATACCACAGCATGGATAGATATATGTAATAATTGGGGAGGTCTTTATGCAAAAACCCTTACTTAAGAAAGGAATTGCGGTTGCCGTAATAG
>CP070798.1:1724080-1727782 GCA_020343515.1 Thermoplasmatales archaeon | reverse complement strand
GACCTGAGGAAACAGGTAACTAATTATTGAGAATCAGCAATTATCTGAAAAAAATCCGTTGAAAATATTTAATTTGTGCAGTGTTAATCTGTTACAAAGATTTATATAGGATTATTCAGATGTATTAACCGTGCTATAGTTTAGCACTTATGGGAGGTTATGAACATGAAAAAAGAAATAGTTGGAATATTTGTTTGTACGCTGTTATTTGCAACTGTTTTACCTTTATCGGGAACCGTAATAGTAGAAAAAAATACTATGCCAACTATCTATGACGGCAGTTTGTCGGGTTATGTCAACGATACCCTGATGAACCCTATTGAGGGAGCACTGGTACGGGTGTACTTCCATGAGACATATGAGGAGGATTATAGTGATGGTTCTGGTTATTATAATGTTACCAGCATCCCAATATGCTACTGCCTGAAGAACTGTACTGCCTCTAAAGAGGGATATAACCCTGATTGGGTGTGGATGGGTATAACGGATAATACAACGTATGATTTCGTTTTAACACCTCTCAACTTACCAAGACTTGATCCACCATATGGACCAATTGAAGGTTTTGTGGGAGTTGACTATACTTTTTGCTTTGATTTACCAGATGATCCAGAGTGTGAACCTTACTATGTGATATGGGACTGGGGAGATGGACACGTTACTAGTTGGATTGGTCCCTATTCAGCGGGAGAAACTGTTTGTGCAAATCATTCGTGGGACGAACCAGGTGATTATGAAGTGAAGGTTGCAATAAAAGATGGTTGCGGTAACGAGTATTGGTCAGACCCGTTGACAATAACAATCCATACTACTACGGGTGCTGAACTTGAAATTGAAATATCAGACTATTTTGAGAATAAGAATCCTATAGTTAGATATTATCATGGGGTACTAATTGAAAATGTAGGAGATGAAACTGCTAACGGTATAGCTGTAGACTTTTGGGTATCAGGTGGAATATTCTCGAAATTAAGAGAACGCTTAAAAGTAAGAGATTACTGGGCATATGGTTGTGGTAAAATCGAACCAGATGAAAAAGCATATTGTCCAATTAGTCTCAATTGGCTTTATCTTGGAAATGTTGAACTTACTGCAAAAGTGTGGGCAGATAATGCCGATCCAGTTACAAAAACGGTAAATGCATTTGCTTCTTTTGGATTCATCTGGGTAACCTCTGAAGAATAAACAAAATTCTTTCTTCTTCTCTCTCTTTATGCACTAAAAACCCATTTCCAATCCCTTTTAACCTCCCCAAAACCCAGGGTTGGTTTTTTAACTGGTAGAAAACGTTAAAAGATTTTTAAGGAAATAAAAGTAAATTAATGTGATAAATGTTGCAATAAATATATTTATGGGAAATATTTAAATAACATAGTATCTTATAGTATTTTGATACAGGGAGGTAAAAAAGCATGAATAAAATTCTACCAATATTGGTAGTAGGAATTTTAGTCCTTAGTGGACTTGGGGCTGTTGCTTTACCCAGTGACAAGATATTAGTAGACTCGTATATAAAGGAAAATGAACAAAACAATGTTCCGTTAGACGATGAATTAGATCAATCTCAAACTAATTATGATGAAAAATGTCCTGGACCTGTTGGTTATATCCCTTTTAACACATCATGGAACGTGTCTATAGCTCAATCGTTTACACCAACTAAAGAAATTCTTACACGAGTGGTACTTTATGCAGGTAAGAATGCCACCACATCTTATCCATATGTATTGGCTATCAGAGATAATCGAACTGGAGAAAATTTGGCACTAGCAAGCGTAAACCCAGATGAATTTATGGTATTTCCGAATATTTCATGGATAGAATTTGATTTCGATGATATAATAATAAGTATTGGTGAGACCTACTATATGGTATCTTATACGTCTAATGTAACAGATAATTTTTATGTTTGGGGTGCCAATTGTTCTGATATTTATCCAAATGGAACCGCACATGTTTCGCTAGATGGTGGTGAAACATGGCAAACTGCACCAGATGCAGACTTGTGTTTCATGACGTATGGACGAGAACCTACACCCGATTTAGACTGTGATGGAGAGTTAAGTTGGACGGATGTTAAACCAGGAGATACAGTCACTGGTAGTTTCACTGTTGAAAACATTGGTGACCCTGGCTCACTGCTTGACTGGAAGATAGAATCATATCCAGATTGGGGCGATTGGACCTTTACACCTTCAAGCGGTGATGATCTTACACCTGAAGATGGACAGGTTACTATTAACGTTTCTGTTATCGCACCAGATGAAAAAAACAAGCAATTCACTGGAAATGTGACGGTATGCAATCAAGACGATCCTACTGACTGCTGCACAATACCAGTATCTCTTACCACACCGAAAAACAAACCATTCAATTTCAACTTTAATCTGCTAAGTTGGCTGTTTGAACGATTTCCAAATGCATTCCCAATACTTCGATATGTGCTAGAATTATAATCTCCCTATTTTTTCATTTTTTAATTCCAATTAAGGAAGAAATAGCCCTCTGACGTGTTTTCTTTCGTTTTTCGACTATTAGCATTAACAAGACAGATATTCTTTTATATATACATTTATGGTCGTTTTTGTGTATATTGTTCTAAATGGAACACGTATTAATTAGAACTATATATGACCTGCCTCGCAAATTTTCTGATCTCTTTCTTTTTGTAGGTCGAGTTTTCTTTTAATACATTTTCTTGGTATCCATATCTCGTCTTTAGAATACGCCCAATGTACATAGACATAATTGAGAACATCATCTATATCTAATATTTTGATAACAGAAGATTGCTCAACAAATTTACTATATTCTTTTCTATATTTTTCGTGAACAATATAATATTCGCCTTTTATTATTCTCATTTCTTCTTATCACAAACATTCAGTATTTAATAATGGTGTCGACACCAAGCAACATCCCCCTATTTCTCTCCTGTTGATTCTTCTATAATAATGGCTTAGAATGTGGTTTTTCAACGTGAACATGGGATTTTAGAGCCATTTATGAGGTTGTAAAGTTTTTTAAATAAGGAGAAGTTATGAAATTATAGATTTGGAGGAGGAGAAACATGAAAAAAAAAGCAACAAAGAACAAAGACGAAGAGGACAACGAATTAATTTTACCAAAGCTCCGTTTTTTGAAAGATTTCCCATTACAAAACAGGGAGAAATATAAAAATATCTTATATGAAGTTTTTAAGGAATTACCGGAAAGCGATCAAAAACGTTTAAGAGAAGAAACAGAGATTTTTGTGTTAGGTTATAAGTCGGGAGCTACAATTATTGCAAAAGATAAGAACACAATAATATTAAATTCACTCGCTATGAAAATGGAAGATGAACGATTAGGTCTAAATTCAAAACGTGATTATCATGTTCTAGCCCATGAATTTGCACATATCATTAAAGATCATAAAGAATCAACTGAGGAAACTGAAAGACAAGCTGATGAATTAGCTAAGGAGTGGGGATTTGAGTACAATGAAAATAAAAAATAATTATAGTTTAAAACCGTGTTAATGCTTGACCGCTCATATTATATAAAGGTAACGTATTTGGGTGCATAATGGCAAAAATAGGTAAATATCAGCACGGTAAACTATATTATATCCACGGGTATCTATCAAGTCCAGATGGCGACAAAGGAATACTTTTCAGAGAACAACTACATGCGAAGGCAATTAAGTACCGTGATTGTGAA
>CP070798.1:1720152-1723980 GCA_020343515.1 Thermoplasmatales archaeon | reverse complement strand
GTTTTTGGAGTAAATCTGGATATTGGTGAAAAACAGAATTATGTCAAGTTTAAGGATAAACGAGCTTTTCCAATAATACGTAAAAAATCCGGAGGATTTCTATCAAGTTATCGTGATAGTCAGAAAAGATTAGATGATTTCATAGTCGAAAATGGTTTCCTTGGTAAAAATGGTTCAAAGAAATCACAAAAAATTCAACAAAGAATTTCTAATTCCCTCCTGGAAAATGATGATTCCTTGGTAGATTTTTGCATTCGGATGTACTGAGTTGAAGTAGTTCCGAAAGTGGCTACCAAGGAATCAAAAGTATCACCAAGGTTTTTGGAATAAAATTGGATGGTGGTGAAAAACAGAATTATGTCAAGTTTAAGGATAAACGAGCTTTTCCAATAATACGTAAAAAATCTGGAGGATTTCTATCAAGTTATCGTGATTGTCAGAAAAGATTGGATGATTTCATAGTCAAAAATGGTTTCCTTGGTAAAAATAGTTCAAAGAAATCACAAAAAATTCAACATAGAATTTCTAATTCTCTCCTGGAAAACGGTGATTCCTTGGTAGATTTTTGCATTCGGATGTACTGAGTTGGTTGAGTCTTGAGTAAAGCTGCAAAATACTTCAAAGTAACTAAATGATTCTCACTACTACAGATTAAGCTTGCCATTTAAGAATATTGGCTGATAACCGCAAGTTGTAAAGGAGAACTGAGAAGAATAGTATAGATATGTCCACTAGTATATTGAGCGTAGGTAGTTGAACTTCTCCTCAAACACTTCCGCTTGTTTCTGTAAAACAGTTTCTGCCTCGTTTATATCCATATCTTTTGTTTCAATAGCGTAACTGACAAATCGCCCGATCCACAACGTTTTTAATGAATCGAGAAGAAGATATCTGTCAGGCTCCTTTTCTGTGTTTTTGTAAGCAGTAGCATAGTTGTATACCACCTCTGCCCAAAGATCGGAATCAAAGGCTTTATCATTTTTAACTATATTTTCTAAATCGGTCATAATTTCTGATGGCAGGAAATGCCTCATAATTTCTTTGGAAGACTCAAACTCGTGGTGAAATGATTTCTTTAAATTGTCTATATCTATTTTTACAGGGATGGGTTTTTGACTGAAGCATTCTCTATAGAAACCCTTGCGTTGCAGTTGTGACCTATTTTTCCAATAATCTTCGTAATATTTTGCAAGTTCAAACATACTTCCTGTTACCTTTCTAAACATTGGAATCAAAAATTTTTCAGGCTCAAGATAACGAGTCGTAGATTCATGGATTTTTAAAGAAAACAACCCTTCCTTTACATATCCTCCTTCCGCTGCTGCGACAGTTAAGATAAAGATATCAACACCAAAATCAGGAGGAAATAGAGGATGCTTGCGTAAGATTTCATAGAGATTTTTTGATAAAGCATACTCACCAGCTATCGGCTGTCTAACGTCAATACCATAAAGAGCGCGAGTAAATGGATAGACCAAGTTATTGGTGATAACGCCATCGTTTTTATCTCTGATATAATAGGGGACGGTTAAATCAGCTCGGCCATAGATTATTGGATTAGATATGGTCTGTATCCACGCTGGTTTTATGCTAAGCAGATCGCCGTCCATTAATACAACTGATTTTGCTTCGGCCTCATGAGCAATTTCTAAAATGGTCATGACGCCAGCACCCTTGCCTACAACAGTAATATCTTGGGTTACAATTTGTTTTATACTATTGTACGGTTGAAAGAGATTTATTGCCTCAACTGTTTTATCAGTAGATCCTCCATCGCATGTAACTATTGCTTTATTGTAATCTGGAAAATATCTGTAAAGGCCTTCATTTATTACGTTTAGTACATTTAACACTGTAGCTTCGACATCTTTACATAAGACACCGACAATTATATCAACAGGTTTTATTTGCTTACATTGTTCAATTATCTCTGGATTTAAGTGTAGATTTTTATTCCATTCTTGATTCATGTTATCTCTCTTTTTTTCTTTCAATATCAGATAAATCTCATCTTATTTTTTTCAGACAGGTCTTATCTTCAATTAGTCTTATATATCATCCGTCTTCAGTATATGGTATTTTTCTCCTAGCTTTATTATTTAGCTAAATTTTTCTACTATGGTTTCTTCAAAATATTCGTCATAGTTTAAGTTGTTAAATGTGCATCCAGTTCATCCTTATTAAATAAAACATTTTAAATCTTTGCTTTAAATTACTTAACATAATCTTTCCCTAGAGTTAATACGAATTCTCTATATAACAGAGAGGATACAGAGTGATCATGAATAAGATGAAGATTTTGTATATTACACCTCTACGTGGTGGTATTGGACATTGGAGTAGATGTCTAATAGAGGAGCTGGATAAATTAGCTGATATAACAATAGTAACATTTAAAAGAAAACGAAAAGAAGATGTCACCAAACCATTTACAAGGGTCACTGATGATTTTATTTTAGAGGTGATAAACCCCGAAAGACCGCATCACATCATAGAATACAACAACAAGAAATCTTTAGAAGATCTTGTTAGGCTTACAGATAAGATAAAACCTGATTGTGTCTATTTTGTCATGTGGGCTGGACGACAAATAACCTGGTTTTTAAAAGATTACTCGAATATGTTGAACAAGAAAAACATTTCCATTGTGTTAACATTACATGAAGCTTATCCTCAGATACTTCAAGAAGGTGACATAAAACTCTTTACTGATGCCTATGCCTATGCAGATCATATTGTCGTCCTGACAGATGATGCCTTATCTGATCTCAGGAGGGCAGGTATTACCATTCCAATTAGTATTATTCTCCATGGAAACTATCATGCGATGAATAAAAACAAGGTTGATGATAGAGAAGCAAGAGCAATTATTAGTAAACACCTCTCCGTTAAAATAAATGACAAGACACGCGTGATATTATTTTTTGGTTTTATTAGAGATTACAAAGGGTTGATATATCTTATTAGGGCTGCACCATACGTACTTGAGAAAACACCTACGACATTGTTTATAGCAGCTGGCTCGCTAGAATTAGCAGAAAACCCATCTCAATATAGAAAAGAGATACAAAGATTAGACTTAGAACGCAAATTTCTTCTTTTTCCTGAGTTTGTCAAAGACTATATCCTGATGGAATCCCTCTACAAAGCTGCTGACGTTGTCGTTTACCCATATGTGGGGGTAAGTCAGAGTGGGGTAATGTTTACAGCCCTCGGGATGAAACGACCTGTTATTATTAGCGAACTTGGTTCTTTTATTAGAAAATTAGAAAAAGAAGGTGTAATACTAACGTCCAAACCAAAGGATCCAATATCCATAGCAGAAAAGATACTATATCTCCTTGAACGTGAGGAAGAGAGGAAAGAACTAGCTGAAAGAGCATATCGGATTCTTGAAAACGAGTATAATTGGGAGATAATTGCACGTGAGTATCATAACATATTCAAAAACTTAACAATGAAATCCTGAGTTTCTTTATTCTAAAGTATCAGGTCTTGTTTTCTTCTACCACAATGCCCAATAACTCTTCTCTAATCTTTTTTCTAGCAGATATAGTTCTCAGCCAATCAGGAATACGTGTTCCCACTGGCCGTAACATGTACTTATTTCCAGCTACCATAATCTCCTGGCTGAACTTTTCTGCCATTGTTTCTTCTAAATGTCTATCATAATCTATTCCATTAATATGGGCATCTGCATGGTATTTTCTTATGCAATCTTGTGCATTTCTTTGATATAACACTCTTAATGACAGTAAAAATGATCTAGAGATCTGTATATTGTCTTCTTCAATTAAGACTCTCAATAATGTTTTAAAAATCTCTCCA
>CP070798.1:1716218-1720052 GCA_020343515.1 Thermoplasmatales archaeon | reverse complement strand
GGGGGCAATCTGAAAATATTTCTGTCGAGCTGCAAGTCTAGGTAATGTTTTCCAAGTCCTATCAATAAGGTTCCAATAAGAATTATCCCGAGATATATCCAAAGCCATTGAAACATATCACAACGCATTAAGAAAAGATTGAGTGAAATTATTACTGTCATGAATGATTGACTCGCCAATAATGATTCGTAATTTCGTTTAATAATAAAGATGAACAAACTTATAGCAGTTATTGCTATTAATCCCATTAAAGGGTATGATAACCCCGATTCTGTGATACAGAATAGAAAACATTCAACACCCATCATTTTCAGTTTCCTCTTTTTCGAGATTTTCCAATAGTATTAACAGTGGATTCACCAAATGTGTCAACCAGACAGTCAATTATCTTTTCACATATTTTGGTTCCTACTTTTTGTCTGTTACCAACTGGGGAATATATATATCTTACTCTCGGTCCGGTTTCATCGATTGTACGGTTAACAAAACCAGATTTTGCTAACCTGTCTAGTGTTCCAGCCACACATGCTAAGGATAAATCCTTACATTGTTGTTGGATCTCAGGTGACGTCATCTTCTTTTTTTCCCAGAGCAGCTCTAGAATCCGCGCTTCATTTGGACTAAAGAATTTTGTTAATCCTTCTTTATCGAGACTTATTCGTTCTATCTTTACCATTATTTTACATATAGTGTAAACAAAGTATATAAAATTTATTGTACATCCGTTATTTTTAAGTTTACATTTACCGTAAACTATTTAAATGGAGAAGATAATAATGTTTACAATAGGTGTAAACAATGTTTCTTCGTATACTAAGAAAGTCCTTATCAAAACGAAAATCACGAATTGCAATAGCCGTCATATCTGTAATTATGGGAGCAGCAATAGCAACAGCATTATTGAGTGTTTCTCTTGATGTAAGCGAGAAAGTCGGCTATGAATTTAGAAAATATGGCGCTAATCTCATAGTTGTTCCAAAATCTGACACTATAGAAGTTGGTTTTCCAGGTGTTGATTTCGGTTCTGTAACTGAACAGAGATATATCAATGAAAGTGATTTATGGAAAATCAAAACAATTTTTTGGAGAAATAACGTACTGGGTTTTGCACCCATTCTATACCAAGTAGTAAGTGTCGGTGAAAATCAATATGAACAGAATGTCGTTCTTGCCGGAACATATTTTAACAAAGACGTTGAGATAATCGAACCATATTCGCTTGATGACCCTTCTATTTTCAATACAGGAATTCAAAAAATCAGTCCTTGGTGGAAAGTCAACGGGAACTGGATTGAAGATCAAAACGATACAACGAGTAGTATGGTTGGTATTAAAGTTGCTGAAAAACTGAATCTTGAAATTGGAAATATATTCACTATCAAATACTACGAGAACTATGAAGGGTTGATAAATGAAACGATCTACAATCTAACCGTTAAAGGCATCATAGAAACTGATGGAAATGAGGATAACCAGATTTTTGTTAACCTACAAGTGGCTCAAGATCTAACGAGCCGAATGGACAAAGTGCATCTGATTCAGGTATCTGCATTGTGTAATGCCTGTCCTGTAGATACCTTTGCGGAAGAAATCGAAGGAAAAATTCCTTATGCTGAAGCGAGAACTGTCAAACAGCTTGTGAATGCAGAAATGAACATTCTAGGTAAAATTGAGGATATGATGTTTTTAGTAACAATTGTTGCATTGTTGGCTTCTGCTCTTGGTGTAATGACTACCATGACTACATCAGTTATTGAGCGACAGAAAGAGATTGGGTTGATGAAGAGTGTTGGAGCTGAGGATAAAAAAATTGCTTTTCTTTTCCTTTCAGAGGCATCAATAATTGGTGCTATTGGAGGTTTAGTTGGCTATATTGTTGGAACCGTTCTCGCTCAATTCATTGGACTAAGCGTGTTCGATACATCGATTACACCGCGGGTTGAAATAATTCCTATTGCACTTGGGATTTCTGTAGGAATCGCACTTCTTGCAAGCTCTTTACCTGTGAGAAGAGCTACGAAGGTTGAACCTGCAATTGTATTAAGAGGTGAATAAATCCATGACTAAAGAAATAATCAGATTAACAAATCTAACTAAATTATATGATAAAGACACCCGTCCAATAAATAATGTAACTGTTTCAATGATCAAAGGGGCTTGGACTTCTATTATGGGGCCTTCGGGTTCTGGAAAAACTACATTATTAAACCTTATAGGATGTCTGGATTCTCCTACCAAAGGAACCATACATATTAATGGGACTGAGATTACAAAGTTGAATCGCGATCAGCTAACAAGATTCAGAAGGGAGAACATAGGTCTGATTTTCCAGCAATACCATCTTGTTCCTTATCTGACTGCTCTTGAAAATGTCTTGATGGCGCAATATTATCATAGTATCGTAGACGAAAGTGAGGCTATTGATGCGTTGAAAAGAGTAGGATTGGGTCATAGACTAAAACATGTGCCAGCACATTTATCTGGAGGAGAACAACAGCGAGTATGCATAGCAAGGGCTTTAATTAATGAACCGGAGATTTTGTTGGCTGATGAACCAACTGGAAATCTTGATCAAAAAAACGGTGAGGTTGTCCTCAAACTCAT
This sequence comes from Thermoplasmatales archaeon, assembly GCA_020343515.1. Classification (GTDB taxonomy): domain Archaea; phylum Thermoplasmatota; class E2; order DHVEG-1; family DHVEG-1; genus JAGLML01. The sequence goes on along the minus strand of CP070798.1, from coordinate 1,717,448 downwards.
TAAAAAACTTCGCGAGGAAGGTCACACAATTATTTTAGTTACACATAATCCAGATATTGGAAGATTAGGAGATAGACTTATCGAATTGATTGATGGAAAAATAAGTTCAGACACTGCTATTAATATAAAAATGTGAAAGAGGTGTAGAAATATGGAAAAGAAGAAAATGAAAGATTGCCCTGTCTGTGGCTGTTCTTTGAAGCCGGAGAACTATGCACGCCACTTACAGAAAGTCCATAATAAAAAAATAATGGAAGATAATAAAGAAGAACACTATCCATTTGAGGGTAGAAAAAAAGGTAAATCGAAAAGAGCTAAACAAAGGAAGATGGAACTTGAACGTAGAAAAAGGAATGCGAAAACAATGATGATAGTCTCAGTGATGCTCATAGCAGTTATGTGCGTGGTTGTCTATGTTGCAATGTCCATGAATGGAAATGAAAGCATTCAAAATCCTGAGTCAGCGCAAGAATCACCGGTTCAAAGCGAGACCGAGGTTAGAATTCCTTTATCGGAAATAAGTGATGAAGCTAATTTCTATAATTATAACGTAGATGGTGTATTAGTTCGTTATTTTGCGGTCGAGGATTCAGGAGGAGATGTTCATGTTGCGTTTGATGCGTGTGATATCTGCTATTCTGAGAAAAAGGGATATAGACAGATAGATAACGTTATGCATTGCATTAATTGCGGAAACGAATACCCGATTATCAGTTTAGGGACTGAGAACATTGCCGGGGGTTGTTGGCCTAGTTATTTGCCTATGAAAATTGATGGAGATGATGTCGTTTTAGAAACCTCTGATTTAGAAGCTAAGAGGTATATGTTTTAGCCAGGTCTCTTAAGGAATTCGAATTAATGATAAAAATAATTAAAATAAATTAGGAGGCATGATATTAAAATGAAGAAGAAATATGAAGAAAGTTTTACTGAATGTCCTGTTTGTAGGAACCCTGTCATGATAAAGAATCTTCCTCGGCATTTATCTAAAGTGCATCCTACAGATACCATGGTTGAGGGCGAAAAAAAGGATGAAGAAATTTATCTGAGTGAGAATATCCGCATGATACGAAATGAGTTGAGAGCACACAGAAGACTAAGGAACATCGCTTCTATATTATTTGTAACGATGATAGTACTCTTACCTATTGCTTATGCGATCACTCTTCCTACAGAGAAAATATTTACTTCTCAATCTGAAAACTCAAATTCTCAGATATCAAGCCAAGA
>CP070798.1:1712243-1716118 GCA_020343515.1 Thermoplasmatales archaeon | reverse complement strand
TTAATTTAACTGGGTATCCCCCAATTATTCCATATGATTGTATAGCTGAATATTTTTCTGTTAAATCAGACCATGGTGCTTTTGCGGTGATTATGAATGCACGTTATGGAATTGGCTCAATGGATTATACTACTGATGGTCCTTCTCAACGGTATCATAGAGAATATTGGGATGCTGTTTTTGGGGAAGGAAAATCACAAATAAGTAAAGCAAATCAGGATTCCAAAGAGGATAACCTCTACCGAATTAATGAATATGCAATGAGATGGTGCTATTATCAGCTAAATCTATTTGGAGATCCAACAATTGATTTCTTCAAACATATCAATAATTCACCACCTATGGCGCCTTTAATTGCCGGTGAAATAAATGGAAAAGTAGGGGAATCTTATGACTATACATTTGTGTCAATAGATCCAGAAGATAATGATATTTGGTATTATATTGACTGGGGGGATAAAACAAATACTGGATGGATTGGTCCATATGATTCTGGTGTAACAATCACTAAATCACATACATGGTCAAAACAAAGAAATTATACAATCAAAGCCAAAGCAAAAGATACATATTGTGCTGAGAGTGAATGGGGTAAACTTGAGGTTACTATGCCAAAGAACCAACAAGTGAGTAATATGTGGTTTCTACGGTGGCTGGAGAATCTTCCAATATTGCAAAGATTGTTGGAATTTATCTGGATCTAAATGAAAATATTCCAATCTCTTTACTTCTCTTTTTAAATCTAACTCAAAATACTTTTATACTTGACTCTAAAGTCCGTATTCATATGAAGTAATTGTTTTTAAAAAGAAGAATATGTATTTATTTAGTAATGTGGGGATGAAATCTAGTTTTGTTACAGATGTTGCAATTATTATTCTATACCAAACATTTAAATTAAATTAATAGATTACAATTGTGAAAATATATATTTTTGGGAGGTATCAAAAATGAAAAAAAGTAATAATAAAAAAATAAGGCTGGTGTTAACCATAGCAGTATGTACGTTGTTTGTTACAGTGGCGTTTTCTGGCGTTGTAGCAAAAGACCCGAAAGATAAACCAGAACTAGATTGGGACTACTGGAGTAATCCACCGCATATGTTTTCAAACGTTACAGGTAATGTTGGCATAGGAACAACAAATCCAAGTGAAAAATTGGAAGTTGATGGTAATGTGAAAGCAACTAGTTATTATGGTGATGGAAGTAGTTTAACTGGTGTTGTGAAAACTGAATTAGATCCTGTATTCGGTTCAAGTGCCGCTTCAGGTATCTTTGCATCTGATATAACAAATTGGAATGCTGCTTATGGTTGGGGTGATCATAGTGTTGCTGATGCCGTATTGCAAGCAAATATTGATGCCGAGGAAACAGCAAGAATTGCTGCAGATAATGCTTTGCAAGCGGCTATTGATACAGAGGTTGCTGCAAGAACTGCAGCAGATGATGCATTGCAGACGGATATTGATGATGAAGAGGCAACAAGAATTGTAAATGATACCATATTACAATCTAACATCAGTACTCTTGCGGCTGAAGACGCATCAGACTATGACAGCTTAGAAGACCTTGAGACAGCAGTTGCAGATGGATTTAACATAGCAACATCATCAGGGAAAGTGGGAATTGGAACATTAAATCCTGCAACTAAATTCCAGGTTATAGGAACAACGATGTTAAATGGTGGCACTGCAATAGTTGGCGCTACAGCAATAACTGGCGTTACAGGAATAATTGGCGATACGAAGATAATTGGAGCTACGTTGGTAATAGGCCCATTTTTAGTTATTGGATCTAAGTTGTTCGTGATAGATTATCCGCTGGATCCATTAAACAAATCCATGTATCATGCATCTATAGAAAGTTCGGAGATGAAAACACTCTACGATGGTATTGTAGAACTTGACGAAAACGGTGAAGCATTGGTAGAACTACCAGAATGGTTTGAAGCATTAAACAAAGATTTCCGGTATCAACTATCCTGCATCGGAGGCTATGCACCAGTTTATATCGCAGAGGAAATATCAGATAATCAGTTCAAAATTGCAGGAGGCAACCCAGGATTAAATGTTTCCTGGCAAGTAACAGGAATACGTCATGACCCATATGCTGAATACTACGATTTCGAGGTAGTTGAGGAAAAACCTGACGATGAAAAAGGGACATACCTGAATCCAGCGGTATATGAATAATCCAAGACATTAGTTAGTAGGAGAGCTCAAGATGTTGAAGAACAACCTTACCCTCACTCATTCTCTAAAATTTCTAATAACTCTTGCACGATAGGGTTTTCGAGCAAGTACTGTAATTACTCTTGTGAGTGCATCCTTCTCACCAAGAAATGGATGCACTCATTTCCATTTAATTTGATTCCTATCTGTTGGGATTATGAATCAGGCCTTTACTAATATCGATTAATATAATCCCTTTCTGATAGGTAAGTTTCTTTCCATTCTGCGCTCTAACGTGATTTATAAAGGCACCAATTTTATTCTCCGCAGCATTTAGTCGATTTTTATCTAAAGATTTAACTGCATTTTTTAACTTAGACGTTAAACTCTTCTTCAACCCTTTATGTAAATCCATTTCTTCGATTTTTTCCATAAAATTGTTAGGGTTCTCCTCATCGGGAGGAGTCTCAGGCGTGGGGTCATCCCCCCCATCATCATCTCCTGTATCATTATCGCTATCGTCTTGATCAGGTGGATCCAAGTTGCTACATGCAACTTCAGCATATACTTGAGTGCAGAATACAGCACTACCCTGATCGCAATAATCTGCAAGGATTCCTATTCCCAAATCTGCAACATCACTATCATTCCAACCCATTCCGGTAAAAGGATTTGTTTCCCAGGTATGTGATGTCGTCTCCCATTTACCTTTCCCGCTTAGCTGAATCGGTGTAGAATATTCAATGGAGGAGGTTGACTTTTCATATATTAGCACGCTAAATCTTGAACCTATAAAATCTGTAATAAACCTCCCGTACACTGTAACGTTTTTAATCTCTGATATTGCTAATGGAGTAATAAAGTACAAGTCTTTTCTTCCGTTAAAAGATGTACTGATATAGGTTTTTGTTTCATCGGGGATTTCGTCATCCACTTCCGTATAGCCTCTCCCTGAACCAGGAACCCATTCAAGAACAATATCCCCTGTCGGTCTAAAAGTATAAATCACACTATTGCCCTCTATTGAATCAATCGCAGTGGCACTAGAAAGTATAATTGTAAACGTTGTTGAAATTAGAATATAGACTAACAAGTATGTTATCAACTTTTTCATGTCCCTCTCACCCATACTATATATATTCATTTGTCATTGATACTATATAAATTTATACTGTAAAAATGTCAAAATTAAAAAACTACGTCCTTTAAAATCTCCTATTCATAAAATTTTGATATAAAGTTCAATTCTGAGATCATAAGTTAAACAGCAATAATATCTCTTCTTTTTTGGTTATTATATATAAAACTATCCTCTCTGCACCTAAAGTCTATGTTTGTTCCTGGCAGAAACTTTTATTTGTCTGATAGATAAGAGGATGTTTGCCATCTAATAAAAATCTAAGAAAAATATAATTATATATTATAAATCTATTCAAATATTGTAAGGAATAAAAAATGAATAAGAAATTATCTTATTTGAAAGTGCTTTTTCTCAGTGCTATTTTACTTATTGTAATGCTTACTGGCTGTGTCGAAGAGGAACAAAAGCCAGAAGAAAAGATACTATCGCCAGAAATCGAGTTGGACCAACCTAGCATACTCCCAGATTGGAAGGATGGAGAATATCACGATTATTATGCATCTGTACAAATGTTGAATGATTTTAATGAAAAATATCCTGAACTAACCAATGTTTTCTCAATA
>CP070798.1:1708256-1712143 GCA_020343515.1 Thermoplasmatales archaeon | reverse complement strand
CCCTTTGCAAGTTAACTTAATAATAAAAAGTTATATAGATGTTTTCTGGAATTGTTATAAATTCTTTTGAAGCAGCTAGAAGCAGGAATATGCATCAATCTAACCAGCCTTGATTGTCTTAAATTGTCAACAACCAACTTTTATATAACTGCCAAAAATTTTTCCATGACTTTTGAAAGTAAGTCATGTTCAACAGATAAGCCATATAATGCAGTTTTGCAACAAGATTGATCAGTTATTTTAAAGAAATCACGATCTTCTAAAATAGCCGCGGAGGTTTGTACTTATGATATGCATAAAGCTAATTTCTTCCTGACCAGGAAGTTCAAATCCAGGATCTTCGATAACCTTTGACTCTTTCTGGAAGTTTGTTAAATCAAGCAACTCCCAATCATTAATATCACCTTCGCCATGGGTTCCATCTGAGTAATCTATAAGAGATTTATCATAGATATAGTAATAATTCATGGCACTTCTATAGTTTCCCCATTCTTCAAGATATTGTTGTTTTTCTTTTCTTCCCTGAGTAAATGTGGCATTGTCACATCCTCCAACATTCCAAGGAGTTATACCTAGTGAATGCCCAAGTTCATGCATAACCATAGCTGCTTCCACTACACGACGAGCCCTGGGTGTAAAACCTCCTCTCTGCAAAATAACTCCTGGGGCAGTAGCGACTGTCAGTGTATCATATCTGTTAAATTTTGAAGGATGACAAAAACCTCCGCTATGGGCAACTACTAAATATCGGAATATTCCCCTTCTCTCTTCAGAGAAATGATTATTGTAGAACTGCAACATCATGCCTGAATCCTGTGATATTGTTTTATAAGGAGTCAGAAGCTCGCCACCCCCATTTGTTGGTCCACCAGGCCAACCATCGTCGATATATACATTAAAACCATGTGACGCAAATCTTTCAATCAGGATCTGCTGGGATTCCTCCCAAAAAATATGAGGGTAATCAAAAAAACCTGCCTCTTCCATTCCGTCTGCTTCAATATATATATCTTGAGAAAAAGGATTAGCAAACCATTTCTCCATTTTATATTCTTCAATGTTCTCTAAACCATCTTGATCAGGATCAAGAGTAGAATGATTGTCATATTTAGAGTGATTATATCCCCACTTCCATTCCCATGTTGTTGGAATGCCATCATTATCGGGATCAAGTTTTGAATCATCCACCTCTGGATTTGTTTTTAATAGGTTTACTTCAGTCCAATAAGGTATTCCATCTCCATCTTTGTCTGTTTGATAGAGATTGAACCATATCTCATAATTTTCTCCTAAATAATGACCATAGCCATCACTGTCGTTAAAGGAATCATCGCCATCCCATCTTCCTGTCCTATAATCATAGGTAAGATAGATTTTTTCTTTCTCCAAATCTCGTGATCGTATGCCAAGAACTCCAACTTTTTTACGCTCCATAATTGTCAGAGTCACTTCTGATGTTTCCTGTTCTTCTTCTGCATCGCGATTAATTTTATTTTCTTGAAACATCGAATCCCATGTTTCAAAGAAAATCTGTGACTCCCCTGATGCAGCTCGAACGTCTTTGCTTATATACTCTAAACCATCCATGTTTGTTATAAAATAAAACCTAGGTTTGGATCTCCAAGAAGTTCCAAAATTCATTATTATATCAAGTAAACCTCTATAACGCATCCTTAATATTTCAAATATTAAGCCCTGAGGTATGTCTGGGCTTATTGCATCAAGATCATATTGCACTTCTTCTATAGGTTTCTCTTCCTCCTTTTCTATTTGTCTACCAAGATAATAGGCAACAAAAATACCTGAAATAATCAAAAAAGCTACTATTAAAAGTGTAATACCTACGATAAACTTTTGTTTGTATTTAAGGTACATGCTATAATAGCCTCCCAATTTTTATGAATAATATGGTTTGCGATTTATATAAAACTATCGGCTAATTTTAAAAATATAATATTTTATTTATTAAAATTAATTGAAAACAGTTATTGCCCAGATTTAACGAGATGGATCAATATCTCATTTAGTAATGCATCAATAGCATGTTTCCTGCCAATGTAAACAATTTTTCCGTTTATTGAATCTATCTCCGTTTTTTTTCCTTTTTTAACACTTTGAAGCATAGAAGAATAATTTTCAGATGTACTTCTAATTACGTTCTTTGTTTTTTGTATCGTATCTTGATATGGGATGTTTATCCCATGGGCGTTTGCAACACTTGTGGATTCCATACATATCTTTTCAACGATTTTTCCTAAAACTGGATTTTGTAGGAGATACCCATTTTTACATTGGAATATCGCGGTCAGCGGATTGATGCTAGAGTTGATTATTGCTTTAACCCATATTTCTTTGACAATATCATCACTGACATGTGTCTCGATGTTAGATTCGTTGAACACATATGCAATATTTTCTACGCGTACTGTTTTCTTTCCATTCAATTCTCCTAGAACGGAATTGCCTTTTCCAGTATGGATTATAACACCAGGTTGAGAAAAAAAAGTCCCATGGGTTGTGACACCGGCGATTATTTGTTTACGATCAACAACTCTCTCTATAGCAGCAAGGTTATCTAAACCATTTTGCATAGATAAAACAACTGTATCGTCATCTATAATTTGCTTTGCTTGATGTATGGCGGACATGGTGTCAAAGGATTTAACAGTCAAAATCAAAAGATCTGGAGGAACTTCTACTTTATCAATTAAATCTTCGCCTGGTATTTTCACATTCAGCTGTGTTTTACCTTTTATAGTAAGACCGTTTTTCCGAATGGCGTTTATATGTGGAGTTCTACCTATTAATGTTACATTGTTTTTTTTGAGGAGTAAGGCACCAAACAATGAACCTATCGCCCCTGCACCGAGAATAACAATGTTCATATTGAAATTCCAATCTCCCTAATTTTTTGACTTATTTTATCATCTTCCATCGTATCTAACAATTAATGGCTCTTATTCCACAGCAGCTAATATTACATATCATTACATTAATATTTCCAGTAAAAAGGATTTAACACCGAAACGGAAGCCTATGCAAAATCTTTTGTCTCTAAAGCTAGAATAGCAAACAAGTCTTCTCTCAAAGAAATGGACATTAAAAAAAATATATAAGGGTCAAATTTGATGGCCTAGCATGGCTCATAAAAAGAAAATGGATGAAAAAAAGGAACCTTTACCATACACAATTCAAGATGCTTTGCAAATTACTGACGACATATTTAAGCTCAGTAAAGAAAAAAAGTATAACATGGGTGCTTTTGTTCATGGATTGATCCTTGCTCTTGAGTATGCTCAGTTTTCCTATAGTATTCCGCAACAGCAAATCGCCGGTATAAAAAGAGATTGCCGTCGATACTTTAAAAATATGGACACTATTAAAAAATAGGCTTTTCCCTTAGAACTACCACATCTTTTTCTAATTTTACTGGTTTCATTTCTACAACTGATTAACTTATCATACATCAAAAAGTAGAACAGTAGAACAAAGAGAAGTTACTAAGCTAAATGATTGGGTTATGTCTTAGAACCAATTACGATTTTTATTGGAAAATAAAAAAAAGAATGGGTTAATTTTTCTTCTGTTATAGAAAAACCTGCTTTTTTAATCTCTTTAACTACAAATATTGGGCGACTTGATGGTCTGTATCCGAAAGCTGTTGGCCAAAATGGATAGAAGCAGTCATAAAAACATCTAGTTATTTTTAGTAAACCCTTACCATCCTTGGTCATTGCGACTATTACTACTCGTCCATATGGTTTTAACACGCGTTTAATCTCAAGAAGTAATTTCTGAATATTTGCGGTTTCTAGTATATCTAATATAAAGCTAGCAAAAACAACTTCAAAAGATTCATCTTTATATGGCATTGAGAGAATGTCTCC
>CP070798.1:1704245-1708156 GCA_020343515.1 Thermoplasmatales archaeon | reverse complement strand
ATCAAAATGAAGAAGGGACCAAAGTCAGTATATATGGACAGCTTACATTAATTCAAAACTCGAAAAATTTGAATCTAGGATTTTCATGGGACACAAAAAGTCATTCTAATTGGGATGAATACCCAAACAGGAAAGAGGCGGATAATTATGGTGGACTGCAAACATTTTCACTTAATATCTCAAATCTCAACCGTACCACAAAATACTACTATCGAGCATGGGGAGAATATAAATTACAAAAAAATCAAATAAGACAAGGAGAAGAAAAAACGTTTATCCCTGGTGGCCCTACTGTTAGTACTCATACTGCAACCAATATTGGCCTGACTTCAGCAGTTATTCGTGGCGTATTGTGGCACATGGGTGGAGCAGCCACTTGTGAGGTATTCTTTGAGTACGGAACAGATGAACAACATTTAGATATGGAAACCCCACACCAAACGTTGAATTCAAACACTGACTTCAGTGCAACAATTACGAATCTAACAATTTGTACAACATATTATTTCCGTGCAATTGCAATCAACGATGCAGATACTACGGTAGGTGCAATATTTAGTGTTATACCTGGGCAACCATATGTTGTAACAAATCTACCCACTGATGTAGGAACTACATCAGCTCTTTTTAGAGGCGAGTTAACATTCCTTGGTGGAGCATCAACCTGCGATGTATGGTTCGAGTATGATGACATAGACCAATATCCTCCTTTTGATAAAAATACCACGCCTCAAACATTGAACGCACCTGGATCATTTGACGCAAATGTCGAGAATCTAACTCCTGGCACAACCTATTGGGTTCGAGCAGTTGCATACAACGGATACTGTACAGACGAAGGAGAAGTAGAATCATTTACTACTTTATCAGGACTGGAGGACATCTTAATTGGAAAATCATCAGATTTAACTAACAAACAAACTGATGCTGAAATTACATCTACTACAACAACTAAACCTGTTTTAACTCAAATTCTCGATCGGCTTAAAAACTTAGACAATGAAACTATTAAAGAACTCGCAGAACATTACCCTGTAATAAAACTACTAATATCATTTTATCTTAAGTAACAAACTCTATCCCTACCTATTTTTTCTATTTTTAAAATATTTTTTTCTTCTTGTTTAATATTTTAATTACTCTCGTTACAAACAATGGAGAGAATAAATCACTAAGAAATAAATGTTACAAATGTTTCATAATAATATAATTTACGAAATATTTAAATACTTCTTCTACATATAGTTCTACGTTATAGGGATGAAGGAAGGAAAGGACAACGTTTTCTTTCATATTACAATCCCCTAAGTATTTTTATTTTCCTTTCCTCCCTTTCCATTTTATTTTCTTATGTTTGTAGCTTTTTCTATCCAATAGTATTATTAACTAATACAGGGTATAAAATTTGGTGATCAAATAGAAGCTATTGAAGCAATTTTAACAAGAAGAAGTATCCGCAAATACAAGAAAAAAACAATACCTGACAAAATAATTAAAGAACTTCTAGAAGCAGCGGTTAGTGCTCCCTCTGCAGGCAATAAACAACCATGGCATTTTATCATTATTGATGAGCGAACGATATTCCATGAAATACCTAGATTTCATCCTAGTGCTAAAATGCTCAAGGACGCTGATAAGGCCATTCTTGTTTGTGGAGATTTACACCTTGAAAAATTGAGAGGGTATTGGATGTTAGATTGCTCTGCAGCAACGGAAAATATACTTGTTGCAGCCCATGCAAAAGGACTAGGTGCATGCTGGTTGGGAATATATCCACGAGAAGAACGCATCATTCACATAAAAAAACTTCTAAACATACCAGAACATATTATTCCCCTCTCGTTGATCTCTCTCGGATACCCTGATGAACATAAAACCGGAGAGAAGAGATACAACAATAATCGGGTCCATTATAACAGATGGTAAATTATTAATCAAAAGGGGGATTATTCACCCACGATTTGTACAGCTATTTTTCTAGTTCTCGGTCCAGTGTCTAGTTCGACAAAAACAATTTGTTGCCATGTTCCATGAAGTACCCTACCTTTTCTAATTGGAACGGTTAAACTTGGCCCCATGATACTTGCCCGTACATGAGAATGTCCATTATCATCATGCCATGTTTCGTGGTGATCATAATGGATGCCTTTTGGAGCTATTTTCTCAAGAGCTCGTGGTAGATCTTTTATTAAGCCAGGTTCATATTCAATAGTTGTAACTGTACCGGTTGAACCACCAACAAATATACATGCTATTCCTTCCTTTAATTTTGATTTACTGATAGTACTTTGAATATCATCTGTAAGATTGACCATGTCTGTCTCTCCGTTTGTCTGTATGGTTATCTCGTCATAATATACTCCCATTTTTCCAACTCCTTAATGTTTTGCTAATTCTTTATATGCCTCATACGCTTGAATGAGTCCATACCCATATAAATCATCATGGCTCCATTCATCTTCATTACCCATCAAACTACCAACTTTTCTGGAAGTCTTTGCAAATATCTCTTTAAACAGTTGTATCGTAGTTTCATTGTAATTCTTTACCCCATCGTGCCTATATTCAGGATATGCATCTAACAGCAATCCAATAACTCCTGCAACATGGGCGGATGCTTGAGAAGTGCCACTGAGTTCTCCATATGCGCCATTAACTCGTGTAGACAGGATTCGATCTCCCGGCGCTACTAACTCAGGTTTTTTATTTGGATGTTGTGAACTAGGATATTGATGTCCCCTTGAGCTAAATGATAATAGGGCATTTCCATTTGACAATGCGCCAACAGCTATCACATTGTCAAGAATTGCTGGAAAACACACATCTCCATCATCATTTTGCCCATCATTCCCTGCTGGGGCCACAACAAAAATGCCGTTTTCTATTGCTTGATCAATCATTTCACTGGTTTTACTGCTTTCATTAAAATCCACATAATCTGGACTCATACCCATGGATAAAAGAATGATATCTGCTCCATTCTCAATACAAAATTTTAAACCATCTGCAATCGTGCTATCGTTACCGCCCCCAAACAGGTACTGATTACGTGGGATGGATTTTGCAACAATGAAATCCGCACCGCTTATAATACCTTTCATGTTTATACCTGAAAGCCGTCCTTGGATTGATTCCTTTGACGCCAAAATACCAGCAACATGGGTGCCATGATCTTCATCGTCATAAAACTGTGAGTTGTTGTTTATTGTATCAATCCACGCGACAAATGTTGACGCATCGAACTCATGATGATCCATACTCAATCCAGTGTCAATAATACCAATGGTTACACCTGTACCATCAAATCCCAATTCGTGTAGTTTGTCTATCTGTGTTACACTACTTGCCCACAAATTTGATCGTGGTACAGCCATAATAATTAGTGAAAGAGACGCAAGAATAATTAAAATAACTACAAGGATAGCAAACAGAACTACTATTCTACGATTTTGCATACTTTCATCCTAAAATTGGATTTTTCTACCTGCCGAATCTCTCCGATAAATACCAAAATCTTCGAAGTCTTTTAACGTTTTTCCATCGAAAACAGGGCCATCCTTACAAACTCGTAAACCTTTGCCGATACAACATTGTCCACATATGCCCATCGCACATTTCATATATCGTTCTAAGGAGGCTTGAAATGTAATATTGTCACAATAATCTAACAAGGCTTTCATCATCATCTCCGGTCCACATGTTATAACAGCATCGATTTCCTCTTGTTGTAGAATCTCTTTCGCTAACTCTGAAGCAGATCCCTTTCTTCCTGCTGAACCATCATCTGTTGAGATCACTACATTTGCGCCATGCTCTTTTAATTGTTTTTCAAAAAATAGTTCACTTTTGTTTTTCACTCCAATAACAACAGTTGATTCTATATTTTTCTTCTTTGTTTCTTCTACAGCCGG
>CP070798.1:1700150-1704145 GCA_020343515.1 Thermoplasmatales archaeon | reverse complement strand
TGGTTCTTTTCCACTGATATCATTTATATTTTTAATTCTACTAAAGGTTTCTTCTGCCAACTTAGCCTTTGACGCTGCATAAATACAGTTATTAACGATGTTTGTTCTTTTAGAAATCGAAGATTGTCCTGCAAGAGAGACAACCTCGGTGAATTCATTATCAGAATATATGTCACTTGTACTGGCATAAATGCTTGGCGCAAAAACAACCACAATAAGCAGAGCAGATATTCCTACCTCTAAACCTTTCTTAAAAAGGCCACATTTGATTATGCCCATATTTCTCCCTCAATAAATACTAAGTTGTTTCACATATTTAAACTTTACAGTAAAATATATAGAAAAAATGGCTCTTTTGCCGTTTTAACTTAAAAAAAATCGATAGCTAAAGAGTTTACGAAAATAATGTTTTTACTAATAAAATGACCCGCAAATTTTCTATCAACTAAAATTTACAATTAAATGATTTTAAAAAAATAATTGGAATGCAAAACAAATCGGATATCCCAGGATGTCTCAAAAGTTGTTAAAATAGAAGTATTACATAAATCGATTTCAAAGTATCCAAATTTTGATGAAACTAGTTAACTAGTTATTCAATAACCTATAGATTTAATCGCAAATCTCCCCTTAAATTTCAGAAAGAAGCAGATAAAGTTTATTTTTGAAGATGTGAGTAAAATTTATCTGCTTCGGACAATGGTTTTAAGTTCTGAAATATCTTTTTTAATGCTTTCAAATTCTTGTATTTTCTCCCGTTCAAAGGATTTCAATATTTCCGACAATTGTGTTGAAGGTTTATATACGTGAACTGGTCTGCCTTTCCCTTTCTTTTTGAGATTCCGTTTTTTTACCCAATTTCTTTTACGTAATTCTTGCATCGCTATACTCACTTCGGGTTGACGTAGGTCGGCTCCTTGTTCAATATCGGCACATTGACATTCATCAAATTGGGACACATATAGTAATGTTTTCGCAAGATTTTTTGGCATCCCAAGCTTAACGAATAGCCGAATTGCCCTATCATCCTCCTCATCGAGCATGTATACTTCTTTTTGTTTCATATTTTCCATCTCCTCATTTTTTTATAACAAAATTTTATAACAGAAATCTCTTTATAAATATATTCATAAAACTTTTACTCCTAATAAAACCAGATAGAACTGTTAGGATACTGATGATGGGCTTAAAGTGCCTGGGGTAAAAAATTTATATTCAAAAAACCTTTTACCTCAAAAAAAGAGGTATAGCATGGTCGAATTCGAAACTATAAAGGCAGAAGAAGTAAAATTTGGAAGCAACAACTTCATTGAGGTTGCTAGAAAAAAAGCTGTGAGTGAGAATGGGGAAAGAGAATTTATCTCCATTTCAAGAGGTTATTATCTAGATGACACGAAGAAATGGAGAGCATCCATAACACTTCCAGATGAAAAAGAGAAGAGAGAGAAAATAGCAGAGCTTGTAAAGAGTTTATAGTTTTAGTAAATATATGTTTTTATAGTAAAAACTAAACGATGACTTAGGGTAGATATGAATTGATACATACTTTTTGTCTAAGAAGTTTATTTATCTAGCTTTTCTTAGTTTCAATTTTGATGTCTTCTTTTATGTCTGCTAGACGTTTTGCAAGTTCTATATAATGATTGATATCAGATGTTGCATTCACTATCCTCCTTGCGCCGTCAGGAGATCCTCCACCATGCATGCAACCAGGTACACCAGCGCCGATGGTAAGCCATTCGATAAGCCGTGCGATCTTAGCTCTTGTTTCTCCAGAACAATTTGCCTTGAGATATTTCTTAAGAAGCTTACCATACTTTGGATCGTTGAGATCTTGACAGGATGGAAGGCAACCGGTTTCAACAATACCGCCACCAATTTCTTGCGTTAAGCGCTTTGTTTCATAGGGCAGTGTTGCCACATGGACTTTATTTACATTGGAAAGTAATGCATCTGGAATCCATACACCTGATGGATGTTTCTTTCCAAGGACACTTGCAGCGACACCCATACCAAAGGTGGTTTCATTATTTATGATCATTTGTGTAATTTTTTGTCTAAACATCTGCTCAGAAAGGCCGTTTGCTCTTGCCATCAACGCCGCTGCACCAATCATAACATCTCCTTGACCAGCGACACATCCACCAATAGCTGATCTATAGGGTGCAATAAAACTCATGACTGCGTTGATAGCAAAGGTATACTCTTTACACATAAATACCCGTTCCTTTGGGATGAATACATCTTCAAACAATAGGTATGCCTGTGTTATACCTCCTATATCAACAGGAATATCAAATCCATCTTCTTGCTCCCGTGTATCACTTGGCCGTCTAGTTTCAACAATAGTGAGGTTTTCGATATCCCTTGGGATGACAAAGGAAACTGCATAGTCTTTATCAGGCTCTTTATAACTCATTCCTGGCATGATAAAAATTTCATTAGAGGCAGCGACACCACATATCATAACTTTGGCACCTTTCACAACAATGCCGTTTTTCTTTTCTTTGACGATGTGCAGACTCATGTCAGGATCCTTTTGTTGTGTTGGAGACTTAGAACGATCGCCTTTAGGATCGGTTAACGCACCAGAAATCGTGATATCGCATTTCTGGGCATCTGTTAGCCATTTTTTAATCCTGGCATGGTAATCTGTTCCTAAACCATTGTCCATATCAAAGGTTGTAGCCCACATAGCATTGATCGCGTTGAATCCTACACATCTCCCCCCAGTGCAGGTACCTGTGAGATTAAACATCAGCCGCTTCATCCGAACGTTTGCAATCATATCTTCAGCACTACCAATAACGGAGAGATATCGTGAAACACGCTCACCTGTTAAACTAGATTTAGTTGTAAGGATGTCCTTATACTCACTTTGTTGGGCAACATCAAATATCTGAGCATGACCTTCCACAGTTCTTTTTGTGGCAGGGTGTGTTGTAACATCTTTTATTAGCGTGCCGAACTTGTAAATGTTAGGTCTCATTTTCTTTAGGCTTTCTTTGTATTCTTTCGATGTCTTCATGTATTATTTCTCCTTCATTTTGAATTCCCATTTAGTGTAGGTTTTCCCGTTGTAAACATAATAATTTGAAATTTTTTACCCACTTATTCTCGTTTGTGGTTTCCCCTAATCTATATTTGTCATATTTAATCTTTTATTCGCTATCTTTTCTTTTGTTTGTTTTTATTTGATTTAAAACTAAAAGTTTGATGAAATTTTATAGCGATGAATATGATGTTAATTCTAAGGGTAAAATTTCGGTATTACGTTGCTTTGAGGCTTTTAGAAATGGTTATCCTCACATACATCTTATCATCCAATTCCTTGAACATGAGTTTTTAACCAAAAGATATGTTGATAAAAAAGGTAAAATTAGGCATATAATTAAAAAAGACTCTGAAATAAATCAATTGCGGTCTTATTGGCATTCCTATACTCGATATGACGGGATACAGTCCCTTGGTGCAATAGGATATCTTTTGAAGTACATTACTAAGGAGATGTATGAACAAAATAATTACTCTACTTCTGCTTATTTGTGGTTTTTCCGTAAGCGTTCATATTCAATGTCTAAAGATTTTATTGTGTGTTTGTCAAATAGGTTGGGTTGGCTACTTGATTCTATATTGTCTAATTCAAACTTTAATTCTGAGGGTTGGCAGTATCTGTGTACTATTAGATTGAATAATCCTCCAGAAAAATGGAATTTTGATTTGGAAAAACCTCCCCCATTTGATCAATATTTAAATTACCATGAAGATGAAGAGTTATACAGATATATATTTGAAACTTACCTTAATCAAATTTATAACGTATAAAATTGGTTTTACAAGAATAAATATTATCAACGGATTTTTTTCAGATAATTACTGATTCTCTAATCAAAAAGAAAGAGAAAAGAGAGAATTTGGTAGACTACTCTACAGCCCCAACATGTATCTCAGTATCGGAAACGCATTTGGAAACCGTTCAAACAACCAACTAAGCA
>CP070798.1:1696018-1700050 GCA_020343515.1 Thermoplasmatales archaeon | reverse complement strand
TATTATATCCACGGGTATCTATCAAGTCCAGATGGCGACAAAGGAATACTTTTCAGAGAACAACTACATGCGAAGGCAATTAAGTACCGTGATTGTGAACCTGAAGACCTAGTAATATCTGATTGTCTGAAGAGAATCGCCGATGTTATAAAAAATGATGGCAATGTTGTTTTAATTGGTTCATCTCTCGGAGGATTTTTGGCAGCGTCAACAGCCATCGATCATTCTAACGTAAAAAAACTTATACTTCTCAATCCCGCTATTATACCTCCATCTACCAATCTAGATAACCATGTAGGTATCCCAAGAAGGATACTAGAAGATATGGTAGACAACCGATTCTTTGAAAATAAATTAGGTATTAAGATAACAATATTAAGAGGTACAGAGGATGAGTTTGTCCCAGATTCTTGGGTTATAAAGTTTGCAAAGGCTCAAGAAGCTACTATCATGTTTCTACATGATGACCATAGATTTTCTCGCAACTTAACGAAGCTCCCAATTATTATATCTAATATTATTGAAAAAATAGGTTTCTAAAACTATGCGACTTGGCTAGAAAGGTTCCAAAGTTTATCGCCAACATAGTGAATATTTTTTATCGCCTTGCCACTCTTTTTACTTTTCATTTCCTCACCAGTCATTAATGCCATTCCAATAGCCAAAGGCTTACGATTTTTTTCATCGCAAACCCATACATAATCATTTTTTTGAATGTTAGCATCAGCATCTATTATACCTGGTGCCATTATATCTGCACCTTTTGTAACAAAACCAACTGCACCCATGTCCACTATAACAAAACCTCTCTTTGGATTATATTTATATAATCCATGTAATGTAAAAACAATGTCGCCTTCAATTATCATAAAATCTATTTCGTCATTAACAAGAATCACCTTGAACTGATCAAGATTTCCTATCTCAATCGATGAATCAGTATCAAAAAAATCAGTATCAAATTTAGTTTTAAGTTCATTTAAAAAAACCTTAATTTCTTTATTCTTGAGTCGATGCCTTTTTCTCATTTTCACAGACATGTTTTCAGTTATTAACTGTGTTGTTTTTAATATTTACCCGCCTGAAGCCCAAACTATTATAAACAATATCTTCATTTCGTCTCTCCTAGGTAATACTATGGAAAAGCCATTGAAGTTACTGCATGCAAGTCTAAACAATCGAGTAATGGTAGAATTAAGAAACGGAGTAGAGTACCATGGCACATTGGATGGTTACGATGTTCCTCATATGAATCTAGTACTTAAAAAAACGGATGAGATAGTAAACACCGAACAAAAAGCTAAACACGAAACAGTTATTGTCCGGGGAGACAATATTATTTATATATCGCCTTAAAAGGTGATTAAAATGACAAAAGGAACGACTTCTCGCTCTGGGGGTAAAAAAACCCACATTGCATGCAGACGATGCGGCAAACATGCATTCCATGTGCAAAAGAGACGGTGTGCCGCATGTGGATTTGGAGAAACAAGTAAAATTAGACACTACAACTGGTCTAAAAACAGATAACCATAATTGTCCTTAAAAAATCCGAAACTTATAAATAGCGTTTTAAATATCAAACTTCTTAAACTATATAGAATAAAAACAGAAAAATGAAGAAGGAGAGAGGTAGTTTGAAAAGAAAAATAGTTGTACCCATCCTATGTATAGCAGTGGCAGTGGGCATGCTAAGCGGATGTGTAGAAGAAGTAGCAAACATAATACCCGTGGCGAGTTTCACGTATACCCCAACTGAAAACATATATGTAGACACTCTGATTACATTTACAGACGCATCAACTGATGAAGATGGAACAATAGCATCCTGGTCGTGGGACTTTGGAGACGGAACTAATTCTACAGATAAGAATCCAACACATTCATATGCCGCTGTCGATATATATACTGTGACGCTTATAGTTACAGATAACGATGGAAATGCCAGTGATCCCTACACCATGGATATAACAGTATCCTATGTTCCACCAACCGCAGCGTTTGATTATACACCAATGGTAAATATTACTACAGCCACAGAAATTACCTTTACTGACAATTCAACAGTAGGCGATGCCAACATAACAACTTGGGCATGGGACTTCGGAGATGGCGATACATCAAACGTAACCAATCCAACACATACCTATGCTGCCGCTGGAAACTATACTGTAACCTTAACAGTCACCGATGAAAACGAAGAAACAGATACCACAGAAGAAATAGTTATAGAAGTCACAGAAGCAACCTAAAAAACACTGCAGGATTAATTACTCCTGCACACTCTTTTTTTTATTTTTTTAAAGATAGTTTTTTATTGTGCACCCTTTTTCTCTAATTTGATCATATGAATATTATCCCAATTGCCTCTGACTCTCTTGGCATACGGTCAATGGCAACGTATGTGGAAACCAAAGACTGTAAAATTTTTATTGATCCATCTGCGGCACTTGGACCTACTAGATACGGCTTGCCACCAACCCCACAGGAGATACAAGCACTAGAACAGACAAAACAGAAGATAGCACAAATCGCAGAAACAAGTGGTGTATTAATAATATCCCACTATCATTATGACCACTATGACCCATCGGAATTATTTTACAAGGAGAAGAAGGTATTTGCAAAGGATATTGCAGAAAACATTAACAAATCTCAAAAACAAAGAGGAGGAGATTTTAAAAAAACTGTAGAAATTATATGTGATTTGGAATACTGCGATGATACTAAACATCAAATAGGAGGTACAAAAATCGTTTTTTCACCCCCATTTTTCCATGGTCCAGAAAACGTAAGACTTGGCTATGTAGTTATGACAACCATTGATGATGGTAAAAAAAGAATAGTGCATTCATCGGATGTTCAAGGACCAGTAACCAAAAATGCTAAAGAGTATATTATCAGCCAGGAACCAGATCTTCTTATTATGGATGGGCCTCCTACGATTTTTCTAGGATGGAAGTTTAGCAAACAAAGCTTGCAAGATGCCTCGGACAATTTAGTAGAAATAATTGAAACAATAGGCTGTAATATTATTCTTGATCATCATCTATTACGAGATTTAAAGTATTTGGATATATTTTCAGAACCTTATAAAATCGGTAAAGAAAAAGTGAAAACTTTCGCAGAATATTTAGGTAAAGAGAACAATACCCTTGAGGCGCATAGGAAAGAATTATGGAGTAAAGAACATGGGCTTCATTGAAAGGTTGGAGAGAAATATTGCAAAGCTGGAGAAAAAAATTGAAAGACAACAAAAGAAAATCGAACATCTACAGGAAAAATGTGAAAGTAAAAAGATGACAAAAGCAGATTTTCACATCAAAAAACAACAAATTGAGTCAAGGATACATGGGATGAATTCTAGAATCAGGGTGCTACAGGGGGGGATAACAAAAGAGAAAAAGCATCAAGAGGAAAAAAGGAAAAAAAAGGAAGAGAAAAAGCAGAAGTAGCCTTTTATCCATTGTAGTAAGAATGGGGGGGGCATTAATAGGGTTAGTTTTGATCTTAATTTTTTAATCTATCAATTATTTAAGTTGAATTAGTGGATTTGCTGTAGAGCTATAAAAAAAGAAGAAAAGAGATTTTGGTTGTTTTAAACGCCACCAGGGTTTACCTGAACATAGAACAAGTATAATTTTCCACGTTGCGATCTTGAATCCGAGCCTTCTGTTATTTCCGCTCTAACAGTTACCCGTGTTTCTCCCCATCCAAGTATGAAATCCGAGCTGATGGTATCTTCGCCGCCTGCCGCTAAACTAGTAATGGTACCTGTGGTCTCCTTGCCAATCCATACCCCGCCATCAAGGCTGATACTCCAGCTAACTTCTGCTGAGTCAACAGCGCCAATGTTTTTAATTACTGCGTTTACTTTGAAAAATCCACCAGTGATAAGCCCAATATCCATTGTTGGTGCTTTAAGAATATTGATTAATAACGGATCTGACCATGGGCTTTCGCCACCATTCTCGTCTCTAGCTTTAACTCTTATCTCATAGTTACCTTCGGTATTCCATGAATGAGATGCGC
>CP070798.1:1691865-1695918 GCA_020343515.1 Thermoplasmatales archaeon | reverse complement strand
TATGCAAAAACCCTTAATTAAGAAAGGAATTGCGGTTGCTGTAATAGTATTGCTTATTGGAATAAGCGTCATTCCAATTATAAGTGGAAGTATAGAAACAATTAACAAAGTAGTTTATGAAGATGTATCATATGATAGAATTGAAGATATGTATGGTTTAAAATATGACGAGAGAGGATATATTATTAACAATCAATTAGTTAGAAAGGATGCCAATCTAGTAAATATTAAAAGTAATGGACCTGGTGAGATTAACCCAATGTGGATTAATCTTAATTATGATTATCTTTTAAGATATATTGAGATTTATGAAGATCATATTTATGCCGCATGTTGGAATTGGGATGTAGAAGAAGAAAAGTATTACATGACTATTTGTAAATATGAATCCAGTGATGGTAGTTTGATATGGATGAAAAACTGGTCATCCCCTAATCATCCTGATACTGTCGCTCATTCCCTAAATGTGTATAATGATGCGATATATGTTGTAGGTTTTGTTGGTCCTTTTCAAGGTATTATATGGTGGATGGATTCGTATATACGTAAATATGATTTAGATGGTAATCTCCTTTGGAGTAGGATAATTAATGAAACTACCTTTGATAAAATCCATGATGTGAAGGTATATGATAATTATCTTTATTTATGTGGAGCAAAGGACCGTACTTCTTGGATTTTAAAATATGACACTAACGGAAACAAAATCTGGGGTAAAACCCATAAAATACTTGGAACATGGTTAAGTGATTTTTATGATCTTGAAATATATAATGACAATATCTATGCTGGAGGGCAAACTAATTCTCATGATAATACTAGGCAGGATGTATTCGTTGCTAAAGTCTCTTTAGATGGGAAACTCATTTGGAAAAGAGAGTGGGGAGGCATTGGTTCACAGATAGGACATATGATAGATGTATATAATGATAATATCTATGTTTGTGGATCTGGAGCTGAGTACCCTATGCCATTTCGTGATCTCCTTTTAAAGTATAATCTTGACGGGGAGTTACAATGGTATACTACATCGCTTTGTCCTCCATCAGGTTTTCATGATGTAATAGCATATAATGGTTCTATTTATACAGGTGGTGAGTTTTACCGCTTTGAATATGATTGGGATGCAGTATTGTATAAGTTTGATGAGGATTCTAAGTTGATTTGGTATTTAACTTATGGACCTTATGATTATTATGACATAGATTGTCTGGAAATTTATGAAGATTATATTTATATTGGTGGATATGGTGGTGGTGGTGGTGGTTTCTTAATGAAATATGATCTCACCCTTTTTTCAGATAACAATAAACCTGATACTCCTGCTAAACCTTCAGGTCCAACAAGTGGAATTCCTGGAGAGGAATATACGTATTCCACAAATACTACAGATTCAGATGGTGACCTGTTAAGTTATGATTTTCTTTGGGGAGTTTGGAACGTAACAACTGTTGAATGGTTTGATTCTGGAGAAACAGTTTCTGCTTCTCATAGCTGGGATGAGAGAGGAAAATACAATATTAAGGTAAGATCTAGAGATGAATGTGGTTTTGTAAGTGACTGGTCAGAACCATTAGAAGTCACTATGCCAAAGAACAAAGCTTCTAATTTCAACCTTAATCTGCTTGGTTGGCTGTTTGAACGATTCCCAATGTTAGAGCGGTTATTGGGAATTCTGGGGTGGAATATAGAGTGAAGAAGCTATTAGCAGTTGGGGTAATACTTCTGTTTATCGGGATGAGTATTCCATCAACTGGCACCACAATAGATAAATCATCTCCTATTCTCTTTGATGGCAATACCTTGTATGTCGGTGGCGATGGACCTGGGAACTACACTCGGATTCAGGATGCAATCGTTATTTCTAATTTTGGAGATGTTGCATGTATTTTCAATGGAATTGGCATGGGGAATGTTGAGAATGCGATGGAAAATAATCCCATGTTATTAAAATTCGATGATCTTAACAATGACGAGATACCAGAGATTCTCGTTCAATTATCCGAGAATCAAGTATATGTGTTGAATGTTGACGGAAGTTTTTCTAATCTACTTACTTTAGAGGGATATGAAAAATTTCTTGATAACCCATTATTTACGCTAGAGATGTTGCAACAGCCTGGCGTTCCAGAGATACAACCAGGTTGGCCGAAATCTGTTGGACGCTCTGTTTATTCTTCGCCAGCTCTAAGTGATCTTGCAGGAGATAGTAATCTGGAAATTATAATTGGATGTAGTGACAATAAAGTGTATATCTGGGGTGCGTATGGTGTTTCGATTTCGAATTGGCCACAGACCACCGGAGGAGAAGTCAAATCTTCACCTGCTTTGGGCAATATAGATGATGATGATGAGCTAGAAATCATAGTTGGATCATGGGATCATAAGATTTATGCTTGGAATATTGACGGTACACTTGTTGATGGGCTGTGGCCTAAAATTACCACTGGTGTGATAATATCCTCACCAACCTTAGGTGACATTGATCAAGATAATGAATTGGAAATTGTAATAGCCTGCTATTACGGAGCATCAGCCACATTATATGCATTGAATGGCGACGGATCTGATGTAGATGGTTGGCCTCGATCCTTCTCAGAATCAATTGAATGTACTGCTGCTTTGGGTGACATAGATGGAGATGGAAGACTGGAGGTGGTGATTGGTACCTCCGGATCGGCTACTGGGAAGGTTTATGCCTTTAATGGTGAGGATGCTACGATTGTAGATGGATGGCCTGTGGAAATAAATGGAGGAATTAGATCTTCTCCTGCTTTGGGAGATATTGATAATAATGGAGACTTAGAAATCGTTTTAGGTACTTCATGGTGGGGAGGTTATGTTTGGGTTTTTAACGGAAATGGTTCCGTAGTAGAGGGCTGGCCAAAAGATGTTAGTAATAATGTAATTGCTTCTCCGGCGCTAGCAGATTTTGATGATGATGGGGATTTAGAAATAGTTGTACCTACTTCTATATACGTTGGGTCACCGGTTCCTGCACGTATGTTCATTTGGCATGACAATGGGCAAGTTGTAGATAATTGGCCAGTTGCTTTTTCTGACCCTTATCAAAGAATCGTATCTTCCCCACTGGTGTGTGATATTGATGATGATAGTGAATTAGAAATTGTAGTGGGTTCGGCTGATGGAGGTGCTGCCCCTAGTCCTAATCTTTATGCCTTCAATTATGATGCTTCATTGGTTAATGATGCCTGGCCTTTATATGGTGAGGATATTTATTCATCGCCAGCTGCTGGAGAAATCGATGATGATGGAATGCTGGAGATTGTTGTCGGTTCATGGCATGATTACAAAGTGCATTGCTGGGAGTTAGGTGAAAATACATATGATCCCACCCGTCTCCCATGGCCGATGTTTCATCATGATCGATGGCATACAGGCCTATATAATGATGGTATGCCTCCACTTGTAAAGATTATAAAACCAGAGAATGCGTTGTACATAAGGAACAAAAAGATATTACCACTCCGCAAACCCTTAATAATTGGATATATAGACATTGAGATTGAAGCAACGGACGAACACTCTGGAATAAATCAGATTGAGTTTTACATCAACAACAAATTAAAATCAAACTGTACTGAAGCACCATATAGTTGGAGATGGGATGAGCATACGCCATTCCGGTTTAGACATACAATAAAAGTAATAGCTTATGATAATGCTGGCAACAATGCCACTAAAGAAATGAAGGTTTGGAAGTTCTTCTGATAACTGATTAAGGAATGATATAGAATGAATGTTAAGAAGGGCTTAGCAATCGGAATCATCCTCTTATTCCTTAGCGTGAGCGTTATTCCATCAACTGGCACCACAGTTGAAAAATCATCCATATCCTTTGATGGCAATACTTTGTATGTTGGTGGCGATGGACCAGGGAACTATACAAAGATTCAGGATGCCATTGATGATGCGAGTGATGGTGATACTGTTTTTGTTTATGATGATAGTTCACCATATCAACAAGAGAGTTATTTAAATATAGAAAAGTCAATAAATCTTATTGGCGAAGATAGGGATACAACAGTTATT
>CP070798.1:1687678-1691765 GCA_020343515.1 Thermoplasmatales archaeon | reverse complement strand
TGATTTGCTTAGGAAATATTTAAAGTGTTTGCGAAACATTTAAATCAACATTATGTTTGTTATACTTTTTAGGGGAGTGTAGAGTTAGGAGAGAGAAACGTTATTTTCATACAAACATCTCCCGAAACTATTCTCTCTTTAAATCTCTACAACCCCTACCTTCATCTCCAGTGAAAACTCAATTCTCCCGATTCAAATAATGTAATGCTCCTACGATTTATAAAATTTTATATTTTTTTAAAAATTTCTACTTTAAGGATGAAACATAGGGTTTTCAGGATAACAAATAGGGTTGTAAAGGTTTTTAAATAAGGAGATGTTGTGAAATTGTAAATGGAGGAGGAAAAATGCTATTATATCAATTTGAAGATTTGTTGTGGGGGAAAAAGAAAACAAGATCAACAATTTCTAAGTCAATTAAAAATGAAGTTCTTGTTAGACAGGGATATAAGTGCTATAAATGTAGAAGGACATTACCAGCAGTAAAACATTTTCATCATAAGAGACCTGTTTCTAAAGGTGGGAAGAACACATTAGCAAATATAATTGCATTATGCCCTAATTGTCATTCTAAGCATCATCATAAGCAACGAGTGAGAAAAGCTGATAGAAAAGCAAGAAAAACAAAAGAGCCTTGGGACATTGATTTCAAATTCTGACAGTCTTTAACACAATATGTGGGTTAAATTTATCTTAACAGATTATACATTCTTTTCGCATTTTCAAGCATAGCATGGTTATTATTAAAGAAAACATAGATTCGATCAGGATTAGACGCCATAATTCGATCTTTTATCTCTTGAAGTTCTTCATCTGAATAATCATGCGAATACCATCCTGTTCTCCCATGAATCCGTTCATAGATTGTTGATTTACTCATAATAGTTCTAGGCATTTCAGGAGCATCAATACTCACAAGAAGCACATCCTGTTTCTTACCCCACTCAATGATTTCCTTAGTGAACATTGAGATATTTCGAAATTCAATAGCAATCTTTTCGTTTCCACATTCTTCAATGAATCTTCCACATGCATCTAAGTTTGTAAATTTCGGTGGGAGTTGAAGAAGATAATAATGTATATGGTCTTCAAGTGGTGTGAAGAGTTTCTTGAATCTCTCGAAGATAGGATATGATTCTTTATTGAGTTTTTTATAATGGGTGATTGACCTATGAGCTTTTATTACCCAAGCGAGAGATGATCCTTTCTTTACCCAGGATTTAATCATATTGGGAAATGGAAATCGATAGTAACTCATGTTTAGCTCAATAGCATTCAACCCTGATTCTTTGATGTACCACTCCAATGAATTTCCGAGGTTCCAATGGTAACTCCATCCTGATGTTCCAACATAAATTTTCGCCATACTAATATAAGAAAAGAAAGAATCCTACTTATCTTTTTGTGGGTTAAGTTTTCAAAAATGGCTTTTTACAATTATATTAATAATTTCATAAATATAGGGCTTATCTTGTGGCAATTTTTTAGTTATTTGACTTTATTGATGGGGAATTGAGTATTTGGCACTAATTCCCCCCAGCGGCTTAAGTTTCTATTGTTCAATTCCCCAAAATTATAAATTCAAACCCCGTAACACCTTTTTTCTCAATGTAAATGGCCTAACAAGAGAAAACTACCTTTTGATGCATTATTATGTTTTTCTTGGAGAGAATTAAAAAGTAAAAGAGAAATAGACTATTCTATACACCTATTCTATTGATAATGATAATATATTAGAAATGGTATTATTACATCAAATTTTGAATATTACCATTTCCCGTATTGATAAGAAAGCGAGAGAAATATAATTTCCATTTCATCAGTGTCCATTTCACCCGATTCAGAATAAGCAAATACTTTTAGCTTATGACGACCGATAAGAGGATAAAATTTTCCCTGAATTTTCCACTCATATGGTTCTTCACCATCCCATAAGGTAAACACGTCATTAATGGAGAAAATGACATATCTTACGTTTTCCTTGCAGATTACTTCTGCGCAAGCCATTGCTCTTCCAATGATAATAGTTATTCCACGCAATCTCAGATAAGAATATTCAGCAAAAGATAATTTGAATAATGGGTTATTATTAATATATCCCATTCCTTCTAGTGGTGCACGTAGGATAACCTGAATTGGAATAGGCCTAGTTGCAAGCTCTGCAAGGACAGCAAGCATTAGTTTTGTCGCCTTCATATGATAGGTAATGTTGATGTTCTCAAGTGTGTCGTCTGGTGAATGACCAACCCTATTAGGATCATGTTGGGCAATCCACACCCCATCATAGCCGTAATCCACAAATGCTTGATTATCGGCCCCAGGATAATTTGGTAGGCTCTCTACGGTCATATCGATGATATTCAAGTATTTTGTGCTAATCGTTTGAGCAAATTCTGCAATCCATGTGGATGGTTCTTCATGGAAATAACGTAGGATTCTTCCACCCTGTGTAGTTTCAGCATAGCCGATAATGTCAAGATTGAGTACAACAAAAATATTATCGCCTCGATTGTATGCATCCCGAGCATAATTAAAGCTGCCATATGCTCCAACTTCTTCACCTGAGAAGGCAATAAACTGTATGGTATGATTGAACGAATACTTGCTTAGAATTTCAGCTATAGTTAGAATTGCGACAACGCCAGAGCCATCATCATTTGCACCAGGGGAATTTATAAATGTATCATAATGAGCACAGATTATAAATATTGCATTAGTGGAAGGATCATGTCCAGGGAGAGTTGCTACTACATTGCGGCTTTCAAATTTATGACGTTTCCAATGATGAAACTCAACCTCTAAACCCATTTGTACAAACTCATCATAAATCCAATCCCCCGCCATACTACAATTGGAGGTTCCGGTATACCTAACACCAAACTCCATAAGATTTTCATAGAAATACATTATCCTGGATTCATTAACCTGATTAATCATATCAATAATATCATTATCGTTAAAAGAACTAACATTACTAGGGAAATATGAATGCCCAAGTGGTGTTAGCGAAATCATGAGAATAAGTATGGAACCAAACCAGAAAGAGATATATTTCGAAATGTTTTTCATTTCCATCCATTAATAATTCGCACATAAATATATAAATATTTTGAATACCATGTGCAGAATATCAAATAATTTCTATTAAAGCACTCTATTAAAGCGCTTTAACAGAAATATAATAAATAGAATCGTTTGTTTTTTATGAGATGTATCTCCTGCAAATTTTAATCGGGTGTGATCTTTTGTTAACAAAGATAATAGTTAAAATACTTGTAAGGTTTAATTTAGAAACTTCAACCTTATTACAAAATATTACGCTAAATTTTAATGATAATTATAAAAAATAAAAAAGAGGGGGATGGTTTTAACCATCACTTTACACAAGTTGAAGCAAAAAGATAAACAAAAACAATCCTTTTGTCATCGTCGCCGGTGGACATGCGTTATTTGTTGCATCTGCTTCAATTGTTACGTTCCCAGGAAAGATGCCAGGAATAGCAAGCCCAATGAATATTCTTGAGGTTACAGTTACTGTGTCTCCCGGTAGAAGAGAAGCTACCGTGCCGCTCTTTGTTCCCCATATAACGATACCGCCTGTAGTGGTATACTTCCAGCGAATATCTTTACACTCTGCACCTCCGATATTTTTGATTACTGAGTTTATCTTGAGTGATGCAGTTGATGCAAACAATCCACCGACCATGCTTTCAATTGCAAGACAACATTCTTCTGGCTCCTCTTCAGTAGTTATTGCAAAAGCCAGATCCATAGACTCTCCATGATACGGATGTCCAGGTGGATACCTTAGTTCTTTCCAGAATGGGTCGTCCTCTACCCAAAAGACACCGTCGTCATTCCAATGTTCTTTCGATGACTTCCAGCCAAATTCACCAAAACGCGTTATGACCCAAACATCAAGCCAATAAATCACCGGTTCATCTGGTGTACCTGTCTGTTCGAATGCCGCAGTCTCAGGGATGTAGATATCATACTGCCAAATATTATTATGGTCTTGAGCCAAATATCCAGTATAGGGATCCCAAAACCATTCACCATCTGGTTGATGGAAGTATATTGACTCATT
>CP070798.1:1683487-1687578 GCA_020343515.1 Thermoplasmatales archaeon | reverse complement strand
TGTTGCCTGTGATAGTGTTATTGTTATTCCAACCATGGAGGCGGATGCCATACTGGGCGTTTGAGCTGATGGTATTGCCAGTGATGGTGTTGCTGCTAGAACCATCGATGTTCATGCCACACCCGTTGTTGGAGATGATGTTGCCTGTGATGTTGTTGCTATTAGAATTTAAAAGACGTATAGGAAAAAAACGGCAGTTCGAGATGATGTTGCCTGTGATGATGTTATAATTTGAACCTAGATTAATTCCACATTGAAAACCACCAGGAAATCCGCCACTAGTGTTTTGTATCGTAAACCCGCTTAAACCTATCCAATCGGCAGTAATCTGCACGGCAGTTCCATTCCGGTTGCCATCAATAACGGTTGTATCACGGTTTTCACCTATTAGATTTATAGATTTATTCACTATTACATGCTCATAATACGGTGATGAATTATCAAACACAAAAACTGTATCCCCATCAGTGGCATCATCTATTGCATCTTGGATAGTAGAATAGTTACCAGGACCTGAACCTCCAACATATAAGGTTTTACCATCAAAAGATAAGATAGATGTTCTTTCTATATCCTCTATAGAATATGAACTACCTAAGAATGAAGAAGACAAGAGCAATAGGATAACCAATATTGGGACGATGTATTTATTCAAATCGCAGAATCCTCCCCAGATTATTACATATATCTATCAATGCTGTGGTATATAAATGCTACCCTCTGGCATGGATAAACACTTATATCAGATGTGCGTTATAAATGATGGGGAAAGAATGAGAAAAATAATTGTCATGACAGCATGTATAGTTATGTTAATGCTGGTTATACCAATAAGTAGTGCACTATCAAATCAAAGCACCGTCACCTTACAGGTAACCAATGGAGTGAACACAATAAATAAGGTTATACCAACTAATCAGTATAATAGGATTTTAGAATTGTTTGATGACATCTACTATCACAATAAAAAAGATGGTTCACTTACAGACCTCCAGAAAAAATTACCCGAACTAGCATATGAGTTGGAGTTAGCAGGACTCATATCTGAGAATTCCTACCTTTTCAAACGATTGACAAAAAATCCATTTGAAGACATGAACTATCTCAACCTCATAATTGGTGTGGGAACTGACACAATCATTATGCCTCTCCGATGTAACTTTTTAGGACTTTTTATGTTCCCTTTTACACTGATTGTAGAAGTACTATTAGAATTAGACATCATCTCTACAGAACAATGGCTGAGATATTTTGATTTACTTGATTTTTTACAATATCAACGCCCACGAGTAGTCATTCCATATGGATTCTGGGGATATACCTCTGGATGGATAACAACCATCGGGTTAAATGGCATCAAAGAATATGATGATGGTATGTTTTTATTAAGAGGATTTATGGGACTTGGCATCGGTACTTTTGATACATCTTTAGAGCGTGGGTTCATCATTGGATTTACTTTGACAACGAACAAACTATTTTAAGATGAAGGAAATAATATGAACAAAAAGCTACTCGTTGGAAGTATCATAGCAGTTGCCGTCCTTATTGGCATATCGTTTACCTCGGTTGTAGGGTATAGTAGTGTTAAATCTAATGTGAAGGCATCACCGTTGTTTACTATTAGAACACAGAGGGCGATAGATGAAGAAAGCAAGGATTTGACTTGTGATTATGTTGGGAAGGGAGAAGAATGTTTTTTATCTATTCCAAAACGAGATAATAAAACAGAATTAATTATAAAAGTAATAGATGCCTTAAGAAAGATGGATAATAAGGAATTCAATCTTTTAAAAAATCGAGTTATATATTTTCTATTTGAAGAAAATAAAATAAAGAGCAGAGTAAATATCATTGAAATTGACAAGATACTGAATAAATTAAGAAACGACGAAGATGGAAAACTGTATGATTATATTATTCAAGAAAATGACCCGCCAACTGGTTTAAATTGCCCTATGTCTACCCATTTATTTTGTTGGATAGCTTTAGTATTAGCACTTCTATTAATAGCCGTACAAACAATACCATATATTATATTCATTCAACTAATACTTTATCTTGGACATTTGTGTTCAGTATTCAAAATAAAAACTTTTGGATAATACTCCTTCGATATAGATTCTTCTGGCTAAAAACAACATTGGTAGGAATTTTTAAATATTAGATTATGTATATACTTCCCACATAATTCCCACAAAGGTGTATGATGAATTCAATAATTCGATTAGACACAAGAGGACGTTTGGTAATACCAAATGAATTTAGAGAACATCTCGATTTAAAAGAGGGAGATGAGGTGTTGATGAGTTTGGATTCTAAGACAGACACATTAATCATCAGTCCAATCTATGGAGAACCAACCAATTTAGTAAGAATAGAAATTGAGTTCGGTGATACTCCTGGTTGTCTGGCAAAGATTGCACAGAAAATCGCTGACTTAAAAATTGATTTAATAATGACAGAATCTAAAAGCTCTCAAAGAGGGAAGAAAGCCCGATGGTCAATTATTGCTGATATATCAAAATGCTCTCAATCAACAAATGAGCTAAAACAAAAGTTATTGCAATCAGGTTTAGTGGAGTCGTTGAGTATCACGAAGATAGCTCGTGGTCGTCTTCATCGTTGAACAACTAGTGCTATCACTACAATTGTTCAATTTATCTTTAGGATTGAATGAAGAGTATGAGGGGTTAATAGAATGTTATAAAGGAGGAAAAGAATGAGGAAAAAAAATGTAGTTGGAATTATACTAGTTTCGGCTCTACTACTATCATCGCCCACTATTCCAGCAATACAATTGAATACTTTTGATAAGGTGTCACAAAATAATCTAATTAGTCAATTAAAAAATCTCGAAGTTAAAGAAATAGCGGATTTAATTAAAACTGTACAAATACCCAGACATCCAATTCTATTTTTAATTGTGTCGATAATAACTGCTTTTCGAGTATCACGACTATTATTCCTTTTAGCAATTTCTACTGATTATCCTCCAGGTTGGAGATGGCCTTTTCCAGAAATAACGCATCCTCTGATATATGAAAGATACTTAATGTTAGCTTCTACGACGATGAAATGGGTAGAATTTTGGCAGTACATTTCTTGTATACTTAACTGGAACTGGTATTTTTAGATGGAGTAAGCAGATAAAAGAACCATATGACATTTATACAAAGATTCTTCTGGCTAAAAACAAATTGGCAAGTGCAAGTTTTTACGACCTTAAGCCGAAAATAAGAGAGCACAAGACGGATACCGAAAGGCATTGGTAATTTGGCATTGGCAAAGCTTTAAAGTGCTTAAAATGGCTAAAAACAGAGGAAGTCAATAATCAAAATTTTGTACCATAAATATTATTTGTGTTAAGGTTACATAGTTGTTGCAGGGAGGAATCCTATTTATCCTCTAGTGAAAGAAGAGAGAAGGGCTTTGTTTTCATATTTTCCTCCCATCCCTTCTCCATAGTTTTTCAATATCATTGTTACAAATGTATCAAATAAATATCGTAGGAAAGATTTAAATTATATAAGGGGATTCAAAGGTATAAATAGTGAGTTAAATTTAAATGCCATAGAAACCATGTAAAAACTCAACACGATTCTGCTTTATTTTTATTGATGCACTCTTAACAATTAACAGTAGTGTCGGGGGCGGGATCTGAACCCGCGACCTCCTGATTTCTTAGCGCTAGGCTAAACAACGAACCTTTTAGCTGAGCTTATGAGTCAGGCGCTCTAACCAGGCTGAGCCACCCCGACATGATAGATAGCAGAATATCACTATTATTTATAAAAACTTCTAGACATTACGTAAAAAAACACACATTGGATAAAAATTTATTCAATGACCAATTTTTTCTTTGCACGTAGAAAAATAACTGATAGGGACTTTTCTTTTAATCTATCCCTTAGTCCCTTGTCATTTGTAACAACGATACCATTCATTTTTTTTGCCAACTCTAAAATAGCATCATCTCCTTTCTTCTCATCTACGTCAAAAGTAGTGTACTTTTCTATTAATTTTAAAGAAGCTTTTGCCTTCACATTTTTCTCGCCGTTTCCATGTTTTGACATAAATTCTAATTCTTT
>CP070798.1:1679250-1683387 GCA_020343515.1 Thermoplasmatales archaeon | reverse complement strand
TATAATATCGATAACTATCTGGACTGATACTACTATAACTAGAAATAAGAGAGAAAAAAATAAAAAAAAAAAGAGAGTAGATGTTTTAAGCGTCTATTGGTATAGGTGATGTCCACTCTGGGCTGTAGAGAATCAAGGTTGGATCTCCGTATATGCAGTGTACAGTTGTAATTGGATAAAGAGATGAAGAACCATACATAGAGGTTGGATCCTTGGTTGTGAAATCCCTCATGTGAAGCCAAACTTCCTTTGCGTACGCTGGACCCACTGGTTCTCCATATATCAATGCGCTTTTGAAGAATTCATCATCTAAGAAATCTGCTTCTGGACATAATCCAGACCCTGCATTTCCATAGTTTAGTACTGATCCATGGTCAAGGAATACCATTGGTCCAAAGGCATCTTGAGTTGAACAAGACATGTAGAAGACTGCGGTGCTTCCTAGATTCTCATAATTGCCATCTACATGGTCGTAATGTATTATGTCGTAGAGGTTCGGTGGCTCTGGATTATACCATCTTCTTCCATTGTGTCTTGGCATTTTCCAATTGTCGTACATGTAGCCTCGCCAAGCATCCCACCATACCTGTTCAGGATAATTACTATGTTCTGTCTGAAGGTATTGCGCCGATTGACCACTTCCACCTGTTCCGTGTCCTGAATAGTAAAATACACTTGTACCCTCATTCATTCGTTCTAGATGAGCATCCCAAAGGGCATGACCTTCATATGTTCTAAAGTGAGAGCTGAACGATTTTTTAAGCTCCCTACTTGAATACACGTTATGAAATACACCATCATTTGTAGTCCATCCTCCCCCATCTGGGAAGTTCATCAACATGGTAGTGGTTACATCTCTGTTTTCATTCGCAAAGATCAACGCTGGGTATAAGATGTTCCTTACTACTACCGCTGAGGTATATGCGGGTGTTATTCCTGGAATATGACCTGCATATGAGTTGTTACCCATCATGACAGAATGTGCTGGAAGGTAGATATCTTTTCGTGGAGCAACAAAACAGTATCCTTCGTCTTCTCCGTCTTTATCAAGTCCATAACCTGCAATCCAATCGTGAATAGCATCGTGAAGCTCCTCGTTCCAGTATCTTTTTGCATCCAAACCCAAAGGTGGAAGCTCAGCTCCACCTCCTATGAAGTACTGGATCATTTTGATAAAGAGTTGTATCCAACCTATATCAATTGGTTCGTCAGCAACTGGTAAATGTCCTGGAGCGCGAGATCCATGATAGTAGTCTCCGTCCCAAAGTCGCCAGGTCTCTATTCGATCTGCTACTCCTGCAGGATTACCTGGCGCATCACCAATACGGAAAACTGGTGATCCATGGTAAGCTGCAAGCATCGCTGCTGGTGCAAAGTATCCGTCCCCTGATTTAATAGACGTGATGGTTATAAAGTTTTCAGAATCATCATAGTCTTTGATATAGTCTACTATTTGTCCCATATCTGTTAAATCTGCCTCCTTTGTGGGAAGGCTGCCGACCACATCTTTTCCTATGTCATTACGTTCAACGAAGATAACCTTAGTTACACCAAGAGAGGTAAACGCATCTGACGTTTGAGTAGGTACGCTGTCCTTTTTTACATATAACAAAGGTGCATGTTCTAAGGATGCAATAACCGCGGCATTTGCAGCTGATACAGCCGCATCTGCTCGATCGGGGTTGATCTTTCTTAACTCCCCTGTCACGGTATATTCAATTTTATTTGAACCCTGTGCGTCTCGTGGTACAACGATTACAGTCCACTTTCCTTTTTCAGGGTGAAGGACCTCAGCAGAGAATTCTGTATGAGGTCCTGGATTCCAACATCTCCAAGGGTTTTGAGGTGGGTTCTCGAATCCATACCACTCATGAATTGGTAGAACTGGACCATTCCATTGTGGTATATCAGGTGCCCTAATATGTCCTTTTGGATCAACAAGAAATACGAGGAGATCTGATGGGGTATCGGTTTTTACGGTAACCTTTAAAGCCGAATCCGATTCACCAGCACCTATTCGTATCTTATATCTGTGACCTGCATATTTTGTAATTTCGAGATAATCATAATGGTCAAATGACAAGGATGAACCAGCAGACCAAATACCCATTTGTGTAACTGGGTAATAGATGTCTATGGCATTACCTGTGCCATCGTATGGTACCGGCCACCAATCGCCTGCTTGAGACATAAATTGTGGAAAGACCTGGGTTAATGAAGCTGCAGAACTATCAGTATGGGAGGCAGTAACACCAAAAGCACTTACGTTAATAGCACACCACTTTGAACCCAAAAACATAACACGGCCAAATTCTCCTATCTTAGGATCATCGCTATATATTGTTTCAGTTGGAGCTTCACGTTTCAGTGTTTTCGTCTTTTTTAATACCTGTTTTACCTCATCCTCAAAGTCACTGCCATCAACAGCAACAACGGCAAGATCTGAAGAACCCCAGTTGTTTATTGCAATGTCAGCTGCCGCCTCAATAGGATCGGCGGGAACAATGTAATTAGTAGCAGTTTTTACATGTGAACCCAAATAGGCATTCCAGTCTTCCAGTAAATAATCAGTTGTATCATCAACATTTCCACGGTAATCCCCAGTTTCAAAATAATTGGTGGATGTGCTGTCACCTTCATAGACAATCGGTGCCAGATATCTCCCTCCACCTTCCAAATAATTGCATGCAGGTATAGATGCAAGATATCCATACTCATCTTTGTTGCTATCTGGATCATTATTGATGATGAAGGTCTTTGCAATTGGAGTAATATCAGGTTGAGGTATGGGCGCTGGTGGAGGCGGAGCAGAATCTTCAATAGAATATTCCAAGGTGTAGGCACCTGAACCATATGTATAATATTCCCATTCTGTTGGCTCGGGCATCTCTGTCCATCCTGGAAAGATGTCTATTTTTACTCGCCATTCACCAGATACATCTGCAGGATAAAGAAGTTCGTCATTGTAATAGTAACGCTCTTCATATACCAACTCCCCATTTGGTTTGTACAACGAGATATCAAAATCAGATAGATAATTAACAGCAGTTACCTTTAGGTCAAAATGGATGCCTTTCCCAGAATCTACATCGAATTTGTACCAATCATATGCATCATCCATATCAAGATATCCACTGTATTCTCCCTCAGCTGGGAGAAGCGTAGCAGCAGCGAATGTACCTCCTGCGTCATCACCACTGTTCGCATCGTTTTGTGTATCCATAGTAACATCAAATGAATATTGGCCATTACCTGAACCACTAATATAATGTATTCTCAGGTAATATAAGCCACTATATCCCGCTGTAAAAATAATTGATTCTGACGTACTTCCAGAGTTAGTAGAAGTCGCCTTCTCGGTTTCGGTATCGTCCCAAAGACCCATATCAAAATTAAAAGCTGAAGGAGGTGTCATAGTAATAGTCATATCCTGACCGTCACAAACCGAAAAGAAATACCAATCTTCATCGTCACTTGAACTTAGTTTACCGGTTCTTCCTCTACCGGGGGTATCATCGATTACTTCACCAGGGAATATAGGATCTGCACGGGAAATTTTGTCACCTGCATCTTTTTTAGTTCCCGCATCATCATTATCATCCATATTAAGTGGTGCAGGTTCTGGATCGACAATATACCTTCTGTCCAAAATATAAGGCCCTGGATCTACCTCGGCATCAGAGGAATCATGATACACAGATCTATAGGTTTGGGCATCAGATTTTTCATTTATTTGGTCTTCAACAGAGGTTGCTGGAACCAAAAACATTGCTCCAAGAAGTAGCATGGTCAATACAACCGCCTCTATTCTAGCTTTATTATGACTCATATTTTTACCCCCGATTCTACTTAAACATTATATACTACCCTATTATATATATGTTTCTATTAGTAGGGTAATTCCTGTAATTTTATGCTACCTTTTTACTATATATACATTTCTATTATATTTATATTGCTTTGATATGTTTCTATTAATAGGGCAGTTACTGTTATTCTATGCTTCTTTAGGGGATTTTTTATTCGCTCCATTCATAAAAAGTTTGGTGAAATCATTGAAAGAAAATTAAAAAAAGAAAAAAGAGAGAGGTTTTTAGTGTAGGTTTATAGTCCTAGAATGTATCTTAGCATTGGGAA
>CP070798.1:1675008-1679150 GCA_020343515.1 Thermoplasmatales archaeon | reverse complement strand
TAACCATAATTTCAATAATGTTAATTACATATCTCTTTACGGGAAACGTTATCCTTTGTTTCTCTATAAAAATGGTTTCACAATTCCGTATACGCAAATTCCTTTATTCTGTTAATCTCAGGATTTGTTGTTCCACATTTTTTAACAGTAAAAATATCTTCCATCACATGAATGTCACTGATTATATTGTAGTATTCTCTGTTGATAAGTTCATTAAATCTTTTTCCAAGTTTCTATAGTTATTCCACTAAGTTCGCTGTTTCATATAGCTTTCCTTCTCTTCGTAATCTCATAAGCAGTAATATCTTCGGATTACTTTTCGGTCCTCAATTGTTATTAGTTTTCGTTAGTCCAAGTATTATTACATTATAGAATTTTTGTGTCTTTAAGATATTGTTCATAATGCACAATTGTTACCTATCTATTTTTCCACTCTTTTTTATATTATCTCTACTTAGAACAAATGGTTATTGTAAGATCTGTAAAGCTAGCTGGTAACAATTGTACAACAAATCCTTTATAAACAAAACTACAAAGCTAGAGGTTGTGAAGTGAGTAATGGCAAATAAAACAAAAAAAGAGCCATCTAGAGAAAAAAAAACTGATGAGAAGACAATATTCGTTGGCAATAAACCTCCGGTGAGCTATGTATTGGCAATATTAACAGAGTTTAATAGCGGTTCAAATGAAGTTGTTATAAAAGCTAGAGGTAGAGCCATAACTACAGCGGTTGACACTGCGGAAATTACAAGAAATAGGTTTGTTACTGATGCAAAAGTTAACGACATAAAAATTGGTACTGATAGCATTAATGGTGAAAACGGTAGAACCATCAACGTATCTTTTATTGAAATATACTTAACAACCAAATAGGGTATTATTATTATTGAATATCAATGTGTTAACTGTAAAAGATTTTTCTATTTATCCATGAGTTGTTGCCCTAACTGTGGCGGGGCTCTTTTGATAGTTTAGGGTGCTAATTGCCTTGGTACTTTTCAACGCAAACCCTTTGTTAATGGTAAAAAAAATCAGATAATTACATATAAAGTATTTACGAAAGATTTATATTATTGTTAATATTTATTTAATTGGGGAGTTGCAGAGTTCTGAAAAAGAATCGTTTCTGTTTTTGAATCTCCTCACCACCTCACTGATTCAGAACAATTACGGCTCTCCAACTCCTCAACAATCGAATAAAATCACTAAATACTTTTTTGTTTAAAACAATTTTCAATTTCTAATAAATTCCTATGGTAAATGGAGAAAAACACTAAAGGTACTATCTTTACATATCTAGCTACATACTTATCTGCGAAAAAGGCATTTAAAACCATTTTAAGATGTAATATTTAACTAGGAAGGGATTGAGCGCATTGTAACAATTTGACCAAATTAGGCAACTACCCATCTGGTTCTCATTATCCTCTCCACCTTCCTAGTATATACGGGTTTATTCAAGGAATTAAAGGAATTACAGGGATAACTATTTTCTATAACTTCTAAGTGATACATAGAAAGACTTCTCCAAGGTGTTTGCAACCTTTACCATTAACACGATTTATGAGTGATTTTAAGAAATTTTAAAAGACAGAATGAAAACAAAAAATAATAAATTCAAACCTCTGTTAATTAAGGCTTCATTTCATTTAATATTATTTCAGCGGTCCATCTCGCGGCATTCCCAGATACTCGTGGACATTTATCAACATGAGCCCCTGCTTTTTCAAACTCTTTATAATCTATTGGATCCCATAGGTTAAATGATCTTCCAAATATCCGTTTTTGGACATCACAACAAAGGGGAGAACCGTATTCTTTTACAAAACGGTCATACAAAATTTTCGCATATTTGAATACAAGTCGTTTCTTTTTCCCTGCTTTAAAATCATTATATTCTCTGCCTACTATTGAACTTATGGCGAGCATTCCTCCTACCAATGCACCACATGTTCCTTTTGAGGACAAAGAGGTTCCACCCGCGAGTGCATCAGCGGATTTAAAAATATCTTCACTTCCAACATCTAATGTTTCTTTAATCGCAGCCAAAACACATTGGGGACAACTGCCAAGCTCTGCTTCATACTTAAACGCGAGGTTGTATGCCTTATTCAGTAGTTCTTCTTTTGATTCCATCTCTTCAGTTATTAAGGCTCAATTTAATAATTTTGTGGATAGCTTGGTTCTTTGCAACAAGTTGTATAATAATGGAAAGTTTTGTGAAACTGATTTTTCAGCTTCTTGCATATGGAATGTAAACGTTTGATCATCGACCACCAGAAAATCAAACATTATTGTTTGCCAGTCTTCATTTTCAATAATAACTCTATAATTAGAATTAATCTCTAGTTCAAGGATACAAAACCCGTTTTCATCTGTAATATTTGTATCGTTGTGATCTGTATCTAACCCATATGCAAATATTGTCACTCCTTCTAAAGGTACACAGCCACATCCCTCACCTTCATATAGAGTGAATTCGATTTCTGCAAAAAATGCACTCTGATTAATAAGTTTACCTTGGCGAGGCATATTTTTGTCAAATGTCCCTATTGCCATCGTGGTAAATAACATAACTACCAAGGATAGTAGTATGGTGGCCCCTATGATTCTACTCATTCTAGTATTTGTCTTCATATTCATCCCTCAAATAATTAACAGTTGTTAACCATTTATATATTACCATAAAGGGTTATTAATACTTTTCTACTCTTATATATTTGCTAGGATCCAGTCAAAAAAGATACATTATTGGAAAATAATTTATATCAAAATCATGTTGCCAGGAACACATTTGATTATTGGAGGAGGCACCATATGAAAGAAGTGGTAATCGTTTCAGGCGTAAGGATAGCACAAGGTAAATTTGCCGGCAGTTTGAAAAGCTTCTCTGCCCCACAGCTAGGAAGTATGGTAATAAGAGAAGCTGTTAATCGGGCAGGGTTAAAACCAACGGATGTTGAGGAAGTAATTATGGGAAATGTTGTTCCTGCGGGACTTGGCCAGAATGTTGCACGGCAGGCTGCAATAGCAGGTGGTATTCCATATGAAGCTGGCGCTTTTCATGTAGATAAGGTCTGCGGATCTGGTCTTAAGGCGATTGTTTTAGCTGCTCAGGCCATCAAATGTGATGATGCAGACATTGTTGTTGCTGGTGGAATGGAGAGTATGACCAACTGTCCCTATTTACTCGAAAAGGCGCGATTTGGCTACCGCCTCTTCGATGGAAAAATTATTGATAGCATGGTAAGAGATGGACTTTGGGATGTCTATAATGATTTTCACATGGGAAATACTGGAGAAGTCGTCGCTGAGAAATACAATGTAACTAGACAGGACTGCGATAAATTTGCTCTATGGAGTCATCAGAAAGCTGCGAAGGCTACTGAAAATGGCAGCTTTAAGAGCGAAATACTACCAGTAGAGATCAAGCAGAAAAAAGGCGACCCCATTGTTTTTGACAAGGATGAAGGCATTAGAAAGGATTCAACGCTGGAAGCACTTGCCAAACTAACACCGTTTTTTAAGAAAAACGGCGTGGTTACTGCGGGGAATGCATCACAAATCACTGATGGCGCCTCAGCAGTTGTTGCTATGAGTGAAGATAAAGCAAAAAAAATGGGGATTAAACCACTAGCGACAATTAAAGGATACAACACGGGTGGCGTTGAACCAGCATATGTCATGGAGGCTCCCATTCCTGGTGTTAAAAATCTTTTGAAAAAAATGAATCTAAGCATCGATGATATTGATTTGGTTGAACATAATGAAGCGTTTTCCTCTGCCTCTGTTGCCGTGATGAAAGAACTTGACATTCCAAAAGATAGCTTCAATGTGCATGGTGGTGCTGTTGCACTTGGTCATCCAATTGGCTGTAGCGGTTCAAGGATACTGATCACTCTCATGCATGCGATGAAAAAGTATAACAAAAATCGCGGTCTAGCTACAATTTGTCTCGGAGGAGGAAACGCTGTTTCTATGATTATTGAAAGATAAATAAGGTGTTTTTATGAAGATAAATAAAATAGGCGTTATTGGCGCTGGTCAGATGGGGCACGGCATCGCCCTAGTGGCTGCTAAAGCTGGTTTTGACGTGATTTTAAGAGACATTAAAGATGAGTATGTTAAAAAGGGTTTGAGTA
>CP070798.1:1670719-1674908 GCA_020343515.1 Thermoplasmatales archaeon | reverse complement strand
CATCATCCATTTTTCCTTCTCCAAATCTACAATTTCCCAATATCTCTTTATTTAAAAACCTAACTTAAAAACTTTAAAGGAATTAAAAAAAGAAAAAAAATTTAGAGGGCAGGGAATAAGAGTTCTACTGATTATTATAGAGTTCTACTTCCCAATATGCATTTCCACTTGTCACTATATCTTTTGTAATATGACATTCTTTAAGGGTACCTTTAGTACCATCAAAAGAACAAGATGCTTGGAACAATATGTCTGAAGAATCAGAATCATGAACTCTAACCTGATGCAATTGAAGTACACCATATTCGAGATCAACCGTGTCACTTCCAATATACTGGTAATCATCAATTTTCACCCATGTTATAGTTGGTTGTGGAATATTGGTATTAAAAAGAATAAATAATCCAGAAGTATTCCCTTCTTGAAATCCCTCTACATCCACCTCGCCTCTCAATGAATCTGGAATTATTGTGTATTTACAATTAAAGGTAATAGTTGCTCGACCAAGTCCAATCATTGGTATTCTAATCATTTCCCACTCATGCGGATCCAATGAGGTAATTATTCCTTTTTTTTCCATTGGGAAAAATAAGGTTATAGGTATTGACAATAAAGACCCGTTTGTTATTTTCATTGACCAAGTTATATTATAGGCCGTTTCATGTCCAATATTTTCCAATAATACTGAATTACTTAGACCACCACCCTTAAATTCATTAAACTCAAGGATTGGAACTGATTCGATTCCTATTATAAGTATGTCGTCGAGGGCAAAATCAGCGGTATCCTCCCCATAAAAATGCCAAGCAATTTGTACATTAGATTCGCCTTCATAATCATCTAAACTTATTGGTGCCCCAAATGTAGTATTATACCAAGTCCAATCGGTAAAATTACCAATATCTCCAGAAACCCAAAGTGTATCCCAATCTCCTTCATTTACTCTTACTTTTACAAAGACATCAAAGTTATCCTCCTCGACCATCCAGTAGTAGCTACTCTTCCACCAGAAATAAAGCACTATATTATTCATAGAAGAGAAATCTAAAACAGGAGAGATAAGCCACTCATTCTGCGGATCGCCTTCGAATCCATAGTGGCAATATGCTCCGTAAACTCCTGAATGCGCATAACCATAAACGCCTATATCCCATGTGTTATTACTATAAGCAATATGCTGCCAATCAGTTGGTGGCATTTTACCCTCTTCAAATCCCTCTGAAAGTATTCCGTCTTCCAAAGGAGCACTTGTAGATATACATGTTACTTTAGATTGAGCCATTTTCTTTGTTTGTATTTCGTATGTATTTGCTGATATTGCTCCAGTTGAGAAAACCACAATAATTGCAATCAACAAAACACTAACCTCGCTCAGAATTTTATTTCCTTTATTCATTTTATACCTCTTTTCCCCATATATAAAAATCTGGTAAAATAGATATAAAATAATAGAATATAAACGTTTCCCAAGAAATAAATCAATTGCAAAATCTATCATAAAACCAATCCTTTTTTCCACATATTATTCGACATTTTTCCTTGCCCCCAATAAAAACAACACTTCTGTACTAATTTCATTCCCCAAAAAGGTGTCGGGATACGAGTGCCTAAATGACATCACATTTTAAGGTTTTATATCTGTTGAACTATGGTGGTTTTTGGAATCGTCGAATGACATCTTTGCAAAAAATAGAAAGGATTAGGTGTAGGTTTATAGTCCCAACAGTTGCCTTGGTACTTGGAACATATGTGGGTGTTGCTCTAGGAATCTTAGGAATAACGGGTTTATGTTGATGAAATATCCTGTCATTTTTTGATTATAAATCACTTTCTGCTACTCGTACAGCAATACCGGAAACAAACAAAAACGAATTATTTGTAAACGGGATATTAAAGGTAATTCCCGAAAACCAACTGATGTTTACATTAACAGGTTCTGTATCAACCTTTAATCTTTTAAATCCTTTAAGACCTAAACTTGATATCGTTCCCTTTTGCATATTAATAATCCCTTTAGACATTAGAATCCTAAAAGGAACCAAGTGTGTAACTAGCATAACCATTACAAGAACCGGTATTAAAGCAAGTAACAAAATAAATCCAGCTAAAGGACTAGATGCGTTTTTAACTATTCTAACAATTGCCTCCCATATCATTACTCCAAAAGGAAAGAGCAAAACACCGCTTCCAATTGCGTTAAAATAACACAAGGAATTAGAAATATTATCGCCATTTAATTTATGAAGTAATTCCGATATTCTTGGATAACTATCAGGTTTAAAATTCTTAAGAAAAGTATTCCGAGAGAAAAAT
This sequence comes from Thermoplasmatales archaeon, assembly GCA_020343515.1. GTDB lineage: Archaea > Thermoplasmatota > E2 > DHVEG-1 > DHVEG-1 > JAGLML01. The sequence goes on along the minus strand of CP070798.1, from coordinate 1,672,595 downwards.
TCTTGATATTCATCTCCAAATAATCCCTTTTCATTTAAGATTCTTTCATACCTTGAAATTGCTTCCTCGTCATTATTCTCTATTGCTTCATTAAGATTAATTAAAATTTCTTTAAGTTCTTCTGCTTCTTCATAACTTACCGAGGTACGAATTGGCTCAGTTTTTTTACCGTAATATCTATTGATTTCTACAACTATGTTTTCATTATTTTTAATTTCTTCAATATCTATTGAACCAGCAACTGGTGATAGACCTGCTAATATAATTATTAGAGCAATACTTATGCTCAAAAATCCAATTTTTCTTTTCATTTATTGCCTCCTTATTAATTCTAATATGTTGACCCAATTTAAATGTTTGGTATAAAATAAAAAAATGATTTCTACGGGATTCGAGCGGCCAAATGAGCCTATTAAGGCGTAACATTTATATTGTATCATTATAATACAGTATTTATTATAAAATATCTATATGGGAGGCAAATAATATGAAAAAAATTACAATTAGGAAAGCTGTTGCACTTGTAGTGACATTAATACTTATTTCAGTTGTATTAATACCTGTTGTAAATTCACAGTTTGGAACAATTTTTATAAAATATCCTGAAAAAACTGATGTAATTAAGAATAGCTTACAAAGGTTTGTAAACACATTATCTAAAGAATCTATGGAAAATAGTATAAAAAAATCAGATGAGCTAATAGAAAATCTGTTCTCTGAAGGTCAGAATTGGTGGGATAATAGTTGGCCATATCGAAAGTTAATAACTATAGATCATAATCAAGTCGTTGCAGATCTTACCAACTTTCCTGTTTTGATATCCCTATCTGCAGATTCTGATTTAGCAGATCATGCACAAGATGACGGTGATGATATTGCATTTATTCTTTTTTCCGATAATACAACTCAGCTTAACCATGAAATAGAATTTTTTAATTATAGTACCGGTGAAACTGTCTTTTGGGTAAATGTAACAAGTCTAAGTTCATCTATTGATACTAAAATTTGGATGTATTATGGAAATAATGTCTGTGATTCTCAGGAGAATATCGAGGATACATGGGATTCTAATTATGTTATGGTGCAACACTTAAATGAGTCTTTTGGAACACTGTTTGACTCCACCTCCAACTATAACAATGGTACCAATAATGGAGCTACATTTAATTCTTCAGCAAAGATAGATGGCGCTTACGATTTCGATGGGACAGATGATCATATAGACGTTGGTACTTTTGATGTTGTTGGAAGTGGTTTAACTATGTCACTATGGTTTAACGCTGAAAGTTTTGTTGAAACTCTTGCTACTAGTGGTTTGAGATTAATATCAAAGGCAACTGGACCAGAGTCATCCGATCACTTTTGGATGATCGCTCCTTCTGATGATGGTAACAAAATTAGATATAGGTTAAAAACAGAAGATTTTGTAACTTCAAATCTGGTTGTAGATACTGGAGGTTTGGATGTAGATACATGGTACTATGTAGTTGCTACCTATGATGGCAATTATATGAAGGTTTTTAATGACGGTATTGAATTAGGTGACAAAACAACATCTGGGGCTGTAGCAGTTAATGATACCGTTTCAGTTTGGATTGGATCAAATCCTCCTAATGATTATCGTCCTTTTAACGGAGTTATTGATGAAATTCGGGTTTCAAATGTAGCAAGAAATTCAAGTTGGATTTCTACATCTTATAACAATCAAAACAATTCAAGTGCGTTTATTGCTACTTCCGAAGAAGATCTTTGTCAATATACTCTCACAATAAATATAGATGGAAATGGTACTGTTACGAAGGATCCTGATCGAGAGTATTATACATATGGTACTCTTGTTGAGTTAACAGCTGTTGCTGATCCTGGTTGGACCTTT
>CP070798.1:1666425-1670619 GCA_020343515.1 Thermoplasmatales archaeon | reverse complement strand
TAAGTGCCTCTAATGAGGAGTAAAGTAACTGGTAGCTATGATGGTGGTAATACTGATGTATTTATATCTTGAGATAATGTTTGGTATATTTTAGGAGCACAATTCTACTCAGGAGTAGTAAATCTCACAAGAATTAGAACATCAGAATGGTTATACGGTTGTGATTAGACGAAAAATATAAACTATATTTCCCCTGGAGCATTTCATGGAAACCTAAATTATGATATCCAAGACACAAGTTATGAATGTGTTTTGATAAGAAAATATGTGTCTTCAGATCTAACATATTATATAGGTAGCGAGGAGTCACAGTCATAAAAAATTAAATATTCTTACATATCCTTTAAATACAACTTCTTTATTCGGATTTTTAATGGCACTATGGCAAGGTGACTCCAGAAGGGGCAAAACTGGACGAAGAATTAGATACAGTAGAGGAAAAAGAAAGTCTGAAATTGGTAGAGAACAGCATCTTACAACAATTGGAAAATCAAAAATCAAAAAAGTTCGAACTAAAGGGCGTAATCAAAAAATAAGGGCTATGACAGCTGATGTTGTTTATGTCGTTGATCCTAAAACTGGTAAGACAACTAAAACAGAAATAATATCTGTTGTAGAAAACCAAGCAAATATTCACTATGTGCGAAGAAACATCATGAACAAAGGAGCTATTGTAGATACAAAAATTGGAAAAGCAAAAATAACTTCCAGACCGGGTCAAAGTGGCACTGTTAACGCTGTATTGATAACAAAATAATCGTTGTGATTTTATATGGTCTCTAGAGGAGAGGGCAAATATGTTATCTGGCCCATTTATTTTGACAAAACAGTTTCAAGGTTAAACGGTAGGAAAATCTCCAAAAAACTTGCTGTTGAAAAGCCTTCAATTGAAAATATTGCAAAAGCTGCTAAATCGTTAGGGCTAAACCCAGTTTTAGAAAAATCTGCTGCACATTCCTCTCGTCCTTTTAAAAAGGATGGAAGAATCTTAGTTGATAAAAAAAATGCAAAAAGTAAGATTTTGGTGCAGATCGCTAAGCATCTGGGATGATTTTAGCATTAATGTTAACTATATAAATTTTGTTAAGTTATAAGCCTAATTTGTTAACTTTTAACATTAACAAATAATTAAAATGTTAACATGACTCACGCCTTGAATTATAATTTTATTGCTAAATTATATCTAGCACACTAACAATGTAGTTTGACAGATAATATTTAGCATGCGTTATTCTTATAACCTCGAACGAAATTTAGGATAATGGATGGATGTACAACCTGTTAGAGCAGCAATTTATACTAGAGTGTCAACCGAAGATCAGGCTAAAGAAGGATTCTCATTAGACGCACAATTAGATAAGCTCAAATCCTACTGTAAAGCCAGGGATTGGATTATAGCAGAAAAGTACATAGACGACGGATATTCTGGAAGAAATGTTAAGCGTCCAGCGTATAACAGAATGATGAAAGAGTTGGATAAATGGGATACGCTTCTCGTTATCAAAATGGACCGTATCCATAGAAATTCAAAGAATTTCATGTTCATGATGGAAAACCTCAAAAAAGAGGGAAAAGAATTTGTTTCAATGACTGAATCACTCGACACCTCAACAGCCATGGGAAGATTCGTCATGGATATCATTCAAAGGATTGCGCAATTAGAATCTGAACAAATAGGCGAACGAGTATATATTGGCATGGAACAAAAAGCACGAACAAATAGTGGTCTATTGGGATTCAACATACCATATGGCTATAATTATTCCAACGGAAAATTGACGATAAATAAAGACGAAGAAAAACATGTAAATCGCATTTTTGAAATGTATCTAAATGGATTAAGCATGAAAAAAATTGCAGATCAACTCAATACCGAACACATTCATACTAAACAAAATAAAACATGGGGTTCCCAGACTATATCTCTAATTCTAAAAAACCCACTATATTGTGGGTATCTCCATTGGGAAGATTATCTAAATCCTGGAAATCATGAACCAATAATTGACAAAGACGAGTTCAATAAGGTACAAGAAATAATAAAACAAAGAAATTTAAAAACAAAACACAAATCGAAAGTATTTACTATAAATAATCAATAATATGCCACACATGAGGCAAAACAATTTTCCAAAGTTAATAAAAAATCTTGCTTTAAAAAGAGCAGATTATCGGTGTGAACGATGTTGGTCAAAAAGAGATCTTGAATTCCATCATATATCACCATTGAAGTTAGGGGGAAAATCAACAGTTGATAATTGTATTGTATTATGTCACAATTGTCATAATATCACACCAAAAGATCGATTCTTGTTAAAAAATTATTTTTTAAAATTTGCATCAACGAAAGAGATGATAAATTACTACAACGTAGAGGATGAGTACGAGGCAATCAAAGAATTAAGTAAAGAATTAAGTATCGATTATAAAAAATTAAGAAATAAAATAGAAATCAGTCAGCCTTCTCATATTTATGCAGTTAAACAAGGCATGAAACATTCAGTCGAAAAAAGAGGGCATGCCGGGTTTAATATTCCATATGGATATGAATATAGAAATGGTGAATTAAAGATAAAGCCTAAAGAGGCAAAGATTGTTAATGACATTTACCAGTGGTATTTATCTGGAGTTAGTATGGGCAAAATAGTAAAAATGCTTAATTCCGCCCAAATTTCAACGAAAAAGGGGTGTTTTTGGGCAAAAAAGACCATTTCTGCAATTTTGAAAAATCTACTTTATTGTGGATATTTTAGACATGAAGAGAAAATTACAAAAAGTAATCACGAACAAATTATAGATCTAGCAACTTTTAGAAAAGTTCAAAAAATAATTGAAAGTCAAGGCGGCAAGCCTTCAAATTTTTAATTTAGTTAAGTTTTTTTGTTTTTTGAGGCATACCTTTTATCAAGTTCGGACTACCGAAGTTGATAAAAGTAGTGCAAAACAATAGATATTTTCTTCATAGGATTACATTATTTTCTCCTATTGACAATATAGCTATTAAATTTTGTATCCGAAACTTTTTACCTGTTGCCATTTTGGCCAAATCCATTAATATTTTTTAGTCTTGAGGCCTAATTTTTTTGTTTTTGTTCAGGTGATAATAATCGTGCTAGAAATTATCTATCAATATAACACCCAAAATTATCACACAAATAATGATACAAACTAGCATGATGTATGAAATTAAAGTTCATAATTAATAAATTAAGTTTATATCGATACTAAGTTTACAAAATAACGCATTCATTTAAAATTAAATAAATTATTATTATTCATTGCATCACATATTTTTAGTGATAATAATTATCAAAAAATAGTGTCTTATTGTAACACGATACATGAAATTAAGCTTTTAGCTTAACTAATTAAGCTAGAAACCTTATTAGATTTATTTAATAACCATTTGGCCTAAAATCATACAAAACTTTTAATAACAAGCAAAAATTTACCCGTTAAATAGTCCAAATATCCATTGAGGCATATTATATGTACATCGTTGTTGTTGGAGCAGGTAGTATTGGAAAACGGTTAACCGAAATAGTCCTTAAAGATGGACATCATAATGTCATAGTTATTGACGGAGATCAAACAAAATGTGAAGAAGTAGCTAGAAAATACGATGCTGTAGCAATATGTGCTGATGCAACACAGGAGGAAACATTAGATGAATCTGAAATAAAAAAGGCTGATGTTCTTGTTGCTACAACTAAGGATGATGCTACAAATCTTCTGGTTGTTTCTCTTGCAAAAAACAAAGGTGTTAAACACCTTGTTTCCGTGGTTAATCAGGAGGAAAGTAAGCCTTTGTACATGGAAAAGTCAGTAAAAATGGTAAAGAGTCCTGACATTGTTATGGCAGAACACCTCTACAAATCAATAAAACATCCTTCAATAGAAGAATATATGAATGTTGGAGAATATGCTGAAATATTCCGAATTCCCGTATCAGAAGAATCTCATTTTTCTGGAAAAACGATTGAAAAAATAGGACTGCCAAAAAAAAGTTTGATTGTCGCGATAGAACGAGATCATAGGTTTATTATTCCAACTGATGATGTAGAATTATTTTCTGGGGATAAAGTTACAGTGTTGGCACACAAAGATCAAGTGGATAAAGTAGCGAAATTATTTTCTGAATAAGGGTCTGGGATTTCTTATTTTAGTGTGTCAGCGATAAGTTCTACATTGTTT
>CP070798.1:1662070-1666325 GCA_020343515.1 Thermoplasmatales archaeon | reverse complement strand
CAGAGTCAAGAATTTTTTGTTTTTCCTTTTCAGCATTCATCTGTGCTTTTTCTAGTATTTTTTCAGCATCTTTTTTCGCTTTTTCTATGGATTGAAGAGCTTTGCTTTCAGCTTCTTTTATCTCTTTTATAGACGTCATTTTCGATACCCTGTATCCAGATATTATTTATTAGTATTTTTATAGAGTTACATGCCCCAAAATTTGTTTTCTTTTCTTTTAATTTCAATAATTTTATTTAAAACATCTTTTTCATCTGTGTTTAAAACATCCATTTCCTTGAGTCTTTTTGCATCACTCTCTGGAATTGCAGTATATAAAATATCTTCTCCTTTTATCTGTCGTCCAACTGTTACGCCATCTATTGAGATAGCTACTTCTTGGCCTTGTAAAGCTTCATCTATTGATTTATTTTCAGATTGAATGGCCTTGATAGTGCCAATTACCTTTCCGTCCTCCCTCATGAGTTTTATACCATCCTTTATCCTCCCCGCGAGTATCCGCACTCCAATAATCGCAGGACGACTTACCCGGAAAACATACTCTGGGAGAAACTTAATCATGCCTGGATGAATAAAATCCTCTCGACGTTTCCTTTCAATTTCAGCTTTTTTCTTTTCAATCCAGATATCATAGTTTTCCATTATTGTATAAATGACATCTTCATCAAAAATGGTTACATCTGTATTTACCAATTCCTCCTTTGCCTCTGGAAGTACTTTGACATTAAAAGAAAAGATGACTTTTTCAAGAGGGTTAACAATGGCATCAGCATCAACAATATCTCTTTTTGAAACACTTCCGATCTCTGCTTTTCTTATGAGAATACCCTTATCTCTAGATTCTTTCACGAGTGCCTCTAGGGAGCCGATAGTATCTGCTTTCAGGATAATACCATCATTATCCAGTTTTATATCTATTTTCGATTGATTTTTAATTTCATTAATAAGTTCATCAACATTATCGCTTACAACCCTCAAAGGCGCACCAGGGATTACATTGTCAAGATTAGAAGCAGAAATTTTGATACCACAGGCGGCATGAACTTCCTGGACACTGTCAAATCTTTCCCTAGGATCACGGATTTCATCAAGTGGTTTTGGTTTAAGCAATGCCTTGATTTTAGTAACAAGCGGCTCATCTTTTGTACCAAAAACAATAGCATTCTCCTTGCAAATGCTGCCGCTATATATTATTGCATCAACAGTGGTTCCTAATCCTACATCCTCTTTGACCTCTAAGACAGTTCCTTTCCCTGTACCACTTTCAATAGCTAATTTCTCTTCCAGAAAACGTTGTGCCAGACCAACGAGAACCATTAGCACTTCAGGGATTCCTTCACCGGTTTTTGCTGATATTGGAATTATTGGAACTGCTTTGCGAAAGTCCTTGATTTTATAATATAGATCCGACTCAAAGCCTTTATCATACAAACTCCCTATCAACTCATAAAGTTTTTTTTCAAATAAGCTTTTAGTTGTCGTACGTTGTTTTTCAATTCTAAGCTTTGCAATGTTGCTACTTTGCCTCCATCCTGAAATATCATCAATTTTGTTTGCAGCGACAATAAATGGTGTTTTGTACTGTTTCAATATGTTAATGGATTCGTGAGTCTGAGGTCTAAATCCCTCCCGTATGTCTACAATTAATACCGCAAGATCTGCCAGTGATCCGCCCCTTGCTCTCAACGTGGTAAATGCATGATGACCTGGTGTATCTATAAAAAGCAAACCAGGTACTGTAAATTTTTTATTTCCAAGAAGAGTTCCGCATACATCGTAGATTGCATCGATTGGTACCTCAGTTGCACCGATATGTTGTGTTATTGCACCGGATTCTCTAGATGCTACAGATGTTCCCCTAATAAAATCTAAAAGAGTTGTTTTTCCATGATCTACATGACCCAGAACACTTACAATTGGCTGTCGTGTATACTTTGATGATTTGGCCATATTGACCACCTCTTTAATAATTTAAAGCCTTACATGGAGAAATCTCTTAAAAATGTATGGGTTTCAATAAATTAATAAAAATAAGTTTTCTATATGTTGAAAGCAAGCCGTCATTGGAAATCTTCGAATCGTTATTTGTTTTCGAAAAAAAGAAGAGAAGGTATTTAGTATAGATTCATAGTCCTAGCAATTGTCTTAGTATCGGGAACTCATTTGGAAACCGTTCAAACAACCAACTCAACAGAGGAAAGTTGTATAAGAATGTTTTGATTTTCGGTGTTGAAAGAGAGACATCAATTGTGCAGAAGTCACTACTATTCTCTTTATTTACAATCTTAACTTCTCCAGTAAAATCAGAGTTTTTTTCTCCTGGTGCTCTTACCGAAACACTGATAGTAATTGGTCCATCACTGGGTTTGAGGTCATCACCACTCATTGGAGTGAATAACCAGTTGCTTCCCCAATCCTTCGGCCAATCAATAATATCCCAGTCAAGCAATGAACCATTGTCACCAATGTTTTTAATGGTGAAATTACCAGTGACTGTTTCCCCAGGTTTAACATCTGTCCAACTAAGACTGCCTTCGCACTCTAAGTCAGGTATACAATCTGAAATATTAGCCCATGTGATGTCATCATCAGTATACCAAGCGTCATCGGTCACGGTTAACGTCACCGTATAGTTCCCTGCCTCCATATATTGACGGGTTGGATCCTCTTCATCAGATGTGTTGCCATCTCCGAAATCCCAAAGCCAACTATAAGGCTCACATCCACCAGTTGCGTTTCCATTGAACTTAACATCAGCGCCGACATAATACCCCTCATAGGGACCATTTGCATCAGCCTCAAGCTCAGTATACGTGACAAGAGACCATGTGACATCATCATCAGTATAACCCCAGTCATCAGTAACGGTTAACGTCACGGTGTAATCACCAGTTTCGTCATATTGATGCGATGGGTTCTGCTGGGTGGAGGTACCGCCGTCGCCGAACCGCCAATACCACGTATACGGTGAAGCACCACCACTTGCACTTCCAGAGAATTCTATAGGCTCGCAAATCGTACCATCATAGGGACCATTTGCATCAGCCTCAAGCTCAGGTTCAACATGCACCGATGCGGTGTCATTCGCAGTCGCATTAAAGTCATCAGTAACTGTCAACATTGCCGTATAATTACCATCGGTACTATACGTATAAGAGGGATTCTGCTCCGTTGAGGTGTTGCCATCGCCGAACTCCCAATACCACGTATATGGAGAAGTACCACCACTTGCATTACCATAGAACTGAATCGAAATATTTACAACACCGTTATAGGGCCCATTTGCATCAGCCTCAAGCAGTTCTTCACCGACAGCGATGTAATCAATCCCATCTCCAGCAGGGCCAGAGTACCGATCGGAGGAAAATATACCGATAGTTGTATTCCAATGTTCATGTACACCGAGGCTATCATTAAGATATATGCCATCACCTTCAGGATCGTAAACATCGTCTGGAGGTTCAGCTGACTGATGGAGATAATTTTGTGAACCCTCAGCAGGGTCCCCCTCAACATTGAGGAAGTCCCACATTACTGAATCAATCGCGACCCCATCTTGTGAAAAGAAAAGGCTGTTCGCCCAATCATCGTTAAATGGATACATATCGAAATGACCGAAATAAACATGGTTCACGGGTGATCCAAAAAGACCATCTCCAATATACAAAAGGGTTTTTCCCCCGATGTGTTTGTGAGCATGAATATCTGTCTGCGGTGCAGGATTTCCTTCAGTGAAAGCGGATAAATGGTAACTATGAAGCCCAGCTGGTGATGTCATAAAACTACCGAAATGATTTTTTCCTGCTAGTGTTACACCGCTCCCAATAGTATGTCTTTTCATTATCGGCATGTTAATGAAATATTTTGCTTGAGTAACACACAAAGGAAGAGTTCTGTCCATCCCATTTGCAAAGTAAATCTTAATACCACTTGACGTTACCTTTTGACGTCCAGATGCTCCACCAAGGTAATCTACATAGTTAACATCTGGAAAGTCCGATGCCAAGGGATTATAAAACCAGTTAGCCATGGTACGTACTGTATCATAAACCGTGATGTTTTCCTCATCAACACCGACAACATTTACCAACTGATCTAAAAGTTCTTTAACTAAATATGGGTTAGCATCCGCATCATTATCTTTTTCTTCATATGAGTTTTGCCAGCAGTTATTCAAATTGACTTTAATCACTATCTTTTCTCCAGACTGATAGCCCCCGTCTCCATTAAAATGCTGGAACAGAGTATCCCATGC
>CP070798.1:1657681-1661970 GCA_020343515.1 Thermoplasmatales archaeon | reverse complement strand
TCGTAACCTTCCGCTTAGGATGTATGAGCTTACTCATTATAGTTTCAGACGTGAACAAAGTGGCGAGATTAGTGGGTTAAAACGTCTGCGTTCCTTTACCATGCCTGATCTCCACACTCTCTGTGCAGATTTAAATCAAGCTATAAAAGAATTTAAACATCAATTTTCAACATCTTTAAAGTGGATGAGTGATCTGCAACTTGATAGTGAGGTCGCACTTCGATTTGTAAAAGAATATTATGAGAAAAACAAAGAATTCGCTATAGATCTAGCGAAGATCGCAGGTAAACCAATTCTCATTGAGCTTTGGAATGAACAGTACTTCTATTTTGTCATAAAATTTGAATTCAATGTTATCGATTCTCTGCAAAAAGCCAGTGCACTTTCAACTGTGCAGATTGATGTTGAAAATGCTGAGAGATTTGATATTACTTTTGCAGATGAAAAAGGGAAAAAACAGTATCCACTAATTTTACACACGAGCATATCTGGAAGTATAGATCGATGTGTTTATGCACTCCTTGAACGCGAGGCAATAAAAATAAAACAAGGTAAAAAACCGATGCTTCCACTCTGGCTTACTCCAACTCAGATTAGATTTATACCTGTAGGTGATGAGTTTATTCCTGATTGTGAAAAGTTTATTGATGAGTTGAACAAAATAACTGAATATTATCAAATAAGATCAGATATTGATGACAGGGAGGAAAGTGTTAGTCGTAAGATTCGTGATGCAGAGAAAGAATGGATTCCAGTAATAGTTGTTGTCGGTGAAAAGGAAAAAAATAGCAAAAAGTTTTCCCCAAGATTTAGACGGAATAACATTGGAAATAGTAATAAAGTATATTCAGTAAAAGAGCTACATGAGTTAATAACGACACAAACGCAGGATTTCCCTCAGGAGCCACTACCCTTATCAACTTATTTGTCTCAAAGGCCAAAATTCAAATAATAGTATCTTATTCGGAGGAGATTCCACATGATTGAAAGAAAAGAGATTCAGAAAATAGTAGAGTCTTACAATAAAAATAACATTACTATTGGGGTTTTGGGCGGACATTCTGGTCTTGATGTCTGTCGGGGTGCAAAAAAGCATGGTTTTCGTACAATTGCGGTTTGTCAAAAAGGAAGAGAAAAAACTTATACTAAGTATTATAAAACCCGTGGAGACGGAAGAGGTTGTATTGATGAAACCATAGTTCTTGATAAGTTCTCAGAAATAACAAAGCCAAAGGTTCAGGAGCAGTTAAGAAAGAAAAATATTGTCTTTATACATAACAGGTATTTCTGGGTTTATTTTGATTTTCATGATATTGAAAATAATTTTATGATTCCAATCTATGGAACTCGTGGCATGCTGAAGCTTGAGGAAAGGGATGTACCGAAGAATCAATATTATCTTTTAGAAAAAGCCGGGATAAGATATCCTAAGATATTCAAGTCACCACAAGATATAGATAGGCTTGTAATTGTAAAAGTGAGTGAAGCTATCCGGGGGTATGAAAGAGCATTTTTCTATGCTTCAAATTATGATGACTATAAGAAAAAATCTGAAGAAATGCTTGCAAAGAAGATTATTACAAAAGATGCACTTAATAAGGCAGTCATTGAGGAATATGTTATTGGTGCACAGATCAATTTCAATTATTTCTATTCAGTGATTGATGATGAACTTGAGATAATGGGTACAGATACGAGAAGACAGACTAATCTTGATGGCCTCATACGCCTTCCTGCAAATGAACAACTGGAAGTTTTAAAATATTTGAAACCTAAAATAATTGAAACGGGTCATATTGCAGCGACAACCAAGGAGTCCATTATTGAGAAAATATACACACTTGGTGAAAAATTTGTCAAGACGACTAAAAAGGAATATCCTCCCGGTATAATCGGCCCGTTTGCTCTTCAGGGTGCCATTGCTGCTGATAAAGGAAGAGAAGAAATGGTCGTTTTTGATGTTTCAATGAGAATACCTGGTAGTCCGCTGACTCGTTTCACGCCACATTCTGGCTATCTTTATGGTGATTCTATAAGCTATGGCGAAAGGATAGCAATGGAGATAAAAAAAGCGATAGAGACGAATAAGCTTAAAGAGATAGTCACATAGCATTTGTGCAAGTGATTATTCTTTCTTCAGTTACAATTTTATTTACTTTTACATCATGAGCTTCTGTCTGTATTTCATCTACTATTTGTAGCTCAAAAGCCAGCCCAACACGAGGCGCAGCATAAGAATTCTTCAATAATCTATCGTAATAGCCCATGCCATGTCCAATTCGGTTGCCGTAGGTGTCAAAAACAACACCGGGAATAAACATCAAATCTATCGATTCAATTGAAACTTCTTTTAAACATTCCCTTTTTGGTTCTAGGATATTATATGTGCCATATTCTAAATCATCCCAGCTAGTAAGTTCTGACAACACAAGTCTTCTACCTATTGTGCCAGTCTTTGGTACAACAATTTTTTTTTCATTTGATATGCATTCTTTGATTATATCATGTGTGTTAACTTCACTTCCATACGATACATAAAAAAGAATTGTTTTTGCTTTCCTATAATCCTCCATTTCGAAAATATTTTTTTTAATCTTGTTATTTTTTTCTATCAACTCAGATTTAGAGATATTATTTCTTTTCTTGGTTATAGCCGTTCGTAGATTGTCCTTCATTTTAATTCTGAATAAATCTCACGATATTTAGAACTTCACTATTTTTAACAGTCCAAAGTTTAAACAATGGAAAACATGCCTAAATTTTATCATATCCTTTGAAAGATGAAATCCAGCTACGATAACCAGAATCAGAATTTTAATAAGAAAGTTACTTATCGAAATGGAGAGATCCGACTCAGATTCCACACTAATCAATTTTGTAATAAAATCACAGGCTACACTTAAATATCTATTATAAATAGTAGAAAGAAAGTTTTCGCAAGATTTAGGAGATAAGATTTAAAACTATTGCGTGAAAGACGTTGATTTATATGAAGAGAATTGTTATTCAAAGCAACCGTAATCATAAAGAACAAATACTGATTATGGTATTTCAACAAAAATCTTAGCAAGTCTATGTGATAAATATGAAAGGCGAGGGCATAGGTTTTGGAAAAGCAATTTTATTTAATGAGCACTTTGTTGTGTATGGAATACCTGCTATTGTCTCTGCTATTGGGAAATATACCATTGCTAGAGTAGAACCATACAACAATTCGGAAACAAAACTTGATGACAACAGAGATGCAACACCAAAATATAAGGAGGATAAATTAAAACAGCAAAGAGATTCTCTTAACAGAATGTTAAAGGCAATGGACATAGAAGCGTCAAAGAAAGGTGTCAAAATTGAGCTTGCTGGTAATCTTTATGCAGCAAGTGGCATAGGCGCCAGTGCAGCTTCTTGCGTTGCAATTGCCAGGGCTCTTTCAGAGTATTTTAATCTCAATTTGTCAGATGATGAAATCAATAACATAGCATATGAAGGCGAAAAAGGATATCATGGAACACCCTCAGGCATTGACAACACTGCATCAACCTATGGTGGGCTCATATGGTTTGAAAAAGGCAATCCTAACACAATGGAAAGGATATCTTTACCGAATCCTATTGAAATTGTTATAGGTAACACGGGTAAGGTTGCCGATACCGCTGTTGCTGTAGCAGGTGTACGAGAAAGAAAGGAAAAACATCATGAGAAATATCATAAGATATTTGAAAGAGCCCGTAATATCGCTTTTTTAGCACGCCGAGCTTTTCAAGATGAAGATCATGAAGAAATTGGAAAACTAATGAATGAGAATCATAAACTATTACAGCAAATCGAGGTTTCATCACGAGAACTTGATTTTCTTGTAAATATTGCTCGAGAATATGGAGCTCTTGGAGCAAAACTTACTGGCGGAGGTTTAGGGGGTAACATGATCGCGTTGACGCCAGAGAAAGAACTGCAAGAAAAGGTGGCAAATGCTATTGAAAAAGAAGGATTTCAGACCGTAAAGACAGTTATAGGGGCATCTCGGGGAGGCCTCTAATAATGAATCTTCGTGATTTTCTCTCTCAACTTGAACAGGATAATAACTTGGTTCGTGTAAAAAAAGAAGTCTCTACTCGTTATGAAATTACAAATATTATGTATTCTCTAAATGAAAAACCAGTTATTTTCGAAAACGTCAAGGGATTTGATTTCCAGGTTTTTGGTGGCATTACTTCAGATAGGGATATTATTGCCGAGGGCCTTGGTACAACGAAAGATAAACTTTTGTTTAAACTTGTTGAAGGGCTTCGCAA
>CP070798.1:1653258-1657581 GCA_020343515.1 Thermoplasmatales archaeon | reverse complement strand
TAGTCAAATAACGGTGTTACCCTTTCTTTTTTGTATAGTTCTTTTAATTTCTGATTCAAAAACGTATAAAGTTCTTTGCAATCAATACTTTTATCTTCTGCATCAACTAAACTTTCAATAGTTTTCATTTCCATCTCCTCTTTACTCACCTCGATAAAGCCGCCTCTCAATAGGCCTAACAAAATCTTATATTATCTCTCTCACTTAATTATTAACCTACAATATTTGGCCATTTATAAATCTATCCTTTTTTTTGCCATTTGAACAATATGTCTTCCTTGAAATTTGGCTTTATTTTCCGGGGTAGAAACATCCCCAACTCTGTGAAAGAATTCGCCAAACACATCTTTACTAAAATGTATGGCATTCACTGCAAAAAATCGTGGCAAAACCGACGAAATTTGCGCGCAGAAATTGGTTGATAGTCAGGTTGGTAGCATTGGAGGTAAGGCAAGTTCTATGACGCAGGTTTTCGTTCTGTTGGCCGGAGGTTGTAGTAGGGTGATAACTGCCGGAAATTGCGTGCAAAAAGTGGTTGATAACTGATGAGTTTTGTAAGGGCAGAAGTGGAGGTTGGTTTTGGTGAAGTTATTCGCCATTTATATTTGAACACTAATAGACCCAGTAAAACATCAACAAACACCACATCTACCACAATACCATATATCTTAAAAACCCTGTAGTTATCACCTGTTTAGTGAAGCCTGGATGATCGCCCGTAAATCAGCCTTAATAATTACCACACATATTGCTAACGCCCTTCTTGGTTATATTGCATTGTTTTTCATCACCCGCTACATGGAACCAGGAGATTATGGAATAATAGCATTTGCTCTAGGTTTTGTAACGTTATTCTCAATATTTGGAAAGTTAGGATTTGAGCAGGCTCACATAAAACGTGTGTCTGAAGGCAAAGACCTGGGTAGATGTATTGGTACTTTTTTAGCAACAAAAGTAGGGCTAATTGGACTGATGGCGTTAGTAACAGTAAGTGCTATTATTTTCTGGAGATTTGTAATAGGGAGAGGTTTTGAATCTTCTACTCATGAAATAGCGATATATATCATGATAGGTTATTGGGTTGTAAGACTATTCGCCCTGTCTTTTGTTTCTACTTTTAGAGCGAAGAAAGAGATTGCTAAGGCCCAAATCCCTAGTTTTTTATGGACGTTTACTCGAGTTTTGGTAACTATTTATGTCGCCCTTGCAGGTTTTGGGGCAATAGCTCTTGCTTTTACCTATGTTGCCGGAGAAATAGTTCACCTGCTGTCTACTTTATACTTTT
This sequence comes from Thermoplasmatales archaeon, assembly GCA_020343515.1. GTDB lineage: Archaea > Thermoplasmatota > E2 > DHVEG-1 > DHVEG-1 > JAGLML01. Next base: position 1,656,296 of record CP070798.1, on the reverse strand, counting down.
TCCGCGGATATCCCATAAAAAAACCATCCCGTGATTATTTCAATGAATATTCTATGTTTGCTTTTCCTTTGATAATTGTTGTCGCTTCTCACACCATTATGACTAATGTCGACAAGATATTAATCCAGTTGTTTTGGTCTTCCTCAGATGTAGGATATTATTTTGCTGCCTTCAGACTTTCAAACTTTGTTAATGTATTCACTTTATCTATTGGAATGTTGCTTTTTCCTACCTTTTCTATGTTGCACGCTAGTAATGATTTGAAGAGAATTCGCCGACTAACATTTCGCTCAGAGCGTTATCTATCAATGATTGTTTTCCCTTTGGTGTTTGGCATGGTATCTCTTGCCGAACCAGCAACAAAGATACTTTTATCGGGTTGGATGCCTGCTGTTCCTATTTTACAAATTCTGCCTTTTTTTGTATTACTCGCTGCTCTGGAGCGTCCATACCAAAGCCAGTTTTTAGGAATGAACCGACCTAAGCTTGCTAGAAACCGGGTGTTAATCATGGTGAGTCTTAATATAATTCTAAATATTGTCTTAATCCCAAAAGATATACAACTGCTTAACCTGAACCTTGCTGGCTTGGGAGCAAAAGGGGCAGCTATTGCTACTGTTGTTTCTTATGGTGCGGGGTTATTATATAGCAGAGTTATGGCATGGAATCTAACAAAAATAAAGGGAAATCCAAGAATTCTATTACATGCCCTAGCAGCTGGAATTATGGCAGCTATACTTTATGTTATTCTCTATAAATTAAATATAATTGAGATGGTTGTAAGGTGGTATTATTTGCTCGGTTTTGCCCTCTTAGGTCTTGGTATCTATCTTGGCATTTTGCTCTCACTCAGGGAATTCACTAAGAAAGATTTTCATTTCTTCCTTGACACTCTTAACATAAAAAAGATGTTTCAATATATCAAGAAAGAGATAAAAGGAAAATAATCATCTGTACTAGCGTCATTAATAACAATAATTTCGTCAACATGGGGCTTAGATACCTCCATCACCTATAGTATGGTATCCTCTTCGATAAGGCAGGGAATGATTAGACTGTAGAAATGCTGTTTCATGCTATAAATCTTTGAACATTTTTAATATCTGATTTTTTGATCTCGAGCCAATTTCTCTTCTGACTAATTCTCCGTTTTTAAAAACACAAAAATTTGGAGTGCCCATAACCTCATATTTCACTGATGTTCGTGGATTTCTGTCTATATTCATTTTTCTTATTTCTATTTTATCTTTTACTTCCTCTGCAATTTCCTTTATCAAAGGTTCCGCTCTTTTGCAAACAGGACACCATGAACCCCAAAACATAACCAAAACTGGTTTTTTCGATTCCAGAACTTCTTTTTGAAAATCCTTATCTGTAATTTCAATCTTTTTCTTCGATTCCACTTAGCTCACGTCCATGGCCATCAATTCTATCTAACTGTTGTTTCAAATCAGATTCGAATGTTCTTGCTCCTGGATCATATTCATCTAATATATCCATTTCATCTTTAGTGCCGTCCCATCTTGTCTTAGGGGCTACAACATGTCTTTTTTCTTCTAATCTTTCCTTTATCTCAGGCTGTGTAAGTAACTCAAACATTCTTCTGAGCTCTTCTTTTAATTTTACCTTTGGTTCCAATCCGAATTCCTCCTCTAATTTTGTAGAAACTACCTCCATAGGATGCTTGTCAGCTTCTACTCTTGGGTTTTCTAACCGCTGTATTTTGACATTAAGGTCAAATCCTCGTCCCACCTCAGCAACGGCTTCTGCAAGATCTACTATTCGATATACAGCTGAAACCTGATTAACGACATCATACTGCCCAGGCTCTGGAGGAGAAAAGATAAGCCTAACCATACATTGCATCGCATCTTCCAATCCAATAAACCCACGTATTTGCTCTCCTTTTCCATAGATTGTTAAAGGAATACCCAAAATCGCCTGAGCCACAAAACGATTTATTACAGTGCCAAACCATTCATCAAAATCAAATCTTGTCCTTAATTTTGGATCTTCAGATACCTCCTCCGTATGAACTCCATAAATAATTCCTTGCATGACATCATATGAGCGAAGCCACCAGTATTTACAGGCTTCATAGATATTAAACGTATCTTGAACTTTTCCTACATGGTAAAAGCTTGGAGGATTTCTTGGAGTCATCTCTCCACCTAAGCTCCATTCACGGTTATCCCATTTCATAACAGCATCTGCAGGGAATAACCCTTCAAAAAGAGGTCTTCCTGTCAAAGGGGCACCATATTCTCCCAGTGTACCTAATTTAATCATGGATGTCTCTGGAATAATGTCTTTCATAGCAAACAATATACCTAGGGTACCTACGGTGTTGTTATCTTGAACTTTTAGAGCATGTTCTGCATCTACCATACTATATGGGGCGGATGGGATTTCAGCATAATGAACGATTGCTTCTGGCTTTATTTCATCCATGAACTCCCTCAATTTGTGTAATTCAGAGCGTATATCAATCCTTCTAAAATTTATATTTATACCATGTTTTTTTGCTGCTTGTAATCTTTCTGTCATCCTTTGGATGGGAACTGCGGTATGGGATCCCTTTTCCATTACCATGTCTCTTCTCAAATAATTGTCTACTCCACTGACTTTACAACCGAGTTTTGCGAGTTTTAAGGCCAAGGGCCATCCTAAATAACCATCGATACCAAGGATCATCACTCTCATATTTTTGAGCATGTATCCATATTCTGTTTCAATCCATTGGTTGCATTGCTCAAAGGTGATGTTTGGCTCAAAATGTCCCAATTCCGGTCTTCTAGCACATTCTATAACCAGGGTAAAATCAGGATCTTCTATTTTCTTTTTTATTTCCTCCTTGGATTGACCACATGACCTAAAATCTACATTGCCTTTTAGAATTGCTGCTGAGCAGTTCCAGCATGTTTTTTCTGAATTGTGTAAATTCATATTTTCACCTATTTAATCTGATTTAAGATTGAAATTATATGTTCAACCGTTGGATGTTTAGGAACAATATTAGTGTTTTCTTTATTTTTAAC
>CP070798.1:1648747-1653158 GCA_020343515.1 Thermoplasmatales archaeon | reverse complement strand
TTGTTTACCGAAACAAAAGCCATCTCTGAACTTGAAAAGAATGCAGAAATAAAAATAAGAAAAGCAATTGTCAAAAGACCGAGGGTTATCCAAATCATAATTTATGTACTTCTCGCATGAATTTTGATGGGTCAATATCCCAATAGATTTTAAAGTTAACTGTTGATATAATTAAAAGGTGTTTTTTATTTTGCTTTACCAATCTCATCAACTGCTTCTGGATTTGCAAGTGTTGAAATATCTCCAACTTCTTTACCAAGTGCTTTTGCTCGGATTACTCGTCGCATAATCTTTCCACTACGTGTCTTTGGAACATCATTGACAAACCATATCTCATCGGGGCGAGCTATCTTACCCATCTCTTTTCCAACATGCTCACGAAGTTCCCTTTTCATATCATCAATTGGCTCTACATCTTTTTTCAAAACCACGAAAGCGGTGATTGACTCGCCTTTGAGCTCGTGTGGCTTGCCTATGACTGCTGCCTCTGCGACCATAGGATGGCTTACCAAAGCTGATTCCACTTCAGAGTTTCCAATTCTATGCCCAGATACATTAAGTACATCATCTGCCCTTCCTTGAATCCAGAAATAACCGTCGTCATCTTTACGTGTGACATCACCAGCGAGATATGCATCTTTGAATTTACTCCAATAGGTTTCTTTGTATCGCTCTGGGTTCTTATAAATGCCTCTGAGCATGCCTGGCCATGGGTGTGTTAATACCAGGTTTCCTCCAACATTTTGAACAGGCTTTCCTTCCTCATTAAAGACATCTGCAGAAAGACCTGGTAATGGCTTTGTCGCGGAACCAGGTTTTAATGGAGTAATTGGAAGTGGCGATATAACGAAATGTCCTGTTTCAGTTTGCCACCAGGTGTCCATAATCTGACATTTCTCGTTGCCAATGTGTTTGTAATACCATATCCACGCTTCAGGGTTTATCGGCTCACCAACCGACCCTAGAAGTCTAAGAGTGCTCAAATCATGTTTCTTAACCCATTCCTCCCCATACTTCATAAACAATCGAATACTAGTAGGTGATGTATACAGGGTCGTTACATTGTATTTTTCTATGATCTCCCACCACCGATCGGGCTGAGGATAATTAGGTGCACCCTCATAAATTACTGATGTTGCACCAAGAATCAAAGGAGCATATACGATATAGCTATGACCAGTTATCCAACCAATATCAGCAGCACACCACCAGATATCCTCATCCTTAAGGTCAAACACCCATTTAAGAGAATAGGCTGTACCAACAGCATAGCCACCATGTGCATGTATTATACCCTTCGGTTTACCAGTGGTACCCGAGGTATACAAGAAAAACAAAGGATCGTTTGCATCAAGTTTCTCCGTCTCACATTCCTTAGATATACCATAAACAAGGTCATGCCACCAGACATCTCTATCCGGAGTCCAAGGAACCGGATCACCGGTACGCTTGAACACTATAACATGCTTAACACTTGGTGCCTCCTTTAATGCCTCATCACTCTGCTCCTTTAGATATACCTTTCTACCACGCCGCCAAAAACCATCACATGTAATGACAACCTTTGCCTCACAATCATTAACTCGGTCTCTAAAAGCAAGGGCGCTAAAACCAGAAAATACAACAGAGTGAATAGCGCCTATCTTTGCACAAGCAAGCATAGCAATAGGGAGTTCAGGAAGAACTGGCAGATAAATGCCTACCCTATCACCCTTCTTTACATCTAATTTTTTAAGCGCGTTAGCAAGCTTGTTGACCTCGATATAAAGATCATTATAGGTTAACTTTTGCACATCACCAGGTTCACCTTCAAAAATAAAGGCAACCTTGTTTTTCCTCCAACTCTTAACGTGTTTATCCAAAGCATCATGAACAATGTTATATCTTGCGCCAACAAACCATTTAACCCAGGGCGCATCCCATTCTACAACTTTGTCATATGGCTTGAACCATTCGACGAGATCTTTAGAAACTTCTTTCCAGAACCATTCCAAGTTTCGTGCTTTTTTATAGAGTTCTTCAAGGTTTTTTATATTGTGTTTGTCCATCCATTGTTTTACAATTGTTTTGTTAGCAAATTCTTCAGATGGTTTAAAAACTCTCTTTTCATCCAATAACACAGATATGTTTTCATCAGACATATTTTTCAAATCCGCTTATGGTTTAACAGTTTCTAAATTTTATCTCCCATATATCGAATGCAATATATACCGGCATAAAGAATACCCGAAAATTAAACTTTTCTCCTAGATCATTCTACCCGATACAAGGATTGCCGGAACAGAATTTCAGTATAAGTATTTTTGCATAATTCTTTATACAATGTTTTTTGATTAATAAGGGTAAAATAGTAAAAAATTGCCTTCTCATTTTAATTATAAGTTACGATACCCTCTAAAGTAAAAGATTAAAAATAGTGAATGAGAAGCATTATAAAAGATAATACTTCCTTTATTTTGCAAGAGATATCTCAATTGATGAGACGTTTGAAGTTCTTCCTTCTTCGTTTGTGATAGATTCTGTTCCTATTTTTATTTCTTTGATTTTTGCATCGGTTACAAACCGGTTTCTCGTTATTTCTGCTGCATCTACTGCCCTGCTAATGGCTCTGCCTCTAGCTTTTATTACAACTTCATTTGAGCCGCTATTAAACTGTGTTACTACGGCGAGTACATAGCTCATTGGCGGTTTGTTTCCGATATATATGACGTTTTCTTCTTGTGCTTCTTCTTTTGCTGTCATAACTATTACCTCCCTGGTAATTCATTGTTATTATACCAGACTAACACCATCATTGTTTATAAACATTTCGTATTTTCATATCTTATTTTTCGGGATTTTCTAATCTGAAATCATAGTATATAAATCTACTTCTGTTTTTGTAGTCTAGTCCTCCACAAGGGTAATTTTATTTTCTAATTTGCAATTTTATTGGAGTCTGACTAATTGGTTTAAAAGAGACAAAAGTCAAATAGTGTGAGCATTTAACTATTAGCGAGCATTCACGAAGGAAGCGCTCAAAATCTATTGCCATAGCTGATTATTTATCAAATTTTTTTAAAAAATTGAGAAGATTCGAACCCATGATTTTATGGATTTCCTTCATTTTAAAACCTCTTCTAGATAAACCTGTTATCAATGCAGGATAACAAGAGACATCTGTTAAATCGGCAGGATTTGAAGAAGATATATGATAAGGTAATGATTTCAATTTGATTATTGACTTTCTATTTTTCCTTTTAGTGTGCCTCCACAATGGGGACACTCCACTTTAAAGGTATCTGTTTCTTTAATATTTATTTCGACTTTAAATTCTTCTTCACACATCGGACACACCATTGTTATTTCTTGTATATCCTTTCCTTCTGTAAACGTATAGGTTTTTCTCACACTCAATCCTTTTTCTTTCTCATTTCTTTCTAGACTTTTTACTATATCCCTTATTTTTTTCCCATCCCATAACTCTACCTCATTGTTTAATGCTAAATCTAGTGCACTTGATGTAAATGGACTATATGTAACAATTCTTGCTTTATCTGCTTTATAATGATTTTTTGCAGCTATTATCTCTTGTACGGCTTTATCTGATACCTTCTCATCATATTTTTTTGTCTGAACAACTATTTTTTCTTCATCTTTCGATAGAATTAAATCTGCACCCTGATTTTCAGACGCTGGTGTTTCTAAAACTGTATAACCAAGATGTTCAAACATTTTTTTTAGATCTAATTCAAATTCATGTCCATTAAGTTTTGAAAAATTCCCTAAATCTATTTTTTTATTTCTGGCTTGTTCATCTTGCCATTTTTCAAAACAAGAATCGCATATAATCCAACCGTCTTCGGATTCATATTTATGTGATAGTAATCCTAATTTTTTACCGCATTTAATACAAAATGGCATATCTCTTTCCTTCCTTTGATATCAAAATAAAACAGATTGTCAAACTTATATTTTCCTCATGTTTTTTGAACTAGACATAGAGATATTCATTTTCTTGATACAATAACCCATTCTCTTCTTCCCTTTTTTAACGCATTAAAGAAATCTGATTTTTCAATCCCTTATTATCCTCCCCGCAAAAACTAGGGTTTTATAAAGCAGTTGTTATTAAGGGTGGCTCAGATGAAAAATGATAGAAGAATGTAATTTCAAATCGAAAATTATGCATCGTAAATCGCCAGGATGTAGGTTAACTCCGCCTGATGTTGTGTGTCCTGGTGAAAAAAACTGTATTCTATTTCAAACCTATAAAAACATGGAAATGAATAAATGGATTATCTCTAGAGAGTAGTAACATTATAAAACCTAATTTTCAATCCCTTTTTATCCTCCCTAAAAACCAGGAGTGGATTCTTCCATTTTGACGTTTTAACGGAATAGGTTTATATATCATGATTGTCACAGGTTA
>CP070798.1:1644209-1648647 GCA_020343515.1 Thermoplasmatales archaeon | reverse complement strand
AAACGTACCTTTAATCAATCTCTCTAAAGAACCAACATTAAAGTACTACGACTATGATCTCCCTGAAATTCTGTTTAGAAATTCCGCCATCGTAAATATACCAAAGATAAAGACAAACGATATAACTACGGTCAGTGTTTCCCTCAAGAACCTTTTTGGATTGGTGCCTGATAGACATCGAGCTAAGTACCATAGAGAAATTGATAGGGTAATAGTCGACTTGAATACCATCATCGAATCGAGGTTAGTAGTGGTCGATGGTCTGGTTGGGATGGAGGGGGATGGTCCGATATCAGGTAAACCAGTTACCATGAACACGGTTGTTGCCGGCAATACTCCAGTATCCGTTGATAGCGTGGTGTGTCACATCATTGGGGTGAATCCATTCGATGTGTCTCATGTCAAATTGGCTACGGAGTTAGGCCTCGGATCCATGCAGATCGATTCGATCGAGGTAGTAGGCGAGAGTTTGTACAAAGCACAAAGAAAGTTTAAACTTCCTTCATCAATAAAATTGCAGAATAAAATGAAGTATCAAATTTTGGAGCGTTCAGATAACATGATCTTGAGACGTTCCTTGGATGCGCTGAGGTGGGCGCGCAGAATTATATATGAAAATTCGCATCAAAAGAAACAATAATTGAGATTGATATGAATGAAGACTATGATTGGAATACCTGCTCATAATGAGGAAAACAATATAGAGAAACTCTTAATATTTCTAATAGAAAATTGTGTGGATGAAGATGACTCCATCTATGTAGTTTCATCCGGATCCAAGGATAGAACTAATGACATTGTAATGCATTATAGTAATAATTTTTCAAATGTTAATCTTATAGTTGAGGACGAAAGAAACGGGAAAGCTTCAGCATTCAATATTTTATTAGAGATATTGGAAGAGAACTATGAAATATTAGTTTACATGGGCGCTGATAACATTCCAGAGAAGAAATCTATACAATTACTGATAAATCAGCTAGAAGGTAAAAAGATAGATGCCGTTGGTGGTAGGCCTGTTCCGGTGAACTACAAAGGAGGAATACAGGGGTTTTTCGCCCACCTTTTATGGAACCTACATCATCTTTATTCTCTCGAGTATCCAAAGATAAGCGGAGAGTTGATGGCCTTTAGAAAAGGAGTAATGCAGAAACTTCCAGTGAAGGTAGTAAACGACGATTTATATATACAAAGGATGCTCGAGAAGAGTGAATATAATTTGAAATATATTCCAGATGCAATTGTTTATCTGAAAGGTCCCGAGACCATAAGTGACTTCCTTAGACAGAGGAGGCGAATTTTCACCGGTCATCTGCAGATTAAGGCTCTTTTTAAGAAGGAAGTAGAAACGATGAGGGTTCCGAATTTTAATATGCTAAGACAGGCTTGTCCGTATTTTGGTGTGAAAGGTAGTATCTACGCCCTCTTGTTCGTTTTGGCCCATGCTTTCGCATATGTTTTATCGCTATGGGATTATAACAGAATGAAGATACCATATAAATGGGATATGGTAAAGACTAGTAAAGTCTTGGATTAAGAAATTAAAAGAAATGTGCAGGAGATACGTTCGTTGGAGGAGCGTCCCAACGTTGTCTTGATAACCATTGATGCTCTCAGAGCAGATCATACAGGCTTTCAAGGAAAAAACAACAAGACGACTCCGAATCTCAATAAGCTTACACAAGATAGCGTTGTATTTACCGAAGCATATTCGAACGGCTCCCACACAGCTACATCCTTTCCAGCTATCTTTTCATCTACCTACGCCTCAATGCATGGCGGGCACAAGAATCTTTCAAATAAGGTTACCATGTTGGCCGAGGCCATGAGCGAGAGCGGGTTCTCTACCGCTGGATTTCACTCGAATCCTTATTTATCTAAATTCTATCATTATGACAAAGGCTTTAATACTTTCTACGATTCGATGACAAGTAGGTCTTCGAGATTCTCACAGAGGTTTTTCGACAATCTAGTGAGAAAAGCAAGTGAAAAAGAGAGATACAAATCATTACTAAGTTTTTGCATCAGGGTCTTGAGTTATTTTAAACCATATGAAATACCTTACGATAGAGGTGAATATATCACTCAAAAAGCCCTAAACTGGCTTCGAGGTTGTGATAGTAGATTCTTCCTTTGGATACATTATATGGACGCGCATTGGCCATGGATTCCACCCCTAGATTTCCTTGGTGGGAAAACCACAGAAAAAGAGGCTTACAAATTATGGTGGAAGATGCTTATAGACTCATCATCAATAACGGATGAAGAAGTAGGTAAGATGATCGAGTTATACGACTACGATATTGGGTACATGGACCATAACTTGGGTATTTTCATAAATAAACTGAATGACATGGGGCTTTATGACGATTCAGTTATTGTAGTTACATCTGATCACGGCGAGGAGTTCAATGAACATGGAGATGTCGGCCATCACAATTTTAAACTATATAAAGAATTGGTTCACATACCGTTTGTCATCAGGTATCCAAAAGGAGCACACAGGGGTAAAGTTGTTGATGATTTAATCTGCCACCTCGATCTGGCTCCAACTATTTTAAAACTAGTTAACGTTGATCCGCCAGAAAACTGGATTGGCTCTGATTTGACCTCAATTATTAATTGTCAAGCAGAATCAGAAAAAGAAGGCATCATAATAGAAGGAAAAGTCAGACAGGGCCACAACACCGTGGCATACAGAACAAGAAAATGGAATTATATCATTGACGAAGACAAAATGACACGAGAACTCTATGATTTAAAATCCGACCCGAATGAAAAGATCAATCTGTCTTCAATACTGCCGGACAAAGTCGACGAATTTGAAGCTGAAATTTCGAAGCATCTATCCTCGAATTCCGGAGTCACCATTACATTATCCAAGACCTAAACTCGTGCATCCAGTTCAAGATCTTTCAACGATCTTTACGTAATACTCATCGATGTACAACGTTTGAGAAGCATCATGCGAGAGATTGTTCCCTCCTGCGTAAAAATTGTATGCAGAGTAACCAATGTAGGCATAGTTATAATGTCCGATCCATGGCTTTTCTACGTGGAATGTCTTCTCTTCGCTTGTGGACACATATCCACAAGTGAATGTTTTTTCATTCGAGTTATAAATGATCCAGAGTTTAAACCAGCTATCATGCTGGAAATCTATTCTCCCTAAGGTTTGGTTGTAGCCGGTGTAATACACAAATAGGGTTCCATCGCTAGTGTCCAACGCAATATTAATTATGTAAAATTTGGTCCATGTGGGGTGATCCTCCATACTCAGATATAAGATCGGAAAGTTATCCTTTGGAATGTAGTACCATGCCCCTACTTCGAAAATGCCATCGAAGATGGAATCAGGGTCTCTGAAATATCGTGCAAGATAGCGGCCAACTATGAGATAACCAGCTGGAACTGTTGGGATAGTTATCTCAGCACTCTTCTTTCCTTGGTGAGAGATCTCTCCGTTAACCGTTGCCGTCGAAGATCTAGTATCGAATCTGTATTGCCATTCATCATTCACCCACCCTCTCTCTAACCAGTGTTTGTTATCGTTCTGATATCTCCCCACCTTTGTATTATCGATCATAGCGTCCCATTCTTCCCTTGTCATAGGGTTGATGATAGGGTTCTCTTCATAATCATCGAAAAACAGAAAATCGTCATAGTTGATGGGTGTACCCTCGCGTCTTTTTGGGCGGAAGAATACAACTGCGAATAAAAGCAAGGCCAAGATGATTAGGATGTACTTATTCTTCATTTAGATAACCCTATACGCTGTTCTTCTTCTATCTGAAATTGTTCAAAAGGTAATACCAATACATATTTTTTAAAGGGTTTCCGAAAAAAAATTTGAAACATATCATTCTGAAAGAAATTACCTTACCATTTAAATGTGAGTATCTGGGTAAACAGCTAGGTTATTCGTTCAAAGGAGCCTAATTTCGAATGAACGACTCCCAGCCGAAAGTTACCGATGACGCTGACATTCTTTCGATTTTATCATCTATATCAAAGATGTCGGCTTGGAAGGCCCTCTTTTTTACAGATATGCATGCGTGTTTTTTTATTATCTTATATGTGCTTTTTGTAAAAAATATGTTTAGTTATAACACGTTAATTAATGTTCTATTTTTATTTGTATCTTTAGGTTTATATATCGTGTATATGTATCTTATTAACGATTATTTTGACATGTCATCTGATAAAAAAGCGGGAGAACATAGAGAGATCCATGATTTACCACAGAATTTAGTTATTTTAATAATATTAATACTTATTGCATTAAGTTTTACCATAACAATAAAATACATAAATCGAAGAGATTATACATTGATTTATTTAATATCCTATTTTTTAGCTACGTTTTATTCAGCCCCTCCATTGAGACTAAAAAGTAGAGGGATATATGGAATCATATCTAACATACTCATCGAAAAAG
>CP070798.1:1639643-1644109 GCA_020343515.1 Thermoplasmatales archaeon | reverse complement strand
TTTTGAAAGTGGGAATTTAAGATCCTAAAAAATCGTTATTTAGACACTTTTTTATTACTAGTATCAAATAATTCCTTAAGCTCTTTTGTATATGCTCCCAAAACGGTATACATACCTTGCCATACTTCTTTATGTTTTCTAAAACTTTCATTGAACGTTTTTTGTTGTTCTATCATTATTTTGCGTTGTTTTTCATTCATTTGTTATCCCATCCTAAATAACATAAATACAAACCTACTTTATAATCCTATGTTTCACTCAGGGCGTTTATGAGGAAAAACGGTAGCTTAAAGACATATATTATTTATAGGAAAAATTTTATAATCTTCTCCGGCTCTGGGTTACTTATACAGCATTTTTCATTGGTGAAAAGCACTTCTAAAATCTTCATCTCAGAAACAATTCCTTCTACAAACAACTGTTTTAATACCTCACAATATTTCGTAACGTGACTAAAATCATTTGCAGTGATGCATAAGACCCAGTCGGAAAATCCATGGACGTAGTAGCTCTCCTCAAGTGTCACATCTATATGCTTTGTCTCTTGTTTCAGCCTCCTGGTAGTTATAACCTCAATTATTTCTTTTGATACTGGTTTATTTGTTCTTTTAAGAAATATAAAATAACGTTTCAACCCCAGTTTTTCATCATCTAGCACAGCACTATATCCCCAGATTGTTTTGTTTTTTTCCAATCCTTTTATGATCCTCCAGACTTTTTGTCTTGAACAACTACAACTTTTAGCTATTTTGTCGATGCTTTCTTTTGCATGCATTCTCAACTCATTGACAATCTTATTTTCATCTTCAGCAATTTTTTCTCTGCTACTTTTGGCCATAATTTCAGCTCCTTTGAGGGAGGTAAGGAGGAAAGAAGAGGAAAAAGATATGAAAAACTCTTCTTTTGGACTCGATAGCCTCCTCATAATAAAAATACGAATGAATATTTAAATTTTTTGCAAAATGTTTCATAAAAACATCAAAATTTAGAGAGTAAATGGATATTAATATAACTTTTTTCACAAATATTGAATAATTGTCTCTAATAAAAAAAGGGATGAATTTGCTTAAAGATTTAATAGTCCGCTAGTGTAACCTTATTCAGATACAAAGGAACTAATCCAATCTGGACGTTCTGGTTCTTCGCCATTTTGTAACATATCTTTCCATTGTTCATCAGTTAATCTATTATTAATTGGTTGCTTGAATTCGTAATAGCTGAATACAGGACCTGCGCCAACAATAATTCTTCCATCGGGGAGCTTGTAAGCAACAATAATAAGATCCACATAACCTGTGCCTTCTTCCAATACGTGATTTGTATTCGTATCAGTGTGAACATCCGCAACTATTGTTGTTTCTTTCCCCTGGTCTTTTACACCAGAGACAATGCCAGTCAAATTCTCGCCAAAATAACGAATAAAATTATAGTCTGATTCACTCAATTCCTGGTTTTCTAGCTCTTGTTTTGATATGTTGATTAATCTCTGCAGAGTTGTTTCTAAGCTTTGTAACCGCGTTGTTTCAGTCTGATTTAAAACATTCATACTGGTTAATCCACTTCTCGTCATACGAGTAAGCGCTAGTAATCGCATATAGAACTCTGGAACTGGTTCGACATATCCGACAACAGGCGGCGATGGCGGTACTGAAGTAAATCTCGGCGTATAACTTTGTTTTCCATAGAGAATCGTGTCATGTCTGAGCTCTGACCATGAGGCGAGAGCAGTTTGAAGTTGTTTATCCATGCCAGAGGGTAGCATTTAAATACCATAACGTCTATGAGAATATGTAAAGGGAGGTTATGATTAATGAAGCATAAGTTAAGGAAAGGTTTGGCAGTTGGTGTTATCTGCCTTTTAATGCTGGTGGCTATTCCAACGACAACTAGTAATGAAATTGAATATCCTAAGGAAAATGGTCCATATATTGTTTTTATAGGCGGAAAATGTTATGGTGGAATTATTCCTGGCCCCATTAATTTTGAGTGGTTGCTTATCCTAGAAGAAGGGTATACCCGAGTTATTCAGTTTGGTCCATTCCATTTATATTGGCAGTATCCTTATGGTCCAGATTATCTTATGGAGGAAGGTTCGATATTTATTGTCAATGGTCAAATACAAGATGTTGAATATCCTGTTGATATTGAATTAATGGGTTTTAGAGGATATGCACCTGCTGTGTTTCAATGGTTTTTTAAAATGCTAATTGGTAGAATAAGAGTTATTGGAGTTTGTGATGCTATTAATTTGGATTATTAAATCCAAGTACGTATAGATATATGTAATAATCTGGGGAGGTCTTTATGCAAAAACCCTTACTTAAGAAAGGAATTGCGGTTGCCGTAATAGTATTGTTCATTGGGATGATTATTACTCCTTCAACTGGCACTGTTTTAGAAAAATCATCTTTTTTATCTCTAGGTGGAAAAACATTATATGTTGGTGGAAGTGGCCCTGGAAATTACAGTAAAATAAACGATGCTTATAATGATGCAAACCCTGGTGATACTATTTTTGTTTATAGTGGTATCTATTATGAAAGATTAAGGATAAAAAAGACTGTTAATTTAATTGGAGAAGATAAAGATACAACATCAATTATTTATAACAGTAAACATTGGGATCCAATTAAAATATGGGCCACAAATGCTGTAATTAGTGGATTTAAAATATATAATCCAAATCCAGATCTTATTTCTTATCTTACTCTTTATAATGGGAGCAATAATGTGTCTATATCAGATTGTATATTCTATAATAGCCCACTCCACTTCGATAAAGGTTCTGTAGGAATATGCATTTGTGATTCATCACATCATAGGATTTCCAATTGTACTTTTTTATATAACGATGACGAAGGTATTTGCCTAAACAAAAGAAGTAGTCATAATATAGTAGAAAATTGTGTTTTTTCTCATTGCGGTTCGGGAATTGAATTTCTAAATTCATCTCATAATATTGTTGATAATTGTTTAATGAAAGATGGTCATTCTGGTATCTTTATGGGTAGATATAATGGAGATATAAAAAGTAATAACAATTTAATTAAAAATTGTGATATTTATAACAATGAACAGTACGGAATAATTCTCAGCGATGCATACAACAATGTGATATATAACTGTTCCTTGGACAATAATCGATTCTATGGAATTAAAGTTACAGGAAGTGATTCATATAATAACCTTATAATTAATAATAAAATTGATAATAGTATCATAGGTCCATTTGGCAAAGGATTACACCTTGAAGACGCCTGTCATGATAACACCTTTTCAAATAATCACATATCAAACTGTGATAAAGGTGCATATATAGATGTGACTTTTAGTGAGGATTGTATTGATAATCTTTTTTATCACAACAATTTCATTGATAATAATCGGAATGCATATGACGAGTGCGATAATCTTTGGGACAATGGCTATCCATCTGGTGGGAACTACTGGGACGATTACACTGGTGTAGACAATGATAGTGATGGTATAGGAGATACCCCTTACAATATCTCTGGTGATAACAAGGATTATTATCCGTTGATGGAACCATGGATTAAAGATGAAGTAACCGTAGGGGCAAATGGTCCCTACTATGGATTAATCAATGAACCAATACAATTCCATGGACTTGCAATTGGTGGATATAAACCATATACTTGGCTATGGGATTTTGGAGATACCTATACTTCAGAGGAACAAAACCCTTCTCATACTTATACCGATGCTGGGAAGTTCGATGTAGTTCTTAATGTAACTGATAGTCACGGTAACTCATCCAGTGATATTACTTTTGCATGGATACAAGAAACAAACGACCCTCCCAGTAAACCAAGTATTGAGGGAGAAACTAACGGTAAAATAAAAACAGAGTATAATTATACCTTCTTGTCTTCAGACCCAGAAGGATTGCACATCTGGTATTTCATTGATTGGAGAGATGGCACAAATACTGGATGGATTGGTCCATATAAGTCTGGTGAAGAAATCACCAAGTCGCATGCATGGTCTGAGAAAGGTGATTTTGTTATTAGATGTAAAGCCAAGGACCCCTATGGTGCTGAGAGTGAATGGGGAGAATTAAGGGTAACGATGCCCTATAACTATCACTCCAACTGGTGGTTCATGCGTTGGTTGGATAGGTTTCCATTGCTGCAATGTTTATTGGGGTGGTTGATATGGTGAAGAAGTTGTTAGCGGTTGGTATAATACTTCTGCTTGTTGGAATGAGTATTCCATCAACTGGCACTACAATTGAAAAATCATCCTTATCTTTTGATGGCAAAACCCTATATGTTGGTGGCTCTGGCGAAGGTAACTACACTAAAATTCAGGATGCCATTGATGATGCGAGTGATGGTGATACGGTGTTTGTTTATGATGATAGTTCACCATATCAACAAGAGAGTTATTTAAATATAGAAAAGTCAATAAATCTTATTGGCGAAGATAGGGATACAACAGTTATT
>CP070798.1:1635024-1639543 GCA_020343515.1 Thermoplasmatales archaeon | reverse complement strand
TCCACAATGTCCAATTGTTCTCTAAAGAGAAAACCATATTTACCAAATCCACAGCCTATATCTAGAATAGAATCTGGTTTTAGTCTCTTTACGGTACTTACTATAACCGGGATTGGATAAATCTCACTTGTAGGCAAATTTCTCATACTCCTAATTGCGGCGGTAAACACCTCAAATGTTTTGTGGCATTATACTTTGCCTTAAAATCCCTGAATGCCCTTTTCACCTGTTCTTCTTTTAAATCCATAGCTTCACAGATTTTAGAAATCATGATATCATTCTCCCATGCATAGAGTAAAAGATCTAATTTATCATAAGGAATGCGAAAATAGAACTCCTCGTCACTAACCTTAAAGCTAAACGTGTCCGGACTAGGATCTCTATCTAAAACCTCTTTTATAACACCTACATGTTCAGAAAGCTGATACACCTGCGTTTTATACAGATGAGCAAGAGGTTCAATATCAACACCACCGTCTCCATATTTAACAAAAAAACCCTGCATAGTTTCGCTTTTATTAGTAGTTCCACAAACAAGATAATTCATCAATTCTGCATAATAATAAAGGTATATCATCCGTGTCCTTTGTTTGGTGTCCGTAGCTGCTACAATACCGTTTAGCGCTTCTTTATTGAGTCGTGCGGATTTCGTATTACCTTTCCCATCATCAATAGTTAAGGTAAAAAAGTTATATGCATCTCTAGATAATAGATCAACAGGTAAAGTAATTTTTAATTTGTAGGTGCTATTGTATTCAGAAAATATCTCTTGTACCACCTTATCCCTTTTCTTGTAGGTTCCAAATCCTTCCAGCGTAGAAGTAATGTCAATCGTTTCTGTTTCTATACCTAATTTCTCAGCCTGTTTTTGGGCGTACTGGGTACTAATCGGATTAGATTCTTTTTCAGGAAGAATCAAAGCAAGCACTTTTTCCTTTCCAAGCGCCTTCACACAAAGCGCAGCAGAAAACGCGGAATCAATACCACCACTTAACCCTATCACTACGCCATCTCGTTTCATTGCAATCATTTGTTGCTGAATAAAAGAACAAATACGCTCAGCCTCGCTCTTGCAATCAATTCTTAGAATATCCTTGTGGAAATCTATCATGTCACTACCTCTTTTTAAGGGTCAGCGCAATAATTTTATGTTACCTACACCTACATGAGATCCTTTTTGCGAATCTTTCCGGTTGAGGTCTTAGGTAACTTCTGACGAATTTCAACATATTTTGGGACCATAAAGTTTTCTAAATGTTTGGAACAATGCTGGATAATGTTTTTTTCGGTCAATTTTGAATCCTTCACTACAGCTACGACAGCCTTTATTGCCTGTCCTAATATTTCATCTGGTACACCGATAACCGCCGCCTCAATAACATCTTCGATCTCATATAGAATATTCTCTATTTCCTTTGGGCTAACTTTTTCTCCAGCTGTTTTAATAATGTCATCCTTACGAGCAATGAAATAGAGAAAGCCTTGGTTATCCATTTTAAATAAGTCTCCTGTATATAAAACCCTTGTACCGGGATAGGAGCCTGGTCTTAGCACCATGGCGGTTTCGTCAGATAGGTTCCAATATCCCATCATAACGTTTGCACCTCTTACCACTAGTTCACCGATTTCCCCGGGTTTGGATATCTTTTCTCCTTTTTCATTAACAATATACGCCTCTGTATTGGGCATTGCCTTACCTACAGATGTTGGCCTTTTTGAAAGTTCCTCAGGTGGAAGATAAGATACTCTTTTACATTCAGTAAGACCATACATAGAATAAATCTTAGTATGAGGGAACAGTTCTTGAAGCCGGGCAATGTGTTTTGGCGGCAACGCCTGAGCAGTATTTGTAATGTATCGAAGGCTGGAAAAGTCATATTTGTGCAAGTTTTTAAGTCGCAAAAGAATAGCGGCAATTGTCGGCACTATTGGAAAACCTGTTACATTTTCTTTCATAATTAAATCGATAATTTGATATGGATAGAGAAATGATCTTTCCAAAACCACTGCTCCTCCGAATTTAAAAGCCATTAAAATCTGGTATAAGCCATAGTCAAAAGATAAAGGTAAACAATTGATTATGATGTCGTCACTAGTGTTCTCTAAATATTCAATTATGGAAGTAGCTGCAGACACCATATTCAAGTGAGTAAGCATCACTCCCTTAGGATTTCCTGTTGATCCTGAAGTGTAAATAAGGCTGGCTAGATCAATATCTATACAGTGGTTTAAGGGACGTGTAGTCGGATAGTTAGACAAAGCATCGTAGAAAGAAAATATTTTTGGATGAAGGTGTTTGAACGAGTTAACATGTTTACCTTTGTCGGTTATTATGACTGAGCTTAGATGCGGACAATTATATAGAATATCAGATATCTCTTCTAAATGCCTTGTATCTGTTATCAAAGTTGTTACCTGGCAGTCATTTACGATATATTCTACTTTTTTTTTCTTAGATAGAGAGTTTATCACAACGAAAATGCCTGAAGCCTTTAATATTCCGAAAATAGACAACACGGATTCAACAGAATTCTCTAGATATATGGCGACTCTTTCCTGTCTCTGCAAATCGTGATGGATTAAGGCATTGGCAATGGAATTAGCAGCATTTTCAATTTCTATAAAAGTTAATCTTCTACTCTGATGAATTAACGCCGTTTTCCTTGGGAATCGTTGCGCGCTTTCTTCTAAAAAATCACTAACTAACATATCCTATTTTTTTTTTTATATAATTAGTTAATTTGTTCAAGGAATCCAGGTTATCAGGCACCAATTCTTCATCCTCAACTGTGATTTTAAATGTCTCCTCAATGAAGCTTACCAGCTCTAGAACTCCAGTCGAGTCAATTACTCCCTTTTCTAAAAAGGATTCATCATCATTCAGGACTTTAGAATCATCACCTAATAGAAACTTGTCTCTTAAGTAGATTTTTAATTTCTTTTTTATATCCGTATTAGTTATTTTTCGCCTTCTCGTCATTTTGACCTCTCTTAGCTACAGCCTTAACAGCAGCTGATCATGATAATTAGACATTGAAAGATGAATTTCTTAAAATACTTAACCATATGATATCACCTTGACCCAGCCTGATAGCCTTATTTACGGGATAAATACCATTCAATTGTTTCCTCCAACCCTCTTGTCAAATCGAAATCTGGTTCATATGCAAGTTTTTCTTTTGCTTTAGAGATATCTGCAAGAGAATGCATGATGTCACCAGGACGAGGATTCTTGTATACAAAATCCAAATCCTTTCTACATGTTTTCATAATTATCCTAGCCAAATCATTTATTGAAATACGTTTTCCCCCAGCAATGTTAAAATTACCTGTGGCATTGCTCTCAGCTGCTAAAATATTTGCATTTACAACATCTTTAATATATGTAAAATCTCTGGTTTGTAGGCCATCCCCATAGACTATTGGAGATTTATCATTTAAAACTCGATAGATGAATCTGGGAATCACTGCAGCATATTCACTTGATGGATCTTGCCTTGGGCCATAGACATTAAAATACCTGAGAGAGGCCGTAGCTAATTCATAAACCTCATTGAAAACCGTGCAGTAATATTCACCAGTAACCTTACTCACAGCATAAGGTGACATCGGATTTGGATTCATATCCTCCTTCTTCGGCAAAGTCGGTGTATCACCATACACACTACTTGAAGAAGCATACACTACCTTTTCTACATCGTTATCTCTTGCAGCAACAAGAACATTAAGAGTGCCATTAACATTTGCATAATTAGATTTAACAGGATCCTTTATGCTTCGGGGTACAGAAGGAATAGCAGCCTCGTGAAAAACATAATTAACATTTTTAAATGTTTTCTGGAGAAGACCTAAATCAGTTGTACTACCTTTAACAAACGAAATGCTTTTCTCATCGATGAGATATTTAATGTTTTCAAGATGGCCAGTAGAAAGGTCATCGATTACTATCACCTCGTTTTCTCTGAATAACGCTCCTACTAAGTTAGAGCCAATAAACCCAGCACCGCCAGTTATAACAATGGTTTTCCCTATCACGACTTCAGCTCTCTTTTGTTTTTTTCAAGGTAACTTTAAACTAAATAAAAATGTTTGTTTACAATACCATTTCATAAGATAAATGTAATATCAGCGGTGTCTCTTAAGTTAAAACTGCAAATTTCATTTTTTGCTACGTAAGAAATCTTTGATATGATACATAGTAAGAAAACTCCCGCTAATTGATGATTTGAATAATAAAAAATCTTCCGGGGCTTCTATCCGTTTTAAATGATACAAGTCGGTGTTTTCATCATTAAATCCATGTATTGTAGTTACTGCAGATTTATATCCATACTTCTTTACTCTTTCGATTACCTCGTTATTATGTGCCCCAGCAGGGTAGTTAAAATGAGTTACCTCGTGATTAATCATTTTTTCAATCTCAACTTTGGGATCCTTGATTTCTTTTTTAAATTCTTCATTTGAATTTAGGTTTGTTAGATCGGGGTGGGTTTTAGAATGAGATCCGATTTCAAGAATT
>CP070798.1:1630375-1634924 GCA_020343515.1 Thermoplasmatales archaeon | reverse complement strand
GGTTTTCCGAGGAGTTGAAACCGCTTGTTGACCATAAGAATAGCCATGGTATGAGATCTAAACTGGTTACTTTAAATAAAATATATTGGGGTGTTTATTTTCCAGTGAAAGGTCGAGACAAGGCGGAGAAGTTGAAGTATTTTATAAAGCATGCGTTGGAGGAGTGGGGGATCAAATATGTTCTACTGGTAGGGGGTAGAAAGGGGGGTATTTTCAAGCCATGGTGGTGGGTTCCTGTAAGGTATTCAAATATTGTTGATTTCATTGAAAATTCTCATCTGAGTGATCTATATTTTGCTGATATCTACGATTCTGAGGGTAATTTTAGTAGCTGGGATACAAATCATAATAATGTTTTTGGAGAATGGAGTGCTGAGAAAAAAGATATCCTTGACATGTATCCCGAGGTGTTTGTTGGAAGGTTACCCTGTAAAAACCGTAGTGAAGTGAAAATAATGGTTGACAAAATTATAAACTATGAAAACACAGCATATGGAGAGGATTGGTTTAAAAAATTCGTTGGTGTAGCTGGTGATACTTTCCCTCACAAAGATGACCCATATTATGAAGGAGAACTCGCAACAGAAGCTTCGTATAGGTTTCTAGACGGTTTTGAAGCAACATATTTATGGACCTCAACAGGGGCCTTCCAAGATAAACAAGACGTCATAATGGAAATAAATAAAGGATGTGGATTCATGTCATTCTCAGGACATGGAAATCCCAGGGAGTGGTGTACTCACCCGCCAAACGAAGAAAATTGGACATCCGCTCCTAACTGCTTTGAAATGGATGAGCTCAATAACTATGAGAAACTTCCCATTGTAATTGTAAATGGCTGCTGGAATTCAAAGTTTAGTACTGGTCTGTTGGAAATCCTGAAAGGTATTATTACACAAGGCCGTGGCTATTTCAAAGATGATGTTTTACCGAATGGTTACTACACTTATGACTGGGTGCCAAAATGTTGGTCTTGGTCAACGGTCAGTCAAAGTGAAGGAGGAAGCATAGCTATCATAGGAAATACTGGTCTTGGCCATGGTATACAAGGTGAAGAATGCCTTTCTGGAAGATACAATTTTATGGAAATACAGTTTTACAAAAGCTATGGTGAAGGAAGAGACGTACTAGGGGAAACACATTCAAATCAAATAATCTACTATATGAACGAATTTCCACCCATGGAAGATAATATTGACTGTAAAATTGTTCAAATACTGGCGTTATTAGGAGATCCAAGTCTTAAAATCGGAGGATATCCACCAAACCATTAAACAAAAGCATTGAATGCCTTGGCTTTTTGAGTAAATTATGTTCACTATTTTCTGTATTAGAAAATCATAAGTAGATGAAAAAAACCAGTAAAAATTGCTCCTATCACATTTTATGGTAGGCGACCTATTTTCAAAGGAAAATTGTTGGCATGGTTTTTCGTTTTGACGTTTTGTCACAATAGATTTAAATATAATTAGTCTAAAAAGTAATTCCCCATGGAAGATATATGGACCTGTCCAAATTGTGGGACTAATATGAAAAGAGTGACAAGTAATTCAGGTCTTTATCACATTTGTGAAAAATGTGGTTGTACCATAGAGGGATGTGAGCAAAATTTTGAGCCTGAGATTGTCTGTCCAAACTGCCATAGTTCCATGGATAGCAGTAATGAGTGTTCATATTGTGGTTATGACTTGGGATCAGATTTTGAATAAAAAAGCAGATTCTGCGGGTTTAAAACATCTTCTATAGGTCTGAGATTTTTACATAAAAAAAATTTATGATTAACGTTGTTTGTTCAATCACTTTTGTATTTAGTACGTTTCGTAATTTCAAGGAAGTAATCTATCCATGCATCTTTCACTGTTGGTATAGTCTCATGCTCTATCAGTTTTAAAATGTCCTCCTGCTCTTTTGTCGACACCATTTTTTTAAGTGATAAAAGATTTATCCGAGTATTCTCTTCTTTAGCGGGTTGTGGAGCATGATGAAACAAGCCCCTTAACCTGAATTTTTTTGTACGCTCTTTCATTGAAATACATCCCTTCATTATAGCAACTACTTTTATAAAAATTTTGCCTTCCTGTAATCTCAATAACTGATATATACTAACCTTATCTTTTTCCTTTCAGCATTCTATACAAAAAATATGCCAAGCCGCCATATAACACAACTGAACCAAAAATTAGCATTGCGATTGCAGAAGGTGGCAGTTCCATCAGATCACCTCATTTCTTTGCTTAATTTTCATGAACACAAAAGATAATAGAAAGACAGAAAGACATGGTGCAACGCCTCCTAGTACAATGATCCACCATGGATATCCTAAATAAGGATTTACGATGTTATTTACCATAGCAACAAAAAGCAATATAAACAATACAAAAGGTATTACAAATTTGATAAGATAATCCCACCATCTCCCTAGGTACACTTCAGACGTCTTATTTGCATGATCTCTTATTTTAGACAGTTTAAACATCCACCCTAGAATCAGACATTCAACAAGCCCAATCATGACAAGACCAAAATTAGCAACGAAGTGATCTACTATATCAAGCCAGTGTAGCCCACTCCCAGTTGCAAACAGTAGGCTTGCAAAAAAGCCAACTATACATATTACACCAGTTGCTTTTGCTTTTGATATCTTGAATTTTTTATTAACACCGACAGTTATAGGCTCTATCATAGAAAATGCTGAATCAATGCCAAACATAAGAAGTGCAATATAGAAAACCATTCCAAAAAATACAGCAGCAAAAGGTAGCAGCGATATAGCTGTTGGATATGTTATAAACGTTAGATTAGGGCCAGCGATACGGAGACCCAGATCAGGTATACTTATCCCTTGTGAAAAAGCAAGATAGCCAACAACACTAAAAACGGTAAAACCAGCAAGAAAACTTGTCCCAGCATCTGCTAACGATATAATAAAAGCGTTATTGGTTATATCAGATTTCTTCTTAAGAAAACTAGCATAGGTAATCATGATACCTTGCGCGAGGCTTAGAGAAAAAAACACTTGTGCATACGCTGAAAGCCAGACATTGATATCGAAAAGCCGTGAAAAATTGGGTGTTAGATAATAACTTATGCCTTCAATAGCGCCAGGTAGAGTCAATCCTCTAATAGTGAGTAGTATCAAGAGTATTGTAGGTAGAGGAACTGTAATGGCAACGACTTTACCAATTCGACCGACGCCCTTGTACAAAATAAGAAAGACACATAACCAGACAACAATGAGACCTAACAAAACAGGTACACTTATGTCACCAATTATTGCAGGACTTCCAGTATCGCCAAGAAAATTTTTAAAGAAGTTTTCAGCGTGAACCCCCCATCGCAAATCAAGAGAGTAAATCATATAGGAGAAACACCAAGCCATGACAACAATGTAGTACCAGGCTATGATAAATGGTACGAGCACAGTCCACCAGCCTGCCCACTCCCATTTTTTCCCTATTTTTTTAAACGCCTCTGGTGGAGAGCTTCGTGCCCAGTGCCCCACTGAAAGCTCTAAAATCATGAGGGGAATTCCCGCTGTAAAGAGAGCCACAAAATATGGTATGAGAAACGCTCCTCCACCGCTCTCATAACAAACATATGGAAATCTCCACACATTTCCCAATCCTACTGCAGAACCGATTGCCGCCATTATGAAAGCAAATCGTGAGTCCCAATGTTCCTTTCCAATTATAGTATCTACCAGGGTATTATATAATTTGTAGACTTATAAATATATTCTAATTAATATATTTACTTTTATTACCATTAAAACCAAAACTTTAATTATTTTAATTTACTAGATAACTATAATTTTGTAACCCCTTATGTGCCTCTAAGATTTTGGTTGAAAATTGTTCCTAAAAAATATACCTCTACATTTGCAATGGGTATTATTATAAAAAAACGATACTACGAATAAAGGGTGTGAAAAAAGCTAGTTTATTTTCTTTTTTAAATCCTTATGGACAAGTTTTATGAGATAATGTTATAATCTAAAAACTCTTGTAGGTATTGAGGTGCTTTGATGAATGAGAAAGAGTTTCAGGACTATGAAGATTTGCCCAAGGATAAATATAAAACATTGGAAACAAGATTATACGGGGAATTGATGAGATCTTGTCAGAGATATAGCACTAAGCTCAGGATTATATCCATTCTTGGTATCCTTGATTTTGTAAAACAAGAAATTATGAATCTGGAAAAGGAGAATATGAAATTTAAGGATGCCGAAAATCCTGAAGAGAAATCAAATATTACTTTTGATGAATGAGTAAAAACAAAAGAAAAACCCTTTTTTTGTTTCCATATCACAGTTGCCTAGATGAAACCTGTTTTGTAACAGATTCGCAAAGAAATTTGTAAATTAAAATTTAAGTGAACCTTTAACATGTGATGTCATGCTGGAAATAGATGCTATTTGTTATATCTATGAATTTTCAAACAATAATAACTCTTTAACTCTTACAAATGAAAGTTTTGATATTTTAATACTTACAAGAAAATAAGTTAGGTGTAATTGTAGATTCGAAGGAAAAATCCCTTTGCCCTT
>CP070798.1:1625696-1630275 GCA_020343515.1 Thermoplasmatales archaeon | reverse complement strand
GAGGACTAAACCATCTGCATGGATTTCCCACGGTAATTCTTCTATGTCATATACGCCCCTGTTAATTACTTTTATAAATACATATAGGTGGAATATCTTAGGGTCTATTTGGATGACTAATGGTTGTACGGATTCCGACCAAGCGCAAACAATTTCGTTACTTGCTGAACCCCAATTCGGCATCCCGTCACCATCGAGATCACTGACATATACCTGGGCTTCTTCTAATCCTAGTGTATCTGTTAAATCATGATGGGTCTGTAGTCTATCATGTTTATATCGTAGATAGGGTACCCCGAGTGTTTTTCCGCAGCCGTAGATACGGACGACATGGCCACCACCAGATCCCCATTTGATACCGACTTCGACATCTTGACAGTTTCTAAGTTGTTCTTCAATCCAATCGAAGGTTACATGGCCGTCGACACTTTCATCTTTTGAGGTTATCCCTGCATGTGTAAAGTCGCCTACTGGCATGTTGAAGTAGCCGGTGCCCTGATGTTTATGGACAAGTCTATGACTAAGTCCGTTATCAGCCAGGTATTGGAATTTTCCCTCCATGAGATCATCTGCCCCGACACCGCCTCCACTAGTTCGACTTGCGGCAACTCGGCCCATATACTCATCCAGTTGACCAACTAGGGAATCATCTCCATAAAGACCTATTACGTGATCATGGGGAACCGAGAATAACGCATATCGGTTCTCTAGGTATTGGAGGCTGTTTGCGACTCCCATTGGTCCACATTGGTTTTTCGCGGCTTGTACGTTTTCATTTGCATAAAGGTTTTCTTTTGTATAATCATAGTTTAACCCCGCGGGTATGAATATTAATTCATGGATGTAATCAGGGATAGCGGGATATTTTTCACCGAGACCCCCGGCGTTATAAGGAACAGCTACGACATCGGTTTCACTACGAGGACCGTCTTGGAAATACCTAACGGGTTCTGATAAGAGTTCAAGATGATAAGATAACAATCTGACATCTTGCCCTGGTTTCACCCCGAGGTTGAAAAACATGGATAGTTCGTCCTGGTTTTCCACAATATTGAGGTATTCATTTTGGACTACCCATCCAGCATCTGTAAAGATGTTTAGGTATCCTTCCTCAGCTTGATGTTGTTGCAAAAATTCTTTGACTTTTACGCTTAGGTATCCCCAGTGTGAGTCTTTTTGTGTCTCTTCGGTGAATAAAAAGTCTACTTGACCAATGGTTAAATAAGGTGGTGCTTGCTCAGTTGTTTCATCCGAAGCGGCAGAAAGAGCGGTTGCAAGAGCGGTTGCAATCAACAGCGTACATACAAATATGCCTATTATTTTCCTTTTCATATTTTTTTCTTGCCTCCTCCAATTATAAAAATTGGCATGGTTGTTATAAAATATTTAAATTTAAATGTTTTGGTAAAAATAAGCAACGAATAAAAAAAATCAAATATTTATTATTTAATATTATTGTAAAGTTTAATAAATATAAGATAAAAATCATAAGTTATGAGAAAACAATGAATCAATTACATTTTAATACCGAGAATGCTATAATTATATATAAGTTGTTATAAAATGTCACGAGAGGACTTTAAGCCATTTATACCTGCTGAGAAAACCATTCCAGAGCTCACAGCCAAGGCTATACTCGTTGGTGTCTTCCTTGCAATTATACTAGGGGCAGCAAACGCCTACCTTGGACTATATGCAGGCATGACTGTCTCAGCAATCATACCTGGAGCAGTACTAGCTTTAGCGCTAATGAAGCCATTTAAACCAACAATTCTAGAAGTAAACATTGCCACCATGGGAGCATCTGCTGGAGAGTGTATTGCAGCTGGCGTAATTTTTACCATCCCCGCGTTACTACTTCTAGAGGTATGGGCTGAGATAAACTACCTACAAACAACATTCATATCACTAATAGGAGGACTATTAGGCGTACTTTGGATGGTACCACTCAGACGGGCCTTAGTAGTAAAAACAGATCTACCCTTTCCGGAGGGAATAGCGGTCGCAGCGGTCTTAACAACAACAGTAGGAGGCGAGACATCACAAAAAAGCAGTGTAAGTGGCATATGGCTAGCATTAGGTGCAATAATCGCAGCTGTGTTCAAATTTGGACAAATATCACTCAACATCTTCAAGGGCACAATAGATGGCGTAATCAGCATGGGCAAGTATACCATTTTTGGAGAACAACGAGAAGGATGGCTTTATGGAGGCACGGTAACCTCACCCGCCCTACTAGGCGTGGGATGGATTATAGGACCAAAGATAGCCTCCTATGTTTTAGTAGGAGGACTCATAGGCTGGATCATTATAACTCCATTAATCATTTTAGCAACCGGGCTTCCTACCCCAGGTGCAGAGTACGCCGATCTTGATTTACTCGTTGGAGGTTTCTACAAAATATGGGGAGAACAGGTACGCTACATTGGAGTAGGGGCGATGCTTGTCGGGGGACTATGGGCAGTTTATTCGATAAGAACCAACCTAGTTGACAGCGTTAAGGAAGCAATTCTGGGCATAAAAGCAGGAACTGTAAAAACCAAAAAACGTACTGAACGGGATCTAAGCTACAAACTCGTGTTTATAGCAATAGGCCTGATGGTTATCCCGATTTTTGGGTTATATCAGTGGCTTTCTGGATTGATGGGGATATCGCTGCTTATGGCAGTTCTCACTGTACTACTAGCATTCTTTGCCAGCGCCCTCGCAGGGTATTTAACAGGACTTGTAGGCTCCTCCAACATGCCGATCTCAGGTGTTACTGTCATGATACTGCTTATTGTTAGTATACTAATGCTGGGCCTTGGCGCATCAGGCATAGAAGGCATGGCCATAGTCATTTTCATCTCAGCAGTAATCGCCATAGGAGGATCCATATCAGGTGATCTATTGCAAACCATGGCATCAGGTCAAATGATAGGGGCAACACCGAAAAAACTACAGATATCCATGGTCTTTGGCGTTGTAGCAATCTCATTAGTGGTAGGAATTATTATTGGCGTTTTACATGAAGCCTTCACCATAGGCAGCCCAGGGTTTCCAGCGCCACAAGCATTTCTAATGAAAGGCATCGTACAAGGAATACTAGGAGGAGAGATGCTTTGGCCATACATTATAGCAGGCGGAGTACTCGCATTTGTGCTCATCCTCATAGATCTACCAGTACTCCCTGTAGCCATTGGAATCTATCTCCCATTCACCCTCTCGATACCGATCTTCGCTGGTGGAACCATCAGAAATCTCACTGATAAATTCATCAAGAAAAAATATGGAAGCGCAGAGGAAGAGGAAATAAGCGACTGGGAACTCGCCATAAAACAAACGGGAGTAAAACCAAAGGAGAAAGCAATACGAACAGGGCTCTTATTCAGCGCAGGACTAGTAGCAGGAGAAGCATTAATGGGAGTGGTTGTCGCAGTACTAGTTGTAGTGGGAATTCAACTAAGCTTATTTGAAGCTATTCCATGGTGGCCAGGGCTAATAGTATTTGCATATATCGGATTGTTACTTATGTACATACCATTGAGAGATATACTTTTCAAAAGGAACAGCTAAATCCTACCAAAATAATCGCTGTATAGAAACATCGTAAAACATTTTTTTTCACAGCACCTATACCCCTTACACCCTTTTTTGTGTAAGATTACTGCTCTTTTACCTCATATAAGTAATCTGAAAAATCTCTAACAAACAACAAATCTTTTCCATCTTTTTTTATTGTAAACGGCTCCAGACCATATTTTTTACAACGTAAGATAAATTCTTTTTTGTCCTTTACTTCTATGCAGATATGTTCATAGCTAAGGTTTCTAGTTGTGTGGCTAATAAATACCTCAAAACGCGCCCTGCCATTGTCATATACATCAATATCAACACCATTGTTTATTCCAAATATACCTGCCGATAACTCCTTTGATAGGGTAAAGTTTTTAACCCTAGGAATTCCCAGTATTTTTGTAAAAAAAATCGCTGCCTTTTCCCTATCTGAATACTGCAATGCCACATGATTCAACAAAACCTCTTCGCTCATCCCTCTCCCCTATACGCTGTATAAATTTAAACTATGTGTATCTTGAAATTTAGTTGGTTATTAAAAATCGTTTCAAGATACTATAAAAAAGGAGTTACTCTATGCCCTTGTATGAGTGGTGTTTCATGGTTTATAGACAATTGAATTATTGTTTAAAAGTTTTAAACATAGGCTTTAGCTTTTTTCAGCCATAAGATAAACTCTATATTTATGAATTTAATAATATAATTCTGAAAAGGCAAAATGAAAGCATTAGCAGGAATAAGAAGAAGATAAGACATTGCTATTTTGTCTACTTTATCTTATAGGTATATAAATTTAATATGAAAAAAGAAAGCTTATTACATTTTCTCAATTGCTTGTCTTATATACAGTAATTCATCCGCTATTGCTGCGGTGTTCTCTAGCAAATTCTTAATTTGATCATCAGACCATGGCATAATTGTTCACCTCCCTTTAATTTTGATGAATATCACAACATATAATTCTTTAAAAACTTATCTTAATCCGCATATCGGGTTAAAAATTAGCGGTCAAGCATTAGCACGG
>CP070798.1:1620925-1625596 GCA_020343515.1 Thermoplasmatales archaeon | reverse complement strand
TAGAGTTCAACGGATCTGCCGGGATTCGAACCCGGGTCAGAGGCTCCGGAAGCCCCTGTGATATCCAAACTACACTACAGATCCCACTATTATTTTGGCTATCTACGCGGGAATTAATATGTTTTCTATCTATCACGATAGGGTTTTTTAAACAGAGGGACATTATGATATTGGTGGTATTTTTTGGATGTAAAGGAAGCAATTCAGAAACGCCAGAGCGTGAGAAGCTTTTTAGGTAAGAAACTATCCTTAGAGGTGATACATGAGATCATAAAGTATGCACATCTCGCACCATCTGCAGGAAATCTACAGGCACGCGACTTTATAATAGTAGATGATGAAGAACAAAAAAGGAGATTGAGCAGGGCTTCCTTGAACCAAATGTTTATTGCTGAGGCACCTGTAAATATTGTTGTCTGTGCTAATTTAAACCGTGTTTCTCCATATGGAATTAGAGGAGAGGAGTTATATTGCATTCAAGACTCTGCTGCTGCAGTAGAGCATATACTACTTCTAGCGGTAGATAATGGACTAGGTGCATGTTGGGTCGGCGCGTTCAATGAAAATGAAGTATCAAACATTCTAGAGTTACCACAGCACATTAGACCAGTTGCGATAATTCCCATCGGCTATCCTCTAGGTAAAACAACAAATACTTCCAGGATAGATACAAAAATTTTAACCCATTATAATAAGTGGTAGCTATTCCAGTTTTTCTGATCCCTCTTCACCAGCTGGCTTTTTAGTTGATTCTTCCTTCCCAGCGGATTCTTCAGTGTTTTCTTCTACAGGTTTCTCGGCAGCTTCTTCTGACTTTTCAGTTGGTTCTCCCTCTCCCTCAGCGGGTTTTTCAGCGGTTTCTTCAGGAGATTTCTCAGTGTCTACCTCGGTTTTTTCAGTTAATTCTTCTATCTTCTTTTCTTCAACAGGCATTTCAGCCCTTTCTTTTTTACCCTTAAACTCTGTATAGCCACATTTTCCACAGCTTAAACGGTTTTTATGTTCAGCAAGAAATACTCCATCACCGCATTTTGGGCAGTTCCTACGCATTCGAACGATTTTATCCCCTTCGATTTTGAATATCTCTCTTTTCATCATGTTTATTCCTTCTCAGATGGTTGTTCTTCTCTCTCTGGTTTCTCGATCCCTTGTTCCATCTTCTTCTTGTCTGGTTTTCCTTTTGGTTTTTCAGCCGATTCTTCTTTCTCAGCAGGTTTTTCAGCGGTTTCTTCTACAGGTTTCTCGGCAGCTTCTTCTGGCTTTTTAGTTGATTCTCCCTCTCCCTCAGCGGGTTTTTCAGCGGTTTCATCTACAGTTTTTTCGCCACCCCCTTCTTTTTTTTCCTTTGGTTTCTCAGCTACGCCTTCTTCCTTTGTTGGTTTCTCCTTCTCTTCTTTGGCTGGTTTTTTCTCTTTAACTAACACATTGTTTCTTTTTAGGATATAGTTTTTTTCACCTTTTTCTGCTTCTTTTAACGATTTGTATATTTTTGCATATCCTAAAGTGTCTGTAGCGCCAAAGCTTGATTTCATATAGCTAACCATAATATTTTCCTTTTTTACATTGAGCTTTCCCGCAAGCTCATTTCTCACAAGTTCACGCTTCGGTGTACTTTCTCCCTCATGGTGTATGATAAAGTGAACCTCAGTTCTTTTCAATAAGGGATTATTGGTTTTTGATTGAATATCGATTTCCATATCCATCACATTTTGTCTAATATTTCTTTTACTTTGCTTTTTTGAGCCTCAGTAGCCTTGACAACTACGACCCCTTTATTCAGCAATCCATATATTATTGTTGCGTCTCGTGGAGCTAGATAAATAGCAGGAAGTGCAGCAAGATCTTCTTCCCCGTCAACTTCTATACGAAACGGGCCATCTTTCAAACTTTTGTAGGCATACCCTATAGCATTCCATAGCTCATCGGTTATGGTGCCTGGAGGATTTTTTACCTGCACATGTTTTTTTCCAAATCTTTGAATTTTATCTTTCATCCCAGAAGAACACTCTTTGCGTTCAAGGACATAATCAACAATGCAAAGTATTGGTTCAATTCCATTCTTAAGCAGCGTAAATGTTACTAAATCGCCCACTGTAACAATTTTCTTCTCGTTTTGCAATAGCCTCAAAAGTCCTTGTTCATCCACAAGATTTCCTAAAGGTTCCTTTAATTTTTTCCTAAGATCTTCAGGTAAAACAAGCATTACTACCTTACCTTCAACGCATATTTGCCGGGTTTTGTAATGTTCATTTTCTTAGCGATCTGAGATTTAGAAGGGTCACGAATAATAACATATCCACTCCACCTTTTTACAGTTATATCTGAACAATTTGGGCACCGGTCTTTATCCGTTAATAAGTGGCAGTTTTTACATGCGTTTAGATTTTTCATTTCTTGCCCTTCTTCCTACCTTCCTTCTTTTTAGTCTCCTTTTTCTTGTCCTCTGGTTCGCTAAGCCACTCATGAGCGCCAAGAGTTGGTTGCCTCATGGTAAGACCAATTTTACTTTCTCTAGCAGACAATTCATTAAGGCTTACCGCGACAACTCTTGCTCTAACCGGGTCTCCAACCTTGAGCACTTTTTTATTTTCCTTTCCTACTATTCTTTCATTTTCTGCATCGACATTAACGTAATCGTTCATGATTTGACTCATATGTATGAGCGCATCAAAAGGTCCTATGTGGCAAAAAGCACCAAACTCTACAATCTCACACACGATTGCATCAATAACCTCCTGCAATAACGGATTAAATGCTAGAGCTTCAAATTCAACCTTTTGATACATTCCTCCGTCTCCATGAATCACAACTCCGTCTCCAAGCATATTTATGTCACTTACTGCAACAATTAATCCATGATTTTTTCTAATAACCCCTTCAAATGTTTTTTGAACAATATCCTTTACAACTACGTCTAAATCTTCGCCAAAACGCTCTGGAGGCACTCTTACTGTATCGGTTAATTTTACTGAAGTATACATCTTATCACGTTTCTATATAAAAATCGACTTGGAATATACTTATTCCTTATATTCTTTTTGAGGGTGAAAAACCATTGGAACATAGAGAATATGTAACAATGTTAAAAATTAACGTAAACACTCTTAGAAACATATTACCAAGCTAAAGATTAAGGAGAAGGTTTATAAAACGTGCACTATTCCACTTGTTGTAAACGATAACGATAATATTCTTACATTGTTGATAGTAAAAAAATTTTAAGGAGAAACAGACATGGTTGAATTCAAGGTTGTAGTAAATAATACAAAAAATGGCAAATCACACAATATTCTAGTTAGTGGTCATCATGCAAACTCTTTAATAGGCAAAAAAATAAATGACGAAGTAGATGGAATTTTTGTTTCATTGCCTGGTTATAAATTGCAAATAACTGGTGGTACTAATAAAGATGGATTTCCAATGAGAGCAGATCTGCCAGGTACTTCTAGACGGAGATTGCTTTTAAATAAAGGCCTGGGGTTCAAACCAAAACATTCTGGAAAAAGAAAGAAGAAATCTGTCAGGGGAAACACGATTAATCCCGATATAGTACAAATCAACATGAAAGTTATAAAACACAGTTCAAGACCTATTGAAGACCTTATCAAGATAGAAAAAAAAGAAGATCTAGATAAGAAAGAGGAGCAAGAATGAGTGTTTCTAAACCACCTGAAGTAAACATTGGGATGATAGGTCATGTTGATCATGGTAAAACAACATTAACTCAACGTTTAACCGGCAAATGGACAGATGAACATTCTGAGGAATTAAAAAGAGGCATTTCAATACGACTCGGTTATGCTGATGCTGCATTCTACAAATGTCCTAATTGCGACGCGCCTCAATGTTATACCACAAAAAAAACCTGTTCCCCTTGTAACAAACCTGCTGAACTACTCAGAGTGGTTTCCTTTGTTGATGCACCGGGTCATGAAACCCTGATGGCTACAATGCTGTCTGGAGCTGCCATAATGGACGGTGCAGTACTTGTCATCGCTGCTAATGAGCCATGTCCTCAACCTCAGACGAGAGAACATTTAGCTGCATTAGAAATTGCAGGTACAAAAAACATCGTTATAGTTCAGAATAAAATAGATCTTGTAACAGAAAAAGATGCTTTAAAGAATTATGAACAGATTGTAAAGTTTGTTAAGGGCACATGTGCAGAGGATGCCCCTATTATACCTGTGAGTGCCCATCATGATATTAATATAGACGTCTTAATCAAAACAATGCAAGAACGTATTCCAACGCCAAAGGGGGATGTTAATAAACCTCCACTTATGTATATTGCTAGAAGTTTTGATGTTAATAAACCAGGATCTAGACCTAAGGATCTGAAAGGTGGTGTAGTAGGGGGAACATTGAAACAAGGCATTTTGAATAAAGGTGATGAGATCGAGATATCGCCTGGTAGAAGTATAGAAGTTGAGGGGAAAAAAACCTTAGAACCTATTATTACTAAAGCGTACTCATTTTTTACTGGTACCAAGTCCCTCGATAAAGCTAATCCGGGGGGCTTACTTGCCATTGGCACATCATTAGATCCATGGAGGGTTAAATCTGATTCTTTCTCAGGGAGAGTTGTTGGAAAACCTGGGCAACTTCCCCCGGTTTTAGAAAGTTTTGATTTATCAATGCATTTATTGAAACGTGTTGTTGGTACGATAG
>CP070798.1:1616142-1620825 GCA_020343515.1 Thermoplasmatales archaeon | reverse complement strand
TTTGGAACCCTATTAATAACCACAGATAATGGGGAGACCCTAACAGAGCTGAAAAACGTTGATCTAAAAATCACAAGAGAAGATAACAAGATATTTCCATTTGTAAAAATGCCAGCAGATTTCAGTATAACTGCAAAACCCAGTTTAAACCCTGTCCATGTCGTAAGTCAGTCATTATTATATGGAACAAACACGAAATTAGATGTAGACATTGAAGTTAAAAACTCATGTAACAAGATATGGAAATTCCCAACCTATCTGGGTATGAAGGTCGGAGCTTGCGAGATCGAAGGCACGTTATCATGGTCTGATGATGAAGGAGAGCATCAAATACCCATAAATGGAAGAGGTGTCTCCTGGAGTATGCGAGCATTGTTATAGCTTACTAATTTCTTTCAACAGTTCGATCATAAACAATTATTAAGTTTTTTAATGCAAATTAATTAATATTTATAAAAATTTTGAGGAAATAAAAAAACCAAAACTTTTTCAATAGTTGTTAATATTTTAAGGAGATGATTTTAGAAAAGAGAAAAGACTTAGGAACCACTTCCTCCTCAAAACGATATGTTTTAAAGGAAAATGACGAAGGACCGCATTATAGCAATTTCTTCAATATTCGTGAGTGGTGGTATTATAATGTATTATTTAATAATCCAGAGAGTGAGTTAAGAAATTGGTCTGCTGTTATCGCAATTAGTGCCTTAACGGAATATGATTCTCTAAAATTAATACTCCATGATAACGCTGATAAAAGTTATGGGGGCATCTATCTTGGATCTTTGGGGACAACTAAAGTAGATGGACCGGGGGTGAATGTAAAATTTTATAATTCATTTATCCGTGGAGTTTATCCTAATTGGCATGTTTTTGCGGAAAATATAACAATGGACGAAAATGAATTAACAGTTGATTTGGATTTTACCTCAACCTCATTCCCGATGTGGATTTTTATGAACACAGGGCGTAATCTTTCCAAAAGCCCTTTTGGTTATTATCTTATAATTAATTGTGATGTGAAAGGGAAGGTTAAATTAAATGATACAGTTTATAAAGTAAGTGGTCTTGGATATTATGATCATACTTGGTCTCCTGGTTTTTATAGAAGAAGCATTAGGAAAAAAAAGGCTTTTGTAGGTATTGGTGTTTGGGATTGGTTATGTATCCATTTTGATAACGGTTGGGACATGTTTGTGGGCAAAATCTATTCTCCTAATAGTTCTTTTTTTTCAAAACTAATTCCTGGTAGTCTCTGTCTTACACCTGATGGTAAACAATTGATTGAATGTTTTTTTTTCGAGCTAGATTATAAAAAATATCGAAAAACAACCATTAGTTCAATTAAAACTCCTTCTAAAATTAACATCAAAGCACGCAAAGCAATTACACGAAAAACCTTCCCATTAAAAGGTCCTTTAAATTTTAATATTTATTATGAGGCAGATAATATTAAAGAATGCATTTGTGGAACCCCTCCAAATTGGGGTCAATGGGAGAGCACGGGCAAGGTATATGGGGAGGTTAGAGGGTCAGAAAAAAACATCAAATTAAACGGATGGGGAATCATGGAAATATCCCGTAAGATATAATCTTTTAATGCGGATACAGGGATTTCTGTTCTTGGAAAAAATATTAGGGACTGAAAAAATCAGTGTAAATCTAGGTAAATAACAGCATATTCGATTAATATTGTTACCCTATTAAGAAGAGCAATATTTTTTATTATTGCATTTTATATCTTTATTTATAAGTCAGATTTCCTCAGTTACAACAATAATCTCTTTTTCGGTTAAGTTTATTTTTGTATTGTCACCAATGCTTGATCAGCATCTAATAAAACAGTATCTCCATCTTTTATTTTTTCAATTTCTATTTGGTCAACGCAGGGAATACCTGCCAATATTACACCTGTTGCTACTATTGTTTCGGTCTCTTTATTGATGATACCACTTGGTGCAACGTCATTTTTCTTTAACCCATAAATAACATACGAACCAACTGTTGAACCCTTACCACAGGGAAAAACAAGTATCTTGTCCTTTATACATCTTCCCTCCAAGGGGTGTCCTTTTTCAATAACGACACCAGTTTTTATATCTATTCCACCATAGAAACCAATGGGTTCGTTTGTAACAATAGCTGCCCCTTCTGTTTTCCCAGGGGATATCATTCTTCCCTTCATGATTGTGCCTCTATCAACTTGTTTATATTTGTAAAAACAACTTCTTGTTTACAAAACCCTGGCAAATAATTTGCCGCTTTACCAGAGTTTACACCTGTAGTTTTATATCCCATTTTCTCAATGGGCGATACGACCATACAAGTATCGGCAACAATGTACCCTCCAGCCTTCTCAATTATCTCCGTGAAACCCATTCTATCTGCCGCCTCTTTCATCACTCTAGAGGTGCATATCCAAACGGGTTTCTTTAAACGCTTGTCTAGAAGTTTACCCGCCAGTGTTGAAATCTCTCTAAGAGATGCATGTGGACATCCTAGGATGACAACATCTGGATCCCCTCCTGTATTCAGTTTCTCATAGGTTTCATCAAGTTCTTTTTTACCCACATCCAATGTTTCCAAAGCATTTTTTTCAACCAAATCCGCCTCTGGTGTTAAATCCTCAACGTGATACAATGCTACTGCTCCAGAAGCGGCCATCGCGGCACCAAGCGATTTTAACTGATCGGTATTTGCATCTTTTATTCCTGTAAAATAGGGGATCTTATTTTTTACCTGTTTACCAACAAAATATCCAAGAGCGCCAAAATCAGCGTTAAAATCCAATTCAACATCCACCTTGATTTTAATGTTGGGTTGACGTTTTTCCCAAAGATGCAGTCCATAATTTGGCGTTCTACCACAAATAGCAGCAGCAAGAGCAGAAGGCCCACCCTCTCTATTGGTTCTTGCACCAATTACAGAATTAGAAAACGAAACTGCAGATGA
The DNA here is from genome assembly GCA_020343515.1 of Thermoplasmatales archaeon. Taxonomy (GTDB): domain Archaea; phylum Thermoplasmatota; class E2; order DHVEG-1; family DHVEG-1; genus JAGLML01. The sequence goes on along the minus strand of CP070798.1, from coordinate 1,617,876 downwards.
CTCTGACCACGCTATATGTTCTCTAAAACGTGGGAGATTACCAGCAAGATATGGCGTACATGTGGAGATGACTACAATACCCATATTTTTGAATGCGTTCATTATCCGTAGTTGATTTCTTGCAAAATCCTTTGGAAAACCTATTTTCTCCCAGTTCTCAAGATCCATGCCAGCAGGATTAAGATAGGTTAGTACCTTCACCTTGGCACCTTTTGATGCCATATCCTCTAAAAACTCTGTACCAGGGTCCCCAATGGATTTATAAGAAACACCTGCAACCTGAACAGACCCCACAGGTATCATCTTATCAGCGCCATAGATCTCCCCTAATCGTACAAGCAATCGAAACATTCTCTCTTCTGCTTCGCCTCCGTCCCCATCAAGGATCTTCTCTTCTTCTTTAGTTAGATACATTTTTCTAACTCCCTACAATTTTCAACGATTTTCTCAATCTCATCTTTTGTAGCATTTTCTATATGAACGCCACCCGTTGCAACAACCCTGGTACCATATTTTTTACATGCTGCCTCTGCAATGGATTTCAACACAACATCGTCATAATGCCCTGGTAAACGTATTATTCGTGGCTCTTTATTTGGTTCACAGAAAACAATTCCCCCAATATGGGTTCTTTCGCCTCCACCTAGAACGTAGAGGAGATCATCACCAATCTTCTTTTCCTCTAGCCACACTTTGAATTTACCTTCACCCGAGGTAATCATCTATATCAACTTTTTTGTATTGAACAACCTCGTATTTACTTTTATCAATATGAGATGGAATCGTTGCGTCAACACCCATCTTGGTGGTGAGTGTTTTCTTTCCAGCTTCGTGTTTACTGGATGGGTCAAGCGAGCTACCTGGTTGATCGGTTTTTATCAGGAGATCTTTATCTCCCTGGAATCGTGTCGCAATAGCCCATTCTATGGCATTTGGATTGTAGATATCAACGTCATCATCAACAATAATCACATGTTTCATGCTTTTATGGCCATTAAAAGCAGCTTCAATGGCTTTTTTCCCATCATCTGGATATTTCTTATGAATCTGAACAACACCATGAAGCCATGAACCACCACCCATTGTCACCAGTACGTTTTTACACTCTACTACTTTACTTACTTCGCTGTAGATCGTTGGTTCTTTTGGCATGCCCATAAGCGTCTTATGCTCAAGCCTACCGGGAATCAATGCTTGATACATTGCATCATTTCTATAGGTTATACAATCAACGACAAAAACAGGCTCCTGTCGTTCAAAATCTCTTGTCTCAGTCAGGTCAACAAAGGGCCCCTCCCTATCTAGCTCCCTTGTAAGCCTTCCCTCCATAACAAATTCAGTTTCAGCCGGGACTTCAAGGTCTTTTGTGATACATTTAACCATAGGTGTTTTATCAAGAGCATTGGCAATGGAAAATTCATCAACCCCGGAGGGAGGGCCAAGTGAGGCTGCAATCATAACCGCTACAGAGTTACCAATGCATACAGCCATCTCTAGATCACCCTCGACTTTGTCGTAAGTGGTACGAGTCTGTCTTTTTTTGATGAGACGTGCGGTAAATTTGTTTTTACCAATTTCCATCAGACGATGATATGATACATTTCTACCAGTATCAGGATCCTTTATTGTTGAAACGGTAGCAGTAGCATATCTACCCCCATCACCATCCAAGTGGTATAGAATTGGAATCTTATTGAGATCAGGGTCTTTTATTACTACCTCTTGACATGGAGC
>CP070798.1:1611290-1616042 GCA_020343515.1 Thermoplasmatales archaeon | reverse complement strand
TATTGCAGAATTAGATTTAACACTGCTATACCCAACAACAGAGGTAAATGATACGCCAATAAGTATGCCAACAGCTATGATACATCCAACAATTATTTTATTTTTCATTTTTTGTTCCTCCCGATATATGAAATATCTGTTATAATGTATAATAGTTTTATTTAAATATCTTTCCCCATATATTTATTGCAACATCTGCAACATTATAATTATCTTAATTTCGTTTCTACGGAATAAATATTGTAAAAGGGGTCAGAAGGGAGGAAAAGAACAGAAAATGAATTCTTTTCAAAAAGGATTGACCCCTCTTGCAGGGCGTAATATTCTTTTGGTAGATAAAGATAACTATTAATAATTTCAACGGATTTTTTCAGATAAATAGTGATTCTCTAAGTTTTGAAATCTGTTCTTTATTATCCGTAAAAATAACATTTATATGCTATATTTTTAGGGTTGGTTTTGTCTTAAAATAAGGTAAAAACATCGATCTCAGCGCAAAATTGTCTTTTTGATATTTTTACAAAGAACTTTTTTATAGTTGTATTTAGAGACATTATATGTTGGAGGTTAGAGATGGAGATGAAAGGAAAATTGTTAGTAACATGTTTCGTTGTTTCTATGGCTTTATTGACCACCAGCTCTGTAATGGTTGAGAATGTAGGCGCTTCTGGGAGATGGTCAAATAGTTCTGGAAAAGGTATTTATCGGATATATAACATGCAAGCAGAACCTATCGGTGTTGCGTTTTTTGATGTAAAAGCTATGGAGATACCTCACCCAAAGCATGGTTATGGCTATGTGAGATGGAAAATAGATTTCGCAGAAACCGATGAGATAGATGTAATATTAGAGAGTATGAGTATCAAAAGGGTGACATTTAGTATTATCCCAGATTGGGGATTACAAGCTGTGATAGAAGCTGTGGCTGAGATACTCTATGTTAGCTCTAATGAAGTTGTTACCGCCAATATTACGGTATTGCTAAGGGATGGTACCATTATGAATAAATATGATACTTTTAGAATAGAAATTGGTGATGGTACGACAATTACAGTTGGAAACCTAACAATAATTGACTTTGGAGGTATCATTCAAGATGATGCAATAGCACATGATGCAATAGATGGAAATGATAGCTATGATTATATTGCAAGTAATTCCAACCTAATTAGAGGGAATATAAAGATAGCTATTAAGACTATAAGAAGATAGAATTAAAAAAAGAAAGGAAGAGGATCTAATAAGGATAGAATCGTACTTGGATATGTCTATCTGAGCCTTTTAGATCCCAAAAGTAAAGTGATTCTTCCCACATCCATTCAGGCACTTGCCAAAGCCAACCGAGATAAGTGCTGTTCCAAAATGTAAGATTTATCCAGAAAGCTCCTGTTACATTCATCCATTTGGGTCTACCTTTGTGTGGTTGTATGAAGAATGATTCATTTAATTTACGGTACCATTTTCCAGTATCATTATCATAGGTCCAACCAGAGGTATAATTGACATTAGTTCCATCCATTGGTTTTCCTAGGGCGACAATGTAAACATAGAAATTCTTTTGTTTTCTAGGCATTTGAAAACCGCATTCTCCATCTAAACCATTTCCGTCCAAAACCCTAAAATCAGCACCAAGTTTCATTCTGATTGTTGTATCACCTTCAAGTGGGACAAATATGCTTCGTCTATCAGGGTCATCATATGTACCATTACCTATATGCTTTTTACCGAGTATGTTAAGAAGATAGTGTGGTCCACTAAAGTCTGTACCTGGTTTTGGACCATCGTTTTTGTTAGGTTTTGCCATAGATATTGTTGTTAGAGATGCAACTATTAGAATGCCGATTAACATTATGGGCAATATTTTATTTTTCATATCCATCTCTCCTCTAATATAATATTTCTAAAAACCATTATAAATAAGTTATTTGTAAAAATGTCAAAAAAGCAATTTAATAAATGAAATAAGGCAATTTTTATAATTGTACGGTAAAACTCAGTTTTTTTACAATATTTATGGGATGTTCTTGTTTAAAAAAAGGAGAAAAGGTTAATTTACTCTTGAATAACCTTTATCGTTGGTCTCATAATATATTTGCCGTTCCCTGTTTCATGAACAGATTTCTGCACGTCAAAGTCCAGGGTTAATGTTAGAGTCTCGTTATCCTGTACCAAAAATGGTGTGATCAGTTTCACATTCTTTGATGATATTTTCAAATCATACTGATTTCCATCGATTGTCACCAGTGCTTTGTCTACGGACAATCTTATCTGTGTATACCATCCTGCGGTTAAGTTTACCTCTCCAAGAAACTCTGTTGCATTTTGTATCTGTATAAGGTCAAATGTCTGTGATTCATTAACGACGGTAATCCATGTTCCATTTGTGTCATTTTGGTCTTCACCAGCATAGTGAACTCTCACCTGGGAGATATTGACTAATGCTTCGGTAATATTAAGACCAGGTGCATCTGTTAACTGCATAACCAACTTTCCAGTCCCTTCTTTAACAAATCCATCCAGAACCCCGCTGACTATAAGGAAGTATTTGAGTAATGGAAAAGCGTTTGGAAAACGTTCAAAAAGCGAATAAAGCAGATTAAAGATAAAATTAGTTGGGCTGTTTTTCGGCGTGTTTGATTCAGGTGCCCCCAAGTTGCTTTCATTGTCGAATAAGTCCTTAGGTGCGGAGCTTCCTAATACGGGTAAAGTAGCTGTTGCTATCATCAGCGTAATTACCAAAAACGTTATTATTTTTTTCTTCATAATTTTTCCCCGAAATATATAACAATTGTTGGTATATAAATTTAACCTTTCAGTTTCAATCAAATATAAATGGAACATTTGTCATATTATGCTGATTTCATCTCCACTCTATGGAATTAAAAAAAAGAGAAAGAGAATCTATATAATTTGGGTTACAAGAAACCACTGTATTCCATCGCTTACCTCTACGTTACCACCTGCTACAACAGTTATTAATATTGGTCCCAATCCAAATAACATACCCATAGCTATTCCTTTAGATTCTAGAGGACCAAGACTTGGTATGGTACCATGTCTTTCTTCATCTATCCAACCAAAAAATCCACCATGTACCTTAATTGTCCAATCAATATTGGTTGCGCTACTCTGTCCCTCGTTTTTAATAACTGCCCGCACACCGAAAGAAAATCCTTTGTTTAATTCTATTTTAATAAAAGGTAAACCTCCATTCCCAACCCTAAGGGACGGATCACCGAAAGGATGGAACATGATAAGTTGATTCCAAGATGCTCTTCGATGCCATTCTGTTGGACGTTTAGCGTTGCCTTTCCAATCAAATAGTTCATATAAATATTCTTCTATCATATACCGCCACATTTCTCCAAATGTCCTAATTCCGTTTTCATAAGCTTCAAAGAAATATTTATCTAATATTCCTGGATAACCTGGGTTAGTTGTGGCTACTGAGGCGAGATATGCAATTGCTCCATCGTTTGAGTAAACCAGCCAGTGTTCAGGCATTGCTTCCTGATCACAGTTGTGGGGGGTTGTTGGTTGTATGGGAGCTGGTGGAACTGTTGTCCCGTTAGGAGTTTGTCCAGGATGGAAATACCCATATATATCAGTGTAATTACCCCATGGAGGGCAGGGTGCATATCCTCCGTTACTACAGCCACTACTAAAAACTATTGTGAGTTTTGTAGGATTGTTTAAATCTGATAAGTTATCTACATGGTAGTAGGTAGGGGGAGGATTATGGGTTGCCCATTCAACTAGAGTTGCATGTCCATAGTAGTTAAGGAATCCAACACCATTGTTTACAAATGAATTGATTAATGTAGGGGTTGGGTGTGGTTGGCCGTGGGTACCGTTATGATATAACTTATGTATGGTAAAGCCACTCAAGTAGTTGTTTGCAATATTCTCTTTGGTGTCAATACCAGGTTCCCAATCTCCCCCTACAAGAAGAGCCTCTTTAAACCATTGCGATTTGTTACTTTGCTCATATATCCTTACCTTATACATATAAGTATAGACTTCCGCTAAATTTGAAGCTGGTACTCTCCCAACAGAAACGTCAGGATGCCAGTTCACTTTATCAACATTATTTTTTGGAGATTGAACACGTAACTCAGCATAAACACCGTCACCGTCATCATCCCAGTTATTAAAAGTGCCATCAAATTTGTAAAGATCTGCATAATACAAATCACAAGGCAAGTAAGTGCGAGGTTCTTCCTCTAGCGAACTAACATATCGCACTGGAAATTTATCGCAGTCTCCTACAAGCATTACCCATTTGATATTGTAATCATGCTCATAATCAGCAATTGCCAATTTAATTCGTTCTGGTTCATCTCTTCCTATGTTCTGGTATTCTATATCAAAACTCTGCCAGCTTCTAATGATTGTTTTTATTCCAGTGGCATTTTTATGAATTTGTAATGCTTTTAATGCACTGCAAAAATCTTCATGAGCTATTATAAGCAAGTCAGCTTGGTTATTAGTAATTCTATTAGTTGCATCAACAGACGGTTGAATAATTTCTAAAGTTGATGTTTTTTTTTCTAAATTAAAACTTCCTGCTACTGACAATCCAGTAGCAGCAATCAGTAGCGTACATACAAAAATACCTAATATTTTCTTCTTCATAATTTTTCCTCCAGATATATAATATATCTGTTACAATGTATAATTCTTCTATTTAAATATCTTTCCCATTATATTTATTGCAACATGTGTAACAAAACTATTTTCAACGGATTTTTT
>CP070798.1:1606204-1611190 GCA_020343515.1 Thermoplasmatales archaeon | reverse complement strand
AGTTTCTGTAATGGCCGAAGGAGCCTGGGAGACACCCTTTGGTGTTGTACCGATTAACACCACTGTTGCTGAGAAGGTTTATACGGGTATTATTGATAAAGATGAAACAGCTCATAAATATGAACATAGCATAGAAGTGCAACTCCCGTTTTTACAGTTTGTATCTAGAGACAAAATGTTTGACATTGTCCCCATCTGCTTGATGATGCAAGATTATGAAACAGTACACGAAATTGGAAACATTTTGGCAGATGTAATAAAAAAACATGATAGGACTATTATTATTGCAAGCAGTGATTTCTCCCATGCAGGTTTTAATTATATGAGTATGCCTCCCCCTGGAATGAGGGTGGAGGAGTATGCTAAGAACCAAGATAAGCTTGCTATTTCTAAGATCTTGGAGATGGATCCAGAAGGTCTTGTCAAAATAGTGCATAAGGAGAACATATCAATGTGTGGCTATGGCCCTGTTTCGGCGATGCTTGTTGCGGCGAAAAAATTGGGGGCAACCAAAGCTGAGCTTTTAAAATATGGCACCTCATGCGATGTGTACCCAGGTTCATCGTGTGTGGGCTATGGAGCTTTAATGGTATACTAGGTGTATGTAATGAGGCCAGTAAAGGACATGCAGCTTCGATCAGGGATGGGTATAAATGATTTGATTAAAGAGTTGTATGAGTCAGGAGGCTTTACTGCTAAAAAGGTGGCTGTTGGCGTTGACATCCTTGAAAAGATGGTGAAAGAAAAGGACTGTGTAACGTTTCTTGCTTTTCCTGCGAGTATTTGTGCAACTGGAACTCGCGGGGTCGTTAAAGAATTGGTGAAGAGGAAGCTTTTTGACGTTGTTATTACCACTGCTGGAACTCTTGATCATGATCTAGCTCGGGTGTGGAAGGAGTATTTTCATGGGTCATTTATGGTTGATGATAGAGAACTCCATAAAAAAGGAGTGAACCGTCTTGGCAATATCTTTATTCCTCTTGAATCTTATGGAGCTATCCTTGAAGAAAAAATGCAGCCTACACTTCAAGAGGTCTATGCGACGAAACCTCGATGGTCAACTAAGGAGCTGATCTGGGAGTTTGGAAGTAGGCTGGAGCAAGAGAAACGTGGCAAAGAATCTATACTGTATTGGGTTTGGAAGAACCAGATTCCCATGTACGTCCCAGGGATTACTGATGGTGCGTTTGGTACGCAACTGTGGATGTACTATCAAAGTCATCGGGATTTTATCATAGATCTTTTTCAGGATGAGCAGGATCTCGCTGATATGGTATTTGGTGCAAAGAAAACTGGGGCTTTCATTATGGGTGGTGGTATTTCAAAGCATCATACTCTTTGGTGGAATCAGTTCAACGAAGGTTTGGATTATGTAGTTTATATTACCACTGCTCTAGAATATGATGGGAGCCTTAGTGGTGCGCAACCTAGGGAGGCGATATCTTGGGGGAAGGTTACAGAGGGGGCCCATACTATACTGATAGAGGGTGAGGCAACTGCTCTTATCCCGTTGATGGTAACTGCGTTGCTGGAGAGATTGTAACCAATTATGTATTGACTGGTCTCGTTGATGATACCCCATATCATTTAAAGATAAAATGTCGTGTTTTAGATTACCACTATGTCTCTTTAAAGAACAAATGGAATCTAATTTCAATATCCTGTTACGAAAATATATCTAAAACCAATATTATAGTCAGAAACAATAGCGTTGAGTACAGCTGGGCTGATGCTGTTAGTGAAGGCATCATACTCAACTTCCTCCACAAATGGAATCAAACAACAGGGTACAATATTGCAAATACGCTAGAACCTGGGAAAGGTTACTGGATGTACGCATACTACAAGTGTACGCTAAAAAAATAGTAAATCTACAAACCAAATATGACAAAGAAATCAGATATTCATCTAGATGATACAGGATCAGAAAGGGATTAAAAAAATAAAAGGCAGATGTAAAAACATGTTAAAACATCTGCCATTTAAAACTTTTTAACCACAGTCTCCAGATCAGAAGATGTATATGTAAGATATAATATAATATCCAAAAAAATAAAATATGTAAAGATAAATCTCAAATAAAAGTAGATAGAATATAATAAAACATTAATAAGGCAATGAAAAATCGAAACAATAAAAACAATCTTTGCAAATATACTTAAGTAGATTGTGGCGAAAAATGAAAAACATCAATAAAAAAGATAATAACCCTAAGTTATTGAAAAAGACAGCTGCTTTTGGAATAATACTGCTATTTACCATCAATGCAATCATGGCATCTGAAAATACCAAGGCAACTGACGGCGTCGTATGGGATGTAAAGTTAAATTTCAAGGAACCTGGTGCAGCTTCCGACTATGTCGTTTTCGGTGAAACGACTAATGCCAATGATGGGCCACCTGTTGATAGTTATGATCGGCCAAAGCCGCCAGCACAACCCACTCCCTATATTCGTGCATGGCTTGGCGATGGCTTAGCAGCACCATATGATATTCTGCAAAAGGATTACCGCAAGTATCAAGATACATATAAAGCTTGGAATCTATCAGTTCAATGGGTTCCCTCTGATTATATAACATCCACATCTGTAACGATTTCATGGGATATTGGCGAAGTAGATGATAGTGAATATAATTCTGTGGTTTTGTATGATATGGAGGAAGACCTTCAAACTAATATGATGACACAAAGCAGTTATTCCTTTACTTGTCCCGCCAATTTGCCTCGGAACTTCAAGATTAACTGTGTAAGTTCCAACAACCCACCAGAGCATCCAAAAAAACCTTCTGGAGAAACTAATGGATATCATGGAGCACCTTATACATACAATACATCTTCAAATGATCCAGATGGTGACGACGTCTATTATTTTTTCAATTGGAGTGACGGTACCAATAGTGGATGGATTGGACCATATGGTAGTGGAGAATTATGTAGTACATCACACACTTGGCAAACCCCTGGAACATATAATATAACTGTAAAAGCAAAAGACAACTATGTTGAAAGCGAGTGGTCGGAACAGTTGTTAATAAACATGGGAAATAGACGGCCTTTTACACCAAGTAATCCATCCCCAGCAAATAAATCAACGGGTATAGAAACCAACGCTGCCTTAAGTTGGACAGGTGGCGATCCGGATGGCGATATTGTAACTTATGACATCCACTTTGGCACAACTAGTCCACCACCAAAGATTGTTTCGAAACAATCAACTACATCTTTTAATCCTTCGCTGAGTACAAAAACCTTCTACTACTGGATGATTGTAGCATGGGACAATTACGATGAGTCAACACCAGGTCTACTATGGAGCTTTACCACTAAAGAATCATCGAATGGCGAACCCGGCAATGGCCAACCTGATGGACAAGAAAACATACCTCCTACAGCTGACGCATCTGCTAGTGAAACAGTTGGCCTCGCAGGTTCTCCATTAACATTTGACGGATCCCAAAGCCTTGATCAAGATGGCTATATCAAAAACTGGTCATGGATCTTTGGGGATGGAAGCCAAGACCATGGAGAAATATTAACCCATGCTTATGCAAATAGGGGTACATACAATGTAACATTAACAGTTACAGACAATGAAGATGCTACGAACAAAGATTCATTTTCAGTTTTCATTAGAATAGCAAATACACCTCCCTTAAACCCAACCATAATAGGGCAAACAACTGGGAATAAAAACGTTAAATACCCATTTACCGCTGTAACAGCAGATCCAGACAACGATAGTATAAGCTACACCTTCGACTGGGATGACGGCACCACCAATACAACTATATATGTACCAAATAAGACACCAGTTACTCTCAACCATAGCTGGGCATCTGCAGGGATATACACTATTGTGGTAACAGTCAGCGACAACCTAACAACATCGGGGGAAACCAAACTACTCATCTTAATAGATACACAATACATAGGTGGCATGGGTTACATGCTCGATAACGATGGCGATGGAATATTTGACGTATTCAGGAACTACACAACCGCGATAGAATCAACTGTTAATTTAAAGGATGGAAATTACTTGATAGACATTGATGGAGATGGCGACTGGGATCATACCTATAACGAGACAACTGGAACCATTACTCCATATACTAAAAAAACAATTGATGAAGTACCATGGACAGTAATCGTATTAATAGCGGTTGCATTATTAATTATATCACTCATTGTTTACTTCTACAAAAGAGGCTATTTTTAACGAACAATCTAGTATTTTTTCACATGGCATTGAGTCAATAATTTTTTTAAAAAATCGTAGCAGAGATGGCTACGATAACATTATAACAGATATTTATGATATAACCACTCCATGAGGGGTAAAAAATATTTTCACACCCTTAAGAAACGCTTACCATCTGCAGTACTAAGTGCCCTAACTATAGCGCTAATATTGTTAGTATTAAACCTCCTTTCATTCAACCTTGGTATATTTAATCAATCCTTTATACATGTCTTTACACTCTATATCCTTATAGCTTTTTTACTACTCAATCTACCGTTAAAAAAAATGTATCTCACCATTATGAAAAAAGAGACAGGACATCTTAATAAAATATTTGGTGGATTATTCCTCATACTGTTTTCATTTATTTTACTCCTCTTTACAAAAACGCAAATCTTGTTGATAGCGAGCATCCCAATACTAGTATCAGGATTGGATATTTCCCTTCAAGGAATTCATCTGAAAAGAAAGGAGCTACACCTGCTATCAGTAGCTTCTTTTGCCTATGCTCTTTTTTTCATGTTGTTGTATAACCTCTCGCCGCTATGGTATACCATTCAACGGATCTCAATCACGTGGTCGAGTGCCATTGGCTCTCTCACACACAAACCATTATCTCTTGGCCCCTCTGCAAGCGGGCTGTGGATAATCCTATGTTTTCTCATACTATTAATAGTAAGCCTTCTCTTATCACCTTCTAAAAAACAAACTATACGATTTGCTTTTACCATAGTAGCACTCCT
>CP070798.1:1600984-1606104 GCA_020343515.1 Thermoplasmatales archaeon | reverse complement strand
CCAAATGGAAAACCTCTCCCCCGAAGGATAATCGATAGGGTCACATTTTCCGCTCCGTTAATTGGAGGGTCATTGTAATTTCGCTCAATATCCTTTATAGTCCAAGGACCAACAAATTCGCCACGGATGACATTAATCCCAAAAGCCGCCCATATCGGAGTGTCATCTGTACTAATCTTTGCGTAAGTGAATGCACCTCGTGGTAACAACAATTTTTGTTCTGATGTTGTATTAAGTTCTACTGTAAAACTTAATGTATAGTTTCCATCAACTACTGGAAATGTGTAATTTGTGTCTTCGGGATGCTTAAATCCGACGTCTACGGAAAATCTACTTATATTAAAGTATATAGTTCCCAAATAATTCGTATAATCATCGCCATTTACTCGACCAACTGTTGAGTTACTACTATTTTTGACCACATTAGCATTCGAAGGAATAATACTCAATCCAACAAACAATAATATTATTCCTAAAACCAGCCCTTTTTTTACTAAATCATTTTTCATATTATTTTTCCTCCTGAGTTTTGTAATATTTATAATATTATAATACAATATAAATTTAACTGTTGTTCCTTCAATGTATATCGTAGTTTTTTGGTAGATAAAGATAATGTTTTGTGGTGGAGGATAAAAAGGGTGTTATACATCTTAAACTTATCAATACATATGTTTATACAGCCTTTTTACACTTTTATCATAACTGAGCCAGCGTTTAGGCAAATCGGGGTTATGCAATTTTAGTTCATCCAAGACACTTTTCCTGATTTCACTGGTTTTAATCTCATCTTTTGGGTGTTTCTCAATCTTGTCAGCAACGCCACGTGCAACCTCTAAAGGTGCACCACTTTTTACAGCGCTGACCACGATCTTCTCTTTTATAAAACCCTCTTTTCCCCCGTCTTTTTTAATTACTTTTTTAGGCATATAACTCACATTTCATCAACAAAAACTATTTTTTTAATAAAAGAGTTACTGTCAGTTAAAAAAACAAATCAGGGTTTTGTAGGAGGATTTAAAGGCATTTGAAAAAACCAATTTTTAATCCAGATTTACTATACAGAATTAGTGTTGAGAGGGGGCCTAATTCACGGGAGGAGGAAAGGATGAAAAATAGTTTAATTTAGAAATAAGGTTCTCAGTATTAGGCCCCATATATTAACAATTGTTAATTCTACTTAATAAACTTTTTGTTTTATCGTTATAATACGAGAAGTAAAAGTATTGAAAAATAAATCTTTAGTGTCTAATTTTAGATGTTCATTGCATTAATGACAATATTTTAGAGATTTTCCTTTGTTGTATCTATGAGGATTTTTTTCTTTTTTTTAACAAGTACTCCTTACTTGTATCCAGATCTACAAAAAAATCCGCTACCTCTTTCAACTTATGTGAAGTGGTTTTGCCAAAAGCTACTACTTCTACTCGGCAACCAAGGCTTTTCGCATGTTCCAACAAATCTGAGAAATCTCCATCTCCACTTACTAACACCAGGACATCTAGTTTTGGCGCTAACCTCATAACATCCATGGCTATCCCTACGTCCCAATCGCCCTTTTTAGCTCCACCATAAAAAACCTGAAGGTCCTTTGACTTCACTTCAAAACCCATCTCAGCCAACGCATCATAGAATGTGTTCTCATCCTTCACATCCGCTTTTATAACATACGCTACAGCTCTAATAAGCTTCCTCCCTGCGATAATTTGTTTTAAAACTGTGTTGAAGTTGACTTTACAATTGTACAAATGCTTTGCAGAATAGTACATATTTTGCACATCTACAAACACACCTATTCTCTGATTAATATGTCTTGATTTTGTCATATAATCATCATAACATCTATTTCTTTAAAAAACCAATCCATGGTATAGATGGAAAAAGGGGTAGGAAAAATAGCGATAGTCAAGTTATTATGAAAATGATTTTAAGCGGTTATGTACAGATACCCATTGGTGTGTAGATCGTATTGTGATTTTTTAATAAAATCATAAAATATTTCAACTTCGATAGCGTCATACTTTCTTGATCATCTTCCTGATGGGGTGGTAAGTCTTTACATTAGGAGATGAGGAGTGTAGAGCTGACACCACGAGCGAGAAACAGGATGGGTGGTGAGGAGAGATGCATAAAAAGATTATGTTCTGCTCAAAAGCCCTACGTCCTCTAATAAAATAAATAATAATTTTAATATAAATTTTACGTAAATACTTTATATGCCTCGTTCTTCTTATTTGAGTTTTAGAGGAATAACAATTAAAATTAATAACAGATTACTTCAATTGGTATGCAGCAAGAAAATCATCGTAGTGTTTTTTCCTAAAACTTTGTCCCAGTTAATGTCTTGGTATTTATTACTCCCTCTATTGATCTAATCTTGTTTATAACGATGCTACCAAGTTTTTCAAAGTCTTCTGCGTCTATCTTAGCAATGAGATCGTATTCTCCAAAGAGAGAATGTAATTCAATAATCTCTGGTATTTTTGAGAGTTTATTATAAACTTCATATTCATGTCCAGGCGCAGCACTTATTAGTACAAAACCTATAGCCATAGATATTCCTCTTAATCACCAATTTCATAACGTTTATGGCTTTAAAAAACCAATACTTAAGCTTAGACCAATAAGAAAGGGGTTAGTAAAATTGTTACTTGATTTATTCGATACAAGGAAAATATTAGATTTTATTAAAACTATCTACCGTAAATCCCCATTAATTGCGCTTCCTCTATTATGTGCCCTGACATAGCATCTTCTAATTGCTCTTTTGTTGCCCCTTCTTCAAGATCTAGGATTACATCTAAGGCATAGAGTTTGAAAAAATAACGATGCGTCCCAGAAGGGCATGGTCCACCATAGCCGAGCTTATCAAAATCATTTTTACCTTGAGGGAATGTAATAATCTCGCCTTTTGAAAAGCCAGTGATGTTTGGCGGTATATTCCAGATTAACCAATGAACCCATATTCCCCCAGGAGCATCAGGATCACCATAATAATAGCGAGACTTTTAGCATTTTCAGGTATGCCACTAAAATTCAATGGAGGAGAAACATCGGCTTCATCACATGTGTATTCAATGGGTATCAATCCTCCGTATTCAAATGCTGGGCTAGACAATTTCATATTGCCCGCTCCCTGTTGTTCTTCTTCAACACATCCAATACTAACAATAATAAAAAATGTAATGATTAATCCAATTTGTAAGGTGTTTATCTTTTTCATACTTATTTTTCCCCTCAAACTACGTTCCTATATCAGTTATTTTTTTAAAAAGCCTATTTAATTGTATCTATACAGCGTAAGCTAATATCTCGATACTTGTTATTTCTTTAATTCGTCCTTCGTCTGCCCATTTTTTAAATTGGTGTTTACAAATAGGAAATTCAAAATTTTTTCCATCTGTGTATATCATCAAAGAATACACATCCCTGTTTTTACCGCTTTCAAATCCATATAATACTGCAAACGCTATTTTTCGTTCTTTACTCCACTTTAATTCATAATAGTTTCCTACCTTTATTTTTGGTTTTAACATCAAATACTCCTCCTTAAACAACCTTGCATAACATCCATTCTTTTTTTTAAACTTTCCCGAACAAATTTTATTGTCCTACAAAATTACTAATTGAAGCATATTGAGTATTGCTTTTCATCAGCAAATATTGCTTAAATGATTAAATCATTGTTGTGATATTAATTATAATTAACTTTATCATTGCATTTATAGCCCTTGATTTTGGTAATTACCCAGGACATACAGGGCTATGGTACCTATTTTATTCAGTAATACTTCCCGCAATAAATGCAGTAATAACAGGGATAAGTATCGGTTTTGGGATTCTTATAGCTCACAAACTGGTTACATAATCGTTATTTTTACATTCTGAATAATCATCTGATTTTTTACTTCCAAAAATGTTAATATTTAGTAGATTATACTTGAAAACATATGCCCGCTGGAATTATCGACCCTGAATCAGAAAGAGTTGGAAATTCGGCTCTATTATTTTCATTGTCTTTTTTAATATTTTTAATAGCATTGACGTTGACAATAAATGATTCTTTTTGGATAGGCATAATCGCATTTTGCTGTAGCTCTGTGCTTTCCTTAGGATATTACATAAGATCTACTTTAAAAAGTGCCAAACAAGAAAAGAAATTTCCCAATATTCAACCTCCAGTTGATGCTGGTGTTGTTTGAAAAAAACATGTAATTTTTTATTTCATAAATCACGTTTCGGCATCAAGCGAAAACTGTCTTCAACATGATTATTTTTTCTTTTCATATTTATGACCGTGTTTTATCCCCCATGGTGCCCATGAAGCACCAAGTATGCCGCCTACGATCAAGATAGAAACAATGAAAACCGCTATATTTTGATAAATATCATAATCACGGGCATAGTAGTAAAACCAAAGGATTAGAAATACCAGCAATAAAAAAGCAATAATCGCAGAAAGCCACACTCTCCATTTAAATCCTTTTGTTTCCCACATATCCTTTTCCGTTTCTGTTCTATGCCTCATTCCCCACCCTGCCCAAGGAGCACCAAGAATAATGCCCATTAATAATAGAGATGCAAGTACAATCGCTATGTTCTGGTAAATATGATAATCTGAGGCGTAGAAAAACAACCACAGGATTAGAAATACAAGCCATCCAACACCCACAACAATGCTAAGTGAGACCCTCCATCCAAGACCTTTTGTTTCCATTATCTCCTCACATTCTTCTATCATGTATAACATCCCTTGCAGTTTATTCTGGATTATTTTTTACTTTTTAAAGTTTTACAGGGGGAAAAACCAATGTGGTTTTGTGTAGGAGAAAAAGTAAATTGATTGTTTTCATCTTCCAAGGTCTTTTATTGTTCTCATACCACATTCAAACGCTTTTTTATTTATATCCTTGTATTTCGGTGGAACATTATGAAGGATTGTGTCTAAAAGAATATCAGGTTTAAAAGGTAAAACATCAGTTGCTGCAAGAGCACCAAGCATCACAATATTTTTTGCAATAACACCCCCTGAATCTTTCGCTATATTTAAAGCATCTATTTTGTACAACTCGGCACGTGATTGTATCTCGATAAAAACGTCGTCTAGATTTGGATATTTT
>CP070798.1:1595763-1600884 GCA_020343515.1 Thermoplasmatales archaeon | reverse complement strand
TGAGTATCCCATTAAATGTTAGTTCTACAAGAACATTTAACAGTGTTCAAGAAAATAAATTTAATAATGGAATGAAAACCCTATTTATGAAGGGCGAATGTGAAAAGATTATACTCTATAAAGTCTGGTGGTATCCAGTACACATAGGTCCTTTTTGGTTCACTTCAGAACATGCATACCTTGCTTTCTTGATGTACGAAGATTTTATATTGAAAATCAACGGGGTTGATCAGGATGTAGAACTTCCAGCCATGGTAATTCCGTGGAGATTTATTGGTCTTGGACCATTATTCTGGATACGATGTATTGTTAATCCTTGTAATCATAATTTTACTTTAATTGGTACATGTGAAGATGTAATTATTAATCCATTGAATTATTCAATAACAGAATAAAATTACAATAATTACGCTTGGCAATATTTTTCTCATACTCTGCATTTGTTTCTTCCAAGTTTTATTTATATATCTCATTTTTAACTTCCATTAAATGTATGAAAATGTTATGATACACCTAGACTACAATAAAAACTTCTGCTAAGAATTTTGTTCAAAATATCATTCCTGCGCTGATTCTTCTGGTAGTCAAATAAAAAATTTATTTATTGTAAACTATGCCTCTTGAGCTTAAAAAAGGTGGTATATTATTTTATAATCTTTGGAATCTAAATCTTGCATCGTACGATAAACTCCAATTTTTTAAACAGTTAATTTGTACCCATTCAAATTAAGGAGAAAAATTTTTTGATTTTGTTCAAATATTTAACAATAACTCTTATATTCTCACAAAAATATTATATAAAATGGAAAGGAAAAATATGAAAAAAATATTGCCATTACTGGCAGTTGGAATTTTAGTATTAAGTGGACTTGGAGCTGGTGCATTATCCGATCAAGAAAGAATACAAGAGATAAAGGAAATTGTTTTGATATCAGAACCAATCATACAGGAGAGAGAAGACTTTCTTATCCTGGATTTAAAAGAAGCAACATCTATGCTATTCGTAACAGGGAAACCAATGATTCCCATGATGACCAAAACGTACACGTTTCCTGCAGGAACAAAAATAGTTGATGTGAAGGTACATTTCGACTATTCCACATATGGTCTCTCGAAAAAGATACAGCCATCACCTAAAGCATTTCCATTATCTTATCATTATGGGCTTAGAGCTTCTACAGTTGAGGTCGATGAAAATGTATATTCAAGTAGAGATCTATATCCATCCAAACCGTATATAGTTGGAAAAACTATTGGTTTAAAAGACGGGAAACATGTTCTCTCCTTAAGTATTAGAGTTACTCCACAGTATTCTCCAGTAGCCGATACAATAAATGTCCCAACAAATATAGACATACAGATAAAGTATCTGCCGCCTGAGAACATTCTTTTTACTGCTGATGAATATGATTTGCTTATTATAACTGATGAAAAATTTGTATCACAACTTCAACCATTAGTAGATCACAAGAATAGTATCGGTGTTAGAACAGTTATTGAAACAACTCAAAATATTTATCCTAATTATGATGGTCGTGATGCACCTGAGGATATTAAGCTACGAATAAAGGATGCTATTGAAGGATGGGGGATTAAATATGTGTTACTCGCAGGTGGGAGAAAAGGCCAAACATTTAATTGGTACATCCCTGAAAGAAGAACCAACAATGACGATGGCTGGGAAGGTGGTTTTGCCAGTGACCTCTACTATGGCGACATCTATAAAGACGATAACGGCACCCCTATTTTTGAAGACTGGGATTCTAATGGAAATGGAATATTTGCCGAATGGTTAAATTTTCCCACTGGAAGAGATATAATTGATTACGATCCCGATGTTTCTGTTGGAAGAATTCCATTTAGATATGCTTTTGAGATTGATACTGTAATTAATAAAATCATTACCTATGAGAATTCAGCTGATGATTCATGGTTCAAGAACGCTGTTGTGATTTCTGGGGATACAGGTCCGCCATGCCGAGGTCCTGCTACTCCAGGTATATATGAAGGGGAGTTAGCAACAGGCATCAGTGCAGATTTACTTGAAGATATCGGTTTTACAGTTGAGAGACTTTGGCTATCGCTTGGTGCTTGGTCTGGTCGAAAAGACGTTATAAATGCTATCAGTGAAGGTTCTGGTTTTATCCATATGGCAGGACATGGAAACCCCGCGCATTGGGGAAACTTCCTTCCCGATGCACAATCAGAAGAGGAAATGATTGATGGCCTTTTACTACGGGACATGCATAAGTTGAAAAACGGAGAAAAACTTCCCGTGATTGTTGTTGGTGGATGCCATAATGCCCAGTTTAATGTAACCATGTTGAACTTTATAAAAGGAATCCTGAAGCAAGGTCTTAGAGGATATTTCAGAATGACAGAACCATATGGAGATTTCTGGAAAAGAGAATGGGTTCCAAGAGACTTCTGTTCATGGTTAGTAATGCAAAAAGGTGGCGGAGCTATTGCCTCAATGGGATGTTCTGGTCTTGGGCTCGGATATTTCAATGTACTCGGTCTTGCTGATTGGCTTGAACCACGATTCTTTGACGCATATGCTAATCAAAGCAAAAACATTCTAGGTGAGGCTCATGATCAAGCGATTAGGGATTATCTAAACATAATCGGTGGTGTCAACAGCCATCAAAATGATAGGAAAACCGTTGAGGAATGGACGCTTATTGGAGATCCAAGTCTGAAAATCGGCGGATACGAATAAAACCACCTATGTCCAAAATATTAATTTGAGAAGAGGTGAAAAAATATGAAGAAATTTTTACCAATAGTAATAGTAGGAATACTAGTCCTAGGTGGACTTGGAGTAAGTGCAATAAAAAATCCAACACAAATTTTACAGACAAATGATCAATACGATATGATAATAATCGCTCCAATAGAATTCTATATCCCAGTTCAAAGACTAATTAACCACAAAAACAGCCACAATATTCAAACAGTTTACAAATCAACACAAAGCATATACAGAGAATACAATGGTAGAGACAAAGCAGAAGAAATCAAACTATTCATAAAAGACGCACTAGAAGACTGGGGCATAAGCTATGTATTACTGATGGGCGGAAGAAAACATCAATTTCCAAACTGGCACATACCAGTTCGATATGTTAACTTAGATGATGGAACACAACGATATACAACATTCTTCAGCGACCTATACTACGCCGACATATACAAAAATGGAGACCAATTTGAAGATTGGGATTCAAACGGTGATGATGTTTTTGCAGAATGGGGAAAAGATCAACTGGATCTACACCTAGACGTATATGTAGGAAGACTACCCTGTAGGAGCTTCCTAGAGGCATGGATTGTTGTTCAAAAAATAATAAACTATGAAAACACAGCTTATGGTCAAGACTGGTTCAATAAACTAGTCTTAGTAGCAGGAGATACATTCCCAGACTCTCCAGGATATGAAGGAGAGGAAACATGCGATTTCGCAGCAGAATACATGGATGACTTCGAAAAAGTTAAACTATATACATCAACTGGAAATCTCACGGGACCCGAAGATGTGACTAATGTAATAAATGAGGGATGTGGATTCTTATTCACAAGAGGAAAAGGTGGACAAGACCGATTAAGGGTAAACTTACCAGAAGGAGAAGAAATTATTGTTTTTCACAACAAATATGTTCGAAACTACAAAAACAAAAACATGTACCCGGTATGCATACTAGGGGAATGTATACACGCAAAAATAGATGTAACAATACTAAATATATTCAAATATCTAAAAGGAGAACCCAACTACTACGCGCAAGACTGCATATTTGAATGTCTAGCATGGAGATTAGTAAACAAAAATAATGGTGGTGCAATAGCCGTACTTACGAACACAAATATATGCTATGGAGATAGTGGAGATGCAAATGGAAATGGTATACCAGATGATGCAGAAAACTTTGGAGGCAAACTCGCAGTTGAGGTATTAAGATTATACGGAGAAGAAGAAATAAAAATTCTAGGGGAAATACATTTTCAAACTGTAGAAAACTATGTAACAAACTTCCCAGTTTCAAGTAACAAATTCCATTGCAAAAGTGTCCTAGAGTGGATATTGATAGGTGATCCAAGTCTCAGAATTGGTGGGTATGATTAGATTATAGAGAGCAATACCTATCAGGTTTTCCTTTGGTTTTTTCCGAACATCTTCCAGACTTTTATAGAACGCGATTTATAAATCATTTATAGACTTGTCTACATCGGGAAAGGAACTGCAATTTATAAGTAAAAAATCATGATTATTCGAGAAATAGTGATTAACACGTGTGTACACATCCAGCATATAAATGTTTGTCTATTAAGGGCTTTGTCTCTAATGTCACTTTAGGGTCAGACTTTAGGGTCAACAATCGAACTTTAAGGTCAAGTATAAAAAATTACGGATTTTTTTCAGATAATTGCTGATTCTCTAAATGTCATAGGTTTAAGGGCAGGTTTTTAAGGACTCAACCATATATATAAATACTTTTATCAGTATTTACAAATAATTTGCCATTAGCAAGGGCAAACGGAGCAGTTATAGAACGCTCTGAAACATCAAATTCAACACTCCAAATCTTCTCCCCATCGCTCACATTAAACATACAAATCTCACTTTTTTCAAATAAATTATCTCTCTCATAGGATGCTGTAATTACTTTATGGTCAGCAATAACCGGCGGTACTGCTGCACACATTGATGGTTCTTCAACTTCATCGATTATTTCACTCTCCCAGACCATTTCACCTGTCTCTTCATCCAATGCAATAATAAATCCGCTGGCATCATTTATGAATATTTTCCCATAACCAACAGAGGGTGCTGAAATACTCGCAGGCCAACATGAATAATATACATTTTGCTTTATATGATAATACCATATCTCTGCACCTGTTTTAACATCTAACGAAGTAACTCTACGATTCCACGTATTAAAACCCCAGATAATAGTGGATGGAACCAACAGTTTACCATTTGACACTGTAGGCGAAGAGAGAATTACCAGACCTTTAACACGAGTCTTCCATATTTTGCTTCCGTCATTTAAATCAAATGCATATACTCTAGCTCTCCCAGAAAAAAGTGGAGCATTAAAACCAATAGTCATAGGTGAT
>CP070798.1:1590515-1595663 GCA_020343515.1 Thermoplasmatales archaeon | reverse complement strand
TCCCTTCCCCAGCGCTATTTTACTTAATGAAAAAGGGCAAAATCAAATCATGATTTAAATATAATGCTTCAATTTAAACATTGCATCTGCAAATATTCCAACGGGGCTATCGTCTTTTGTTTTTTTATATTTGAGGTGTATTAACACAGCGGCGCACATGTGTATATGAGTCAGATATTCAGTTATTAGATCTTTTTCCTCTTCGTTGCACAAGTTTAGGAAGTTTGTTGGCATTCCGAAGATCGTGTGTGAAATCCATATTTTTTTTAGATCGGGTATTATTTTTTTTATTCTCTCTATATCAACGTGTGATTGTTTGGCGCGTATTTCAAAACTATTTATAATCTCAGGATTATATGTATCAAGCGCGTTTTTAACACCTTCTCTTCTGTATTCTCCGCTTAATCTACTGGAAATTGTATATCTGGATTTGCCATTTTCCCTCTTTTTTTTATCTAATAACTTGTAATCTTTCACTAATTTTTTAAAAAAATTGTTTATTGTGTTTCCTGATTTTATGCAGTCTCTATAAACGTTTCTTGGCCAACCTATCTCTTCGTATTTGTCACTTTTTCTGAATAATTCTCCCAGTTTGTCACCAAAGAAATCTCTCATTCTTACTTGGTTGTATGTGGATATTGTTTCCTTAGCATTTTTTTGTAATGCATATCTATAATGAATTAACTTTAATCCTTTTACTTTGTCTCGATTGTTTTTTCCTCTGTTATCTGGATTTTGAAAAGAATATGTTAACTCTATTATGCTTCTGTAATGTTTTTGCGACATTATGTCTTTAAATTCCATTGGAGTTTTTGCCATTTACAACACTAAATACTCACTTTTATAAGTTAATAAGTTGAGATATTTAAATATATATCGATTTTGTTAATGTTTTTTGTGTTTTAAAAATGAGGGAAAACCTACTTGGTGAATCTTTATCGCTAGAACCATTTCAAGAGGTTGTCGGCACCCTGCATGCAGTCATCAAAAACGATACCTGCATCAAATTAACATTCACCTGTACTAGAGAGATCGAACTCCCTGCATTTGCAGTTTCATATAAAAAACTACAGCCTCTAATCGGTAGTAAGATAGGTATTCTCAATGTAGATGATAAGTTTTTTGTACGCGAGATATAAAGAAGGTGGGATCATGAAAGATGAAATGAGGCAAAATTTTTTGTTAAGTTACGCTAGGATTACCATATGGCTCTACCAGATAGGAGACCCTATAGGACACCCTATAGGTTACACTAAGGCTTACCCATGTAGATTACTACACGGGTTTTCACACGTTGGCAATGCGCGTGCGGTACGTGTGGATATAAGGAGGTATATATAATGGGGAAAACGCACAAGCCACCAAGCCGTGAAAAATACGAGGCAAATTACCCTAATTGGACAGTTCGAATGCCTAAAGAATGGCATGTTGTGACCGAGGTTTTTCTAAGAGAATCAAATCTAAGCAGAAGACAATTCATGGGAATAGCACTAAAAATACAAAAAATAGATTTTGAAAGGGTGCGTTGGCAAGGTTGGAACGATGGTTATAGTATTGGATATGGGCAAGGTGAACGAGTTGGTAGTGCATTGGGTCAAAAAGCTGGGTATGAAAATGGTTACGAGGTTGGATTCAATGAAGGTGATAAACAGGGTTATGAACGGGGTCGTATTGAAGGAATCGCGGAGGGTATATTGCAGGGGTGCTACCAGGGAGACAATGAAGGTTATGACCGTTGTCTAAAAGACTGGAGGATTTGGTCATTCTGTCCTAGCTGCCACGGGGTACTTTTCATTCCTCCTAATTCGGAGATCCATGATGATATCATTGGATTTTTGATGAGTCGTGGCTGGGGACATTATCCATATTGTCCCCATCATAATCCTTACTTTTAAATCTGCGTCAAAATCTCCCATTAAAAGTTTATTTTTGTGACGTCATTTAGGCGCTCGAATCCCGACACTTTCTTGGAATTATATTGGAAATAAAATAAGAATAATAACATCTGATTTTGTTATGTATTTTGCTATTATTTTACGCAAAACATTTAAATTCCATTATAATATTTCATCTTTATTAAAATTTATTCGAGAGAGGCGGAAAGATGAAAAATAATTTATGGAAAAAAGGACTTGTTTGGGGAATAATAGTATTGTTTTTTGGAGCTAATATCATTCCATCAACTATTGGTCTTCAAGAGGTAAAGACAGTTTTTATGGATTTCAATTCTCGTGGTAATATCTTGTACGTTGGCGGTTCAGGTCCTAATAATTACACAAAGATTCAAGATGCAATAGACGATGCGAGTGATGACGATACGGTTTTTGTTTTTGATGATTCTTCTCCATACTATGAAAATTTGGTAGTAGATAAATCAATCAATCTGGTTGGAGAAGATAAGGATACTACTGTTATCGATGGTAATGAGTATGGTGACGTGATTTTTATTTCTTCTAATGGGATGAATATCAGCGGGTTTACCATACAAAATGGTGGAAGCGACTCAGTTGATGCTGGCATCGAGATATGTTCAAACCACAACATCATCTCTAATACCATCATCTCGAACGACTATTATGGTATAGCGATCCAGGATTCCTTGGAAAACACCATCACCAACAATACTCTCTTGGACAACTTTTATGGTGTATACCTCTATCAGTCCATCAATACAACTATTACTGGTAACTCTTTTTCCAAAAATGGTCTTACAGTTCATAATTCATATCAAAATACAGTATCTGACAATATAGTAAATGGGAAACCACTTATTTACTTGGAAGAAGAATCAGATATTGCTATAGATGAGGAAGCGGGGCAGATTATACTCATAGGCTGTAATAATATTACCATTCAAAATCAAGAAATCTCCAATACAGACCTCGGTATAGGACTCTGGGATAGTGACAACTGTCTCGTCACAGGCAACACCATCACCTCTAACAACTGGATGGGGCTATGGATTTATTCTTGGAGTGATAACAACCATGTCTCAGGTAACACCATCTCGAATAACCATTATGGGATACCCATTGGTCATTCAAATAGCAATACCATCACGAACAACACCATTTCGGACAATGAACATGGCATGTTCCTCTTATATTCCCAAAATAACGCCATGGACAATAACACCATCTCTAACAATCATGATGGCATACAGCTCTACGGTTCCCACAGTAACACGCTCATAAGCAATACCATCAACTCAAACAAGGATTATGGCATCGAAATATGCGATGCCACCAGCAATATAATCAAGGATAACACCATCTCTGACAACACTTATGGCATCATCCTCTCTTTTTCCGCACCCATCATCTTTGGGAATGCCAATCATATCTCAGGCAACACTATTTCGAATAGCCATGAAGGCATACGGTTCTATTCATCCAACGGTACCACTGTCACAGAGAACACCATATTAAACAATCGCGATGGCATTATCCTTTATTATTCCCTCTGCAATAACTTCACATACAATACTATCTCAGACAACGAATACGGCTTTAAGCTCTATCATTCAACTGACAACATCATAATGGGGAACACAGTTGCATCCCACTTCACTGGCATCTATCTAAAAGAATCTTCCGGTAATGAAATAACATATAACAATCTCCAAAGAAACATATTGAACGCTTTTTTTATAAATTGTAAAAATACATGGAATGAAAACTATTGGAGACGCCCAAGAGTACTTCCCAAACCTATTTTCGGTATATTAAAAACAGGCTCCATTCCCCTTCCTTGGCTAAATTTCGATTGGCATCCAGCAATACAACCATATGGAATATAGGGGAAGAAACAAGATGAAAAATAGTGTGTTAAAAAAAACAATGGTTTTTGCCATAATCGTTATGTTTATTGGAACTAGTACCGTTCCATCAATAGGAGAAATATTGGCAGAAAAACATATCTCAATTGACAATGAAATTTCTTATAGACCGATTAATAATCGTGGAGATACCTTATATGTAGGTGGTTCTGGTCCTAATAACTATAGCAAGATCCAAGATGCGATTGATAATGCTAGTGATGGGGACAAGGTGTTTGTCTATAATGAATCCTCGCCGTATTATGAATATCTAGAAGTGGATAAATCTATATATCTTACAGGCGAGGATAAAAAGACAACTATTATAGATGGAGGTGGAAATTATTCTGTCATCACCATCACCATTGATGGAGTAATTATTAATGGATTTACCATACAAAATAGTGGTGATAATGGTTTACCTGAGTTTGATTCAGGAGTTAAGTTATGCTCGGATAATAATATTATCTCTGATGTAATAATCTCATACTGTCATTTTGGTATTTGTTTAAATACATCAAGTAGTAACAATACAATTTTAGAAAACAATATCTATTCAAATTATGATGGTATAGGTGTTTACTATTATGCTAATAAGAATATTATATCGGGTAACACAATTCATTCTAACATTCGAGATGGGATTTGGATTGTAACCTATGATAACAGTGATAATGTTGTGATGAACAATAACATCACAAAAAATAATTTTGGAATATATATGACGAATTCTCTCAATAATACAATTATCAATAACAATATCGCCCAAAATGATGATTATGGAATATATCTTAGGTATTCCATTAATAATACTATAGAGGGGAACAATATCAACTCACACTACTATGATGGCATAAGACTAGGCAACTGTAGTAATAACAACTCTATTTCTTATAATATCATATCAAAAAACATGTGGGGTATTTACCTTGAGTTTTCCAGCAACAACACCATCACAGGTAACAAGCTCACTTCCAACGACAATGGTGCTATGAGAATCACTGATTTGAGCAACAACAACCATATCACGAATAATAAATTCTCATCCAAATATACAGGACATGGTCATATTGAACTTCTTCATTCTTCATTCAATACTATTAAGCATAATAATTTTATAAGGATGTTAGGGTTGCAGGCTACTTTTGGTTATCATTGGCCTGAGGATAACATGTGTAATTACTGGAATGAGAATTACTGGAATAGACCCAGGATATTTCCAAAGCCAATTATAGGATTCATACTTTTCGATGTTGAAACAGGCTTCGTTCTAATTCCTTGGCTCCAATTCGACTGGCGTCCAGCTCTAAGACCATATGACATTTAGAGAA
>CP070798.1:1585164-1590415 GCA_020343515.1 Thermoplasmatales archaeon | reverse complement strand
CAAGTTAATGATATCATCCAAAAGTTTGTTTCCTTTCTCAGTAGTAACAAAGATCATAGTAGGTTTGGCTTTCTCATTTAATATAAAGTTTTCTTCAACAATGTTCTTCTCAAGCAAAAAAGAAAGATAATGCTCAAGTTGTGAATAGCTCATATTACTTCGATATAGAATCTCTGTTTTTTTGGCGCCCCTCTTGGATAAATCGAGAATCTCCCCAATGATCTGAATCTCCGAACGCCTCTTGAACATGTAGTCCTCCTTAAAATCCCGTTTACAGGCAAGATGTTATGAAATATTCATTATTTAATATTTTTTGTAAAATTTTATAAAATAAAAAAGTAAAGGAAATAGTATCGTAATACTGCAGTTTTATAAATTGTAATAAAATCTCTTGTAATTGATATGGAAAAATCGTTGCCTACATAGTGAATACTTTTCTCCAACGATTATAGATATCTTTTTAAATAAAGATTTTTTACCAAACTATAACGGAGGATCAAAGAAATGGTTTGTGAATGGTACCACTTCATGCTGAGCATGCTCTTGTTGGTGTTTGCTATCGCAAGCATAATCGCAGGGATATTTACCGCCTATTTTGGCTCTGGTAAAAGCAGAGCAGTTGGTGGGATACTCATCATAATAGGGCTAGTTGTTGGTATTATATTCTTGTGGTGTGCTTGGTGGTTGCCGTTTTTAGGGGAACCGCCGATAGGACTCAGTGGCTGTATCGTGGAGGGTATCTCGGCAGTTGTTGGCGCTATAATAGGGGCATTAATTGCCCTTGGAATCTTTCTGCTTGCAATAATGAAAGCCTAAACAATCCTGATGTATCAAACTTGTTTATTGTCCGATATGTTGCCAGAAACGTCGGCCTAAATGATTTCAGTGCAGTAGTACCTAGAAAGCTCAAGGATATTTTTTAAATTCAACTGTTTTCAAATTGAAAAATTTGATTATTAGCGTATATTTTTAAACGAACATTTGTTATGAGATTGTGGAGAGATGCGATGTTACAATACGATTCTATTGGTAATGAGGCATTAGATTATAAGAAGTTGATGGATGAAGATGATCCTATTGATAAACTGATTTTAGAACTTGCTGAGAAAGGTGAATTGAAAGTAGGTATTGTAGAGGTAAAGGAAGAAAGATGGCGTTTCTTAAAAAAATATATGCATAAATTTTTTTCTCGTAGAGTAAGACATACTTCTTAAAATGTTTAGTACCTGGAAATCAGTACAATAATGTAAATTTTGGTCCAAAATTATTTTTAACGAAATATTTAAATACAATATAAAATATTTAAATATATAGTCATAGACTGGCTAGAAATTTGGGAGTGAACCTATGGTTGCAGTTGTACGTGTATCTAAAAACGGGCGGTTACTGGAAATAAAAGAAGTTTCCGATGATTACCGCTATAAACCGTATGTTTGGGATAGAGATTAGATATAAACTGTTTTGAAAAAATTACGCGAAACCATATCTTTTTAAAAAACTGAGGTTGTAATTTTCTCATTTTGATATTTAGTCGCAGTAGATTTTTATAATATTAATTATAGAATATTTAGTGTTATTTAGTAGCATTGAGGAGATTGTAAGAGAGGTGGAATTTCAATTAATAAAATATTACTTGGTAGGAGAGTAGTTATTAATGGAGCGATGCTTGTTTTACTTGCAAGTATTGTTTCATTTAAAGTTACTGCTGTAATTGTCAATCCAGGCACATATTTCTCAGTTGGAAATGAAACGTATACTGTAAATCAATCGATGGATTTCGAAAGCATTACAATAGCATCCTCATACATTATTTTCAACGATACAGGTTTCTATATTAGCTCTAACAGCGATATCACAATCACGCTTGTTTACATAAACGATAATGTAGCTAATGCTGGTAATGGCGAAAAAGTCCTGGAGTTCTACGGTAATACTAGTAGTGGCACTATATGGTTTAACCTTTCTGGTTTTCCTGCTAGTAATAATTATACAGTCAATAGAAGCGGTAGTTCTATTGCCTCTCCTACTGCGAATGGTTCTGGTTTCATATCATTTGCCAATAGTGTCTGGAGTAGTCAACTGTTTGAGATCTTCCAGCAGGGGACTGGATCGGGGGATACCTCTTCACCTGTGATATCAGGTGTTAGTAATGCAGATTCAGACCCACTTGATACAAATTCATCTTTCGGCTGGGTGAATATCACCTGTGATGTTTCAGACGATGTTGGAGTTGGTACTGTCGCTCTTAATATTACAAATCCAGATGGATCATACAACAATGTTTCCATGAACGGGATAAACAGTTATTATTACGACTCCAGTACTGCGTTTTCAACACATGGTAATTACAGTTATTTCATCTGGGCTAATGATACTAGTGATAATGCGGATGTTTCAAGTAGCTATTATTTTTCAATGCCCCCTAACTGGGATATAAACAATGATGGGAGCTGCAGTGTTTTTGATTACGTGTTGATCTCTAATCATTATAATGAAACAGGAGACCCGGGTTGGATTCGTGAGGATGTTGACAACAATGGGCAGGTAAAGGTCTTTGATCTTGTTCTTCTATCAGAACACTATGGTGAAATGTGGTGGGTGTAACGGAGGTGTGAGATATAGGATTATTGGAGAGGTCAAAATTTGGGGCAAGTATTGTCTTTATAATAAGTGTAATAGTTGTAGTTGGAGCCTTGATTTTTACTGTTGAGGCTGCTGGGATTACGGTAGTTAGTATTGATCCTTCAAGTCAGATTGTTTCTCCTGGGAGTAACTTTACTGTTAATGTCTCCTGTGCTCCTGGTCAGCCTATAAAGGCTTTTGAACTTAAGTTGTTGTTTAATGCTTCGCGTCTCAGCGTTGATTCTGTTATTGAAGGTGATATATTTAGTGGATATAGCACCTATTTTAACGCTGGCATTATAAATAATACAGCTGGTACTGTTATTGATGTCTATGGTTTGATTTTGGGAGCTGGGAATGTTTCTAGTAATGGAACATTGGTTAGTATTAATCTTTCTGCAAAAAGTGTAACAGGTATCTCCACCCTGGGTCTATATGATGTGGGTGTGACAAATGAGACACATTATGTTTCTATCACTGTGAATAACGGTACAGTTCAAATCGATGCGACCTCGCCTGAGATTGTTGATAATAGCCCAGCTACGGGTACCACGGGTGACGCTTATACTTTTAATGTTAGTGTCACGGACAACGTTGACGGTGCTGATGAATTAACGGTAAAGGTTGATTGGTCCCATGGGTCTCAAGGTGCTAACGAGTCCATGATGTATGTTGGTGGTAGCTATTTCGAGAGAACTGTAATTCTTGATCAAAATAGCATTTCTAATATGACATATACCATTTATGCAAATGATACCTATGGAAATACCAATACAACGACACAGGTGTCGGTTACTGTTTATGACAACGATAACCCTTTGCTTGTTGCTGATAATAGTGATGCTAGCGGTACTACTGGTGATCCGTTTAATTTCGATATAACTGCTTCTGATAATATAGGTGTTGGTAGCGTTAATGTTTCATGGTCTCATGGTTCTTTGAGTGGTAATCTTGCTCTTAGTGATGATGGTGATGGTACTTGGAGTGGTAGTGTCACGTTGGATGATAGCCTTGGTAATCTAGTCTATAGAGTTCAGGTGAATGATACCTCTGGTAATTATGTACGTGGTAATCAGCAGAGTAAGACTATTGCCGATAATGATAATCCACAAGTAGCCAGTTTATCTGCAACGCCAAGTACACAAAATATTGGTGGATATGTCAATATAACAGCGGATGTAACCGATAACATTGCAGTAGGATATGTGTATCTAAACATTACATATCCTGATATGAGCGTGCAGAATTTCTCAATCACTAGTAACAAAAGTGGTGATACATACTATTGTAACAAAACCTACAGTATGATGGGGATATATACCTATTTCATATGGGTTAATGATTCAAGTGGCAACACCAATATCTCAGCTACAAATACGTTTTTAATCGGAGACCAAACATCGCCTCAGATATCAAATGTTGCCAATGCCACATCTAATCCACTTGATACTGAGCCATCTTTTGGATGGGTAAATATAACCTGTGATGTAACAGACAACATCGCTGTTGACGAGGTGTTCCTCAACATTACAAATCCGGATGGATCATACAACAACGTTACCATGAACGGGATAAACAGTTATTATTACAACTCCAGTACTGCGTTTTCAACACATGGTAATTACAGCTATTTCATCTGGGCTAATGATACTAGTGGTAACGCTGGTATTTCAAGTAGCTATGATTTCTCGATGCCGCCTAACTGGGATGTCGATATGAATGGTGAATGTAAGGTTTTCGACCTGACCCTTCTATCTAATCATTACGACGAAACAGGTATTCCTGGTTGGATTCGTGAGGATGTTGATAACAACGGAGTGATACAAATCCTTGATTTTGTTTTCGTATCAAACCATTATAATGAGGTATGGTAAATGGAGGTATGAAATATGAGAATGTTTAGGGAAACAAAATGGAAAGCCCTTAGTATCATAAACGTATGGATATTAATCCTTGTTGGGGTAACAATTGTTGCTGCTGATGAGGGTGATACCACTGTTAGTATTGATCCCTCAGGACAAACTGTTTCAGCTGATGATACCTTCGACGTTAATGTCTCCTGTGTGCCTAGTCAGCCTGTAAAGGCCTTTGAGTTTAGATTGTCGTTTAACCCGTCGCTTCTTCAAGCTAACTCAGTTACTGAGGGAGATATCTTTGAGGGTTATACCACTTTTTTCAACCCTGGCACTATTGATAATAATGCAGGTACTATTGTCGATGTCTATGGTTTGATTGTTGGCCAAGGTAATGTTTCTGTGAATGGATCGTTTGTAACGATTTCGTTTACAGCTAAAGATAGTTCTGGTACCTCTTCTGTGTATATCGCTGACGTTGGTGTTACCGATGAATCAGGATATATTCCTATTGAGGTGTCTGAAGGGAGTGTAACTGTTCAAGGAACAAGTGGTGGGGGTCCACCTGGTGGTGGAGGATATGTACCTCCCGCTGGAGGAGATGGAAACAATGCCCCAGATACTCCAATGACGCCATCTGGTCCTATTTTCGTTGAAGTGGGTGTAGAGTATGTATATACAAGTTCAACTGTTGATGTTGACGGTGATCAAGTACGATTTAGATTTGATTGGGGTGATGGTGATCTTAGTAATTGGAGTGAATTTGTTGCATCTAA
>CP070798.1:1579807-1585064 GCA_020343515.1 Thermoplasmatales archaeon | reverse complement strand
TTTTATGACTTCTTTGCCGATTTCAACACCTGCTTTTTCAATAACGCCGAGTACATTTCTTTTAGCAGGTGGGGCATCAGGTCCAACTACAAAATCTGGTGCAGCAAGATAATAGAAATTAAGGGTGTGGTCGTAGATATAGTACCCAGAATACATCAATTCACGGAGTTTTTTTGCTGCAGATGGAGGATCAACATTGAAGGCATCATCGAGAGCTTTTGCGGAAGCGAAATGATGAGCCACTGGACATACGCCACAAATTCTCGAAGTGATTTGGGGCATATCCTCAGCCCGTCGACCTTGGGCAAATCGTTCAAAACCTCGTAACTCAGGAATCTGCATATACGCATTTTCTACATTTCCTTTTGAATCGAGGAAAATGTTAATTTTTCCGTGTCCCTCAAGTCTTGTTATGGGATCTATTGTTATTTGTTTCATTTCATCACCTTCCTATTTATTATAGCTGACGGCAAACCATACTTGTAAAAGGTGCCAACTGGGTCAACAACTTGATCTATTAGTTTTTGAACTTCTTCATCGCTCATTTTGTCTTCTCCCTCGATCCCAAGGATAGAGGCAAGTGCAGAAATCATCTTCGCACCTTGATCTAAAGAATTCGGTGTAGGACCGCCACAACCTGTACAGGGCATATTAGCATCTAAGCATCGTGCATCACATCCTCCACGTGTTGCAGGACCCATACAAATAACACCTTGCTCAAGTAAACATTTTTCTTCAAATTTATCAAGTTCATATACTCTTTTAATTTTCTTGATCTTCTTCTCAGTTTTTTCAAATCTGCATTCATCACATACTGATTTTAAAGGACCAATAACTGAACCTTTTGGTGGTAACTTATTTTCAACAATGGCTCCAACAGCAGTCATTATCATGTCGGGTGTTGGTGGACAACCAGGGAGATAATAATCAACATCTACTACCTGATCAAGTCTGCTTACTGAATCATAAAACTCTGGAAGGGTAAGAGTTCCCTCTTTAACCTTAACCGAGGTTTTCGGAACAATCTTCTTAGGATTGTCTAATGAAGGGTTATCCTTGTAAACCACGTTAAATATTTCTTCTCGGTTCGTAATATTTGCAAGTCCAGGTATTCCACCAATAGTTGCACATGCGCCAAATGCAACAAGAACCTTTGACTTCTTACGGAGTAGTTTTGCCAAGTGTTCTTGTTCAGAGTTGCGAACAGCACCGTTGAAGAAACATACATCAATAGCGTTATCCTTCATTGCTTCAACGTCTTTGTACTTGACATCTATAGCAACAGGCCAAAACAAAATATCAGCAACTGCTACTACGTCCAGAATTTTTTCATCGATGTCAAGAACTGCTATTTCACAACCACCACAACTTGCAGCCCAATAAAATGCAAGCTGCAGTTTTTTCTTTTTTCCAGCTTCTTTTTTCTTTCCTTTTTTCTCTTTACTCATACAATCACCAATTTTATCAAATTTTAATCTTTCTTGCTTATTTTTCAAAAACCCCCTTTTTCTTTAACAATAGGACTGGATCTACTGCGTGATCACCGAATCCGCAGCATTTAGGATCCAAACCCAATGCAACAGCTATAAGCTGAGTGTAATAGTAAACAGGAATCTGTTTATAATTGTTGTATAATTTTTCTGCTTCTTTTCCTCTAACATCGAGGTTAAAGCGGCAAAGCGGACATGAAAGCACTATAGCTTCGCTTCCTCGATCTACAGCAAATTTCGTAATTCTATATGCTCTGTTAGAAACCAGATTTTTGTCCTCTACCGTATGATATGATCCGCAACATTCAACTTTGAAAGGATTATCAACAACTTCTGCACCAATTGAAGTAAAAAGCTCTTCCATAACTGTTGGTTCCTCTGCGTCATCAATGCTAACTTCTCTAGGACGAAGCAACATACAACCGTAATAGGACATGATCTTCATACCCCTCAAAGGGTTCTTTATTTTCTTTTTAAGAACATCAAAACCCACTTCGTCTCTTAAAAACTCAAGGAAATGAATAACCTTCACGGTTCCATTGTAATCGTTCTCTTGGTCCATAAAAGAGTTTAGTGTTTCTAGATCATCTGGTTTTTCTTTTACCCGCAGGTTGGTTTGTTTAAGTGTATTACAGCACATATCACATAGTGTTATAATTTTGTCTTCTCCTTCATCTTCTACATGTATCAGGTTTCGCAATGGCGCTATATGATGCATAAGATCATCATCTGTAAGCGATGAAGCAACTCCACAGCAAGTCCAGTCTTCCATCTCAACCATTTCATGACCTAAGGCATCCATTATTGCAAATGCTGATTTCTCAAGGTTTTTTGCAGATGTTTTTAGTGTACATCCTGGATAGTACAGCAGCTTCATGATATTACCCTACATTTTTTCTAAATAAACATACAAATGCTAGTTGAGGAATTGATCCTTTTTCTTCCATAGGTATGTCGGTTAGATTTGTCCGGTCAATATTTTTCCTTAAAATTATCTGCCGCAAGGCCTCCATAATTTTTGTAATGTTTATATCGCGCGGACATCGTTCAGCACATGTGTAGCACGCGGCGCATAACCATATTGTTTTTGAATTTAGCACCTCTTTTTTGTCCAATATTACGTATCTGATTACCTCATCAGGTGAAAGATCCATATCTTCAACAAATGGGCATCCTGCGGAGCATGTTCCACATTGATAACAGCCAAAGAGGTTCTCGCCACACAGATCTTCTACCTCTTTTACAAGATCCCCCTTCTTTAATTTCAATGCATTAACGTCAACGTTTTCATCGGAGATTTTGTTCATTTAGCGGCCCCCTGCTCAATGAGAGCAGTGATCATTACGTTGATCTGTTTACTTTTGTATCCTTTTTGTTCAATAGCACTATTTAGACATGCGGCTGCACATGATCCACAGCCTTTACAAAGGGCTCTATTGACCTCTGCGACAAGGCGAGTTGGATCTCTAGGGTGAGGTTTCATTTCAATAGCCGAGTAAGCACAGGCTGATTCACATGTACCACAGCCTCGGCAAAGATCTTCGTTAACTTCTGATACAATACCCTCGCCTTTCATCTTTTCTTGTGATATAGGTATGGATGCACGTGAAGCAGCTCCTTCCGCCTGAGCAATTGAATCAACTAGGTTTTTTGGATAATGCGCAGCGCCACACATATAAATTCCAGATGTTGAAAAATCAAGGGGCTTGATTTTTGCATGAGTTTCTATGAAGAAACCAGCGGCATCCACAGGGACCTTGAGCATGTTTTTCAGTTTTTCAGTTTCGGCCCCTCCTTCAGTGTTGACAGTTAAAGCTACGAGATCCGCTGGAATGGTCATTTCCTCCTTCAAGAGGTCATCATAAACCTTAATGGTAACCGGGCCATCTTTGGGGTTGTTTTTATCTAGGACTACCTCAGGTTTCTTATCGCCAGGGTAACGAATTGTGATAACATGATAATTCTTGAGAACATCAGAGTAGTATTCCTCTTCTTCTTTACCAAAAACCCTCATGTCTCTATAGAGAAGATAAGTCTTGGCTTTTGGAAACTTTTGACTTAGTAACTTAGCATTTTTTATGGATACTCCACAGCCAACCCTGCAACAGTATGGCCGCTCTTCATCCATCGCACCAGCACAATTTATAAAAACCACGTTTTTAGGTTTCTTAAGATCATTGTTTTTCAGTTTCGTCTCTAACTCGGTTTGCGATACGATATTCTTGTTCTTACCATATTGATACTTACCTTTAAGGTCAATCTCCCGGAAACCAGTAGCAACAATGATAGTCCCAAACTCAATTTCTTTCTTCATCTCTTTTTGCTTGATTTTTCCTTTGTAGTTTCCAATGTATCCTTCTAGGTCTTCAAGTTCAGAGTCGAGCATTACAGTAATCAGCTTATTCTTAGTAATCTCTTTGATTAACGGATCAATAATCTCTTCAGATTTCATGTCTGATGGAAACATTGAGTGAAGATGCCTCAGTCTGCCACCGAGCTTAGATTCTTTTTCAATAATGATTGATTTAATACCCATTTTTGCAAGAGCAAGGGCTGCTTTCATTCCTGATACCCCGCCGCCAATTATAAGTGTACTTGGATAAATTGAAAACTCTTCTTCTGTAAGAGATTCAAGATGTCTTGCCTTGGCGACTGACGCACTCACAAGTTTTATTGCTTTATCAGTAGCTGCATTCCAGTCATCAGAATGAACCCAGGAACAGTGATTCCGGATATTTGCCATTTCAAAAAGATATTTATTAAGCCCTGCTTCCATCAAAGTATCCTGAAAGAGACCACCGTGTGTACGCGGGGAACATGCAGCAACAATAATCCTATTCAATCCTTTTTCTTGAATCATCTCTTTGATTTTTTTACAGCTGTCCTCTGAACAAACAAACATCATATGATCCGCATATTCAACATTTGGCAGCTTCTTGGCATCCTCAGTTACTTTTTCTACATCAAGATAATTTGCAACGTTTTTACCACAATGACAAACAAACACCCCGATCTTTGGTTTCTCATTTGTTACATCCCGCTCAGGTGGAAACTCTTTACCAATATGTTTTTCTCTGTCTTTTATTGGAGCTACAGCCTTAGCTGCTGCCCCACTCGCCATAGATACACTATCAGGGATATCCTTAGGACCCTGAATACAGCCCGCAAGGAAAATGCCGTCTCTGGTCGATTGAATTGGATCTGTTAAAAGTGAATCTTGTTTGAAAAAACCGTTTTCATCAACATCAACACCGAGTGCTTCACCAAGTCTTTTATTATCCTTATTTGGCATTATCGCAGTAGATAAAACCAACATGTCTACTGTGCTTTCTTCTATTTTTCCGGTAAGAGTGTCTTTATATTTTATAGTGATACTTTCATCTGGATTTTCATAAACAGATGAGGGCCTACCCCGAATATATTTAACTCCTAAATCTTTGGCATGATCATAATACTGCTGGAAGTCCTTACCATACGCACGGATATCCATATAATAAATTGTAATATCAATGTCTGGATTGGCTTCTTTAGCAATAGACGCTTCCTTTGTTGCATACATACAACACACACGTGAGCAATATGGAAAACCAAGCTGTTCGCTTCGCGAGCCTACACACTGTATCCAACCTATACTCTTGGGTTTTTTACCATCTGAAGGACGCGAAACCTTGCCCTCTGTTGGACCGAAAGAAGAAAGAAGTCTTTCAAACTGCAAGGCTGTAATTACATTGTCGTATTTTCCATAGCCATATTCTTTCCTCATTTCT
>CP070798.1:1574428-1579707 GCA_020343515.1 Thermoplasmatales archaeon | reverse complement strand
TCCAACTGGAAAAGTAACAATGATGACAGTCTTTGAATAATCTTCATTTACCAATCCTTCTCTTGCAATTCTATCAAATACAATTTCTTCAACACCTACAAACTCGGCAATTTTTTCAAGTATTATACTTCTTTCTAAAATATCACTTACCTCTTTTAGTGCATCTGCGATTGAAACAACAGTTGCACCCAAAGCCCTCATTTCCTCTTCCATAGCATAAATAGTTTCAATGGTTTCAGGATAGGTAAGGCCTTGTCTTTCTGTTTCAATTAATAAAAGATTATAACTTGTTCCACCACCAAAATTCTCCGAGTACTCATAATAAATTTCAATTTCTGGCAGCCCCTTTGGAGCCATCTCAAAGAAATTAACATCAGTCCTAATGCCCGGTAGAACTATAAGAGACATGACGGCAAAAAAGCCTGCGAGCAAAGCAAATCGTTTTTTATTACTTACAACAATATTTGCAATAGCTCTCCAATCGTGGGCACGGCCATTCTTTTCAAACTTTAATATTATTGCTAGACATGGAACTAGAATTGATGCAGAAATAAAACAGAAGATAATACCAATAACGCATCCAAGACCAAAGGTTACCACTGGAGGCATACTTGATACTGTCAATGAACCAAAACCAATTATTGTTGTAATTGTAGAAAGAAAGACCGCCTTACCAGTAAACTTTAATGTTTTTTCAACTGCCTCAATCTTATAATCTAGCGCTTTTTCTTCGGAGAGCCTATTGAGAAGATGAATCGAATAATCAACACCCAAACCAACGAGGAGAGCGACAATCGCAATAGATAAAAGCGTCAACTCAGGCATTATTAGGCCAAAAACCCCAAATGTTAAGATAAGTGCATAGGCCAAAGGTAATAAGATTATTATAATACCCTTAATTGTTCGATTGAAGAAAAAGATAACAATAGAAATAAATAATATTGCGATTGGGAAAATAATTATCGTATTTTCCATACTTTCCTTTTGAATTGCTCGCTGCATTGCCACGAGTCCCGTAACCATCATATCCGAATAACGTGCTTCTTTGTCTATGGCAACTTCAACATTATCCAATACTGAATTGTAATCAGCATCATCTGATAATTGTAATATTATAACTGCTACTTTGTATGTATTAACAAAAAGAACTCCTTTGGTTGCTTGGATTATATCTCTTGCAATATATCTAGAGATGAGATTTCTGTCTTCAGGAATTTCGAATTTCCCTGTTCCTCCTAGACCTCCAATAGCATATGGTTTTGCATTTTCATCCTTTATAAGCTCAGCGATACTCTGTACAGAAACAACACCATCCTTTTCTCCTCTGTCAAGATTGTATGTATCTATCTTTCCGCTAACGCGATCCATCTCTTTTAAAACATAAGGATCCCGGATATCATCAGCCTTGACATAGATAACAATAGTTGATGCAATCTGAAACTCTTCATCTATTTTATTCCAAAGCTGTATCGATGGATGATCTTGGGGCAAATACCCTGTAAGCTCTGAAACCATATACACATTTTGAATTTGAAAACCTATAATTGCGGTTAATATAGTAAAGATTAATATGACCGTTTTTGGTCTTTTAACTAATATTTTTGCGATCGTTTTTACGTTCATGTTTTCTCTACTCGTTCATAAATTTTTATTGTGACGTATTTGGTATTTCTCTCTTTTTTGCCTGTTAGATTTGCTATTTTGTTTAACCTGCCTTCCATATCCTTAGCATATTTTTGCAAAAGTTTAATGGGAGAAACAGCCCTGTAAAGGTAGGGATTTTTTCCTATACTGTCGTTTTTTAGTTTTTCACGAAAAATTAATTTCTGATCATACATTTTAGAAAGTAATTCCCTTACTGTGCTTGGGTGAAGTTTGGTGCCTTTTATGATATTTTCACTTATTGCCCCGTTTTTTCTAAGTAAGTATATATAAATTCTAGCTTCGGCCTTAGATTTTAATATATCATGTACTGCTTTCTCTGCACTTTTGTCTACTCGCAAGCTGGGTCTAGTCATTAATTTGCACCAATTTATTTTTAAATTTTGATAAAAATTTGTTGTTTTGTGAGTTTAAATAGTTTTTCATTTTGTCGTCCAAAAAACGACAAAACATTTTGTCGGATTGCAAACGACAAAAATGCTAAAAATAGCAAAAAATTTATTTCTAGCTGATATGTCTCACAAGTATGATACTATGGATGAAAATAATAGAATAAAAAAAGACATTGCAATGTTTGAGGGAAACCTTCAAAGAATAGAAGGAAGGAACCTAGAGGGAAAGCAGAAGAAAATAATAGAACTTGCAAACCAGTATTATGAAGATTCAAAATATTATTTAGAAAAAAAAGAATATTTTACTGCCTTTGGATGCATAAATTATGCACATGGACTTTTGGATGGTGTTCTAAAATTTTAAAAATATATAAAACATTTAAGGAGAAGGTACCATGAAAGTTGAGGGAAGCATAAAAAAATTTTATCAATACTCCTTTCCAATGCAAACAATTTTAGTAACATGCAACAATGAACAGGGCAATACAAACATCATAACAATAGCGTGGCATACACCCATCTCAATAAAACCTCCATTGTATGGTGTTTCTATTGCTCCAAGTAGATATTCTCACGATCTGATAATGAAAAACAAAGAGTTTGTAGTCAATTTCGTGCCTTATATACTTGTTGAAAAAGCACATTTCTGTGGAAAACATTCTGGAAGATCAACAGATAAAATTGAGGAAACAAAATTAACGTTAATTCCTGCTAAAAAGACAAAAGTACCTATCATAAAAGAATGTTACGCTCATTTGGAATGCAAGATGGTACAGAGCTTGACAATTGGAGATCATACGTTATTTGTTGGAGAGGTTATAGCAGTACAGGCAACTGAAAATATATTCAAAAATAACCTATTAATGATAAACAAAACCCAGCCATTGTACTATGTTGGGGGAGACAGTTACACGACAACTGATGGAACAACAAAGAAGGAATTCTAACTGAACAGTATCTCTAACTTGTCATCTTCTTTTACGGATAATTTTTTTGCTGCGTTGCCTTGATTTATACTGATTTCGAGGAGGTTACTGCTTCCAATGGTGGCAAGCATATCCCGTTTTTTTACATATCCGTAGGATTTGACAAAAGGCATCTCTAAGCACTTTTCACCGATAAACACCATAATGTTTTTATTGTAAACCAGAACATTTGATAATATTTCTCGAGTTAGATTGGTGATAATGTTCCCAAATCTATCGACGTAAATCACCGTTCCAGTGGCAGCGTTTTCTCTAATCTCACCTTGTCCAAAATCAAGATCAACAAAATCAGTGAGTCGGTTACCTATTTCCTCAAATGGTACGCCGTTTGTTATATGTGCTGCAACAGGAGTAAAAATATCTCTTCCATGAAATGTACTTGATATAGAATTGAGCATGTATTTCTCATTTGAAATCTCATAAACGATAAAATCACCTAGAAAATGCGCTGTTGGCATTAGGATGCCATTATCTGGCCCAATCAAAATTTGTTTACTAGTGGTTATCAAGATACCGCGTCTCCCAGTCCCGACGCCAGGGTCTACCACTGCTACATGAACTGTTCCTTGGGGAAAATATGGGGCGGCACTTCTTAAAGCATATGCTCCTTCGCGGATATTGTGAGGTGTTATCTCATGTGTGATGTCAATCAATCGTGCGTTAGTAATTCCTACTGCGGCTCCTTTCATCTGAGAGACATAGCTATTTTTTGTCCCGAAATCGGAAAGAAATGTTATAATTTTCATTTGATATACACCACTCCTCTTTGTATTATCTTTTATCGATTTAATAAGTCTATTTGTTGAATTTTTCGATGATTTATACCAAAACTATTTATGCTAGAAGCGTGCATATTATAGGGAACGGAGTTTTGGGAGATGAGTTACAGGAAAAATATTAAGATTTTGGAGAATATTTGGAATAGGAACAGGAGAGTGACTATGACTTGTCCCCAGTGTCAGCGATCTTTAACGATGGTTTTAGTTGAGCCAATATATGACTCTGAAAATCCATATACTCCGTATAAGACAGTTATAGAATGCACCTCGTGTACGTTTAAATTGGTGACGGAGTCATTTACCATATTGGGGAGCGTTAAAAATTTTGATTCTCACCATGTTGAGATTGGGAGTTGGTCACCTAGTGGCAGTCGAGTTTTATCCCGATATGAACATATTTTGAGTTACGATCTTCTAAAGGGGCTAGGTAAAACTGGTGAATTGGTGGAATTTCTTGTTGTAAACAACCAAGTAGTACAAGTAATTGGATAAAATAATCAACACCAATTTTTTTGAACTTTTTATAAATTCGTAAAATTTATATACTTTCTAGTAATTACATATAACTAAATATAATTATATGTAACTATATGTAATTAGGTGTTTGTTATGGCAGAAGAAAAAAAATTCACAACAATATCAATACCAACGCCACTTGCAGAAAAAATTAAGAAAAGAATAGAAGGAACTGGATTTACATCACTCTCCTCATACGTAACATATGTACTCAGAGAAGTAATTTCAGGTATAGAAGAGGAAAGCGAAGAGGCTTTTAGCAAAGAAGACGAGGAAAAAGTAAAAGACAGACTACGGGCGCTGGGATATCTAGACTGAGGGAGAAAATATGCCAAAACCACATGGCGGAAAACTAATAAACAGGAGCATAAAAAAAGAACCGTCAGATCTATCAAAGCTCCCAAAATTTGAAATAAATGCAAATCTTTCAGAAGATGTACTGAACATTTCCAACGGAGTGTTTTCACCATTAAAGGGATTTCTTTGTCGCAATGATCTTGAAAACGTACTGAACGAAAAAAGACTCGAAGATGATACCCCCTGGACAATCCCTATTTTGTTAGATCTCAATAAGAAAGATATAAAAGATATACAAGAAGGAGACAGAGTATTGCTAACTAACAAAGAAAATGGTGTAATGGCATTGTTGGACATCGATGAAATTTACACCTATAATAAAAAAACGCTGGCACAAGCAGTCTACGGCACTCAAGATACAATACATCCCGGCGTTACTAACATAAACAACATGAAACAAATCCTACTCGGTGGAAAAATCACAATTCTTAATAGTAAAACTAGAAATTTTGACGAATATAACCTTTCACCGAAAGAAACACGTATTTTATTCAAAGAAAAAAGATGGAAAGAAATCGTTGCATTTCAAACACGGAACCCACCACATATCGGCCACGAATATGTCCAGAAAACTGCGCTTACCTTCG
>CP070798.1:1568967-1574328 GCA_020343515.1 Thermoplasmatales archaeon | reverse complement strand
GGCATAGGACCGAAACACATTGACGAAATTATTGGCGTAGTAAAAGCCTATACAACCAGAGTTGGAGAAGGACCCCTCCCCACAGAATTATCTGATAGAATTGGAAAGCACCTTCAACAAAAAGGCCACGAATATGGTACCACAACAAGTAGACCTAGGAGATGTGGATGGCTTGACCGTGTAGTAGTAAAACATGCTTGCATGATATCGGGCATTACCAAGATAGCGATAACAAAACTTGATGTATTAAATGGTTTAAAACATGTAAAAATTTGTACTCATTATAAACTAAATGGTAAAAAAATTGACTACTTACCTGCAAACATCGAAGATGTAAAAAAATGTAAACCAATCTATAAAGAATTTAAAGGATGGAATAAGATAAGTAAAGACTCTTCAAAATTTTCAGATTTACCAAAAGAAGCACAGGATTATCTTCAATTCATTGAAAAAGAAAATGAAGTACCAATTGCTGTGGTATCTATCGGCCCAGGTAGAAGGGAAACAATAGAAATCTAAACCAGTTGGTTAACCTTAATAGCGGTATTTACCCATCTTAGATATGAATTACAAGCAGCCCTCAAAGTACTTACATCATCTGACTCGATCTTTAAGGAAAGTGCATTCTTAGAAAGAGAAAGTTCAACGTTTGCTTTTGGAATTTTATGTTTTACTTCGGGAGAAAGTGATTCTGCCACGATTTCAGCTTCTTCAGAGGAATCAAAAGTCAAGATAAAGAGAGCTTTTTTCTTCATGATGCCTTGATTCTTTTAGCTACTGTTGGTCGCTCTTTATAGAAAACCTTGCCCCCACAATATGGACACTGAATACCGATATTTTTTACATCAAACTGGACTGATTTTTTACAGAGTCCACATTTATATCCTACCATAATTGATCACTTTTATATGTTATTTATACTACCTTTTAACATTTTCTCTGCGTCGAGACTTTGTGCAGTTTTTGGTATGTAGGCACCACCTGCAAAGGTATGCTTGCATTTTTTACATTTCCAGATGCCTGTACTACTTCGTTTAACTGATTTCTGTCCACATTTTGGACACTTATGTTTTGCCCTTTGTTGGACTTCTACAGTCCTTACTAACGTTCTTGCTCTTACTCCATATCGAGCCTGAAATCTACCTGCAGAGCCTACTTTTTTTGTTCTTTTTGCCATTTTATTTTCCTGTTTTTTCTGATAACTGCTTCCTTATTTCGCGCCCGTTATCAAGAGAGGCTTTTATAACTTTTTGTATCTCTTCTTTAGTGAAGCTACCATTTAAACCTTTCTGCATCGCCCGGATATCTCCATTTTCGTCTGTTGCTACTGTTAATCTTGCATCTGCTATCTCCTCTTCATCAAGAGAGGGGTCGATTACAACGAAGTCATCAAATTTAACGGATGTGCACGATATCGGAGGCTCGTTAAGGGGCAATGGATAATCTTCACCCAATTCAAAACGGGATGCTGGAACAGAAGCAGTAATCAATGCAGCTAGTGAAGCAAGTGAGGCGGCATCAAATAAATTGCCATCGTAATCAAGAATGTGGATGTCAACGAATACTATCCAGACCTTTTCACCAGGTTCAAGGCATAGTTTGTCTAATTCTATAACCTCAGATTCTCTTACACCTCTATCTACTACTCGAGCGAGCTCAATTGCATCTTGTTGTGGAGGTCCTGCCTCAAAATCTGGTGAAGCGAGTGGGATAAGTTCTGCAGCTGTCGTTAACACGCCAGATTCAGGAGAATCAGGATAGGGTTCACCTACATCCATTTTTATCCCAGTTAACACCTGGGTGTTACCGATTTTAACCCTCGCTGATCCTTCCGCTTTACTAACCACAT
The DNA here is from genome assembly GCA_020343515.1 of Thermoplasmatales archaeon. GTDB lineage: Archaea > Thermoplasmatota > E2 > DHVEG-1 > DHVEG-1 > JAGLML01. The sequence goes on along the minus strand of CP070798.1, from coordinate 1,572,479 downwards.
TAGTTTCAATTTCAATTTTTCTAAATTCATCAAATTTTCTACCGTCAACACGTTTCCCTTGTTTTGCAAGTTTACAAATGTAGTCGCGTTTGATTGCGGGTACAATAGTCATTTATTCAACCACCTCGACAGATTGATACTTATCCAAAATTGCTTTCTTTTGAATTTCTGATACAGCATTACAACCCTTAATTGCAAAATCCAACGCCTTATTGAACTCTTCAAGAGTTAAATGCCCGTCCATTTGAAGAAGTAAAATCTCATTGGTACGCGGGGAAATAGCTATGGGCAAATCTGCGTCACCAAGATTGTCCTCTTCCTTTCCAAGGTCTAAAACAACTCTACCTTCTATCTTACCTGCAGAACATGCCACTGGAATGTCTTTCATTGGGATGCCGGCATCTGCGAGCGCTACACCTGCAGCTGTGAGGCCAGCACACCGGGTACCTGCCTCAGCATCTAATACTTCAATGTTTACATCAATTGATGCTCTGGGAAACTGCTCTGTTAAAATAACTTTCTCTAACGCTTCTGAAATTACTTTTGAAATTTCTTTACTTCTCCTATCTGGGCCTGGTCGCTTGCGATCTTCTACACTAAAAGCAGCCATATTGTATCTAGCATTAACAATTGCTCTCAGTAAATTCTGCGTATGTCTCGGAATTGCTTCCCTTGGACCATAGACAGCAACCATAACCTTATTGCCGCCCCATTCCAGATAACAAGAGCCGCTTGCTCTATGTAATACTCCTACTTCTATCTTAATTTTTCTTAATTCCTCGGGACCTCTCCCATCTAACCTCTTTCCCGCGTCATCAATCAATTTTTTATCAGATTTCATAAATGCACGTTCCTTGCGTCTTTTTTCAATAATTCTTCGATTCTATTTGTGAGTCCAAATGTAATGGCTTCACTTTCTATCTTATGTATAACTTGTAATACTCTTTCTATACTTTCTGTATCTCCATCGACCCATATTTTTCCATTCTGGCCAACAAAAATTCGGCAACGGATGTACTTCTTTATTAAAGCAATCATAGATCCTTTTTTACCTATAATTCTCGGTACTCTTGAAGGTTCTACTTCGATTATGTGTCCTCCATTGATTTTATATAGGTTACGATCTTTCATTGTAATCTGCATTTTCTTTAATTCATTTATTTGTAAAACCTTTGCCATTACGGAATCGCCACGGTTTAAATATTTTTCTGCATCACCAAATTCAACATCCCATGGCACCTCTTCTCCATGTAAAAAAGCGGGTGATGGAGCATTAATATCAACCAACCATCCAGAGGATAAAGCCTCTTCTACAACCCCTATAACAAAATCTCCAACGATGGGGTCATAACGACCCTTCAATGGCATTACATTTATATAATCCGAGTTTACATTCAATATGCCCAATCTTTGAGAGATAATTTTCCCTTCTTCAATAAAAGTACCTCGGCCAGCCTTATGAGATTTTGCATCTCCTAAAATCTGACTAGGGAAAACTATCTTTCGTTTTTCATTTGGCATAAAACAATAACCTCTTAAAAATCACTTTAAAATCCTGGTTTCTACATCCCCTTTCGTAATATTATTTAATTTATCATAAAAATCTGTTTGCATACCTGCTGGAATCCTAACAATACCAATCCATGAACCATCAGACTGCCAATCTTCTCTCTCTAAAACGCCGAAACTGTGGGCAATACCATAAGCCTTACCTGTGTACTGAGATGGGATCTTAACTGATATCCTCACCTGCTCCATTGAAATAGGTATAATAGGTCTTAATGCATCTACTATGATTTTCACTTGCTGGTCAACAGGTTTAAATGGATCAATGTGAACTCCTGCTTCATTCATTGCAAGTTCAATTCTCTGACGTGGATGAGGGGCCTTTGTTTTAGGATCCATTGCATTTTTAACAATTACATCAATAATGCGTTTTCTTTTCTGTTCCTGCATCTCATGTCTTTGTTCTGTGGTAAGTTGTATCTCTCCGTTCAAAATAATTTCCCTTGCAATTTTTTCAATATCAACTGTATCAAAATGTTTTTCGAGTGATTCTTGAGGGGCATGAGTCCCTTTTTTAGAGTCCTTAAAAACTGCGTCTATTGCAAGAGATGAAAGAACATCTACTTCTTTGCCCTCAATTAATTGCTCTGCAGCATAAGGGTCAACTAGTATCTCAAAATGGTCTTCTCTTTTTTGTAATCGTGCAATAACCGCCTTATCGAGACTTACCAAAACTACTTACCTCCAATTGCTTTAGTCACGTATCTTTTTGTTTCCTCTTGTGAGAGTATATGAAATGTGACATCTTTTTTTACTACACCTATCTCAATGGCTTCAGGGTTTAGTTTTCCCTCAGTACCTTTATGAAGTGCCTTTATACCCATATCAACAGCTTCATCTAACGACAGGTTTTCTTTATAATTTTCTTCGAAATATGCCATAGCGCCACTACGTCCAGCTCCCTCACTACTCGCTTTATATTCCATCAACGCTCCAGAAGGATCTGTAGAAAACAATCTGGGTCCCGTTTCATCTACACCGGCTATTAAGAGGGCGGTTCCAAAAGGTCTAACGCCACCATATTGAGTATATGTCTGTTTAAAGTCACAGATACGTTTAACAAGCGTTTTAATCTGTATCTTTTCAGCATATGTTATTTCATTTATCTGGGCATCGAGTCGGGCCCTATCAATGAGAGTTCTCGCATCTGCAACTAGACCAGAAGTTGCACAGCCGATATGATCATCTATCATGAATATCTTTTCAATGGAATCTGGCTCGATCAGATGGGAGGAAATTCTTTTATCAACAATTAAAACCACTCCATCCTTAAATTTTAATCCAACAGTGGTGGTTCCTCTTTTAACTGCTTCCCTCGCGTATTCTACCTGAAACAATCTACCATCTGGAGAAAAGACTGTAATTGCCCTATCATATGCTATATTTGCTGGTTGCATTTTTATTTCACCTCGTATAATTTTACTTTCAACTTAGGATTTAAGCTTATAACAATTTTCAACCAAGAATACGCTTTTAATGTATATAGTTTGTGTGTCATCAAATATTACATGCTGGGCTCATTGCCTGCAGAATCAGATTTCTCTTTTATCTCCCCAAATTATTTTATGTAATTGCAAACCCAACCTTACGTTCAAATCATCGTCAAGTATCCAAGAAGATAACTCCTTTAAATTAGCACCCCATACAGGTTGAAAAAAAACTGTAGCTTTAGGATTGTATTTTCTAATTATCACTGTTGCATACTCATAATCTATCCTATTTCCAATTACAAATTTTAATTGATCGTATGCTGTTAGATGTGATAAATTATTGAGATTCATCTTTTCATGCATGCCAGAAGATGGGCATTTGATGTCAAGAGAAATCATTAATGATTTTTTATCTGCAATTTTTTCTAGGCTTATACTTCCATTTGTCTCTAAACATATTATATAGCCTCTTTTAAGAAGAATGTCTGTTAAATCATATGTTTCATCTTGTAATAA
>CP070798.1:1563487-1568867 GCA_020343515.1 Thermoplasmatales archaeon | reverse complement strand
CCATGGCTTAAGCTTCCCTTTAAGATTAACCTTTATCACTTTTGGGCATGTAAGATAAAACGGACCGCCAGCCATAGCTACCGCAACATCAAGACCGCCGGCACCAATGGCAATCATACCAATTCCGCCGCCAGTTGGGGTGTGAGAATCACTTCCTAGTAATGTTTTGCTTGGCTTTCCAAAACGTTCCAAATGAACTTGATGGCAAATACCATTGCCTGCCCTGGAGTAAATAATGCCGTATTTTGCCGCGACGCTCTGAAGATATTTATGGTCATCTGCGTTTTCAAAGCCAACCTGAACGGTATTATGATCAACATAACTAACTGACAACTCCGTCTTGACTTGTGGAGCACCCATAGCTTCAAACTGAAGATATGCCATAGTACCAGTTGCATCTTGAGTTAACGTCTGATCTATTTTGATAGCAATCTCCTTACCAGATTCGTATATTCCTTCGATAAGATGTTCTTCTAAAATTTTTTGAACTATATTTTTTCCCATATGAACAGACCTCCCCAACATACATGTTTACCTGTAGGGTATTCCTGTAGGGTATTATCGGTAATATAAAATTAGTACTTAAACTATTTGCAAAGGTTGTAAAAAAATACTTGTAGAGATTTGTACAAAAATACTTATATTATAAATAGCTATACAGGCAAAACCAGTTGAATCGAAACTAGGGAGGACCAATTATATGATGATGATAGTGAGATTATTTCCAAAATCAGATTTAAATAAAGTATGGCACCATGTTGAAAACGTTATTGCAAAAGAATCATCAGACGTTGTTACACCATTATATTCAGCACAGTTAGAAGGAATGATGAGTGTTGGTGTTATTTTTGACGTGAAAGACCCTGATAACATTGCACATTTTCTAACAGAAACCCTCTCTGGATTTGATGAGTGTCACCATACTAGAACTATATCACTTATGAAACCAGTATTTTTCCCAATTCCAAAAAATAAACCAGAAAACCTTCAGAGATATATTATAAGGATTTACACGCATCCAAAGAATTACAAAACAATCTATAATTATCTAATAAATTACAAATATCCATTTAACTTGTTCCCGATTTATGTGTCATATTCTTTAGGTGATGAAGACCTTGTTATGAATGTTGCCGCTGATTCAGGTGTAACAGTTAATAACTTTTTAAGAGAGAGGATCCGAGCAATGGAAGGTGTTGAATCATCCTCGATCTACCCTGTTCTAAAATCAAAACGATTTGCTCCTCTTGCAAAATTAATCGAAGAGCAGCAAAGGCATCTTGCAGAAAGTGCAAAAAAGATACCTGCGGGGGAAATTGATGAGGAATTCGACTGGGTCGAGGATTTCGAATATCATGCAATGTTAACAGGGGCGTTCCGTAGAGATCTATAGCGTTTCTTTATCGAATTCGGGTATAATATAATCCCATATTTTTCTTAATCCAATCCTCTCTACGTTTAAATTGCGCTTCAGGATAATGGCCACAATTTTCAATAGAATAAAAACAGGGGTCATATTAGATTAACTTTCTTCTGGTTGTTTCGTATATTTTTTCCATATGTAAGAGATGATAACTGTCGACAGTATACTACCTAACAGTAACATTATAGGGGCTGCAACATTCTCCAAAATCGTATGGTCAATGATAAAAATCAGACCAAAGGAAAAAATCATGATGCCTGAGAGCAGTTTTAACTTCTGACCTTGAAACTCTGTCAGTTTTCTTCTACCAAGAGTATACACAAAAATCAATAAAATAATCATTAGTGGGATAACGTAAACAACATTATAAAAAAAGATATAGGTATAATATTCTAGCATGTTTAGATTATAAAAAGTGAGTCTAGCGGTAAAAATAAGGGGGAATCCGAGTGTGCAGAGAAGTTCATAGAAATTAACGGTTACTGCTAAAAAAATTGTTCCTCCTATTATACCTGGAAGATAAGATGTTTTTACTAGATTTCTCATCTTTTTAAATATTTCAGGTTTTTTACTCTTGGGTATGCTTAGTGAAATCCCTTTTTTGAAAAAGAAAAAATCCTTGATGTTGGCTATACCAATAATAAGAGCGACGGCTCCAGCTAACAGTGAAACAATGTTTATATGCTCTGTGGTAAGTAGAAACGAGTTGACTAGCGCAAACATGAACAAGTAGTAAAAAAAACCAGAAAAAAAGATGAAGATGCCGCCGACGAGCAACATTCTCCGTCTGGACCGTACATAAAGGAGGAGATTTAAAAGAAAAATTAGGATAAAAAAGGAACAGGGGTTAAAACTATCAAGACCGCCTAAGACAATGGTAAGAACCGGCAGTGAGAGACTAGACGTATTCACGCTTCCGATGAATGGTATATCTATTGTTTCTTCCCCAAAAGTTTGATTGATTTCAAGTTCTGCTAGATACAAGTTTATAAACTTTTCTAAGTTTGTATAATTAAGATCGCTTTTTGGCACTTTTGTTTCATTATTTATCACTACAGCAGGATACGTAATAAAGCCGTGACCGCGATATTCCTGCCAATTTTCTGTACTTGCTCTTACATCCTTCCTATTTACAATGATTTTCTCAGAGAAATTTGCCTCTATCGGGTCAATGACTCCTTCTGTATATGCTCTGCAGCTACCACATTTTGTTGAATAATAATAATCTACGACAATCATGTTGTCTGCAGCAGCTGATTGTACAAGGAATGTTACAACCAAGAAAACGAATATAATCAGGATGCGAATGCTATTTCTCATGCGCATCATCCACCTGAAACTACTGGAGGAGATATCGTTATTGTATCTCCCTCTTCAATCGTTTCATCAAATGTTGTGTAGGTATTATTTTTTGAAACCATTATGAATTTTTTTTCTTTTTCGATTGCAGGATGTTGTTTTACAAACACATTCACCACGTGCCAAATAGTGTTCCCATTTACCACAAGTTCAAGTTCCTTTTTTCCAGTTATGTCTCTGTATCTTCCAAATAACCTTACTTTTATCTTCATTTCAACTGTACCTCTAAATCAACTCAAATAGTTCTTTACCGCAACATATGCACTCGGGATTTCGTTTTATATTTATCTGTTCAAACCGCTGATTCCAGATATCATACGTAATCAGACCAAAAAGTTGTTTTCCAAGAAGTAACTTCAATGTTTCAGTGCATTGAATGGAGGCAATAGTCACCGGAAGATTACCTAGTACTGGTATTTCACCCGTTTTGTTATCTGCAATACTGTGTGATATACATTTTAAACATGGTGTTTGTTTTGGAACTATTCCCATAACCATTCCTACAGTGGTGTGTATTCCTGCGTAAATCCAAGAAATATTATTTTTTACTGCTACTTCATTTATTAAAAACCGTGTCTCCATATTGTCAGTTCCATCTAGAATTACATCAGCATTTCTCACAGCCGATTCTATATTTTCTTTGGTAATTCTTTTTTTGATTCCTCTCACTGTTACTTCAGAATTTACCCTTTGTAATTTTTTTTCAAGAATTTTGCATTTTAGCTTGCCGCCATCTTTTTCATTAAAAATAGACATCCTGTGGAGATTTGTTAGGTCTAGTAAATCATAATCGATAATATCAATACTTCCAACTCCTGTTCTCACCAATATATTAGCGCTATTGCTCCCCAGTCCACCAATCCCAATAATAACCACATGTTTTTTAGAAAGAATATGTTGTCCTTTCTCATTAAGCTCTTTGACTAGGATTTGTCTTCTGTATCTGTTAACATTCATTTTTCTAACCTATTGGTTTATAATATAAAATGCTTTTTGTAGAAACAAAGTAAATTTATTTATAACTTACTAGAATTTGATCTACTGATTATTTTTAGAATGACTGTTTATCGAGATATTACAGATTTACATCAATTGTAAGAGACGAAAAAGAATTCCTTGCTCCCTCATTAATCGAAAGAGTTGCATTATTGGTCTTGATAATACAAACTGAAATAGCTTTCCAGATGCAGCGGTTGGTTCTGCAGCTGCTGTTTCCACTACATAATCTGTATCCTTGTCAAATACAGCAGCTATTACCATGGTATTCTCCTTAGTGATGTCACCGAATCCAAAAAGTGATCCAAACCATGTTTTCTTAAACGTGTACGTATCTCCAAGTACTTTAGGTTGACTCTTAACTACAGCTAGGCTTCGGTCTATTGGAATGCCAAGTACAGCATAATGATATGGTTTTCCGCTGTTATCGTTCCATCGTGATTCCTTTTCAACTATATAAGTTCTTATATGGCCACTGAATTCTTCAACTTCATTGTTGACCACAGTTACAGCAATTTTAAGCTTTCCGCCTCCCATCCAAGTGACATCTACATCTATGTCAATGTCTGGGACCTCTCTTTCACCAGATTGTGTAATAGCATTTCTATACGGATCTTCATTGGTTTGACCCCCTAGTATCCTTTTATATCCTCCATCAAAATATACATCTGGTACACCAGTTACTCCTAGCTCTTTGAGTCTTACAAGTACGTTGCGATTACCTTCATCTGCCACTAGCGAAACATAGTAAAAATTAAGGTCACCAGAATTATAAATACTATATAATTGACTGGACGCCGTAACACAAGGCCCACAAGTTGTCAGTGTTCCATACTCAACAAATACCGTATGTGTAAAATTTTCATTTGAAAAGTTTGTTGGTGTTTTTTCTTCGATTTTATTTGTTGACAGTACGTTTGAAGCTCCAGCTATTGGCATTATCATTATAAATGCCATAATGCTTACTATTAGATATTTCTTCATTTTTTTGCCCCTCTTAATATAATCTATCATAGATTTATTGTTAAATGCCTATATAAAGTTAGCGATAGTTAAATGCCGTCAGTTAACCTCTCATTTCTATTCTACAAGGATTCTGTTTTAGTATCCTGATGTCCTTATTTTAATCCTAGTACTTCTTTATACCCGTTGATATCTAAAAATCCATGTCCACTAATATTAAATGCAATCACCTTTTCTTCCCCTTTATAAAAAAATGAAGACCCGACGCTATATAAATCTTTGTTGAAGAGAATCTAATCATACGTTGTTTAACTCTAATATAAGGATATAATGCGAGTCCTAATCCCTGATTTGTACATTGATTAGAGTTTCTAAGGAGAAAAACTGTCTATAATCACTATTTATGATTAGATATTGGAGCAATATTATGTAGGTTTTTAGTTGGGTGTTTCGCCACATAACAAATTGGCTATGTTACCAATTACTCCTATTTTATAGGCTAATTTTTAGACGTTTTTTCTAAAAGCCTCTTTTTTCCTACTCCTTTATTTCATCATACTTTTTACTATTACATTTCGATTCCAACGGTATTGAAAATAGTTTGGTAGGATCTTCTTATTATATCCTTTTATATCGGAT
>CP070798.1:1557971-1563387 GCA_020343515.1 Thermoplasmatales archaeon | reverse complement strand
TTTAATATTATGACAAAGAACAACAAAATGAGTCCTTTAGCTGTCTTTGAAACTTTTTCAATACTATTAGCACTTGCCGTCACATTTATGTCCACAAAACCAAATCCAAGCACGGGACCGGCATGCACATCTGCTGTACCACCTGGCACAATAGTTCCAAGGTTTTTTGATACATTTCGTCCGACAAGTATTAAGCCCCCCTCTAGGACAAAGCTAGCGACAACGTTAGTGGCATTATTTGCTCCAGTGTTATTAATTTGAGTGGTTATTTTTAACAATCCACCAGCAATTCGTCCGATTTGAAGATCAGGGGCAGTTATATTAACAACCAATGGATCTGACCAATCACCCTCAAATCCATGAATATCTTTTGCTTTGGCTCTAATTTCGTATGTTCCATAGTTCATCCAGATGTGTCTCACATGGACTTCTTCACCAGACTCATAATAGTCAGTCCACTCTGTTTTGTTATCTCCCCAGTCGATAAAGTAACAGACCCTATCTTTTTCAAAATCTGTTGTATTAAATGCGTATTCATATTCTACTCCTACGTCTCCAAATTGAGGACCAGCTATTGTTGGTTTTTCTGGAGCCTGGTTTCCAATCCTTACCACGTATGGTTTTGACCAAGCGCTGTCACCCCAATAGTCTTCGGATTTGGCTCTAATTTCGTATGTTCCATTTTCGTTCCATTTATAACGTAAGGTGACTTCTTCACCTGACTCAATGGGTCCTCTTATCCAATCTTCGTTGCCGTCACCCCAGTTAATAATTAAAAGCTCTATGTCATCTCCCTCTGGGTCATAGGTTACAAAGGTGAAGTTATACTCTACTCCAGGTTTTCCCACTGTTGGACCAGATATATTTGGTGGACTTTGTTGATTTCCACCGGGGTATTTGACAATTTTAAGTTCATCTATTTTTCCATCAAAATAGTTTGTTGTATCGTTACTCCTCCTACCTATTTTGGCTTTATCAAACTCGTCGGCATAAAAGGAGCACACCCATACTGTTAAATTGGTGTCAAATTCATCATCAACGTAAAGTTCTACAGTTGGATTCGATGAAATACCGTTATAAATGATTTCAACATGATGCCAATCACCATCGTTGTAAGTACCATTAGATTTCATTAAAACCCCGCAGCCATATTTATATGCTTTAAATTCTAAAGTACCATCAGAATTTAATGCAACATGAGCCCCCGGATTGTATATCAAAGCTTGACTCGTACTAAAAATGATACCTTTATCAGTTGAAGTCGAATTAAAATAAAAAGAGAATATTAAGTCATCGGTTTTATTGAATCCTAGACGATTTTGTGCATAATTATCCAGCTTAACGTAATCATTTAATCCATCAAAATCCAGCGCGTAACTTGAATACCCCGTAGTCCATGTAGCTCCATAAATTGTCCCATCATAATCATGCCCAGAAGAATCATACGCAATATTACCCTCGCCGTCATCAAATTTCCAATAACCATTCACATAATCATTATCGAAGGGAAAATTAGCAGGAGCTTTGATACTTGATTGATTGCTCGTTTTTCCAATATATCCGTTTATGCTCGATGTAACACTCAGTCCGATGAATAATAAGATTATTACGCAGATTAATCCTCTCCTTAACTTATTTTTCATTTTCTATTCCCCCTTTTATATTCTAATATACCCTCTGATATATAAATCTTTGCCACAGATTAACATTGCACAGAGAAATTAATTTCAACGGATTTTTTCAGATAAATCTTTTATCCTGCCAACAACAAAAATGAAATCAATACTAATGTTTAGGTTATAATCAGTTTTTTCATCTACAGCTATTGCAGAGAAATAAAGTATGTTTGTAATTAGCAGCATACAAACAATAATTCCAATCAGTTTCTTTTTCATAGGTCCTCCCCAATTATTACATATATCTATAAATGACATGGTATATAAATGCTACCCTCTGGCAAGGATTCTTCTGGGTAAAAACAATAGACCTTGGACTTTAGAGTCAGATTTACGACTTTAGAGACAAAACTTACTTTTAGGTCAAAGCTCTTTTCAGGCATCAAAAAATAGTGGTAAGTAGAGTAGCTGCTGTCTCGTGTAGGATTATCACGGCTAGTACGTAGATTATAAAGCCTCTAGAGACATGCGCGCCTATTTTTATAAGTGCATAATCAGCTTTCTTCTCCGTGAAGTCCATGTAAAGCTTACGGGTTTCATAGAGAATTGCCGCCACAAATGGGGTCACAAGAATCACAGCCCAATGGATGTAGATAGCGACAAAATAAAAAGCAACTGAAAAGATCAAAACGGCCTTGATAACTGTCTTAGCGCGTTTACCAAGCCAACGGGCGGTAGTTCTTGTTCCAATTTTCCTGTCGATCTCCCGGTCCGCGATTTCAGCTATGAGGCAAGAGGCGAATGTGGGTAGAAATATGGACAGGCTAAATGCAATCGCGGCTGTCAGCTCGCCATTGAGCAAAAAGAAGCAGCTCAGTACGGGCAAAAGTGAGAACCCATACGTATTGGAGAAAGTGCCTATGAGTGGTCTGTTTTTTAGTCTAATTGGTCTGGTGTATACAATTCCAAGGGCATACGTAAAAGCGCACAAGGCAGTAAATTCTAGGTTTCCAATAAGAAGCAATACGCAGGCAAGGGTGATGCTTGTTAGCACAAAATTCCATTTCAATTGACCCCATGTAAACTCTTTCAGTAAATAGTTCGCCTTCACGATTCCACTGGATGTAGCTAGTTTGTCCTCTTCAACGTCAAAGAGATTATTGTAACCGTTGACAGCTACTGAAAGCAGATAGAGAGCAAGAGCGCCGAGGAAAAATTCCAAGTGGAAGAAATTGAACCTCGTAAAATATGATCCGACGATAGAGTAAACAGCAATCCCGGGGAGGGCTGCGATACTCCTCTGAAGCCTTAGAAATTTTGCCAAAGAGCTCTTGCTGCTAGATAACGATTCCATGACTTTCAGCGTTCTGTCCTTCATCTACCCCACCAGTAATGCCACTATGAAAAGCCCGACCGAAGTGTAGAGGTAGAAGTCGACCCTCAAAAAGCGTGCTCTCATGAGTTCGTAGTCAACGCCCATTTTAACGCCCTCCCCGTTTATAAACGTGTCCACAAACGGTATCCTCTTCAATCTCAAAGGAGGGACTGAATAAGCAATTCCAACTAGTATTTCAATTATCGGGATGATGTGTTTCATCTGAATTCTTCCCCAAATATTAATTGATGGTTTGGTATATAAATGCTACTGCGTGTCACAGATTCTTCTTGGTAAAAACAAAAATTAGAGAATAGAGAAGAAAAAAAATATCCGTCTCCACTCAGAGTTAGTAAATATTATTTTTCTCGTACATTATCAAGGACGTATTTTATTTAATAGAACTGTTCTTAAAGGAGAGTTCTCGTGGATTAAATATTGATTTTGTAAATAGAAAAAATTATTTCTTCAACTTTACTTCTATTTCATCAAGATCGTTTGGGATAAACGAATTCGCAAATACTTTTCGTGCATCATTTTCAATGATTTTATTATTCAAATACCTGGGGCTAATGTGAATTAAAAACAACTTTTCCACTTTCGCTTTTTTGGCAATCTCTGCAGCTTGAAGGGCGGTAGAATGACCATATTTGTTTGCCATATCTGTAAGTTCAGAATCAAACGTTGCATCATGAATCAAAACATCTGCCCCTTGAGAAAAGTCTATCAGGCTTTTGTAGGGTATGGTATCACTAGATATCACTATTTTCCGTCCTTTTCTGGAGGGGCCCAATACCATCTTAGGGGTGATTTTTTTACCTTTACCCAATGTTATAGGTAGTCCTCTTTGGAGTTTACTAAATAATGGGCCCTCAGGAATACCTAGCTTTAACGCTTTTGGTTTATTGAATTTACCAGGGCGTTTATTTTCCTCTAAACAATACGCCAGAGTAGGAACCTTATGCCTCACCTTTAATGCATGAATGTTATACCCACCAAAACTCAGAGTTGATCCATCGTCTATTCCATGTGCAACCACTTTATATGAAGGTTTAAAATAACCAAGCGATAAAAGCCGAGCAGTGAGCTCTTCCATCCCTTGTGGTCCGTAGATATGTAAGGGTTTTTCTCTATCATTTAACTGCATTGTTTGAATAAGACCGGGTAATCCTAAAAAATGATCACCATGAAAATGGGTGATAAATATCTTAGATATCTGCATATAGCTAAGGCTTGACTTCTGAAACTGTCGCTGTGTGCCTTCGCCACAGTCAAAAAGGATTATTTCACTACCTCTTTTTACTGCAACAGATGATACATTTCTTTTTACCGTAGGCCAGCTTCCACTAGTTCCAAGAAATATGATCTTTAGTTGTGTCATTTTAAAACCGGATAACAACTTTAGGTAAAAGTATTTTGGTTATTATAAGGTCAGACCTAAAAATAATTTTCATTAGAATATTCGCCGTTAATTTTGATAATAATCTATATATTTTGAGGTTTATCGAGGAATATATTTTTTCTAAGGAGAATCTATGGCAATATGGTAATACACTAACTTACCATTGACTCCCAAAAAGGTAGCAGCTCTTTCTGTAATTCGAACATCCATAACTTAAATGTATTATCATCAATATCTGCTTCGTTTTTTATACTCCTAAGAAATTCTGTGTGTTTCTCCTTTTGCATCCAATTATTTTCTTTCAATTATATACCCTCCTATTAGTGAGAAAGAACGTTTAACAATCTTTCCTTTATCTATTTTTTTCGCAGGTGATAATGTAGTTAAATAACCAGACTTCAAAAAGCAGTTTTTTACCCAGAAGAATCTGTGACTACCTGAATGGTGTGATACCTATTTTTATCATGGAAAAAGTGTTTTATAACCATGAATTTTACATCTCAATTGCAATAGATTTGCAATTATCCACGCAAGAAATCCTTGTAACCAAACAAAGAACGCAATCGCAGTAACGATAAAAACGCAGAGAAGGATAACATAACCAGGGAACCAAACATTATTCACTGTCCAATCCACTATACATTCAGGGTATACGGCTAAGAAATTATCATTGCCATTGTTAACATTGTTTATTAACCCTTTTGGATTGTTTCTTAACTGATAAAAAAAGGTTATTATCTCATTAGCCTTCACATTCCTAATTCCCCTTTCCCGATGTAAATAAGTTACTGCTTTCCTAATAAACCCATCAAAAGTTTCGTCATCCATTTTATTTATCTCATCAACCACTTTTTGATACAATTCAACTCTTCCATCTCTCGTTGGCAATACTATGCCTATGCCTTTATCTTTCTCCAAATAATTAGGTGATAAAGCAATCGGTTTTTCATCTATCGCCCTCTTGGTTCTAACAGTAAACAACGGTGATGCTTTCACATTAGATTTAACACTCTGAAAACCAAC
>CP070798.1:1552364-1557871 GCA_020343515.1 Thermoplasmatales archaeon | reverse complement strand
GAAAACTCTCTAAGCTGGCCTGCGATGCTATATCCAACGAGCTCTATCATCTTATCAAAAGATATATTGATGTCATGCCCAGTCTCGGCTTTGGTAGAAGGAGTAAACAAGGGCTTATCAAATTGTTCTGATTCCTGCAAACCACTTGGTAGTTTGATTCCGCACACAGTTTCATCTTTTTTATATGATTTCCATGCTGAACCAGATATATAGCCTCTCACTATACACTCAATAGGGATAACTTGGGTTTTTTTGGCTAACATGGTTCTATATTTAAGATGGTCGCTGTACCCTTGCAGTTTCTCTGGGAAATCGTCGAGTTCTGTAGAGATTAAATGATTTGGAACAATATCTTTTGTATAATCAAACCAGAATTTAGAGAGTTGATTAAGGCAAATGCCTTTTAACGGAATTGGACTGGGAAGAACAAAGTCAAAAGCAGATATTCTATCGGTTGTTATAATAAGCAGTTTGTTGTCAATATCATAGATATCTCTCACTTTTCCTTTGCTAACCACTGGTAATGGTATATTAGTTTGTTTCACCACTTGAGAAATCATGTGTTTCCCCCCGTGCCTCAATGTATATTAGCTCCCTTCTTAACTCTTTTATCAGTTACCACTGTATTGTTCTTACTTTTAAGTGGTTTTCCATTGTATGTTGCTTCTTGTTTTTCTCCTATGATTAATGCCGCCTGTTTAAATGCATCAAATTCTAACACCGAAGCCGGCTCTCTTGGTATACCTTCGACATAAATCTCTGCTCCAGGTGTTGCATCTTTTGGATTAAGAAGGGTAACAATACCTTGATCATCTTCTGCTGCAAGTAACATTCCCTTGGATTCTATTCCTCGAATCGTTGCTGGTTTAAGATTTGTTACAATGACAATGGATTTTCCGCTGAGTTCTTCTTTTGAGTAATATGGTTTCATCCCTGCAACTATTGTTCTTTCCCCAAGGGGCCCCAAGTCTAGTTGCATTACATATAATTTATCGGCCTGAGGATGATCTTTTACATCAATGATTTTTGCAACACGTAAATCAAGCTTTGAAAACGGATCTGGTGCTTCAACTATGTCTTCTAAGACAAGTTTTTTAAACAAGGGTGCAGGTTTTTCTAAAGGTGTGCCTTCTTGCAATTCAGATAGTGCATCCTCCCAGCTCTTGATAGTGTCTGTGTATCCCAGCATTTTCCAAATACTATCTGATGATGATGGTAGATATGGTGCTGTAAATACAGCCAACGCTTTAACGAGTTTAAAACAAATGTATAAGACATTGTTGCATCTTTCTCGATCGGTTTTTAAAAGTTTCCACGGTTGGTTTTGATCGAAATAAAAATTGCCAAATTGTGCTAGGTTCATGGCTGCTCTGAGTCCTTTTTTAAATTTACAATGCTCAATTGAATCCCCGACTTCTTTGGACGCTTCTTCTATTGTTTTAAGTGCTTCCCTATCTAAATCGGTTAGTTTGCCTTTTTTGGGTATGGTTGCAAAATTTTTCTGAGTGAAGGTGATAACTCTGTGAACAAAGTTACCATATGTTCCTACCAGTTCGTCATTATTTTTTGCAACGAAATCATTCCACAGCCAATTGGAATCTTTGTTCTCAGGCATATTAATTGATAGGTAATATCGAACTGCATCTGGGTCAAATTTCTTAAGGATATCTGGAAGCCAAATGGCAACACTTCTGCTTTTCGAAAACTGCTCGCCACTCAAGCAGAGGTACTCGTTTGCTGGTATATCATATGGGAGGTTTAATGATTCGTCATAACCCATTAATATGGACGGCCATATGATGGAATGAAACGGGATGTTATCTTTTGCGAGGAAGTAGTAATGTTTGGCATCTTTGTTTTTCCACCATTGCTCCCAGTTGGATGGTTTACCTTGTTTCTGTGACCATTCTTTACTTGCAGCGAAATATCCTATAACTGCATCAAACCAAACGTAGATGCGTTTGTTTTCAAATCCAGGAATTGGTACAGGTATGCCCCAGGTCATATCTCTTGTAATGGCTCTGTCTTGTAGTCCGTTTTTAAGCCAGTTATGCGTGAATTTTAATACGTTTGCCTTCCAGTGTTTTTTTTCCTTTATCCATTGCAGAAGTTTTGGTTCAAACTTACTGAGTGCGAAGAAGAGGTGATCTGTTGTTCGCTTTATTGGAGTTCCACCACATAGTTTACATCGTACGTCGCCAAGTTCTGATGCATCTATTAGTTTACCACAACTGTCGCATTGATCGCCTCTCGCTTTTTCATGATGACAGTAGGGACATGTGCCTTCTAGATATCTATCCGGTAAAAACCGGGAGCATGTCTCACAGTAAAAGGCATCTATACTTTTCTTGTAGATATGTCCTTTCTCGTACAATGTTGAAAATATTCCTTGAACAACGGCCTTGTGATTCATTGTAGTTGTGCGTGTGAATAAATCGAAAGAAATACCAAGTTGGTTCATATTTTCGGTGTGTTCATTGTTATATCGATCGACAATTGCTTGAGGAGTGGTTTTTTCATTTTCTGCAGTTATGGTAATTGGAGTGCCATGTTCGTCGCTTCCAGACACCATTAATACATCTCTGTCTTTCATTCTATTATAACGTGCGAAAATGTCTGCTGGGAGATAACACCCTGCGATGTGTCCAAGATGTAATGAACCATTTGCATATGGCCATGCTACACCTATAAAGATTTTGTCACTCATGTAAAGCCTCAACGTGAATAATAAGCACAACATTTAAATATGACGCAAACCTCTATATTATTATTCAACATCAACTTTAAAAAAATAGCATTCAATAAATAATATGCTTTCATATTGAGATTTAAAACATGATTGCTCAATTGAAATATGCAAAATAGTTAGGTCAATGATGAGCTAATGCCTAAGCTCTGCTGTAATAGCAGAACAAGGTGCTATTTTTAAAAAAGTTGATAAAATGAGGTGAAAATAATGGTTATTGATCCAACAACTACAAAATATATGATTAAGGCTACTATTAAAGCAGATGGGGTGATTGAAAAATCAGACGTCGTAGGAGCCATATTCGGTCAAACAGAAGGTCTTCTTGGAGATGAATTAGATTTAAGGGAGTTACAACGATCTGCCCGCGTTGGTAGAATAGAAGTTGAATTGGAATCAAAAAGCGGTAAGAGTGAAGGTACAATTACCTTACCAACATCGCTTGATAAGGTAGAAACTGTGATTCTTGCTGCTGCTTTTGAAAGTATAGACAGAGTAGGTCCTTGCAAAGCGAATATTGCTATAGAAGAAGTCGAAGACGTCAGGGTATCTAGAAGAAAACATGTGATAGATAGGGCGAAAGAACTGATAGGTGAAGTCATGGAAAAGGGTAAGATCGAAGGAGAAAGCATTTCTGATAATGTTAGACAGGCAGTTCAAGTTGAAGAGATAACAAACTATGGAACAGATCATTGTCCATCAGGGCCCAACATTGAAAAAAGCGATGCCATCATTGTTGTTGAAGGCAGAAGAGACGTGCTTAATCTGTTGAAATATGGTATTAAAAATGTCATCGCTGTAGGTGGAACAAATATTCCTAAAACAGTCACGGATTTGAGCAAAGAAAAGATTACAACTGTGTTTGTGGACGGTGACAGGGGTGGTGATCTTATCCTCAGGGAACTATTGCAAGTTGCAGATGTTGATTTTGTTGCCAGGGCGCCTCAGACACGAGAGGTTGAAGAAATTCCTCAGAAACTCGTTATGAAGTCATTAAAAAACAAGATACCCAAAGAGCAATACATGGACATGTATAACATAAGGCTCACTAAAAAAGGAGAGGGAGAAAAATCTGAAGAGGCTAAAAGAGAGTTTTTCTCTAAAAGGAAAGAAAAAAAGGAAAAATTAGAAAATAGTGTAACTAGTAAACAGGAAAAATATGAAACATTATTGAGAGAGATTTCAGGCTCTTTGAAAGCTGTCTTGCTTGACGGGCAAGGGAAGGAATTGAAGAAAATCCCCGTTAGAGAGCTTACTGATGAAATCAAGAAAGACAAGAAGGTTTCTGCAGTGGTGTTTGACGGTATTGTTACGCAACGTCTCTTAGATATTGCAAAGGATAAAGATGTGAAGGCAGTTGTAGGTGTCAAGGTTGGTAATGTCGTAAAAATGCCCAAATCTGTTAAGGTTTTCACAAAAAGTGATTTTCAGTGATGCATTCATTGTGTCTAGAGCATTGTCAATTTTTCAAAACCTCAGAAAAATATAAAAAGACAATATAGTATTCTAAAAATGGTGGGGCAATATAATGCAAAAGGATGAGCTAATACAACTTCATACATTCTTATATCAGATGAAAACCCATTTAGTACAACTATACGAAAACCATGGATGTGAATCTACTCGGTATGAAAAATTGGACATTACTCCTTATCAAATTCATAAGTCAAAAAGGGAACATAAACTGGCTGTATTCACGCTTAGTAAAGATATTGCAGGTATAGTTTCAAGTAACAATGGTGATATTGGGCTAGGGAAGATTGCTCATCGTCTTGATCAGATGGCATTGCGTTTCATGACTGAAAAAGAAAAGGAGTTAACTCGGTTGTAATTCTCGTTTCATGATATAGGCGTCTTCTCCAGTTTGATAGAAGCTGGGAATATTTTCCGTTATAACAAAGCCGTGTTTTTTATAGAACTGTATTGCGGCTGTATTGCTTGTTTTTACTTCTAGGTCTATGTGTTGGATGTTTTGTAACCTTAGTTTTTTTAACATCTGAGTTATCAAGGCAGACCCTACGCCTTGTCTTCTATAGTTTTTATGGACAGCGAGCATAGGTATTCTCACCGTCTCGTTACTCGTTTTTATGCCAATTATAAATCCTACTATTTTCTTGGCTTTTTCAGCGACTAAAAACCCCTCGGAGAATGATTCATAGAATTTGTTAAAAATCATTGGGCTGTAGCGTTCTGGTAAAGATTCATAGGCGATTTTAATCACAGGGAAAATATCTATTGGTTGCACCTGTCGTATCTCAAACACTAATTATTAACAAAAAAAAAAGCGGTATAAAGTATTAGCGGTATCTTTAAGAATAACAGTATAATTATCGGTCAGGGGTGTTAGCATAGGAATTGATGATGTTATAGTTACAAGAATTATATTTGATAGATTCTCAAATGAGTTTCAAAATTGTTTTGAAGTAGATGTTGCTATTGCTGGTGCTGGGCCAGCGGGTTTAACTGCTGCGAAATATCTATCGTTAGCTGGTAAAAAAGTAGTGGTGTTTGAGAGGAAACTTTCCATTGGTGGTGGTATGTGGGGTGGAGGTATGATGTTTCCAGTAGTTGTTGTCCAGGAAGAATCTAAGCATATCTTAGAAGAGGCACACGTTAAGGTGAAAAATGAGGGAAATGGCTATTATAGTGCTAATGCCGTTGAAGCTGTTACGAAGCTTTGTTCGTCTGCTATAGATGCTGGTGCAAGGTTTTTTAATGCTATATCTGTTGAAGATGTGCTTTTGGAGGACAATAAAGTACA
>CP070798.1:1546712-1552264 GCA_020343515.1 Thermoplasmatales archaeon | reverse complement strand
TTGATTTGGCTTATTGTTTGGCTTATTCCAAAAAAAATTACACCTAAAGCACCAATAATATATGGTATGCCAATCTCAAAAATTTTAATACTCGTTGGCCAAATCTCTCTAATACGGTATCCAAAAATACAAGATATTGCAGAAATGATAATGAGAATTATTCCAATTATTAAAAATCCCTTTTTTGTATCCATTTTCTATTCACTTTCAAGTATAATTAATATTTTAATTACTATAAGACTTTCCTCTTCAATATTGTACAAAATGAAAGAATCTCCTTTTTTTCATTTGATTTCGAACAAAAACTATCGTTTTTTGGAGGTTGTCAGTAAATGAAAAATAAAAAAACACATGATTATTTAAAAAATCAAAAATATCTCCCTAATTATTTTTTTTACGAATTGTATGGATATACTCTTTTGCGAATTGATAACACGCAATCAAACCAACCGTTAATAACGCTCCAATTATACCGATTAATATTATACCAACTAAATTTTTTTGTTCTGTTAAAGATTGAAAGATATTTCCAAGAAACCACATTATTATCAAGATTAGTATTGCGACAATTATTGTCTTTATCAGTAATTTTTTTGCAATTTTCTTTTCCATTCTATTACATCTGCATAACTGTTTGTTTTCTTAACATTTTTGGAGGTTTTAGTAAAAAAATAAGTGATTATTTAATCAATCATTGTGATTCAAAGAAAGCGGAAAGGATTAGTTATTTTTCTAATACATTTTCTCAATTTCTTCCTTTCTCACTAATACATAGAGAATTGACATTGAACAAATATAAATTATTAACAAAATCAGAAGAATCACCCAAAACGGAAAAACTATATCAGTGCTTGATAGCGTACTCAACTTTTGGATTACCATATTCCAATATCTGTAAAGAAAATAAACCGTTGCTCCCCATACGATTGTCGGAATTACTATTATCAATAAGAGGTCTTTCAAATCCTTGTGCATCCAAATCTGAAATTGATTTTTCATATATTAACATTTTTGGAGGCTTTCAAAATAAAAAATCACATGATTATTTAGAGAAAACAGGTCATATAATATGCAATTTCGGATTAAATTTGCCACGTTACTTTTTATGGAAAAGCCCAATCAATATTAATATTATTCCGATTAGGAAACAAATTCCTCCACCAAAGTATTGGGCGTTGAGGTCTACGTCAAGAACGAAGACGATGCCTATTCCAACTAATATAAGAATTGCGCCAATAATCATTTCCACCATGTTTATTGTTTTCATATTCACCTCTCCTCAATTTACAATTTCAAAACTGTTATTCTATTATAACTTTTTTTATTTCATTAACATTTTTGGAGGCTATATTTAGTTGAATCAGAAAAATAATATTAACCAGGATTACGATTCAGATCCTACAGCAAACTTATTTGATGCTGTGGGGGGCAATAAAGAAAAATGGAAAGAAATTTTAGAGAATATAGGCCAGAAACATGTCAAACACCTGAATCCCCAGTTGGATGGGGAGGTCATGGGTGAAATTGAGTATGTAATCAAGAAACTAAATAGATTGAATTGCCCTATTACTTTAAACTCACAGGATTCAACTTTCCTAGATGTTGCAGTATGGTCTTATTTCCACAAGAGACTTTCAATATCAACTATTGAGAAGCGATTAAGATATGCCAGATTTATGGTAAACCATCCAGTGCCAGTAGATTTCAGAAATCCCAGTTACGAGAATTTTAGGAGACATATGGATTACAGAGAGGAAATTGAACAAGCCTCACCAAATGCTTTAATCCATGAATGGAAAACTATGAGGATGTTTTTGGATGCTTATGGCATTCCAGTATGGCCATATAAACCACCATACGCACCAAAACATATCAGAAGAATATTACCATTTCCAGATATAGTAAAACAGTTTTTTAACTTCAAATATTCAACCGACAAATATGAAACAGCGCTTTATCAATACCTATTTTGTCATGGTTTTTTAATAGGTTGGAGAGCGCCAAGTGAAATCTGTGAAATGACACTTGATGATGTCATAATCGATAAAAAAGGTAGAGGAAGTATCACAATCACAGAGACAAAGAAACACAAGACCAAAAGAACAATCCTACCAGAGAAACATATCTTGAGCTCATATTCACATAAAAGTATCAAAAACTGGATTGAACATTGGAGACCGAAGGTAGAAAACCAAAAATCAGGAATTGCTCTTTATTTACAACCAGATGGCAGGCCGTTCACAGTTAGGCATATGGGCCATAAACTTAGTGAGTATGGTAAAAGGATATGGCCTTATTTTAGACCGTATGACATGAGGCACTGGTGTGCAATAGCGAGATTGATTGAAACAAAAATACAAACAGGAGATTTTGAACCTTTTACTGTCAAAAACTGGTTAGGACATACTGATCTCAAGACAACAGAGAGTTATATTCACTATGCTGAAATGTATTACAATCAATACAAGAAAAGTTGGATCCATGATGCCCTCAGATCCCAAATCATAAGGAGAGGAAAGCATAAGGGTTTACAGAGTAAATATTTAACAACTAATTGCCGAAATTTGGCAACTCTGCGACAATTCTCTCCTGTAAGACAAAGTGGGCCCGCCGAGATTTGAACTCGGGTTACCAGCACCCCAAGCTGGAAGGATGCCAAGCTACCCCACAGGCCCAGTCTAACAATTTAAAAATCGAAAATGTGTAGAATATGTTTTTGGTAAAAAAGTTATTTTAGTTTTTTAAGTTGTTTATCGAATTCCTCGTATTTCTTCGTGAGAATATTAACTGATTCTTTTAGAGCATCCTTGGCACTCAATGATCCATCTGTTTCAAAACTAAATGTTATCTTGCCGGGGTCTTTGTTAATGGTAATAAAATCTGCTTTTTCTCTATCAATACAAGATTGTAATACAGGTAATTTTGTGTCATCCTTCATCTCAAGTTTGTTCCCTTTCAGTTCAACGAGGTCTTTTGGAAGCTTTTTAAGGAAATCTTTTACTTCATCCATTCTCTTTTTATCAACTTCAATAGAAGTTTTCATTCTATAGCCTGGTGCTTGAACTGCCTGCCATTTTGCATGCTCTTTTCCTTTCCCAAGATTTGCTTCAACTTCGAGAATTATACGCTGATCTTTTGATAGCTCAACAATTGGTATTTTGACTTCTTTTATAGCCCAAGTCTCGTTTTCAGGTTGTAAATCTCCAGAATATACAACTCCCTCTTCTTCTTTACTTAAGGTATAGCGAACTGTGCAACTTGGACAGCCTTTGCCATTGCATTTACAATCTTCTCTTGATACTAATAACTGTAAATCAGTAGGCAGTGGTATCATACTTAGTCTATGAGCAATTATCTCATCAAAAAGAGGGCTAGTGTTATCATATATTATAACATCATGGATGGCTAATTTAGGTAGTTCAGAAAGCATTACTCTCCTCAGAGAATTTACAAAGTAAACATCGGTATCTTCGAGTTTTAATGCGCCTTTATTTCCTTTTAGTTTTACACTTTTAACTTTCATATGTTCACCTTAGATACGCCTACCTCGCTTGCCGCCTTTGACCTTGGTACCATCATGTGGACGTGGGGTAACATCTTCAATACTCCCAATTCTTAAACCTGCCCTAACGAGAGAACGTATAGCAGTCTGAGCCCCACGACCAGGAGAACCTCCTTTTTTTCCTCCTTTTCCTCTAATTCGCACGTTAACTCTAACAACTCCTTTTTCCATAGCTGCATCAGCTGCAGTTTTTGCAACCTTCATGGCAACATATGGAGAGCCTTCATCTTTTGCTGATTTTGTAACCATTCCACCTGAGCACCGTGCAATGGTTTCAGCTCCAGTTAAATCTGTTATTGTAATAATAATATTATTAAAAGATGAATAAATATGTGCAATTCCTGTTCTTTCCATATTTACTTTCCTCCTCTATCCGTCTCTTTACTTTCTTCATCTTCTTCATTCCCTTGTTTTTTTGCTATATCAGATTTTTTTTCATCAGGGAGTTTTTCTGTTGGCTCAGGCTTTTTTTCCTCCGATTTCCCTTCAGGTTCTAAAGGTTCTTTGGTTTTTTCATCTTCCTTTTTTGTTGGACTAGTGATTTTTTCTTCCTCTTTTTCAGGTTTCTCTTTCTCAGGTTTTTTTAATTCTTTTGGTTCCACAGTTACTTCTTCAGCTTTTTCCATCATATCTGTTGCAACACCAGTTTTGTAAACATCTGTCTTAGGTCTTGCAGGATGTGACAACTCATTCAAAGGAGATCTTCCAGTATACTTTATCTCATTTTCTTCATCTTTTGTTACAATGTAACTAGGTATAGTAACCTTTCTATCTCCTACTGCAATGTGACCATGGCTGATTAATTGTCTAGAGTGAGCAGCAGTACTTGAAAAGCCTTTTAAATATACAAGGGTCTGTAATCTCCTAGAAAGTATTGATTCTGTTTCTAATGCCAATACATCATCAAGAGATGAACCAGCAGGAAGTATGCCCATTCTTGTAAGATGGAGCAGTAATTGCTCACTCTCTTTTTTTACTTGAGGACTCTTTCCACCTAATTTTGCAAGTAACTCCCTGGCTTGTTGCCTATATCTTCCTAAGTATGTTTTTGCTTTCCATACTTCTTTATGGTTTTTAAGTCCATATTTTTTAATTAAATCTCTTTCAGATTCAATACGGTCTTCTTTCCATGGATGCAAAGGGGTATTGTATTTTTTCTTAGGAAATTTTGGACTTCCCATAGATTCCGCTCCTATGGCCTTTTCTTAGACACGCCAAGTGCAAGTCCTTTTCGACTGTTAGACCTGGTACGTTGTCCTCTTACACGCAAGCCAGTTTCGTGTCTAATGCCTCTATAAGATCTTATCATTTTGAGTAGATTAACGTCGTCTCTCAACCGCATTTCAACTTCACTCCCTATCAGATGAACGTCATCTCCCGTATCAAAATCCTTACGGTGATTCAGCATCCATGAAGGAGCTTTTTTACCAATGTTTTCCAACACTTCATTGATTTTTTCTAACTGAGAATCAGTTAGATTACCACACTTGGTCTCTCTACGTATTCCAGCTGCATCTGCAACGAAAGTAGCTATACGTCTCCCCAACCCTTTTATCTGAGTAAGCCCAAGAATAACGCTCTTCTCACCGTCTATGTCCGTATTAGCAATTCGAACAATATAATTAAAATCACCCTCTTTTTTCTTCGCAGGTTTTTTTGCCTCTTTTTTAACATCAACCTCTACTGGTTTTTCTTCTTGAGGTTGCTCCTGTTCTGATGGTGTAGTTTCCTTCTCTTTCATTTCTGACGTTTCAACTGTCGCATCATGTTTTTCAGGTTTTGTATCCTCAGATGCTGATTGTACCACCTCAACCTTTTGTGTATCTAAAGGTTCTTCGGTTGTTTTTTCAACTTTTTCTTCTTTTTGTTTATTTTTATCTGCCAAGTTTATACCTCAGTTCAATCGTATGATCTATTCTTTATACTATTCTATAATAAAGGAAGTATTGCCAATAATAAAAGAGGGCATATTTAAGCGTTTAGGAGTGTG
>CP070798.1:1540999-1546612 GCA_020343515.1 Thermoplasmatales archaeon | reverse complement strand
TCTGGTAAGTGCGTTAAACAATGCTATATCTGTGTGGAGTTGTCAAAAACCGTTTTCAATTATACATAAACTGTTGTCATTTGAATTATGTATGCAGTCTGTTTATGCCTTGACATTCAATAGGGTATATTTCAAGTGGTGAGACGCCTGTTTTTTTCTTTATTTTAATCTTTAATAAGTAGTGATATTGAAGATTTTAAAATTGTATTTCGCTGCAACTTAAACTACTTATTTTATTAAAGAATTGTTGTTATTATATATTGAGTAGAGGAGTCTGTTAGGGTAATATAATATGATTAGAAAGGTCAGAAAAAGAACCGGCGAGATTATTTCCTTTAAAGCAGAAAAAATCACGAAAGCGATTGAAAAAGCAATGAATGCCATCGATTTCAAAGATAAAAAAATTGCTCAACTTCTCACAAAAAAAATTGTTGAATCACTCCAAGATAAAGCCACTACATTCTCTGAAGGTATCCCAGATATAGAACAGATTCAAGATACCGTGGAAGAAATACTTGAAAAACATAACGAGAGGCTTTACAAAGCTTATTCATTGTATAGACGATCACGAGGCATTGCCCGAGAAATAAAACAATATTTTAAAATTAAAGATGATCTAAAACTGGGGGTAAATGCACTCAAAGTGCTTGAAGAACGATATTTATTGAAAGATGAAAAAGGAAGAATAATTGAAACCCCCAGACAAATGTTTAAAAGAGTAGCAAAAACAATTGCTGCTGTAGATAAAAACTATGGAAAAAACACGAGAAAAACAGAAGAGAAATTTTTCACAGCCATGCAAAATCTCGAGTTTCTTCCTAACTCACCAACCTTAATGAATGCTGGTACAAAGCTTGGTCAACTCTCGGCATGTTTTGTCCTGCCGATAGAAGATAGTATTGAAAGTATCTTTATGACCTTGAAGAACATGGCACTTATCCAGCAGTCGGGTGGGGGAACTGGTTTCAGCTTCAGCAGGCTTCGACCCGAAGGAGACATAGTGCAAAGTACGAGAGGTGTGGCTAGTGGCCCCGTTTCTTTTATGCGTATTTATGATAGCACCACTGATGTGATCAAACAGGGTGGAAAGAGACGTGGGGCAAATATGGGGATTCTACATTGTACACATCCAGACATTCTAAAATTTATCGCCGCAAAATCAGGTAAAAAGCTGACAAACTTCAACATCTCTGTAGCTGCAACAGATGAGTTTCTTAGGAAAGTTTATAAGGGCAATGATCTTGTATTAAGAAATCCAAAATATAATAAGATTTCCGGTAGAATTAACGCGAAAACCCTTTTTAATTTGATAATTGAGAATGCTTGGAAAACAGGAGATCCTGGCCTAATTTTTATCGATGAAATAAACCGCAAGCATCCTTTAAAATCTCTTGGAGAGATCGAAGCAATGAACCCTTGTGGAGAGGTCGCTCTTCTACCATATGAATCGTGTAACTTAGGGAGCATTAATCTTGCAAAAATGGTTATAAATGGTAAGATGGATTGGAATAAAATTCGAAAAATTACAAAGACGGCAGTTCACTTTTTAGATAACGTCATCGATGCAAATAATTATCCTCTTACAGAAATAGAAGAAATCACCATGGCAAATAGAAAAATCGGTCTCGGGGTAATGGGATTTGCTGATATATTACTTAAATTGAAAATTCCTTATAACAGTCAAGAAGCCATCCGCATTGGTGAAAGGATTATTTCATTTATTGTAAAAGAAGCGCGAAAGAAATCAGTTGAGTTAGGAAAGGAGCGAGGTTCTTTTAAGAACTTCAATAGGAGCATTTGGTTTAAAAAATATGAAGCCATGAGAAATGCTACGTGTACATCTATAGCACCAACTGGAACCATCAGCATCATAGCTGGTTGCTCATCAGGAATTGAACCAGTCTTTGCCCTGGCATTTATCAGAGAAGTAATGGAGGGGAAAAGACTTATTGAGGTAAATGAACAATTCAAGATTGAATTAATCAAACGGGATTTATATTCAAATGAACTAATACAGAAGATTTCAAAAACAGGTAGCATCAAGAATATCAAGCTTCCAAAGGATATAAAAAGAATATTTGTCACTTCTCTTGACATACTGCCAGAATTCCATGTGAAAATGCAAGCTGCATTTCAAAGGCATGTAGACAATGCAGTCAGTAAAACAGTCAATCTTCCAAAAAATTCCTCAATCGAGGATGTAAGAAGGATTTATTTACTCGCATGGAAGCTGAAATGTAAGGGAATCACAGTATACAGATACGGAAGTAAACCTGAACAAGTACTGTATCTTGGCACTGGCAAACCAATTGTAGTAAAAGTAGGATATGCTGGTGGTTGTCCAACAGGGATATGCCCCCTATAAAAAACAACTATACAAATACCAATATAGCTCCTACGAAAAAATGTATAAACTATCTGCCGAAGGCAGTGGAAAGCTGAATTTAACACTTACCTGCTTTTAACGTTGAATCGACGATTTCTTATATTTTGAAGAATTGTTTTATGTTTCTTGCAGAATTCTCCATCGTTTAATTGTGCATTAATTACTTCATCCTGCCAATGAGCATTAAAAAGCCTGCAGTTTTTATCTTCGCAAAAAGGTTTATGGATTAAATGATAGAATATCGATTGCATTACATATCCTTTCATGATTTCAGTTAATCGAGGATCATCATACTCAATGAATCGCCCTTGTAATTCTTTCTTAATAATATCAAAAGGTATATCCATTCCTAGCATCGAATAATTCTGTTTAAGATGATAAAATTCTTTAGGCTTTGCAGGTGCCTCTACTATACCAGTTGTTGAGATAAGAGACGGAAACCCACAAAGTATTACCCTTGCATGATATCTATGATCATTCACATCAAAAGTACCAAATAACCTATTTGTAAACACGATATGTACTTTATTAAGATCTAATTCTTCTTTGGTTATCAACTGCTGGAAAGCCATGTCAAGTCGATATCCATCATATAAAACACCATATAACTTTTCCTCAGGATGTTCTATCAATTTTTTTTCGTATCTAAGTTCTCCAGGTAAAGGTTCCAAATCTACTAAAGGATTCGAGAGATTCCTTACCTTACATTGAGCAAACTTTCTTACATACTCATCAACGTTTTTTGAACGTAGATGAAAAGTGATAAAATCGCTTCTAATCCTTACATCTATATCTCCTAGTTTTTGTTTTAGATAGACTCTGATTTTACTTAAATCAAGCGTTTTTGATGAAGGGTCGTCATAGAGGAAAATAGTTAGATCGAAATCATTTTTGTTTTCCTCGGAGGATTTCATATGCTTCTTTCCCACCTTTTCTCCCTGAGAGCAACATTGCACCAAATGTTGGCCCCATTCTCGGTAGGCCATATGTAGTTGACACTGCCATACCGATTACTATCAATCCAGGATGTACCTCACCAGTATGCTCAACAACTAGGTCCTCGGATTTTTCTACCCACATACCGCCAAAACCAGGTGTTTTGATTATCCCCCGTTCCTCAAGTTTTTTAACAACTACGGCATCATGACCTGTTGCGTCTAACACAACCTTTGATTCCAATGCTATAGGATCAACACAAGTGATCTCTCTTGGGAGAGCAGAGACAGGCGTCCAATTAACAACCACGCCTCCAACCCTGTTTTTTTCTCTAAATACAATATCATCGAACTTGGTCATATTTATAATTTTTACTCCAGCATCACAAGTTGCAGCTATCAATTTTGAGCAGACATGAGGACCACTGGTCACATAGAGGTTTTTAGTAAACTCCTTGTAGGGAACATCTAATTCATCTAGGATCTTCTGCCCAGGAGCTCTTACGGTTACTGTGTTCATTAAATAACCGCCGATCCAGAACCCGCCACCGAGATAATTGTTCCTTTCAATGATGAGTACTTTGATTTTTTTTCTTGCGAGCTCTTTTGCAGCCATGAGGCCGCTAGGACCACCACCGATTACTATTACATCAGATTTTGCATACTTTTTGAGATCTTCAGCGAACTCGCTTACTATTGCGCTTGTTATCTGGCTCTCAGTTATTGATTTAAACATGCCAAATTTTCTCCTTTAATTAACAATTGTTAAATGTATATAGATTGAATGCTATTTAGAATTTATGGTAAAAGCTTCCTATGTGAATATTATATGGCATATTTTACCCTAATGTGAAAGGAATTTGTTATAAGCTTGACATAGGATTATGGTTTGAATCAAAAACAAGTCGCTGAAATAATTTAAATAACTCCATCTGCAGATTGTCAATATGCTTTGAAAAAAGGGTAGGTAATAATATAGTGGTTAAAGAAATACTACATGAAATCAACAAATCTACTACCTTTGTTTAAAGAATAATTCTTTAAGGTTAGTGAGAGAGTTATGCAAAATTTGCGATATTTTCAAATGTTTTATCATTAACCCTACATATAATATTCAAAAGGATATCAAAAAATGAACATGTTATTCAAATTACACAATGGTTAATGCTTCCAAACCAATCTTTTGAATATTCTTGTAATACCTTTACCTTTGATTCGTTTTAAAGGAATTTTTAACCCACTAGATCCTTCTTTTCTATGACTACATAATCATCAATTACTGTACTGGGTAAGTATGAAGGTGGATAATTTTCACATCCTATTTCCTCTGTCGTTATAGTCACACCTGACCTGACTTCACCAGGCTCCGGATAAATCCCTTCATATGTCTCTGAATCCCATCTAGTGTGACATTCATCACAATCCACTATCGTTCCACCTTCCAATAATGTAAAAGTTTTTCCCACACACGGTTCACATAAGCTTATTCTAGTATGAATATTCTCTTGTGGATTCTGATGTACATAAAACGTTGTACCTTCAGATGTGTAGTAATGAATCTCACCATCATCCACCTTTGATAATGGTATTTTTACCTCGTTTTCGTTTTCAATGATATCTTCTGTCTCAATATATATTTGAGGGCTACTTAGCATATTAACAGATAATGCTGTTCCTATAGCTATTATAATTATTAAAGTACCGATTAGCAGCGATTTTGTCTGTTTCTTCTGTCTAGCTATTTCTGCTCTTATTTTACGTAACTCGGCCTTTGTCATTTCATCCTTGTTTTTTCCTCTTTCCGTCATTGTTTTACACACCGGTTATTATAACATTTCATCTATAATGGTAGAAAGAGCCTCAGTATTAAAATAGCCACCATAGTCATAGATATTTTGATCTTTGTTTATAAATATTAAAGTTGGGTAACCGTATTCCCTAACGTAATCTACATACATCCGAATAATCGAATAGTCGCTATCTAAAATCCAAGGCCACGTAAGCTCGTTTTCAACCGCGAAATCACGAAGTGTTTCTACCGGACAACACCCACAAAATACCGAAACTGGAGTGAAATCATCACGTTGTGCTCTTATGCTTTTAATGTCCAGAAGTTGATCTGAAACTATTTCATTGGTTTTTGCATTACAACCATAATTAACAAAATTTAAAACTACAATACTACCTTTTAATTGACTCAACAAAAAAGTTTCTCCTGTAACAACATCCACAGAAGAAAAATCAGTTGCAGAGACGAGTTCCCGATCTGAGTTTGACGATTGAGAATCTTGG
>CP070798.1:1535261-1540899 GCA_020343515.1 Thermoplasmatales archaeon | reverse complement strand
ACGAAATTACATATGATGATCATTTGAGTTTAGAAGTGTCTGCCAGTAATGGCACTAAGTTTGGTCCTCTAGGCCTTAGGAGTGCTGTTAAATTGCTATACGACTCGACTGAATATCCTTCATCACTCACCGTAAAATTTGATGAGACAGACCATATTAAACTAGATGTTGCAGCCGATCCATCAGATGAGAAAATAGTGCCAGGTGACAGTGTCAAGTACACTCTAAATATCACAAGTAGGAATGATGACGAGGTTACTATTAATGTTTTAGAAAATAAAGAAGGCGATTGGGAGGTTACAATTGTTGAAGATAAAATAGATATATCTGCAGGTGGAACTGCTAAAGCATACATCTTTGTCAATTCAACAAATAACAAAAAGAAAGCATATGGCGATTTTATCGACTTGACCTTTGTTGCAAGTGGTAAAACTGGCATTTCCCGTCGAAAAACTTTAGCCGAGGTATCAGAAGATGCAATAGAATATGATGTAGATATTGTTAAGTATACTGAAAGTAAAAATATTAAAAAGGGCAATAATGGCACTTTCTATTTCATTATTGAAAATAAGAACACGGGTGCGGATGATGATGTAGATAGCTATACGATAGCTGCTACATCGGAGAATAATTGGGAGATCAAACACACTGAATCAATTAAAAACTTAGGGATAAATAATAAAACTGGTCCCTATGAAATTTTGGTTGTAGTGAGTGTCCCAAAGAATACTTCTTTAAAATCTGACACCATCACATTTACTGTTACCTCAGATAGTAATATTGAAGCATTTGCTGTAGTAAACGTGACAGTTGACGTTATTGGCCCAACCTTTTTTGAAAGCATATACGAATTTTTTAAGTCTACATCAAATTCTTTAGGCCTCGAAGATATGTTTGGTGACTATGCCCCTGTTGCATTGGCAGCTATATTCATGATAATTATTTTATTTGTCATAATCATGCTTGCATTATTGCTAACAAGAAAATTTGTAAACATCATATGTACAGAACGTATTAGGGAAATCGATTCCGATGACAAAGCTACTTTTGAGATCACTCTGGAAAATCCTACCCGTAAAACTAAGACATATGAAATATCCTCAGCTGACAATCCATCGTCGGCTAAATGGGAAAAATCATTAGATAAAGAAAAAATGTCTATAGATGGGCGTCAGTCAAAAACAGTGTTTTTATTGGTGAAGCCAACAGAGGTTGCCGAGCCCAACGATTGGATAGAAACTAAGGTAAAGGTAAACGTTTTAGGGAAACGCAAATCAGAAGAAATAACAACAATGTCTATGATAAAAGATGGGAAAACGCTGTTAAAAATCACTGACGTATTTACTTGGCCAAAGGATTTCACAAAAGGAGATAGAGTAACAACTTCTTTTAAACTAGAGAACAAAGGAAATATCACAGCGAGAAATGTTAATGTGATATTGTATATAAACGGTAGAGAAAAAAATAAAACAGTGGTGACTATTCCAAGTGGCGGTTATGCTGATATTAGAATGCCTTGGACTGCCTATAAAGGTAAAAATAAGTTGTACGTAAAAGCAAGAGAGCAGTAGAAACAAATAATAATGAGACAGTAATAATATATAATAGGACAATAATTTAGGTATTAACAGGAGTGTCATTATTGGTAGAAGATAGATCTAAAAAAGGAGAACAACAAAAACAACTGGAAAATGCTGAAAAAAAATACCAGAGTTTAATAGAAAAAAGAAATGAACTGAACGATATTGCAAAAATTGTCCGAGAAGAAAGAGATATGCTCAATGAAAAACGGAGAGAACTCGTAGATCAGATGAAGAGAGATAAAGAAGAAAGAGATAAACTAGTCTCTAAGATGAGACAACATCGAGAGATTAGGAACAAACTTCAACAACAAGCAAAAGAGCTCATTAAATCTAAACAGAAGAGGAGAGGGGAGGTTTATAGAAATTTGCCTTTAAGAGTTGAAGAACTGAAGGCAGATGTCCAGATGCTGGAATATAAACAAGAAACGGTTCCAATGAGCACTGATGAAGAAAACGAATTAATCAACAAGATAAAAGAAAAGAGGGGGGAATACAAAAAAGGTAAAAAGCAGCTTGAAAAACAACAATTGATTGAGACCGATCTCTCAGATACCGATAAAGCTATCACTGAACTTTTTAAGAAAGCAGATGAGGAACATGAAAAGGTTCAGAAATACTATGACGAAAGCCAAAAAAAGCATGAAAAATATATAAAATTGGTAACAGAAATATCTGCTTCTATTAATGAGTCGAACAAAAAACATAAAAAATACGTTGAAATAAAAGACGAGGCACAGAGACACCATGAGAAAGCCATGGAAATGCTCTCCAAAATAATGGCCGTTAAAAAAGAGAAAAGGAAACGTTGGCAGGAAGCAAAAGAACTTATAAGAGATCAAAATATCAAAGCGAAAAAAGAATTATTAGATAAAAAGAAACTTGAAGAAATAGCAAGAGAATCAGTTGATGCCCTGAAAAAGGGTAAGAAAATTTCGTTAACAAAGTAATATACTCACGACGATTAACGAGAAATTAGTCGGCAATTTTAAATATCAAATTTTGTTTTGCCCAAATTATGGCTATTATGGAAAAAGTCGGTATTGTCAGTTATGGGGCAAATATACCTAGATGGAGGATAAAAGTAGAAGATATTGCATCCATATGGGGTAAAGACGGTAAAGTTATAAGCAAAGGGTTAGGGATAAACGAAAAATCAGTTCCCTCATTTGACCAGGACACAGCCACTATAAGTGTAGAAGCAGCCCGTGCAGCACTAAAACGATGCAATATTAACCCCCAAGACATTGGTGCTATTTATATTGGAAGTGAATCGCACCCTTACGCGGTAAAACCCACTGGAACAATAGTTGGAGAAGCAATTGGTGCAACACCTGACTTGATGGTAGCTGATTATGAATTTGCATGTAAAGCGGGAACCGCTGCTATTCAATCTTGTACAGCACTTGTCAAAGCAGAAATGATAAAATATGGGTTAGCCGTGGGTGCAGATACATCTCAAGCAGCTCCAGGAGATGCCTTAGAATATTCAGCATCAGCGGGAGGAGCTGCATTTATTATAGGTAAGGATAATGTTATTGCAAGCATCAATCACACAATATCTTTTACCTCAGATACGCCGGATTTCTGGAGAAGAGCGCAGAGAAAATATCCATCACATGGCGGACGATTCACCGGAGCACCAGCCTATTTTAAGCATATAACCAGCTGCGCAATTAACCTTATGCGGAACGCAGGTACAAAACCAGAGGAATATGATTATGCAATCTTCCATCAGCCAAACGGCAAATTCCCTGTAAGTGTTGCCAAAGAACTTGGTTTTACATATGATCAAATAAAACAAGGACTACTTGTTCCTTACATTGGGAACACCTATTCTGGAGCCTCGCTGATAGGATTAGCATCAGTCTTGGATGTCGCAAAACCTGGAGATAGAATATTTCTCACAAGCTATGGTTCAGGAGCAGGAAGCGATGCTTTTGATATAACCGTAACCGAAAAGATAAACGATTTATTTAGAGAAAATGCTCCATCTGTTTTTCAAATGGTTGAGGATAAAGAATATATTGATTATGGAATGTACACAAAAGTTAGCGAACTATTATTTTGGGAGTGATAAAAAATGAGAGACGTAGCAGTTATCGGAGTTGGAATGACAAAATTCGGAGAACTCTGGGATAAATCATTTCGACAGTTAATAGCAGAAGCAGGAGCAAAAGCTATACTTGATTCAGGAATAGAAGGAAAAGAAATAAATGCAATGTATGTTGGATCCATGAGTTCAGGTCGATTTGTTGGTCAAGAACATGTAGGAGCTTTGGTTGCAGATGTATCCGGGTTTTCAAATCTACATATTTCTTCGACCCGCATTGAAGGGGCTTGTGCATCAGGTGGACTGGCTATGCGTCAAGGATATCTATCAATCGCATCAGGTATGAACGATATCGTGGTAGTTGGCGGTATGGAAAAAATGAATGATGTATTAGGTGCTTCTGCCACAGAAACACTTGCCACAGCAGCAGATCAGGAATGGGAAGCTTTCTTTGGAGCAACTTTTCCAGGATTATATGCCATGATTGCGACAAAACATATGCATGATTACGGAACAACAAAAAAACAGCTTGCCCAAGTTGCGGTGAAAAACCATGCCAATGGTGCTTTGAATCCTTATGCGCAGTATCAAAGAGAAATAACCTTAGAACAAGCTATGAATGCTACAAGTGTTGCATATCCCCTTGGCTTACTCGATTGTTCTCCTGTAACTGATGGAGCGGCATCCGTTGTATTGTGTGCAGCTGAAAAAGCAAAAGATTACAGCGATAAACCTGTAAAAATAATCGGATCAGGACAAGCCTCAGACTCACTTGCTCTTCATGCCCGTAGAGACATCTGCACGTTAGATTCAACGGTTCATGCTTCCAAGATGGCCTATAAACAGGCTAATTTAACACCAAAAGACGTTGATGTAGCGGAGGTACACGACTGTTTTACTATTGGAGAAATATGTGCAATTGAAGATCTCGGCTTCGTAAAAAAAGGAGAGGGAGGTAAAGCAATAGATAATAAGATTACTACTTTGGATGGTTCATTACCAGTAAACACAAGTGGTGGACTTAAAGCTAAAGGGCATCCTGTAGGAGCAACTGGTGTAGCTCAGATGGTCGAAGTTACTTTACAATTAAGAGGAGATGCCAAGAAAAGACAAGTTAAAGAGGCAAAAATAGGACTAGCGCACAATGTAGGTGGATCTGGTGCAAGTTGTACTATTCATATCTTGGAGGCGATGTAAATGGGCGAAGGAGTCGCAAGATTTTGGAGAGAAATTCCACAAAGATATAACTTTATAGGAGATAGGTGTGGATCCTGCGAAAGAATTTTTTTCCCACCAAAAGAGTCATGTCCCTTTTGCAGAAGAAAAAGCATGGGTAAGATGAAAGAAATAAAGCTAAGTGGAAAAGGAGAAATTGTCACCTATACAATTATCCATGTGGGTCCTGAAGATTTCGAAGAACAAGTACCCTACCCGATAGCAATTGTTAAACTAGAAGAAGGCCCGCAGATAACAGCCCAAATTGTAGATTGCAATATTGATGAAGTAAAAATTGGTATGAAAGTAGAAAGTACTTTCAGGAAAATCAGGCAAGATGGAAGCACGGGCGCAATCTATTACGGATATAAATTTAAAAAAAGATGTTGATTTAAGTTTAAGGATATAAATAGGCTGTTAAATCTTGTTAAACCATATTTAAAATTTCATGGTTTATTTATATGTATTATTTTTAATCCATTTAATTTCAAAAAGATTAGAAAATCGATGAGCTGCAAAAGTTTTAGAATATTTCAAATGAATATCATGTTTATTCTATAGAATTGCTATTTTTAATTCATTCATCTGGGAGAGATGAAAAAATTATTGTTTTAAAATCCATTTCA
Source organism: Thermoplasmatales archaeon (assembly GCA_020343515.1). GTDB lineage: Archaea > Thermoplasmatota > E2 > DHVEG-1 > DHVEG-1 > JAGLML01. Next base: position 1,535,425 of record CP070798.1, on the reverse strand, counting down.
AATTTATAATATCGATAACTATCTGGACTGATACTACTATAACTAGAAATAAGAGAGAAAAAATAAAAAAAAAGAGAGTAGATGTTTTAAGCGTCTACTGGTGTTGGTGATGTCCACTCTGGGCTGTAGAGAATCAAGGTTGGATCTCCGTATATGCAGTGTAC
>CP070798.1:1529444-1535161 GCA_020343515.1 Thermoplasmatales archaeon | reverse complement strand
CCTATTGAGTGTATAGTGAGAGGCTATATATCTGGTTCAGCATGGAAATCATATAAAAAAAATGAAACCGTGTGTGGAATCAAACTACCAAAAGGTTTGCAGGAATCAGAACAATTTGATAAGCCCTTGTTTACTCCTTCTACCAAAGCAGAGACTGGACATGACATCAATATATCTTTTGATAAGATGATAGAGCTCGTTGGATATAGCATCGCAGGCCAGCTTAGAGAGTTTTCAATGAACTTGTATAAGACTGCTTCAGAATATGCACGAAAAAGAGGTATCATCATTGCCGATACAAAGTTTGAATTTGGCTTGCTCAATGATGAAATAATACTTATAGATGAAGCATTAACCCCTGATTCGTCTCGTTTCTGGCCTGCTGATAGATATGAACTTGGAAAGTCTCAGCCAAGTTTTGACAAGCAGTATGTTAGGGATTATTTGATTACTACTGGTTGGGATAAAAATTCTGCCCCTCCAGAATTACCTGGTGTTGTTATAAAAGAAACACAGAGGAAATATCAAGAGGCATATGAAAAGATAACAGGCAAGAAATTTGCCTTCCGATGACCACATTCCTCAGAATCCTATAACTACTTGTGGAATAAACCCGCGTTTCTCCGGCATACTGTAAAAGTCGTCGCATATGATAACAAAGGAAAAAGCATATCAAGAGAAATCATCGTGTGGAAGTTCTTCTAGCATCTTATCCTTCTTGGACAGGCACACGCCAATCAATACCAGGGGTTCTTATTCCAATTTTAGGAATAAGTGGAGTACTTCGCTTATGTTGGCTTTTAATGCTCATTTGCCGTATACGTTCAACATCTGATTTTGTAGCGTTTGCAGCCTTTGAGATATCTATCACATCAAAATTATGTTCTAACCCATAGAGAATCTTGTCTAACTTCTCATAACCCATCTCTAGTTCTTTTTCATCTGTTTGTCCCGCCCATAAACCTGCTGTTGGAGGTTTAGAAAGAAGCATTTTTGGTATTTTGAGAAATTTAGCTAATTGGTACACCTGGGTCTTGTATAGATCTCCTATAGGCTGAAAATCTACTCCACCATCACCATATTTCGTGAAATAGCCAATTAATAGTTCTGATTTGTTTGCTGCCCCACAGATAAGACTGTCTGCATCATTTGCATATTTATAAAGAAGAATCATTCTTACTCTTGCTTTTATATTTGCCAACGTTATTGCCTTTGGTTTTTCTACATCAATGCTACGAATTTGATTCACAATCGGCGTTATGTCAGTTTGCCTAGATTTTAGATTAAATTTTTTTACAAAATATTCCTGATGTTTTCTATCGTCCTCTGGCGTTGTTTCATCTGGCAGAAAAATACAGAGAACATTTTCTCTTCCCAATGATTCTTTACATAGTATTGCTACAACAGCTGAATCAACGCCACCAGAAAATCCTAGTGCAACGCGCTTGTATCCTGAGTTATCAACATATGTTTTGATAAAATCTTTAATAACGATAGACACTTCTTCTACATCTATTGAAAGAGACATTAAACCACCTCATAACCATGTTTCAATAGATTCTTCTACCATGTTTCCTGCTTCTCGAACGGCATCATCATCAACAGAAGAAAACGAGGATCGGGCGATGGCAAACGGTATTCTTCTAATATAATCCGACATTCGAAGATCTCTCCTCAACGTTGTGTTATAATATTTTTCAACAATCTCATTTATATCATGTATGTATTTTTCTACCGCCTTTTCAGAAGCAGTAATTTCTGGTTCATAGGTTCGTGCAAGTTTTACCCATTGATCATAATAGTCATGCTTCTCCACTACCTCTCCTCCCCCATAGAACTTTCTATGGAACAGATCCATTCTTTCTTCCCTACCTATGTTCTGTACTTTAACAATGAGAGCACACCTGCTCATAAGAAGAGGAGAGAGGCCAATATCAGAGAGCGCATGTTTCCCAAATACCTGGGACCGTGGGTTTGCAAATGCTATCATGATAAACTTGCTTTCAATATTTTGATGCAATTTTGCAGAATGAACGCTACACTTGCCATTTGATAACAACTCATAACAATACTCGATATCTTCCTTGGGAATTTTATCGAACTCATCTACCACAACGAGCCTTCTATTGGAATGTGGAAGTGCACCGAGATCACCTGTTCCTAAATGGCAGACAAGACCTGACCGCGTCGTGTTTGCACCAATAGTCGTAATATCAGAAAAACGCTCCCCAATTATCTCCTTTGCCATTGTCTTGCTACTACCTGGCTCTCCGATTATTAACGAATGTACTGGTTCTTCAAATGTTGAAAACATACTAGTGGTAATAATTTTCTTCATGATGTCATTGCCGTGGATCTCTTGGAAGACGTTTTTCCAGAATCCCTTAAAACCCCTTTTCCGAGCAAATTCTCTCAGTTCTTCTTCAGGCAAGAAAATACCAATCCTTTCACGTTCCTCAAGTTTTTTGGATTCCAATATCTCCTGAAGAGACCTTGCTTTACCGATAACTTTGTTAAAAGCCTGTGATTTTCTTGAAAGTTTTAAAACATTCCCATCAACTTGTAACGATGCATTGCCCCATCCAACTGCATATACATCGAGCACGTTCAAAACCGATTTGATAACAGCTCTATTTGCTTTCTCAACTGTTACTTCAACGAGATCTTCGTTTACTATTTCAATATCTCTTATATTTTCATTTGCTAATATATTACGTGCTCGTTGTATAAACATGGTGCCCTTGCTGCTACCCATCCCTAAAGAAGATACAGACATGATTGCAATCTGCTCAAGTCCTGTTATCCCCATGTTCTCTAGTTTTTTCCTATCAGAAGGAACAACGCCCAGTAGACTTAGATCATCTTCCATCGGGTCACACTTTGCAAGGATTATCCATTCAGATAATTAAAACTTTGGGTAATTTTTCTTCAATTAGAAGGTGTTGAACAATTATTGGTTATAATTTAAACTCTTGCCCCCCTTCTTAGTTTTTTCATTTCTCTCTCAACAAACCTGTAAACATTGGAATGTTTGCTACCACTCAACAACATATCTATCGCTTTTTTCGCGTTGTCCATACATTCAAAATCTGCGATAACCGATACCGTATGTCCATATATTGAGATATCTGCTCCAGTTAACCTTTCTATAATATGTTTCGTTTTCCCATTCCTACCAATGATCCTACTTTTTAATCTTCTTATATGTGCTTGTTTTTTTCCAACATAGTCATGAATGTCAAATATAAAGAAATCGGCATCTTCTCTGAATAATCGCATGGCATGTTCTGGAGAAAACCCACGCCCGATTGCACGAATAACATCTTCTACCTGTAAGCCCAAAAGAGGATCTTTTACCTCATGTTCATCAATCGTTACCTCGCCCTCATCAGAATCAATCTCTAGCTGTATCTGTGCCATCTCCTCAATCTTTTTCTTTGTCTCCCCATTATGGCCAATGAGAACGCCAATCCGCTCTCTTGGGATTTTTAGATATTTCATGCTAATCAATTCTTTTTAACAATTCGTTTAAATATTTCATTTTCATCTTCTTTCAAACCAAATCTACTGAAATATTGTACAGTGTTGTATATGTCCCTTTTAAGAAACTCCAGTGATAACGGATGTTCCAAGATTACCCCTTGACCCAAGTCTATTACATAAGGTTTTTCTTTATACATCAGTATATTATATGCGCTGAAATCAGCATGAACCAATTCCGCTTTCTTATACATAAGAGAAATGAAGCTAAGTAATTCATCAAAGATTATTTTTGGAGCCTTTAACTCCACATCTTTAAGCAGAGGTGCCGGCCGTCCCTCATCTCCTATGTATTCCATCAAAACGATATTATTGATTTTTTTGATGGGACCTGGAGCCCTAACACCCACTTTTTTCAGTCTTTCAAGATTCTTAAACTCCTTTTTTGCCCATTCGAAAATAATGCCTCTGCGGGTTTTATTTGTACAATTGAACCGTGGATCACCCTCAATGTACTTTGATATGTGTTTGAATGTTAGGGTAGACGTTCGGTATATTTTAACTGCAACAAATTTTTTATCTGGCGTTACCCCTCTAAAAATAATTGCTTCTTTCCCTGCAGAAATTGGAAAATCCAAATACTCAATCACCCTATCAGAGATAAGTTTCCCAAGGTCAAGAAGTGTGGATTCATCAAAAACCTTATCAAGAGTTTTTCTATCAAGACCTACTCTGTCACTTAGATCCCTTATTTGTCGATCTAGCTTTTTAATCCATTTTTCATCTGGAAAAAACTCAGAAGACATTAATTTCCTCTGGCAATAATTTTCGTCTACTAAGAGTAATTGCTTGTGTTCTAGTGTAACGATGCACAACATCAGCTTTTTCGTCTTGTATCTCCCAAGGCTTTACTATAAGCAAATCCCCTGTACGTACCCTCGCCCTTCTTTTCATTTTCCCAGGTATACGTGCCATCCTTGATTTACCATCCTCACAAATGGCATTGATCCTTGAACCACCCATAAGCCTCTCTGCAATTGCAAACATTTCTCTTTTATGTCTTTTTGGTAACTGCAACCGTACATATTCTTCTTCATCATCTGCAGAATAACTGTCCCTGTTTTCTCTATTCACACAATCATCCATTTATACACTATATATATTATTAAGGTTGCTATAACTAAAGCCCTAATGTATCTGCAATACTTTTCAAGGAATCAAGGCTCAGTTCAAGAAATACCTGATGCTCTATTCCGACATCTACACAAAGCTCAATTTTTTTTCTATTGCAACCCCTTGCAAAGGAATTGTCTTTAAATTTGTTTATCAGTGTTTTTAGTTCAACGTCAGAGAGTTTTTTCGATGGCACAACTAGAGCCGTTGCAATTACAAGGCCAGATACTGCATCTGCAGCAATAAGGGATTTATCTAATACGGTTTCAGGCACCTGCATTGAATGCTGATAATTATGAGATTTAATGGCGTTTATCACCTCTTTTGGTACCAACCCCCCTAAAATTTGGGAGGTAATCGTTGAATGCTTTTCTGGTTCCTCTTTAGTATAGTCATAATCAAGATCATGAAGCAAACCAACTAATCCCCATAGTTCTTCATCTTCTCCCAACATTTTTGCCATTTCTTTCAGTATCGCTTCTACCGCTAAAGAATGTTTTATCAAATTCTCATTTTTAAGATACTTTTTCAATAACTCAAGACCCTGTTGTCGTCCTATCATAATGGGATTGATGTAAATATATCTCCAATTTAAACCTTCCTAAAAAGATGAAAGAAAACTTTAAGATTTGATAATCTTTATTGGATATTCAGGTGAGAATAATAAAAACTATAATGATAGTTGATGATGAAGCCACAGTTGGTGAAAAGGTTAAATCTTATTTAGATAATGATGAACTGGACATTATAACTGCAAACAATAGCCGTCAGGCATTGGAACTCATGGAAAAAGGAGAAACTTTTGATTTGATTTTAATTGACACCCCAATGCCTTGCAGTGATAAAGCAGCTCTTTTCTTAATGAAACCTAATTCTAATTTAACTACTGGAGGAACTGATACCTTTTTACAAAAACCTTTTACCAAGGAACAACTAGTTAATTTTGTAAAGGGCAGAATTTGAGATAGTTTTTCTTGTAAAAATTACTTCCTTGTCCCCCATAGTTAGAAATGCCTAAGAAGAAACATTGGAGGAGCGATTAATAATCCACTACACGTTTTTAT
>CP070798.1:1523581-1529344 GCA_020343515.1 Thermoplasmatales archaeon | reverse complement strand
GTCGATGGTGATCTCGAAGACAGCGTAACAAAGTGGCAGTGTCCTTTCAGTAATCTCGATTTTCATACAGCGAAAATGGGGAGGAAAAGTCATGATTCAATAGATTATTTTGATGGAGTAATCGATGAAGTTGAAATTTACAAATCTACTACTGGTAATCAGGCTCCGGGTAAACCCACCATAACAGGCCCAGATGAAGTAAAAAAAGGAGAACAAAACGAATACACATTTAGGGCAGTAGATCCCGACGGAGATGATTTATTTTACTGGATTGACTGGGATGATGGCAACATAGAAAACTGGATTGGCCCATATCCCAATGATACAGATGTGAAAGTAAAGCACACCTGGAGTAATGAAGGAGAAGTTACAATCACAGCTAAAGCCAAAGACCATCCATGGGGTGCAGAGGGACCAATAAATACAAAGAAGGTTACAGTGCCGAAGAACAAAGCACTCGATTTCAACTTTAACCTACTAGAGTGGCTTTTTGAACAGTTTCCAAATGCATTCCCGATAATCAAAATCCTGTTAGGACTATAAAACCACGTTAATATCCCCCCTCTCTCTTTTTATTTTTCACTTTGCAATTGTAGTAAATGAAAATAGTTAAATTTATATTACCATAATATTATAATATTATAATTAGTAAAAAGTTGGCAGGTAAAAATTAACATGAAAAAGAAAATAGTAGTAATATCTGTATGTGCTCTGTTGATTGCTACTGCTTTACCAGTAGTAGCAACCCAAAACGTTGAAGAAAATGAAGCACCATCTTGTGGACCAGCGACAACAACGGTCAGTAGTGAGATGGCAAAAGTTCTATTTCAAAATGACATTAATGGGATAAATGAAAGAGCCGTTCCTTTTTATGGATATTGTACGTGGGATCCCAGTAGTACGTTAGTTCCGGGCCCAGTTTCGTTCAATCCAACAACCCCCGGAACTATAACCCAAATCGCGTCGACAAGTTCTACAGAATTTATTTCTGGAGGCACCTGGGCTGTTGGAAAATGGTACGGCTGTGAATTTGCCTTGGGTGTTGGTCAACCTTTAATATGGACAATACACCCCATTATCGGCGAAATGACACAAGTTGGAAGTTATGATCCTGATGGCACTAATCTTAGCTTTAATGGGTTAGCGTATGATCCTACTACTAATATTATGTATGGATGTAGCAGCACTGATCTCTATAAGGTTAATATGACTACCGGTGCTTCATCCTGGGTAGGAAACTTCGGCATTACCGGAGGTATAATGATTGCTATAGCCTTTGATGGCTCAGGCAATCTGTATGGAACTGAATTGATAACAGATTCTTTATATTCTATTGACCCTACAAACGGTGTAGCTACACCAATCGGAACTGGCCTTGGTATCAATATCAATTATGCACAGGATATGGCATTTGATTTAGATACTGGTATATTGTACTTATCTGCCTATACTATTGCTCCAATTAAGGAGGGTGCATTATACACTTGCAATACGGATACTGGAGTTGCAACAAAGGTTGAAACTTTTCAGGGAGCTGCTGAAATAACTGGTTTTGCTATTCCTTATTGTGGCGTCCTTCAGATTGTCCCATCAAGCATAAAGGGTGGAATTCTTAAAATCGGTCAATCCAAAATACAATTCACTATAGCAAATACAGGGGGTTTACCTTGCATCGATGTAGCCGTGACTATCGCCTGTAAAAGAGGTTTAATCTTTGTCTTGGGAAAAATATCGGTAATCGACTCTATTTCTCCTGGTGGAACATTTACCGTAACCTCACCTCGGATAATTGGCATTGGACTTCGCACGCAACTCACTATTACCGCAAATGAGACATCTTGTGGAAGCACAGATACCCAAACAAAAAAGGCGTTGGTATTTGGACCATTGTGGTCGTGTTAAATCGCTCATTCTTCTTCAATTCCTAGGTCTCCCATTCCAGTTGTTGGATATATTGTTTTTGCCACTTATAAAATTACCTTAGCATCTGTTATGGAATAGCACTCATTCCAGTTTTAAATATGTTGATATAAACCCAGAAATTTGTACTTCCAAATTGATTTTAATCCTATTGTGGGCAACCTGTCAAGATATTGTTTTTCATAATAATAGTTAAATATAAATAGCCATTAAACAAATAATAATTACAAATTATAATTATATGAAAATCTTCATATTGCCGTATAAAGCTCACAAATTCATAATATGTAAATAGTATAGGCAGGTAGCCTATGACATTCATGAAAATACTACAATTTAAATCAGTAAAAAAATCCAAAGATTTAGATGGCAAGATAAGGATGTACAAAAAATGACATCGATCAAAAGTAAAATACCTTTGGTAGCAATGATCATATTGATATTCTTGGTACTTTTTTTTACTTTATGGGATATAGTATACGAAAAACAATTATTCCAATTATTCGATTTTATAATCAAAAGACAAATGCTACAAAAAATAATAATACTATATAGTATCTTTGTAATTTTTGCCATAATATTAATCTATTCACAAATGGCAAAAAAATCTGTGGCTTTTTTGCGGTCCGGAAGATTATTTGAAAAATCACTAAATAGTAAATTGCGTCATTTTAAATGTCCTAATTGTAATAGAATTTTTACAATTAAAAAAACAAAAGTTAGTAACAATAGATCGTTTAAAGTAACCTGTCCTTCTTGTAGGGCTACTGGATGGGTACCGTCTAAGCTAAAAGATTAAACCAAATTAGAGTGAATAAATTATAGAAAACAAGAGAGACTGTCTCCGCTATTCCAAAAGCCGCTAAGTATGCTTATTCATAAGAAAATTCTTATGGAAATTTGGTGGCTGATTGTTTTTCTTCTATTAAAATATCATCAAAGTAAAGTTTAGTCTTCAAAATAACAGAGACACCATTTGGAACAATTAGATTAAGGGCGTTTTGTTTTTTTTCACCAGGTGATAATGAAGATATGCTTACTTTTTCTTGATTATATTCGTGATTATTCGATGAATAAAACGCCGCGGTAATCAAAATATTTTCTGCTGATGCATCTCCAATGTTTTCAATAATTAATTTTAGTTTGACGAAATCTAATTTGCCACCAACTAAAATACCATCGGCATTTTTCCACTCATGATGAAGAATCGGCCTTGATGTAAGAGGGTACACGACCGCCTCTTCTGAAATACTACGATAGAGAGTGGGAACATCTCCAAGAACCATGTTCTCCTTAATTGTTTCTAAATAATAGTATTCATCGACATAAAAACTATACTCTGATAAATTCTGATCGACATGAACACCGATAGCCATATGCTTAGGAAGACTCAACAATGAAACATTGTAATCCATGAGCATAAAGATGTTACCTGCAAGAATTGATCTATCTTCGCAATCACATGGTTGGCTATTAAGCGCTTCAATTGGATATAATGGATATTCATAGGATGAATTAAGAGGATCGTCTTCCCCATACTCAAGATTTTGAACAAACGATGCAACTAAATTTATTTTTGAGACGCCATCTGCCTCTCCATCAATAGACACCAGAGAATCTTTAACAAGCGTGAGATATAGATCATCATATGGATCAAAGACATATGCTGCATAATCCTTAGTATCTAGTCTTTCCAGGTTGGTATAATAATCAGATAAAAAACCAGGATATGGAATGCTGATTTCATTTTTTCCATTATAATCCCATTCGAAATTCTGGATCGGTACGTTTTCTTGTGGGATTGTTTGAAAGCTTGAATCCGCTAGCAATTCACCATTTTTATCATAGACTGATAGACTGCAATTTCTCTCACCTCTCTCCATGTTATCAATATAGAGAGAACAATTAATGGACCTGTTTTCTCCAGGTAAAACAACAGCGGGGAGAATATCTGCAGATGTTGATTTGTTATCAATATTAAAATCAAGAGAATATGGATATGCGGGGAGGTCACCACTATTCGCTACTGTAATTGTGATTCCAATTAGTGAATATTTCGGATTTTCTTTCCACCAATGTCCTTGAACCGAGATTATAGAGAAGTTAATCTCATTAAACCTAAGGGTTTCATTATAAATTGGATTATCGTTTTTGTCATAGACTTGTACTTGATAAACACCAGGTTGAGGGATGTTTCTATACGGTGCTAGAGGGATCACTGTCTCGTTTTCGCTAGAATAAAAACTATCGGTAAAAGCAATTTGTCTATCTGAGTCAATGAGATTGACTGAGATAACATCGTTTGTATCAAAACGAAGCATTAAACTAGGAAAACCCTCGTAATCAATAATTGCTTTTGAAAGCATAGTGAATGAGGTATCTTCCAATGATATGCAACCTGAATTGATTGTAAGTAATAAAATGATAAGTGTAATACTAATGGCTTGTTTTTTGAGTGTCATCAAACAGATATAAGATATAACAAAAACTTGATAAAAATCTTTCCCCTCCTTAGATTACAATCAATACAGAGATTAATCAAATACCCATTTTAAAAATATATAATTTTTTGAACTGTCAAGAAACAAAATATCTCTAAAGAGTTGATGAATATGTCCTTCAAATGTTATTATTATTGTTTCAAAATATTTATATACGTATTATGTAATATATTATATTATAGTTGGCATTATAAGTACTTATGATATTATACGTGTGACAAAATACGTATAATATTATAAAATTATGCGAGGTACAATATGGCTAGGAATATGAAAAAATCGAATTTGATACTTGGATTGCTAGCTATTGCTTTTTTTATCATATCTCTATCTTTAGTCTTAGACATACAGACGCCTTCACCCACTATACCAACACCACCTACTATAATTGAAATTGAAGAACATCGTAACGCCTCTATAACCCACGGTGGAGATGAATGGCCGTTAGGCTGTGTCGACTGTCACTATCAACCAATAGATGGCGAGTGTACGGATTGTCACATTCCAGATTATTGGCTTGGAGATGATGATGCTACATATTTCGCCCACCACGATCTTTCTTATTCAGGATTTATGGACTGTTGGTCACCCGACTGCCATAATCCAGAACCAAATGATGTGAGATACGTCGATACGGACCTGGTAGAAGGCGACAACTGGCACGAATACTGTGACACTTGTCACGATGATAGTACACACGACTGGCCAACACCATAGTAACGCTAGAGAACAAGAAACAACCCCCAAATATTAGTTCCGAGATGAATCTTTTTTTGAGACTCAATAAATTCTTATTTTCAATACGATTGCATCATTTTCAGTACTTTGAAGGGCATCCAATTTGGATCTTTTGTGATTCGATATGCCTCGCCTCTGACCAGAAGACTCCGGTGACCACAACTGTCTCCTCATTACCAAAACCTCCTGGAAATGCTTTAGTGTGTGTTACCTCAATAGTCAAGTTCTTATCCTGAGGATCCACAAGGGTAAAGTTATGGGGCGAAAGTCCCCATCCACCCACAATACCTGTGACGTTTACCACCTGGCCGTCAAAACCTTCAGGGTTGTTGAGAATCTCAGACACATCATAGATTGTTCCAGGGACCATTCCCCAAAGAAGAACACCAACAACAATGACAACTATTATAACCACAGCAATAATCTTGATTTGTTTTTCAGAGATTTTTCTTACTTTTCTTTCCATTAATTATCTCCCTTAGCATTTTAATTTCATTCTTGAGTCTCCTTTGAGCTATGTGTAACTTGATAATGTAGAAGAATAAGCCTAGCCATACAATCGTATATGCACCATAAAGATAAGTCAAATCAGACATTTCAACCA
>CP070798.1:1517714-1523481 GCA_020343515.1 Thermoplasmatales archaeon | reverse complement strand
TGAATTTTAAAAAATAATGTCCACTAATCATCCTCACATCCATCAGACAAAACAAGATATGTAGGTTCGGGATTCGAGCGGCTAAATGACGTCACATTTTAAGGTTTTATATCTGTTAAAAGCTCGATAATTTTATGGTTCTTCGAATCGATATTTTTAAAATACCATTATTCTTCAGGGCAATGATCATGTTTTAATCGTCCCTTCATTTCTTCTATAACTTTCTTATGTTTCTCAGAACTTGGCTTGATAAAAAGCGGTTTCCAGCAATTATAGCAATGAACCCAAATTGCCCAGTCGTTCATCCCCTTTTCATACCCCTTTTTATCCTCCTACAAAACCAAACCGTGCAAAGGATTGTAGATAACAAATGTTATAACAGACGCCCGTTAATCTTTGATGAATATTTTTTTCCCTTTATATGGACCACATAGATAGTTATAATCCCAGCATCTGTCTCAGTATCGTAAATGTCTGGGGATGATGGTCAAAAAACTTAGGAACCATAGTATTAAAAAAACACTGTTATGATTAAATTCTACTAGTAGATCCACATTCAGATCCGAGATCTAACCAAACATACTATGAGCAGAAAGCAGCAGTATTATGGAGGATAACCACCAATCTTCAAACTTGGATCACCAATAAGTATCCATTGTTGAACCGTCTTGGCATCCATTGCTGAATCATTAAACGATCTTTCATTCCAATGTATTGGAAGATGGTCAAGATAAGATGTAATTGTTTTCCCCCATGCCTCGCCCAAGACATCCGTACCGTTCACACCATACTCCTCAAAGAAATGTACTTCAAGTCTATCCTCCCCAGCCCATTGATTAGGATTCTGTCTATTCTCAGGACCATAACTAAATGCCGTGTTACTAATAACCGCAATAGATCCTCCACCTATTTTTCTTGTCAATCTCCAACTCCAACATTCCGTACAAAGGTTTCCAAAAGTCCAGCTAGAGTGCAATAGACTTATGTTAAATAAACTATTGTGACATCCGCCCACAACAGTTATAGGTAATTTCTTTTTATTAGAAAGAAACCACATGCCTTGTAAATTTAGTCCTGTGATTCTTGTTGTATTATCTTTTGGCGGATATGTATGCCAAGTCCAAGGGCCACCATGACCTGCCAAATATAAAAACCCGCACCCATAATTAATGGCTTTAATAACATCCTTCTGACCAGTTAAGGTTCCCCACGATGTCCATAGCCGAATATGATTAAAACCCTGCATTCTATCAATTGCTAACTGATTTGAATACTCCCCTTCATAATGATCTTCTTCTGTAGGGGTAGTATCTCCTCCAGCAACTACCATATTTCTAAACCAAGATTCCGAACATTTTTCTTTTTCGTAAGTAATTATTTTATTTACCATTATTTTTATTTCAAGACCATTTCTACAAGGAAGTCGGCCAAGATAAACATCAGGATACAAATCTGAAATGTCTTCGGCTGATTTATTATCATACCATTCGCTGAAGATACCATTGCCATTAGTATCCCAGCTACTGAAATTTCCGTTTTTATCATATATATCTGCATAATACAAATCACTAATATACCGTCCCTCAGAGAATCCCAAATATTCTGCATCTTCGATATAGCTGTATCTAACTGGTAACCACCAAGTTTCAGAAGGTGTTATATGGTTCTTTCTACCGCCAACAAGAAGAACATAATCAATACTCCATTCCTCAAGTGCTTTTTTGATAAAATACTTGATCTTCTCTTGTTTATCACGGCCATTCCAGTACATTTTATCATATACATCGTTTAACTTAACAAGAATTGTCCTCACTCCAAATTTGTTCTTATGTTGAACGAGGGGCTTAAGATAACTGGCAAATTTTGATGGAGTTATTATTAGAAGATCATAAAAATCATTATTTAAATATTGATTTTTAGTTGAAAAATAACACATTCCAACAACAACAAAAGACATATTACTGAATATTAATAGAACTATAATTGAAATCCCATAAATTTTTTGCAGCCTTATCTCCATAAAAACAACTACCTAAAATAATTATGTACTGTTTTATATAAAACCTTATCTGTCCATACTACTAAAAGAAATTGGCTTTTTGAAATGGTCTATAAATCACAAATGTTTCTTCTCATATAAATATAAACAATAGGGATCGTGATGTAGTTCCCCAGTTTCAGCGATTGAAACACCAAGGCATCCTCCCATACATGTTTTTCCGTATTTACATCCTTTACATTCCCCTTGAAGATCTTCTTTGTTAAATTCTCTATTATAGGAAAAAGCTTCAGGATCATTCCAAATATCATTTATAGATCTTTTCTTTATGTTTCCGTCGATATAATCATCCGATAACGACAAACATCCCTTTACCCCTCCATCACTCTGAATAGCAAGTGCAGCAATTCCAGCCTGACAACCTTTCCACTTTACCGACATTTGTGTCGGTGGTAATATTTTGGAATTATAACCGATGCAATGAGCACCGGTTATTGGTAGTTCTTCCAGGGAATATTTACTCCTTGAAGACGCTATAAAAAGTCCAACTGAGTAAAATTCCTTTTGTGAAAGATGTAATTCCTTTGGGAATCGCCCCATAGTATCAGCAATTTGAATTTGCCAGGCTATTCCTTTGTTCAATAGGAAATCTCTCATTAAAGGTAGCTCTTTAAGATTCATTTTATGAACAGTTGTTACTGCAGTAGTTGGTATGTTGGCCACATTCAATAAATTAAATGCATGTTTACATTTTTCTAAAGATCCATTAAGATTTCTAATCGTATCATGAGTTTCAGCCGTAGCCCCATCAATACTTATTGCAATAGTATATGGCTCTATCTCTTTTAATTGGGAGATCAATTTCTCATTTACAAGAAAACCATTAGTAATTATGCTTAAATTCATCCCTAAATCTTTTACATTTTGGGCTATTTGAAACCAATCTTTTCTTAAAAATGGTTCCCCACCGAGAAAGGTAATGAGTTGACAACCAAGATCAGATGCGCCTCTACAAAGATCCATCCATTCTTTTGTTGTTAATTCTTTTTTTCGATATTCACCTGCTGAAGAGCCACAATGTAAACATCGCATATTACATTTTAATGTAAGTTCAAGTGCTGTAATGTACGGTGTATACTTTTTTTTGAACATAAAATCCCCTACTTATAATGAAATGCATTAACCTAATTCTTTTTTTTTATGAGCTATAAAAGCAAGGGATGTGTTTCCCGTTTTAAAATAGCAATGAGAATGGGAAATTTTTAAGGGAGGTGAAATCTAGAGGGCTTATGGCCGCATAACGTTTCCCGTAGATGGGAATATAACCGAGTGCAAGTGCAGCTGCTAAAATGACGAAACCAACAATAATGGGGCCTTTTTTGTTTTTTAAAGTCATTTTAATTTCTTCTTTTCCAATTTCCAATGTCTCTCCAATCTCATTTAGCATGTTTTCAATCTTTGCATTCATCTCTAGCACGCTGCTTCTCATGAAATAGAACTATTTAAATTTTATCCCAAAATTTAGAATTTTTTTATAAAATTTGTATTAAAAAGAAGGTTTTAGCATAATTATGGTAGATATATAGTTTTTATCACAGCTGAAAAAAGTTGCTACAATAAGTATATGGACATTTATGGAGTTATGTAATAGGAGTCGATTGTAAAAGAGTGTGCCCATGGCGCTCCAATGTATGGATGATTTTCTTTTCTTCCAGAAAAATCTTCGGCGTGAATGTAATAATAGACCTTGGTACCAATTTTCTGAGGGGGTATTGTAGCGGTATAATAATTATCTTCTCTATACTCCATCTGTAAATAATTCCAATTGCTTCCTTCTGCTTTCCAATATAGAAGTGTTGAATTAGCAATCAATTTTTCTCCACTGTAAGGAACTATCTTTGCCTGAATTTCATATCCATTTTCACTAAAAGATTGGTTTTTTAATAATGGCATATGTTCTATGTATAACATATATCTGTCAGGGATACCTTTTGTTCTGCAGTGAATTGCATCAACTGATTTCCAGAACCCGCGAAATCCAAGTACTTCGTATCCTGGCATAGCTTTTTCATATGTTTCAATAGCTTCATCGTCCCATTCACCGCCTGTTAAAGGAACAAAAACCTTATTGTTAAGAATCAATGAATTTATGTAAGGTTCATCATTAGGAGTATAAATGCGTACAATTTTATATGGGGTACCATAACAACTTGTTTTTGCTTCAAAGTATTTCACTGCTGCCTCCATTCTAATAAAGAGGCGAATTCGGTATTGTGGTACCTTTCTTATCATAATTACATCAGGTGCTAGAAATTTAGCCCAACAGTCTATATGTTTCTTTACAGGATTTAAGTATCCATTTGCATCAAGTACAATATGATATTTTTGAATTCCCAAATAATCGTATGTGATCTGTTCAATTTTAGAACGTCTTCGAAATAGATTTTGAGCCCATACAAGGTTAGTGGATATAGCTATTCCTTGTCCATCTGTCATATAATTGCCGCCTTCATGAATAAGAGGCATACGAAAGAGTGATAAATTTTGATCGTTTGCATATTCACCTGGAATAGCATTATCTGAGAAACGGAATAAAAAACTGTATTTGAAGTCAACAACTGCGAACTCATTATCTCCTGTGAAAATAAACCAAGGACCATAATCACGTGTCCAGATTCTATTTGAAGGAGCAATTAAAAAACTACAGTTATCAAGATTAATACCATTGCTAATATATAGTGTTTCAACATAATTCTGCTCAGTAGAGTTTGCAACAATTGTTACTAATTCTACAGCTTCAGCAATTTCTGCAATAAGAGAATATGGTATACCAAATGGGTAACGAATAAGCACACCTTGCATGGGTTCAAACTCTGCAGGTTGCCTTATTGGAAAAGGAGGTGTATTTTTCCAACAACTATTCATTTGATCGATATTATCATATGATTGATTATCAATATCTATTGTAGTTCTACCAATGCCTACAATTGTAGCAGTCAATAACAAAAATGTTACTAGGATTGGAAATGTTATTTTAATCATATTTTTGCCTTTACAATTCTTATATGATGATAGATATATAAAAGTTAATATTGAAGATTTTTCGTATAAATGTTTTATTTTTGATAAAAAGAAATATTTTTGTGACTGTTGGATTACGCAAAATAATTCGATTAGAACGGCTCATAAGTATAAGTATTCTATTATCACCAGATTGTATCGAAAGTAGAATGTTTTTGATTTTCTTTCTTTTCAAGATTTCTTCTAATTCATTGATACACTTTATAATCCATATAGGATGCAATTCTTCAACTCTATACCGTATTTTACATCAATTTTCGCATTTCATATAAAATCTCAGGAAGACTGCTTTTGATATCTATTCCATAGTGGCCAACATCATCAGCTTCGAGAACAAAATGTTTATAACCTAGGTCTAATCCATGTTTAAACTCTTTGATGCAATCTTTAAGAGGGCCGCTCTTCACCTATTGCTAAGTTGTATGGTGTTAATTCTACAGTGTTAACTTTGGTCGATAAAAGAGATTAATTGCTATAATAAAAACAACAATATGGAATTCATCTAGCATAGAAAGATATACCTGTGTTAGGTCTGAAATACCATGTAAAATAATTTTTCTTTTTAAGAAATTTTAAGGCGTCCTTCATTCTTCTTTTTATCTCCCTGCTTGGAATTTTCGGCTCCATTACGCTCGCTTTTGTTCCATCCTGGTATGAAAAAGGAAATACGTTACCGAAATCAAAAGG
>CP070798.1:1511737-1517614 GCA_020343515.1 Thermoplasmatales archaeon | reverse complement strand
GAGAGATTTGAACTCTCGACCTCCGCCATGTCAAGGCTATTATTTCCCCTATGAATCTTATGAATGTATTCCTGTAAAGTATTGTTCAAAAACGTAGAAATTTTGATTTTGTGCTTATGTGCTAAATTCCACAAATCTTTATCTATTGTGATGGTCGTTCTTATTTTTTTCATATCGTTCGAAAGTATATACTATAGGATATATTTACTTTCCTACATAAAAAAGGAGAAAGAGAGGGTTTCAATTATAAATCGACCTCTCAACATCTCTCATTCCCAACGCTTTATCCTTAAAACAATTCCAATGTTTGCGTTTAAAAATGAGTAGATTCATTATTATCAGTTAAAACACGCAGAAATAGCTCTATTACTCATATTTGAGTAGATTAATAGAATTATATCAAAATCAAAAGAAAATGTCCTAAAGGCCTGTTTCTGCCGTGATTTAAACGGATTTTTTCAGGTAATCGGGTTATATAATCTATGTTAGTCCAAGCAACTGCCTGAGTATTGGGAACGTCCATGGAAAACGTTCTAAAAACCAATGAATCCATGGAAATGTAGACATTTGTTTGTTAAAGGGTACCGTGACCTCAAGATACGCCCAGTCGCTTTCCTCACCCATGATGTCCTTGGTTTTACATCTTATGGTGTATTTTCCTTCTTCAGACCATGAATATTTATAGTAAGCGTTTTCCCCAGAAGCCCATTCTCTTGTCCATCCAGTACTGGTTCCATCTCCCCATTCAATATAAAATGATACTGGATTATTATCAGGGTCATTAGTTTTAAAAGTATACCAATAACTTTCACCTACTTTACCATTTGTTTCACCTGAAATCGTTGGTGTTTCTGGAGGGCTGTTTGATTCTACTGGTCCAAACGCATGGATATAACCACCATAATCTTGTGAGCCGATATACACAGAACCATCCATACCGATACAAGGAGAGGAGTCACACCATTCATTGCAGATTGTCTTCCTCCATCGCTCTGTGCCATTTGGATTAACAGCGACAATATCACCACCAGAAACCTCCAAGATATTAGTACCGACATAGATTGTGCCTTCTGAAGAAATTGCAGGAGAGGATTTATGAATATGTCTACCCTCGCCTAGGTCAAAACTCCATTTCATGGTTCCATTTGGATAAATCGCCCACAAATTATCGCCACCTACATAGATTGTACCGTCACTTGCTATCGACGGATTAGTTTCTGTACCATAACCCACCTTACATTTCCACTTCATAGTACCATTATTGGGGTAAAGTGCATAGAGATAATCATCCCAAGAACCAATATAGACTGTTCCATCATCTGCTATGGATGCAGGCCCTTTAATATGATTACCTGTTTTAAACTTCCATTTGAGAGTCCCGTTTGGATTTATTGCAAAGAAATAATTATTCCATGTTCCTATGTAAAGCGTACCATCGTCGCCTATTGCAATATCGCCCCAAATGTCTGAACCTTCCGTAAGGTAGTCCCATTTTTTAGTTCCGTTAGGATTAACAGCCCAAACTCGTCCATCTGCAGTTGCAGTGTAGATTGTACCATCCTCACCAATAGCAGGTGATGAGCTAATAATATCACTTAAACTAATCCTCCATATTTTTTCTCCGATGGTCGAATTAAGTGCATAAAAATAAGAACGCCAATTTCCAACATAGAGAGCTCCATCTTCGGATAGAGCAGGAGCAGAGGTAATCCAATCTTCAGTATGATATTTCCATTTTAATGTTCCATTTGGATGTACTGCATAAATGTCCGCATCCTTATCTCCAAAGTAGATTGTACCGTCACCACCGATGATAGGACTGTCATCCACACCATCGCATTTAAACCGCCATTTCTCAAGACCAGTGATATGAGCGGTGCTATACGGGCTTTGACTTGTATGACGGTTATCATGGCATTTCATAGGCCAAGACGAATTCATCAGACCATCATCACCCATGGACGAATGTACAGTGCTTCTGTTGTCAATATTTAACTCATCAATCTTATTTGACACTCCTACAAAACTAGAAGACAAGAGCAACAGAATAACCAATATTGGGATGTTATGTTTATTCACCTTGACAGAATCCTCCCCAGATTATTACATATATCTATCGAAGCTGTGGTATATAAATGCTACCCTCTGGCATGGGTTCTGAAGGGTAAAACAGACCTGTAAATATTGATATGCACAATCATTAAATACCACTGAATGATAAGAAATCATCTAGTTTTTATGAAAAGCAGATTCATTATACTGTTTGTTGTGTTGAGTTTTTTCATTATTCCAATTAATAGTAGTGCGGACCCTGAAGAACGTCAATGGCATAATGCAGGTATGTTCAATTATTCGTTTTCCAACTCATCAATGGCTGAAATATCATTTCCTCCTGAATTGGAGGTGGATGAAGATGAAAGAGAAAAAACCATCCCGAAGGACATTATATTAGACTTAGAAATCTGCAAATTGTGTTTGGAAATCTTATCTATTGTTTGCATTGGCATTTACGTTTTTAGGCTAATTCTCAAAAGTACCACTAAAATATCTGCGGATTTTTCCAGGTAAAAAGGGGTTTTATACCTGTTTCTCCCCTTATAGACAAACAATACGATTTTAGTACATGGCTTTCTGAAAAATATATATCTGCATTTTTTCGTGGCTTTCTGTCGCCCTTGGGATTTAGGCTCCAATCATCGGGTTTAATCTTAAACTATTGATATTATCTCTCTTTAATTGCCAGAAAAAAACTGACTGTGTGTAAATAAGGCGAATTGCCTGTTTTTTCACGTTGAGAAAATGAAATTAAAAATGGGGTTTGCACAATACCATAATTTTGGGTTTTACTCTGTTAAACACTCATTTTAATATTTTGGTGCCTAATATTACAAAGTAATAGGAGAAAATATAGTATATAATAGCTTAATATTAGGGTATTTTATATTTTTTTTATACCCTATTTTTACTATAAAAACATACCCTAACCCTAATTTTAGCCTTTCTACTCCTGTAGATTCAATATTAGGGTCACTAATATTGGAATCATTTTTACTCCTATTAAACCAATATTAGTTTAAACAGGCTCCCAAATTTTGGTTGCTGGTGAATCTGCACCAAATCGCATCCTATCTACCTTTTTTGTTATCTTGCTTTTGTCTACTTCCCTGACCATTCCATGTTTGATTGCCTCATCACGGTATTTGTTAAATGTCGCTGTATCACTTATTCCAGATTCCTTTTGCCATTGTTTTGTGTTTGCTCTACCGAGTCTTGCAAGAACCCCAGTTACGTGTTCTTTAGAATAGGTTCGCTTCAAAGGCAAACCTTTCTTCTGTGCTCGCATTCTTTGTACTCCTTCTCTCCTTATGTTAAATATTTTTTCTAGATATCCCTTGCTGACATTCATGCGGTGAATTCCGTACTCCATGTCTTCCTTGATGATAGTTAAACCGTCAAAACCATCTTCTATGATGTCGTCGATACATCGCCCAACGGCATACCTACCTGCTTGTTTTATCGCCATTTCAGGTAATCTCTTAAGGAATTGATAATCACAAGCCCATAGATTGTGTAATGCTGATTGTTGCCATTGCTGGTGAACCTCTTTGTCAAATTTCTTAAAAATTGTATTGGTATCTGGTTCCATAATCATGTACACTGGTTTCGGTGGATTCTGTTCATACAATTTCTTCAATTTTTCAATATGCTGGTCGAACTGCTCTTCTGCGACTTCATAATTCTTTGTTTTAGTAATATCAAAATCATCATTGTAATCTTTACCTATAATATCATCACAGTAAATCCAGTTGAATCGTCCTGCTAATCCTTGAGAAAAGAAATGGTCTGGGATTTCAGGTAAAAAATTCGTTATTGTTGCAGCAATAACGCTTACGGAGGGTTGTTGGGGGTCTCTCAATCCATCTTTAACCAGATAAGTCTCTTCTAAATTTCGGTCGTAAAAACTAGCATATTGTTCTATTGTACCAGCTGCATAATCTTTATGTTTACTCTCCTTGAATTTCCGGCTCATCTCATCGTTTATTATAAGACCATGCGGTCTATTCTTATAATTTCCATTACTATCCTTTTCAGAGAAATACTTTGTAGGCCCTTCGGTGGTAGTGAATGTAGGCAGTTTTAGGCCTAGTTTTTTAGCAATTTCTATTATTTTCTGTAAAGGTATTGACTTGACCACACCGGATATACCGATGATAGCATCCATTTCATCTAGTGATAGTGGTAAACCTTTGCTTGTTGGTATTCTAATGTTAGGCAAACATGCACTAATGAGACTAGAGGAACAGGCAATGGCAATATCATAATTCATTTCCTTGTTAAGCAAATAAAAGCTATCAGCAAGAGAAAAAATATAATTCTTGGACATCAGCGACCACCACCATTAATTAACAGAATCTCATCAATATCTCTGATTGGGATTATCGATATCTGTGTTTTTGTCTGAAAAACAACACAATCCCCATCAGTTTCCAATATTTTTCCAAAAAGAGATAAGTCTCCCTTAAGAATCCTGACATTCTTTGCTTTACCGATAAAATGCTTTTTTATGATGTTCGAATTTATTTTCATTTTAATTCCATTTTATTTTATTTTAATTTGAGAAGTAGGAGTTTTTTTCTCCTCACCCCTACTGATTAGTTTTATAGACCTTATTATTTAATAAAATTTCGCCTGCTGAGAATTGATTTTTCTCCTGTAGGGCATTTTTTTTAAATAAAAGAAGCATTTTTTGGAGGTGTTTTAAAAGGCCATTTAAGAGGCAAAAAACAATAAAATGTGGTTAAATTTTACAACTCGAATGATGAATATATACTTGAGAATTGGTGAAGAAGATAAGATTTTCTAACATTGGCTAGTTTTACCACTTTTAGACAAAAAGTGGGGGGGAAAATGATTGAGAAATGTGGTTTCAAACCGTTTTTGTTATGGTCTGAGGTTTATTTTCACCATGAATTATTGCTAAATCGCCCATGACCCGGTCGTAGATTTGTTTTAAATCCTCTTCAGATTGATAGTTGTAGTGCATTTGGTCCACGTTACTCCTTTGTGAATGACCCATAAGAAGATGTTTTACAGCTTCGTTTCCATTTCGTCGTGTCCATATCTGACTGAAGAACTTTCGCAAGTGTTTAGGTTTTAATTGACTATTCCTAAATGTTCTTCTAATTGTAGTTTCAGCAAAGAGAGTATTACTCCTTTGGTTAGTCTCAAATTCATGTAGATATTGTCTTAGTGCGTTCTGTGCTCCTTCATTAAAAAATGTAACTCTGGCTGTTCGTGTTTTTGTTTGCCCTGCTCTAAGCTTAATTGTTCTATTCTCAAGACTAATGTTCGACATTTGCAACTTATACCCCTCCATTGCTCGAATTCCCGAAGTACAAGTTATTAGAATAAAGGCTTGAATCTGTGGATAATTTCTCTCACCCTCGAATTGTTTCAACAGATTTCGTATATCTTCAAGGTCAATTCTAGGAGGGTTATAATTCGGTTGTTTCGGCAATTTAATCTCTTCACTCCATGCGATTCCAAGAAATTTTAGGAACTTAAGAATTTGATACATTTGCTTTATGAAGTAGGCTTGACTATAATTCTCCTGTAAATATTTGAAATATTCTAGACTTTTCCCCTTGGTTGGCTTGTAAAGTATATATTCGGCGTAATGAATTAAGTATCTTTTAACCTCTTTTCTATGTCTTTTAGTAATGCCTGAAAGCATCAAAATGTCAAGGAATTCTCCTATAGATTTGTTTGAAAAAGATGAAGTGGGCTCGGAGAGATTTGAACTCTCGACCTCCGCCATGTCAAGGCGACGTCATAACCACTAGACCACGAGCCCCTTTAACAGGAGACGAAATGCAC
>CP070798.1:1505634-1511637 GCA_020343515.1 Thermoplasmatales archaeon | reverse complement strand
CCATCTTGCAGTACTATCGATTGAGTCTCTCTTCCATGGATTTCTTTAATGAGCTTGCCAGCTAATCCACAATTGCAGATTCCATCTGTTATTGTTATAAGATCATCGATTCCTGTATATCTGATGATAGGAGTTCCTTCACCAAAGAGTCTTGTTGCAACTACATGGCCCAGTTCACCTGGTGAAACCCATTCGCCATTATCATCTATAGCTTCTAGATATACCAGATCTGAATTGATATGATATTTCCCTTTTTTACATTGGAAAGCTATAGGACCTACTTCCGTAGCTCCATAACCATCGAATAACTGGGTTTCAAACGTTTCTTCAATAATTTTTTTCAGGAAGTTATCTAAAACAGCCCCGACTGTTGTCATGCATCTTGGCCGAATATCTTTGCCATATCCCATCCTTTTAAGCTGAGCAAGTTTCTTAAACATCCCAGGATTGCCGCTAATAAATTCTGGTTGAAAACTGTTAATTTTCTCTATTGTCTTTTTTGGATCATCAAAGGAGTGTAAAATCTGCATATTGTTAAGAGAAAAAAATGGTTTTAAATTAGAAATTATTCCGTCAATGATATATTTCCTCTCGATGCTATTTTCAGAAAGATCAGTAATAACAGTAATCCTTGTCTTTCTCCAATTGATATTATGCTCCTTCATTATTCTAACTTCTCCGCATAACCATTTTGCGGCAGCATACATGTTTCCGTAAATCGGTGATGGTGGACCTGTTGTCCCTGAGGTGGAACCGGTGATTGCTTTTCCTTTATTGAACGTAGGTGATACAATGCCATCTGGAAGATTCTTTCTGATATCGTCTTTTGTTATAAATGGAAGTTTCTGTATATCATCGATCCCGTTGATATCATCAGGATGAACACCACATTCTTTGTATTTATTTTTGTAGATGGGAACATCATAGGCATACTGTACCATCTTCTTTATTGCTTTATCTTGAAATTTTTTAAGATTCCTGCTACTCATTCTATAAAGTCGATTTGTATCTAGCAGGTAGCTTTTGAGAATTTGAAAAAGAAACCAGGGGTTAAGAAATGGATTCATTTGTTGTCATCTCTTATAATTTAAAGTAAAAAATAAATCATTCTTTTTTATACATCTGTTTTTAATGAGTTCATTTTTAGGATATGGTTTGTTTCTGTTGGCGTTGATATAATGTGTAAAAGCAATGGCAATAAATAAAAAAATGAATCCAACTACTAAAGTTATCTCCAAAATCGATTGGGTCATTCCATGTCACCAACGATATAAGGCTCTCGTGCTGGATGCAAGTCAAAGACGATCCATGGCAGCGGAATCCATTTATAGAACCATTTAATTTCAATATAGAGCTCTCTTATTCCAAAAATTGGTTTTGGAAGTAGGCGTGGCCTATCCCAATAATTTTGATTCAAGATATTATTATGGTTGCTTGAGACGTCATAACAAAAAAACATATGTGGACGGTTATTAGCGAAATTGTTTAAACATATGCTATTGTTGGATCCCCCTTTAAGGCAAAGACCTATCTTAACATTGTATGTAATATTATTTCCTGTAATGTTGGTGTATGATGCACGGTCAATCCAGATGCCATAATAATTTACTGTTATAACATTCCGAAAGATGAATGTGTTGTTAACGGTGGATCCTACATCTATGCCCCAGGAGTTGTACGAGATGGTATTTTTAGTGATTATAGTGTTAGATAACCATCCTGCTACCCAAATTCCTTCCAAGTGATTACGCTTGATAACGTTCCCTGAAATTAGATTGCAGGAAGACCCTACCAGATAAATACCCCCGCCGACATTGTCTTCAATAGTGTTTCCTAATATGTTGTGGTGATGATTTTCAAAGTCGCCTATACTCCTGATACCCTCGCCTTTATTGTTTGAAATAATGTTACTGGAAATGGTATGGTTATAAGTCCAATCAAATATAAAGATACCATCCTCGCTGTTATTTGAAATAATGTTATTTGAAATAATATTGTTAGATGAAGCTTTTAGGAAAATTCCTTCGAGATTATTTTTAATAACATTTTCTGAGATAGAATTAAAATTAGAAAAAATATGTACTCCTGAATCTGGCTCCATTACGTTCTTTCCGCTGTTTTGAATAGTAAAACTAGTGATGGCCACTGAATCAGCAGAAATAAAAACAACATCACCACTGCTACTTCCATCGATAACGGTGGTGGCTTTATTCTCGCCAACGAGATTTATTGACTTATCCACTACCAAATTTTCATAATATGGTGAAGAATAGGAATAAACAAAAACGGTATCCCCGTCAGTAGCGTCATCAATCGCAGTTTGAATACTACTGTAGTTACTAGGACCATCGCCACCAACATGTAAAATATTACCGGGAGAAGAAAACCTATCATTTGATGAACTAGGTTTTTCTATCGCTATGCCTCCGCTTGATGGAATAATACTTACTCCAAGAATCAAGACTAATGTTCCAACTGCCAAAGATTTCCTTATGCATTTCCTTTTCTTCATTTTTATTCCTCAAAAGCACTTTTTGAGTTGAATGTTATCATGACACATATATACAATGTTATTAAAATACTTTTTCTTGGCTCACCTCCATATATTTCAAAATTTGCGCTATTTAAATGTTTGATCAGTCCTAGCCATTTTAGCTTTTCATTCTTTAAGAGAGTAGAAACAGATGCATCTTGTAATTTTTAGAAGTTCTTTTAAACATTAACTCTTTCAATCTCGGGTTTTTCTCCCAATTTTCTTTCAAGTGCCTTTGAAATGTGGGGGACGTATTTGTCACCAAGGATTTCTGCTCCTACAATATCTGCGGATACTGGGTCCTCACTTGTTATAGTCAGATTGTGTTTTTTTAATGTGCCATGTAAATGATTGCCGTACATGCCTGTTGTCCCATCGATAACCGCCAGTTGAGGCTTTATTTTTTCTAACAAGTCACACAGTCTCTCCGCCCACATCTCCTCGGAGACACCATCGTGTATATATGATTTGTTTGGTAAACTGCCCTCGGGTTTAAGAATCCCCATCATATTTTTTAGGCAGAGAGTTACAACGCTAAACGGATGCTCCTTAAGTGAAGCTACTGATATTATGTATTTGTCTTTTACAGCATCTGTAACCTCTACATCCTTCCATGCCCTACCATTTATGTTTAGTTTGTAATAACTTCTGTTATCAAAATCTACAATTTCCACATTATCTCTTTCCAATTCGTTGTAACCTGCAAGCTCAAATGCTTTTTTGGTGTTATAGCCACTTGAACTCTCACCAATTATGATTTTGTAATTTTCACCGAGAAAATTAATTATCCCTTCTACAACCTCTGGTCTTGTCACTGCACCTGTATCAGGCCGCATAGGCTCTACCAAGTTAGGTTTTATCAAAACATAACTCTTAGATATAGATGGAGAGAGGACCTCCAATGCTTTTCTGGTCCTTTCCTTTGGATTTTCCCCTTGGCAAACAACAACTTTCATTGTCACATAATTAACATATGAACTATTTAATTTTGCTAATATGTTTATCTCATAGCCATTCTTATGCGACCTTTGATCTGAAGAACTATAAGCAACAATGAAATGCACCTTTTAAATTAGGTTTTATGAACCAAGATATTTGCTCTATGAAAATATTCATAGATATAAAGAGCCAGATTCCAATGAATACAAGAAGTCTATGCATAGAAGGATATAAAGCGTATATAGAAATATTCGAATGCATAACACAAAATCACGAATATATATACTCATAATTTAATTTACCTCTATCATATATTATGCCTGATTTTGTCGACATTATACAAAATATCAGGACAAAGACAAGAATTATCGTAATTAAAATTAAAAAATGCTAAATAGATTCGTTTATGGATTATTTATACCACCGATCTAATTTTCGTTCAAGGAATCTTTCTAGTTCTTTATTATATGGTTTGAAATAATCAAGTAAATCTTTCCTAATTTCCAAATTCATCCTGGGGTAACCCTCTCTTAAATTTATGGTATCGATTGCACGTCCTACAATACCTTTAGCTATTGGTATGTAAGTCATAATTGATTTCAATCTTTGTAATTTCCAAATGTATGGTTGCTTACCTGTTAGGTGATTGACTTGCCAGTTTCTACTCGCCAAGTCGTCTTCAATTTCTAAAAAATTAAACGTTCTATTCATGACCTTCTCAGGAGTATCTTTTAAATTTTCAGTTAGTATTATCAACATTTGTTCTTTAGGAAAATATTTTCTAAATCTTTTTAGTTGAACTATGTATTTACCCATATCCCTATATGAATAATGTTGTCTTTGAAATAAATCTCCATGACTCAACCTTTCTTCTTCCTTTTTAATTGCTTCTTCAAAACAGAGGTGTTCATAACCTAGATTAATTGCATGCCAATAGTGAGAATATGCCCTATCGACTGGATTTCTTAAAATAAATATTAGTTTTACATTTGGAAGAAGTGTTTTTATTCTCTCTGGGACTTCTTCAAAATACATGTATGTAGGAGAGGCTTCCCCTAATATAGTCTTTTTTTTACTCTTAAAATCATTAAAATGTTTTTTATACCATTTAACACCTCTATGGTAATTGAGGTCAAAATAGCGCACCTCTTTATTTTTAGCCATATAGATTTTTGGATGTTCATATAGATAATAGTATAATGATGTCGTCCCCCCTTTTTGTGTCCCACAAATGATAAATGTAGGTAATGCTGCCATAATTTTTCACTTTGTTAAATTATAATTTTTACTGAAGTATTAGTTATAATTTTCTTTAGTTATAATAGTTTGTCGATGAGGTAACATCAGTGTTTGAAGTATATTTGGCATTTGGAATGGTTCCAGTCCCTTTTCATAAAATATAATGTTTGATAAAACTTATTTATGGGAAAATTTTAGGGATAGCAGATATGGAGTAACTTGTAAGCATCATAAGCATTTAAATCTGTTTGTTTGATATTAAAAGAACTATATTTATTATTTATTTATATTAATGTGAAAATGATATATGATTTTGTTACATATGTTACATTTTTTATTTTAATCAAAACATTTAAATAGATTAATATTATTACTTAAAGTAGACTTATATTCAGGGAGGACATCAAAATGAAAAATTATAAAATTTGGAAAAAAAGCTTGGTATTTGGAGTTTTAGCACTGTTTGTTGGAATGAGTGCTATTCCATCAACAGGAATAACAGTGGAAGAAAAACCGTCTCTGCCAGCTTCTTCAGGGAACATTCTGTATGTTGGTGGCAGTGGACCCGGAAATTACAGCACCATCCAAGCTGCAATAAATGTTGCAAATAACGGGGATACCATTTTTGTCTACAATGGGACATATAATGAGAATGTTAAAGTAAATAAAACCATTAATCTAACTGGCGAGGGTAAAGATATAACAATTATTTATGGTATCGATGAATTGGACGATGCAGTCAAGATCACTGCTGATTTGGCCAATGTTAGTGAGTTTACCATAAAAAACGGTGGCATAAATTCTGCTGGAATCAGAGTACAAGCCGACCAATGTTCAATAAGTGACACAATAATCATAGATAACCAGGAAAAAGGATTATGGATTGATAACTCAGAAAATAATACAATCTTGGACAACGCATTATCGGACAACAGTCATGGTATTTATGTTGATAACTCAGACAACAACATGATTTCGAACAATAACGTATCTGACAACAGAAACAATGGCATCTATGGTGTTAGGTCCAACAACAATGACATCGTTAACAACTTGGTTAATTCCAATGACTTAATTGGCATCTACCTTATTCAAGACTGTGATAATAATGAAATTTCGAATAATACAGTAAAATCCAACGAAAAGGGCGGTATCCGCCTCTACAAGTCAGATGACAACATAATTTCTAACAATGCTGTATCTAAAAATGGCGGTCCTACCTATGATGGAGGCATAGTTTTCTATTATTCAAACAACAACAATATTTTTGCCAACTCGGTGAACTCAAATTC
>CP070798.1:1499516-1505534 GCA_020343515.1 Thermoplasmatales archaeon | reverse complement strand
GGTTGTCGAGGTCCAGATGAGAATAAATCAAAAAGTGTTCGAGATTGTATCATTATAAATTGTGATGTGTTAAAGAAGAATAATTCTGAGTTTTGTTTTGATTGTTCTAAAATCCCTTGTAAAAGACTAGTAAACCTGGATAAAAGATATCGTATTAAATATCATATGAGTATGCTTGAAAATCTTAATTATATTAAAGAAAATGGCATTGAGCTTTTTTTAGATAAAGAAAAACAAAAATGGAAATGTCCAAAATGTAAAGGGATTGTTACATGTCATGGTGGAACGTGTTTAACTTGTGGTTTTGAAAAATATAAAAATTGAGAAAATCAAGAGATTATACCTAGCAAGTTTTTTATTCATGCTACTTTTGTAAGAGTGAGGAGAATATGCCATACAACGTTTATGTCATCGAGCTTGATAAAGAAGTGTTGAAATCAAAAAAATTCAGAAACCGCAATCCTCATCTGAATCTCCGTCGTAGTTGTTACTATGTGGGGCAAACAACTCATGATCCCGTAAGTAGGTTCAAACAGCATAAAGAAGGCTATAAGGCAAACAGGTTTGCCAAAAGATATGGCATCCGTCTAGCGTGGCGGAAATTCCAAAAATACAACCCCATCGAGAGTCGAGAAGAAGCCGAGGCAATTGAACGGCAACTCACTGAGAGGTTGAGGAAAAAAGGCCATGGAGTATGGTCGAATTAATCGAGGAGTAAATATCTGTAGGGGTCATCCGAAGTAGTCCTGGGGGTGGAGAAAAACTGCTAATCTACAGCTTTTTTCTTTTGTTGCTGGCATTCTTGAGTAACTGAAGAAAAGTGCAGGGGACGAGATTTGAACTCGCGGACCTCTACAGGACAAGGCCCTCAACCTTGCGCCGTTGGCCATGCTTGGCTACCCCTGCATAAATGAAATAAAACGTGGGGCATCTGATTTTTACCCGTTTCTTGCAGTAAATAATACCAATCTTTTTTATTTTTTTGGTTAACAGGTTATTTCGTCTAGATCCATACCACAGATATCGCTTAATTCTGTATGTAATTTAATGAGACGCTCTGCAAGTTTCTTTTTTCCTTTTTTTAATGCTTTTTTCACTTCTTTCTCAATTGCCTGTTTTTTTCCGTTCTGAATTAGATTGTCCGCATGTGCAACAATTTTTTCTTCCATCGTTTTAGGGATATAATCTTTAGCTGGTAATCCTAATTTGACAGCTTCATCTTTAGGTATTCCAGCACCCAAATGCCTCTCGATAATCAGTTCAATGCATTCCGGCAAGCCGATTTCTCTTGCAATCTTTGCTCCTTCAATTCCGTGTTTTATCCCATGTGTTTTTGATCTCCCAATATCATGCAGGAGAGCTCCTGCTTCAACAAGCTCGATATTTGCATTGGTCTTCTCTGCTATTTGTACCGCTAAATCCCTTACTACTTTGCAATGGTTGACGACTGCTTCAGAGCAGCCGTTTTCTCTGAGTAATTCAACGCATCTCTTGGGGTTTGGGATATGAGGCATCTATTCAATCACTCTTACCTTTTTCAGATATGACTTTTTTTCCCTTATTTGAAGGAATAATTTCTATTTTTCCTTTGAATTGTTTTGTTAGCCATTTTCCTTTAAAATATCTATCAAGAAAAATTGCTAACGCCGCAACCTCTGAATGAGGTTGGTTTCCTACTGAAATATTGAAATTTGCTGACTCATAAAAATATGGGGGGACCTTTTCAGCTCCTACAATAATAAGAAGATCATCAGTTTTATCTATTTTTGATAATGATTTTTCTAGCTCATCTCCGTACATTGTCAGATGAACTATGGTACCTTTCCATTGTTTGATTATTTTTTTGGGGTCCACTCCTGTTTCTATTTGAAAATTTCCACCAAATTTTTTGCATATTGAAGTAATGTTTTCTTTAATCTTTTCGTATTTAGTAGTAATGATTATTTTATCCGCGCCGAAAGCTCTGGCGACCAATGCAACATGAGTTGTTATTCGTTTGTCACGGTCTATTCTATGTCCAAATCTTAAAACAGCAATCAATGGGAATTACCATCCTTACGTTACTAAAATATTAGAATATTAAAAGTCCATCATTCAACATAATTTTATTGTTTTTTCTTCCAAAGCAATCTATCTACTTTTTTATTTATATCTGAGGACTTGGGATATTTTTCTGTATGATAATCCTTTTTCTTGCCGATATCATCTACATTCTTTTCAACTGCCTGTGGACTTTCCCAACGTTTTGGTGTCCATGCTTTTTCACTTGGTTTGGGGGATATTGTGGTTTTTTTTGGAGCCTGTCCTTCGGAGTAAAGCGTTTCATGATAATCTTTAGTCGGCAACTCCTCAGTTTCTTCTTTTGTTTCATTGATTGCTTCCGGTTGAGGAACCTCTTCGCTTTTTTGGACTGGAATCTCCACTTCCTTACTTTTTTCCTCTTTCTTTGATTTAGATTTGCTAAATAACTTCCATTTTATCAAATGTTTTGCCTCCGTGACTTTTAATTAAAAGGTTAATATTACGGTGATTGATAAATTTTTTCTGTATAATCTTTCAAAATTGATCGTGGAGTGTTTTAATTTTATAAACAGTACACACAAATTATTATACCAACTAATTTATATATAATATGTTTATATCTAGGAGGTCTAGAGAAAACATTTAAGTGTGATTGCAATATAATTCTCTTAAAAAAACAATTTTTCGGGGGAAAAAATGACATTAAAAGATGTAGTGTCAATGGAAAAAATTACATTAGATGATGCAGCAGCTATTGCTAAGAAAGGTACTCATTGTGGTATGTGTAAAATCGATTTTCTTGGAACAGGGTTATGTCCATCGGGGAAAAAACATGGATTTATAGCATACTGGCCGCAGGGACGTATGGAGATCGTGAAAGCGTTAGCTTCTGGTAGAGTGAAACCCACAGAGAAACTAATTGAAATTGCGAATTCCTGTAGTTTTTGCGGTATTTGTGATAGGCAATGTAATTTTGCTACTCAATTACGTCCTGAAAAAGTTGCAAAGGCATTAAAAGAATATGTCGATAATTTAGATAAGAGTGACTTTCAGAGTGTTCTCGAGGATGATGTTCTTAGAGAGCTTCGTGGGATTGTTGGAGAAGAGTGGGCAACAAATGACCCTATTATTATTTCTTCATATATTAGAACAATAATTCATCCAGATTCTGAATTAAATTTCTATATTGTGATGCCGAAAAATGCAGAAGAAATATCAAAGGTCATTAAATTTGCAAATAAACATAATATGCCTTTTATGCCACGTAGTGGTGGAACACTTTTAACTTGTGCTACTCCAACGGTTCTATCAAAAGCTTTTTGCCTTGAACGCGGAATCATCATTGATCTCTTTAGATTAAAAAAACTTGAGATTCATCCCGAAAGTTGTACTGCTACGGTTGGTGCAGGAATAACTGCTTTTGAACTCCAAAAAGCTGCTTACGAACATAAATTACGAGCTCATCTTGCAGAAGCAGGGGCCCATGTATGTGCAAATATTGCATCAACTGGAATTACTAGCACTTGGCAGAATAGATATGGTTGGGCTGCTGATAATTACGTAGATGTTGAAATAGTAGATGATGAAGGGGATATTAAAAATCATAGTGATATGGATATAAAGAATCCATACACTACTGAACGTGGATTCACTGATATAACACTTACTCCGCCAGGGATAATTACTGAAAGTATTGTAAAACTTCATCCTGTTTTTGATGATGAAGATGTTGTTCTTGTTCCATTTGACAATTTAAAGGATGCACTCAGCATGGTTATGAAACTTGCAAAGCGTGATGTTGGTTTATCGCTGGTAATTCTTTCTCGTAAATATCTCACGGAGTTTCTTTGTCCAACACCTCAGATCGCTAAAGACTTTGAGTATATTTTAAAGAATTACATGAAACTTAATTATGTCGTGGATGTTATTTGTAATAAAGACGATAAAAAAATTGTAGAAGAAATGGCAGATTATACTATTGATAAAAACCTGATGAAGAGCCTACTCTTGGGTTCACCAAGGCTTGCTTCTTTAAAGGATAGTGAATTCTTAAAGATACTTTCAGAAGAAGAAGATCCTCTTAAAGCTATTTTTGCAGGTCCTATGAGAAAACATTTGGAAAAAGGGTTAGATGCTTCACCTGAGCAAATAGCCCAAGTTTTTGATGAGGATCTTCGGGATTTCTTTAAAAAGGCTTATTCCAAGCCAGAGATGTCGGATATTATTTGGCTTCATGCATTCCGAATACTTCCTTCGCGATTAATGAGACAACGATTGTTTTTTGCTCAAGCGGGAATGATATGGGCTGATGATGAAGATAAAATTTTGAAATTAATTGATATGTTAGCAGAAGTCTGTGATAAATACAAACTTGAGCATTCGCTTGGCTTCATTAGCCCCATGGATGATGGAAAATATGCATTTTTTGAATATGATTATTTTTATGATCACAATGATCCTGATGCAACTAAAAGAGTTAGTCAGGCACTTATTGAAACAACGGAGAAATGTTTATTGATGGGTGATATTCTCATGGTTCTTAATTACTTATTTAAAGGTTTATATCGGAAAGAACATGTTCTTTACCCAAAACCGAAGGCAATTTCAAAAGAGGAGCAAGAGCTGTTTAGAGAACTGATTGAAAGCATCTTAGGGGAGGAATTAAAATGGTAAAATTTCTTTCAGAAGAATGGATTGACATTAGTAAAAAATATATACTTGAAAAACTTGATCCAGAGCAAGATCTGAAAAATATTACCACATCTTTACTTAATGTTGTTGAGCATGTTCCTCCCAATGATACATCAATGAATTTCTACTTGGGATTTCAGGATGGAAAATTAACTGATTTTATTGTCAACACTGGTGATACTTTTGAAGAAAAAGAAGCCATTTTTATTATAAGAGGGAACTATGGCACTTTTAAAGGTATTCTCAAAGGCGAGATGAGCATGGCAGTGGCACTTTTAAAAAACAGGTTGAAACTAAAAGGGAGCAAAATGAAGGCTCTAAAATTGATAAAACCACTTGATGGAGTAATCGCGTCTTTGCGAGAAATTACAGATGAATATGAAGAATAAAAATGTATGAAAAAATGATTGATAAAAAATTTGAATTCCAAAAAAGGTTGAAAAAATTCATTCCTCCTAAAGATACATGGACTCCGATTGATAATGCACTCTTCACACCAACAACTTATTTTGAAGATTACCAAAAGACAACAGAATTAACCTTCAAGGCCATCAAATTCAGTTTCAAACATCATTTTGACAACAACTCTCTCTATCATCGACTATGCGAGGTAAATAAGGTTACTCCCAGTGTGATTAAATCTAAGGAAGACCTCAACAAAATCCCGTTAATCCCGGATTCATTTTTTAAGGACTATCCTGAGGGTAGGGGGTTTCTTACCTGGTTAGACAACATATTTACTGGTTCCTTTCCTATGCCTGGTTTTAAAACAGATAATCCTTCTCATGATGAGGTAATAGAGGAGTTCAACAAAAAAGGCGTCAGCATCATGTTTACCAGTGGGACTTCCGGCCGTTTTAGTTTTATACCTCGAGATACAGGTTCCTGGGAACGCCTTAGATATAACGCGATGAAATCAGTATTTGAACTCATGGATTACAATCCAGAAGATTCTGTTGCATTGCTTATCCCTGAT
This sequence comes from Thermoplasmatales archaeon, assembly GCA_020343515.1. Lineage (GTDB taxonomy): Archaea > Thermoplasmatota > E2 > DHVEG-1 > DHVEG-1 > JAGLML01. Next base: position 1,499,845 of record CP070798.1, on the reverse strand, counting down.
CCCCGTATTACCAATCTGACGATTGCAAGTCTATTTGGAATAGCCTACGATTTGTATGAACCCACTAATATTCAAATAGCTCTCGAAAGCACGAAAATCACTACACAGTTTTTACGAATGCAACGGGCAGAAGCAATTGGCATCAGGGAGAAAATCAAAGCGAAAGCACTGGCTAAGATCAGTCCAATTGTTCAGAAGAAATCAGACCTCCGCATGATAATATTAATGGAACAGATTGAAAAAGAAGGAAAACGTATCAACATTGCTGGTCCACCATTTTGGCTTAACCGTATCATGGCGCGGATGAAAAAGGAAGATCGAACAGTAAA
>CP070798.1:1493347-1499416 GCA_020343515.1 Thermoplasmatales archaeon | reverse complement strand
ATTCGGATAATCTATGAAATTTGATAAATCCCCTATACATGTTTTGAAAATTTCATCATTTAAAATCTTTGATAAGATCTTTCTTTCTGTTCCATCTAATTTAATCTTATTTTCAATATGTTTAAGGATTACATCTTTATTAGCAATGTAATAATCTCTCTTTTCGAATCCCAATGGTTTGTCTTCTGGTGGCTCAACAGAGGTTTCTTTTATCCAGCCATTTTTCAAACATCTTTTAATTGCACCTAATTTACCCATAAGCTTTGGATAAGTATCTCTGGGTTCACCGTATATAATTTCCCCTATTTCCATAACATATTTTGGTTGATTGAAAGTAATTAAATATATTTTTGAGTCCAATTCTTCTTTTGCCATAATATTACCTCTGGTTACGTTACCATTTTCATCTTTTAGTAACGTTACATAACTAATAGATACGTTACGATTAGGCATATATAATAACAACCTAATATACTTTATGTATAAAAATGACTGATCATAATGAAAATATAAAAACTGTCTATATAGACCAGAAAACACTAGGACTTTTAGATGCGGTAGCAAAAAACTTCTCAATAAGCCGTTCTGCCCTTATTAGAATCTTGATTAACCAGTATTGTAAGGATAAATCTAACTTTTTTAGGACTATCGAAAAACAGGTAGATATAATTACACAAAAGGGAGGGGACTAAATGGTGACCTACGAAGATTGGACTTTTGAAGAACTTTTACAGGAATGTCGACGACGGGGGATTTTGTAATTTTAGGATCACATACGCCAAGCAGTGGGGCTGTTTGGCGTTGGAAATAAAACAGAATATCCTCTATAAGAGGAGGTATAAAATATGAAGAACAAAAAACAAGAATATGTAGAAAAAGAAGCAGGCGACAACAAGCACCAAATGTCCGGTGCTAGTGAAGAAGAATTTATGGAATATGTTTTAACTGCTCTTGGAAGACGAGAGTGGCTATTTGGAGCTATGTAAATATGACAGAAGGAAATAATAAAAAAAATAATGAAGCAAATGAGCCTGAACCGCTGCCGGAATGGATTGAAGACGAAAAAGTTCCATTCCCAGATGATGAGGATGCCGAAGTGATCAAACTCCAGGTAAATGAAAGCATCACAGGAGAGCTTGTTGATATCGTAGCAAGTTCCAAATGGAAAGGCCGTAACATCTACAAGATCAGAGAAAACAACAACGACACCATCAAAGTCCTGCTGGGTACTACTATGCTGGATCGGCAGATGAGCACTAAACACGTTGGGGATTTTGTTAGAATCAAACGCATAATGGACCGACCTACAGACAAGGGTAACCCGCTGCAGCAGTATCGGACTTATTCAAGGAAGGCGGATAACAATGCCAGGTAAGCAGGAGAGGGCTAACGCCCTGCTCCAGAACCTGGACTGCCTCCTTGGTGGTGAATCAAGTGTTGAGCTCGTTCATACCACCAAGGGCGATACTTGGAAAGTCAAAGTGTATAATAACGATGCCGGTGAAGCATTACGGATAGCAAACAAGCTCTTCGAAGAATGCCGGAATAAATACGGTGAGGCATCAAAATGAAGGTATCAAAGCAGTTGACTATCAACATCGGTGCTTATGAAAGCCTTAAAGTAGGTGTCGATGAAGCACCTACCTTCGAAGAGGCAGATACAGTTATTATCGCAGAGCTCCAGCGTTTACAGATTTCAATATCAGATAAAATCCGCCAGTGCATACAGTGGAAAGAAACAGTTGACGAATGGGCATGAGGAAGAGATCGTGTACCACGATGACGATTTCCTCAAACAGGAATACATCTACGCAGTAGTACTACGAGGAACACCCTCTGAGATACAGCATCTGAAAGAACTGATCGCAGAAGAACAATTACAGGTGATATATCAGAAGACCAGCCTTGCGGAACTACGCATTGTCGAAGGAAACTCCAACGATGACCAATGACAAGGCGATAACCCTGACAGACGTCTACACCGTGGTGAGGAAATGGCTGTACATGCCCAGTACTGAACGCATAGACGTCATACTCGCTGCAGCCATCAGCCTGCACTACAAAGGAAACCCACTTTGGGTTTTTATCGTAGGCAACAGCGGAGACGGTAAAACAGAACTTGTAAAAGCATTGGACGGCCTGCCGCACACACGGAAAATAGATCAGCTCACAGGAAACACACTGGCCAGCGGGAAAAAAGGCGCACATGACCTAGGATCAGAGCTAACAGATAGGCGAACCATTCTCATTTTCACAGACTTATCGTGTCTTACCAGCATCAATAAAGACGAGAAAAAACGCATATGGGGCCAGTTCAGGACCCTTTACGATGGTGATATATTCAAAGACACCGGCAGCGGAGTGAAAAAGAAATACACCAATTGCCACGTAACCGTTATAGCATGTACCACCAGCGCGATAAAAGATGAATACCACATCCACCAGCAGCTAGGCACAAGAGAACTCCTATACGACACCTGCGCCAACCCAGAAGATGATGAGAGTAAGATGCACCGGGTGATAGACAACCTGGGCAGAAAAAAAGAGATGCGAGAGGAGCTTAAACAGGTTATTCAAGGGTTCATAAAGACCCACAGGTTCGACAACAACGTAACAATCCCAAAACAGACCCTGGAGTACATATACCGGGTATGCCTGATACTGAAACTGCTCAGGGCAACCGGCCCGACAGACTGGTACTCCGGTGAACTAAGTGGTGATGCAGAGGCAGAAGTACCCACACGATTGGTGGAACAATTCTGCGTCCTGTACAAAGCCCTGAAAAGCTTGGACCCAAGGTATCCAGAGAAAAGCTATAAAAACATCATTGGAAACATCATACAGACAAGCAGTCACCCTGTACGATACAAACTATATCACATTTTCAAAGAGCAACCAGAACTTTGGCTTACAATCCCACAACTGCAGAAAAAGACAAGGTTGGGACGCAGAGCACTAGTAGCACAATGTGAGATACTATGGAACCTACACAGCCTAAATAAAGAAATACGAGAGGAACACGTAGGAGCAACAGGCGTCTACAAAGACGAAAACGGAATCGAGCATCAACGAGGAGGGCGCATAGAGAAAATCGCCTATTACAAGGCAATACGAACGAAAACCAAACAAGGTGGTGAAAACCTATGAGGGGTTTTCGTTCGTTCTACTATACACATACTTACTTATACTTACATGATAGAATTAGAGTTAACCGCTTTGTACCTGTTGACGATGAAAACAAATTACCATCTGATTATAGCCGAAAATCGGTTGGTAAAAACAACATTTTCTCCCCTGGTACTACTCCCCACAGAATACTTGGGGGAGTAGTTTGGGGAGAAAATGCTAGTAGACAATTATTTTTAGAATCATCAACAGGAGTGGAGAGGTCTGTCAGTATCCGTGCCTGGCGCTGTCGTGTATTGGAGAAGGAAGCAGGTCATGAATGGATTGTAAAAGTTAGCGATGATGCGTTTCCTGATTCTAATCTTGGCTGGATTTGTGATTGTGGTAATTGGACTTTTGGAGATGATATGTGGCATATTCCTGTTTTTGGTCGTGTTGGTAAGGTTGTACATGGGAGGTTGAAAGTTTGCAGAAGATGATTAAGCAGTCTGTTTTGGATGAATGTAAGTGGTATGGCATTGATGTTGGTTCTTCTGTTGTTAGTTATTGTGAGGATTGTGGGTGTCAGCGTGTTCATACTTGTGTTGATAGGGAGTGGGTTGATGGTGGTTGGTTGTTTGTTTTTTTGTGTGATTTTTGCAGGTTTGGAGGTTGTTGATTTTTGGTTGTGGTTGTTTGTGAGTGGTGTGGAGTTGTTATCAATCGAAGTCCTTCTGCTTTGTCTAGGGTTAGGCATTGTTTCTGTTGTCGTGGTTGTTGTACTGCTTTTATGGCGACTTTGGCTGATATTGGAGGTATTGGGTAATGTTGGAAGGGATTTGGTATGTTTTTCTTGGTTTTTTGCTTATACCCCGATATATTGTATTAGCGCTCTTATTTATTTACACCCATGTGGGGTGCATAATGAATTCTTTTTTTCCTTCGGAAATTAGAGGTGAAATTGTTTGAAAAATAATGATTTAGTTGTTGAAAATGAGGCTGTTGATCTGTCGAAGTCTGAAATCAATGCTGAACGTATACTTAGAAGATGCCACATACATGATATGGATGCTGGTGGAGTATTCAGCTTGATTAGTGGCAGTCAGGGAAGTGCTAAGACTAGTGTCACCCTTAGTTTCTTGGATTATACCAAGAAACATCACCCCGGCGAGAAGATGTTTTTCAGTAATTGTTATAATGCTCCGTTACAGTTTGTTAAGATCGGCAGGGGTAACTTTAACATCATGGTTTTGAAAGACTCGGGTGTTACGTTTCATGATAGAGATAACAAGTTGGAGGAGATACATCCAAAGGTGACTTATTTTAAAGATTACAAAGATTGTTACGATAAGGCGTTGCCTGGTGTGTGTAATGCTGTTTTTTTCGGTAACAGGATGAAATGGATGGATTTCATACATTTTCTCCGTGGTGTTGGGGAGTGGGTCCATGTCTACATTGATGAACTAAGTGAGATAAGTCCGCAGTTCACAAGTGGTAAGACATTTCATAAGATAGGTGGTTTTGCTTCTGATTGTAAAGAGGTCCGTAAGTGCATGATGAACCTCCACACTAATAGCCAATCTATTAGTGATATTGATCATCGTATCCGCAGTAAGGTTATGATCCGTATCTATCTGCCTGGTGCCAGGGCTGAGAATGTATCTAGGATTAAGCAGACAGCTCTTGATAACTTGAATGAGGATCCTATAGGTGGCAACGAGGCGTATCTGGAGTATAGTGGTAAGTTCGGTAAGACTGTTTTCAGGGATATTTACAAGCCTGTTTCTGGTTTGCATTGGGAGGCGAGAGTAAATGCCTGTTAAGGAGAAGCAGAAGCAGATACGATATACGTTAGAAGACTGTTTGTTTAACCAGCGGAAACTGTCTGTGTTGGTTCAGCAGCTGATAAGGGATAACAGACCACTTGATATGAAAGAGAAGCTTAGGTATTATGAGTTGCTGCCGAAAAGCTTACTCAGTCAGGGTGCTACTGACCCTGTCAGTATTGTGATACAGAAAGGGTGGTTTACATTTGCATCTATCCAGAGCCTTGCAATGAGACTTGCTGACCTTACATCTGATAAGGTTAGTCTTAAGACCTCACGTCCTGAGGAGGTGGAGATAACTGTTCCAATTAGTGAACTCTGGAGTTTCTTGTATGATAAGTTGCTGTATCTGTTTCCTTTGTCTGCTGCTGAAGCTGTTCATTTGTCTGGTGAGAACATACCCAGGGCTGAACAGGGTGTTTATTCGTTTTCTTCCAGCCAGAAACTTGAGGAGAGGAGGTAGGTTTTTTATGATTGAGAGGAAGGATTTGCCGTCTGAATATGTTAGTATCCGTCAGGTGTGGCTTCGTCAGATCAACCGCTGCAACGAAGCAATGAGTCATCGTTTTATGATGGATGTTAAAGACGATCGTAGCGAAAGCTCTGGTAGTCAAATGGTTGTTGAGAGTGTTGTAGCATTGTATACAAATCTGATTGATTACGGGGAGGCGACAATAAGATCTGATGTTGATGCTTGGAAATCAAATGTAATGTCAAAAATGAAAAATCCTAGTTCTTTTGTGGCCTATAGGAAACTGTTCGAATATATTATTCAGACTTTGAACAAGTATGGTATGTTGTTTGAATCACAGCCTAGGGGTTATAGTAATGTTGAGATGAAATCTGTTTAAGAAGGAATATTCAGAAAAACGAGATTTGATCTCCAGATTACTAATAAAAATCAAATTGAATCTTTATATAGTTTAACTTCAGGTGCCTGATTTACTGTTATTCCTATCGTCTCTAATTCATCAATTATTTTTACAAATAATTCAAATAAGTTCTTTATTCTTTCTTTATCTTTTATTACACCAATAACTACAAAATATAGTTCACTTTCATTGTCATTGAATTTTGGACCAAATCTACCCTCATTTTCTTTTATTTCTAAGAGAATTCTTGATTGTTTCTCAATTAG
>CP070798.1:1487164-1493247 GCA_020343515.1 Thermoplasmatales archaeon | reverse complement strand
AAAGGAGGTATCGATACGCCGTTTTGGCCTTCTCACTTATCCATAGGAAGCGCGCGAAGGCGTGGTCGCAATGTAAATTCTTTAAAAATACTCTATTACCAAGCCATAATTGAAAGGAAGATTCCTGAGTGGATTAAAGCTTTCCAGGCCCACATAGTATACGTATTGGGAACCAAGAAAAAATCTCTAAAAAACAGTGAGACTATTTGATCCAATATTCATATATGAAAACGAAGTTGATTTAATGTGTCAACGTTGATTAAAAATAAAGTGAAGACTCTTAGAAAATTTGATAGGTCTGCAACCAGATATCCTTACACCATTTTCGATTTGAGTAGACCATATTTTTATCGAAAATCTAAGAGAAGATTAAAAAACATTTTAAAGGAATCAGATACTAAAAAAGCGAATATTATTCTTGACGTAGGGTGTGGCACAGGTTATTTTACTAGTCTTTTTAAAGGTCATTTTACTCATGTTGTGGGTCTTGATTTATCGAAGAATATGATAAAAGTGGCAAAAAAATCGTTTGAACACGTAGGAATGTATGAGACAACAGATTTCCTGATTGCTGATGGCGAGTTTTTACCATTTAAAAACTACTCCTTTGACACAACATTTTGTATTGATTTCTTGCACCATGTAAACAATGTGTCGGCTATTATCGAAGAGATGTTAAGAGCCACCGTGTCAGGCGGAAAATTTGCCGCTATAGAGCCTAATTTCTTTAATCCGCTTTACGCTATGTTTTGTATAATTGTTAGTGAAGAATCATTGAGGAATTTTGTCAGAGCCAGTAAAAATAGATTGAAGAAAATACTGCATATTAACAATATAAAAAATATCGAAATTTATGTGGATGATTTTATTCCACCCATTTTTCTAAAATTTTTTCATCGAGCTGGTAAACTATTAGATATCTTAGAAAGTTCGGACAACTTATTAATCCCTCAACCTGCCCAATTATTTTTATCTAGTCATTTCACAATAATCGGGAGGAAGCAGTGAGCTTGTCAGTGTTTAACAGGTAGTAATTCAAATGTTGAATGGTAAATTTTTACACATGACGCTTCTATTCACCATATGTGCTATATTGACGCCGATACCAACCACGGTATTTGCCGCACAGGATAATCCGTTCGAAAACACGCGAATACCAAGTTATCAAGACATCATCGATAAAGACGCTTTCAGAAATAGCTTACCGAGTAGATTGATCGTAGGTAAGACATACAATATTCTGATTATTTTAACCAATAACAGGAATGAACCAAGAGATTTCTATATAGAGCTTATCTACCCTTTTAGACATTCACTTAAATATTTTTACGCGAGAGAAGGATGGAAGTCCATCAAGGTATCAATCGATCCAGGACTCTCTCAAAGACTTAAAATCCCTTTCACACCATTAAATAAACACATTGGGTCAATGCAGGTGAAAGTACAAGTATCCTTATCCGAAAACGGAGAACCAGTGGACGAAGCCATGGCCCATGTCCTTGAAATTGGCACTGCTCTGTCCAGCAGTCAGATATACTTGGTTTTTTTTCTTATATTCTCACTTATTATTGTGTTATCCATTATGTGGATTAAAGTTAATCCTAGTCATAAAATCGATCTAGTAATAGCTCTATCAATTTTCCTTATTGCTTTATATCTGCGCTTTCATTCTGCTATTAATACTGCTGACCACTCCGATGAGCAACTTTACTGGATCGCCTCGAGTAAATTCATTAACAATAAATGGCTTTGGCCCAGAGAATATATGATAAGCGGCTATCCTCCAACTTATCATTATTTGCTGACGATGATGACCTACCTTTTTGGGAGCAGCTATTTCATGAACAGAATGATATCTGTTTTATCCGGTGGATTAACTGTACTTACGATATATTTTTTCTCAAAAAGATTGTATAATAGAAAAGTTGGAATAATCTCTGCATTACTTCAATGTTTTGCTAGCTATCATATTATTTATAGCGGATTAGCAACAACCGATTCGTTATCCATCCTTATGATGCTAGTTACAGCCTATTTTTTCTGGATCGGATGGGCAGAAAAGCCCCATAAACACCTCATAAGTTCTGGATTGTTCTTAGGATTATCTTTCAATATTAAGTATGTGACTATCATAATGCTATTTGCTATTGTACTTTATATCTTCTGGACAGATAGGAACATCAAAATTTTTTTTACCAATAAGTTCATATTTATATTTGCACCATTTTTAATTACAATATCACCAGTATGGTTTATCTTACTATTAAATAAAATCAATCCTCTTTTGTTGTATTTCAAGTTTACACTCGGCCCGAAGTTATTACCTGTTCAAAAGCAATATCCAATCTTGGAATTAATCCCAAGGGGATTCAGAATGTTATTATATTCTTTATCAAGATCAGCGAGCCCGTGGTTACCATGGTTGGAGCTTTTTAAAATTACTATAATAATTTTGCTATTCATTACATTATCTTATTATGCAAATTCATTTTTCAAAGGATATAGGAATGATACATATGTTGCGATTTTACTAGGTTCAATGCTCCTACTTCTAATTGACCCCACTAAACACACCAAGTGGTTATTATTCAGCTTCCCGTATTTTTTTATAATGTTATCTAACATCATGGTAAAATTTTTTGATGACATCAAACCTTTGATTCCGAAGAAGACTGAAGTGCAAATTCCAAATTTGATTAAACTAATAGTACTGTTGTTCGCCATATTCTTCACCTATTCTAGTATAATAGTTGGAATAGTCACACCCTTCATGGATGGAGGTGAATTTGAGGGTCTTAGATCAAGCGTCCAAATTGTAAGAGACAAAGTAGACCTAAACGACACCATTGTGAGTTACCAAGCTGAAGTGATACTAAATTATCTGAATCTGTATGAAATGGACATTCCTTGCATGTCACTAGTGATGAAACCTAATATCGATGCACTGATAAATCAGGATAACTATATACCAAGCCTCGATGTCAACGGAAAACTATTGATGTCGTTGGAGCCTAACTATATTATCGAAAGTAGACAAAACTATAACTTCCACTATAATATAACCATCAAGGACTGGATCTCCAAGAACTACGACATCATCTTCTCATCTCGACCCCAATGTGGTTATACGTGGGAAGGCACTGAATACCAAGAGTGGTTGGTATTCGAAAAAAAATTCAACTCTGGGGTACAGCTTTCATACCCAATCCGTAAAAGATTTACTGTGCTAGCTTCGCATGAGTAATGAAAGGTATGGGAAATGAAAGTCTTCATAACAGGAGTGAACGGGTTCATAGGGAGTCATCTAGCAAAAAGGATGATCGACGAAGGCCATACAGTTGTGGGCTTGGTTAAAGACATCATACCCTCAGAATGGCTCACTGAAGCATTAAAGAGCTGTGTATTAGTCAGAGGCGATATAAGGAATATCAGCCTATTGAAGAGGGTTCTGAATGATTATGAGATAGAATGCTGCATACATCTGGCTGCGAAGAGTATTGTGAAACTCGCCTATAGAAACCCGATAGACACCTTCGAGGTTAATTGCATTGGCACAGCAAAAGTACTCGAGGCTTGCAGACAAATAGCTGTAGATCGCGTTCTTGTGCAAAGCACGGACAAAGTTTATGGGAATCAGATGAACGCAACTGTTGACAGTAAAAGGATTCCCACCGAACCTTACGGTACTAGTAAAATATGTTCGGATCTGATCGCAAAAACGTATGCTCAGAATTATGGGATGAAAATCTTAATCACCAGGCCATGCAACACCTATGGATATGACACGAATAATCGCATCATTCCTAACACAATAAGGTCGTGCCTACGAGGGGAAGCGCCAATTATTTTCAAGAACGACACATCCATGCGTCAGTATATCTATATTGATGATTTAACATCCTGTTTTGCATGGCTTATTTGTGAAAAAACGAATGCGGGAGAGTATCTAATAGCTACAGAGGATGTAAAGAATCAAGAAGAGGTCGTTATGGAGATACTGAAGCACTTCCCACACTTAAATCCTAAGTATATTGAAAAGCCTGAGATACTTGAAATTAAGAACCAATCAATGGAAGTAAAAACATGGCCACCTCATTGGGAGCCGAAGGTGAACTTCGAAGAGGGAATAAAACTAACCATTGAAAAATTCAAGAAATACTGGAATTCTCTAGAATAAAGTTCATACTCGCATTCTTAAAAATTTCATCTTTTTTTGTTGAAAATTATTATTAATTTAAAATATGTTTCGACTTCTTGCTTAGCAATCATACTCCATCCATAATTTTTCACTAACTCCTTGGCCAAGTCACCTAATTCTCTCCTTCTAACTTCGTCCTCTAGAATGCTGCAAGCATGTTTGGCTGCTCCTTCGATATCCCCAATAGGTGCTCTCAGCACGCATGGGTATGAAAAGAGCTCTTTTACGTAAGGCGCATCGTAAGACACTATTGGAAGGCCACAAGCCATAGCTTCGACAAGGACTCGTCCAAAGGATTCGAACCTGCTAAGATAGAGGAAGAAACCGCTGTTGTATAACAATCGAAATTTTTCTACTTCACTCACAGTTCCTAGAATTTTTACTTCCTCGCTGAGTTTCAGGTCTCGAATCGTGTTCCTGACTGCCATTATTTGGGTTTCGTCAGCATACCCCACTAACGCAAGCGTCACTCCTGGAAAATTATTCACTACTTCTCGCCAGACCTTAATAGCGTCAAAAATACCTTTTTCCGGGACAAACCTTCCCAGAAAGATTGCGTCATATTTCTTTCGTGATTTAAAGTCATCATCTCTGATCTCATCTAGGTCAAGACCCATTCCTACTACGAATATTTTAATTCTGACACCTAGATTTGTTAAATACCATTTTAGGCTTTCATTTAGACAAAGTATCGCTGTTGATTTATTGTATATTTTTGGGAGATACAATTTTGGAAAATAAGAATATAAAGCCATCAAACAGGCATCTATTAATTTATACCTCAATTTCCTGTAGTAATCAAAGATCTCTTTCAACGATATAACTAGTTTTCCTGATTCATCTATCACAGGATATGCTTCAGGAACATTACATATTAATACAGTCCAAGGCACTTTTGTTATTAGATGGGTTAAATATACAGATAACGTCTCACATGATAACTCTCCAACTGGAGTCATGATAAAATCGTAACGTTTTTTTCTACACGCTTTAACTCCTAAAACAAACATCATTAAGAAACCATAAATCATGGCTAAGAATTTTGTGAAAAAGGTCGTGTAAGGAAAAGGAATCCTATATCCATAGACATTATAACGTTCGTTTTGTATCAATATTGGTTCATTTTCAATAATATCATACTCGACATCATATTTTTCAACATGTGACAATACATCGAGAAATCTCTTGTACGCCCCTACCACAACTTTGATTGGAGGATGCCAAAAGAATGCTAAAATCCGTATTTTACGGTTAGTCTCTATATCACGCGTGCATAACTTTAAATTAGAAATATTTTTAGATAATATCCTCTTTTCACCTATTTTCGTCAATATATAAGACATCACAATTTTTTAATATTAATTAAGGACAGAGCCCTCTTAATTATGGCGTAGTAATGCCCTTTGAATAAATAGTATTGAGTCAAAATTGTCATTAATACCAAAATGATGTAAGGGGAGTATTCTATGGATAACATGAAAGCCAGAAATAATGGGAATGGTCCTTCATAGCTTGAACCTAGAAATGAGCTTAGAGAGTTTCTGAGGCCCCCAATTTTATCATCTGACGCGTAGAAGCGAGGAGGGCCATGCATACTTTCTTGATCGTTATTGTATCCTGTTCTTCTTATGTTGTTAATAAAATGATATACTGGAATGAGTGGAAGAAAGAATATTATTGATATTGGTGATTTTATTATGATTATAAATGAAAGAAGGATGTACGAGATACCAACGATCGGTTGCAAATATCGTAGCATCTTTAATGTTTTTTCTATACCTAATTCGATTACGAAGGTGTTAATATTAGATTTTATATCGCCTTCGTAATCAACATACTGATGTATTATTATTAATTCTAACTGCCACAGAGACATTACCAATAC
>CP070798.1:1480967-1487064 GCA_020343515.1 Thermoplasmatales archaeon | reverse complement strand
AGAAAGAAAAGAAACAATAAGATTAATTCTTTTTCAATCCCTTTTTATCCTACCAAAAACCAATAGATTGGTTTTTTAAAGAAAGAGATGCTACGAACTCCTGAAAAATGTCAACATCTGAAAGAGTCCTTTTTACTTGGAGTGGGGGAAAAGATAGTGCTCTCACTCTTTACGAACTACAAAAGAATCATGAGTATGAAATATCAGCTCTGCTTACCACGATAACAGAGGATTATGATAGGGTCAGTATGCATGGGGTAAGGCAGATTTTACTTGAGCAACAAGCAGATAGCCTGGGTTTTCCTCTTGAACAAGTTCTTATATCTAAAAACGCTTCCAACGAAGAATATGAAACAAAAATGCGAAATATCCTCCTAGAATATCAGAAGAACGGTGTAACGGCAGTAGTATTTGGAGACATATTTTTAGAAGATGTGAGAAAGTACCGGGAAAACAATCTAGCTAAGATTGGGATGAAGGGGATCTTCCCCCTTTGGAAAATGGATACTTCTGAACTTGCCTACCGATTTATAGATCTAGGTTTTAAAGCAATTATTTCAATGGTTGACTCAACTATCCTCAATAGGCCCATTGCTGGTAAGCTCTTCGATAAGCAGTTTCTATCAAGGCTTCCTTCAACCGTAGATCCCTGTGGAGAAAACGGAGAATTTCACACATTTGTGTACGATGGGCCACTCTTCAAAAAGAGAATATCATTTAAGAAAGGACATGTTGTATTGAGAGAAAACCGTTTCTACTTTTGTGATTTGATACCTGTTTAGAAAGAATAAACATCCTCACCTTTTCAATCCCTTTTTTATCCTCCCACACATAAGGATTGGTTTTTTAAAGGGATTGATGTTATGAAATTGTGAGGAGATAAGATGTAGATGCCTATAAAAACTATATGTGAGACCTGTGGCAAAGTAATCTACAAATCACCGAGAATGTATGAGACAGCCAAACATCATTTTTGCTGCAGAGAATGTTTTTTTAAATACCGAGTAGAAAATCCGAATGAGTATAAAAATTATACAAATTATAGCTTTGAGAACTAATTATCTTGTTTTTCAATCCCTTTTTATCCTACTACAAAACCCACTAATTGTTACAGATGTTGCAATATTATTTTATACCAAACATTTAAATCTAAGTAATATATATCTACTTTACCAAATTTATATTTTGGAAGGCGGGAAATATGAAGCAAAAAAATGTATACATGTTAGGCAAGGAAGATGATAAAGCCGTTCAATTATTCGCCAGGCTAGGGATGCCGAAAAATATGGCTAAGACGTTATTGTATCTCTCTCAAGTTCCAGAGTGTAAATCTGCTGACATTGAGCAGTTTGCAAATATGCGACAGCCTGAAGTGAGCGTAGCGATGCAGGAACTACGTAAAAGAGGATGGGCAAAAAAACGAGATCTTAAAAAGAAAGGAAAAGGCAGACCAGTTCATATCTATGAACCCGCAATGGATTTATCTAAAGTATGGAAAGCTTTTGAGCAGGAAAAACTAAAAGAAGTTGAAGCTGTTAAAAATGATATATCGGAACTTAAAAATATTATAAAAAGTAGATAAATCCTAACTTTTTTCTTATCCTTCATTGAACCCTACAAAATAGCCTCTTTTTCAATCCCTTTTTATCTCCCTACGGCTTTTTAAAGCAATGTATGTTATGAAAATTAGTTTATAAAAGTTACATTTTATTTAAGATATAAATAAGTTATAAATTTTCTGTTTTTCAAATTTTTTATAGCCATCCCTCTCAAATCGGAATAATCAATTAAATGTAAACTTGTTAAAAAATATAATTTTTGTCATATTTTTTAATAATTTTTTTTAGTTTTGATAAAACATCCTCTGGATCATTTCCTAACATACGTATCATGGGTTCTTTTCCAATGTCGCCTATGTCATATATAATATCAGGTACACCACCAAGTATCGCTATAGCCTGTTTTGTCCCCCATTCCATTGTTGAGGGGACATTTGCTGGTTCATTTTTTCTGTCAAAAAAACCGATACTAAGACCTACTTTTTTGCACAGTTCCAAAGTATTTTTTGAATAACTAATATTTACAGCAGATCGAGCATTTTTATTTACAGACATAGTCGCAAGAATAATAGAGGCAATATGTTTTGAAACGCCAAATTCGATGCCACCGCATATCCTTGGTTTATCTTTGGTTTTTACAATCCTTCCATCAATGGCACAGATATCCTCCAGTTTTTGTGCGTTTTTTAACGCAAAGGCAAAATTCACTCCCACTTCAGGGATAAAGGCAAGGGGCAACATTGAAATAAGTTTTTCAACAGCATTTTTTAACTCAAACCATACTTCAAAATGGCTACTATCGGGAAGGGTAGGAGGCATTCCTATTTCACATGAGTGATTAAGAACATCTGACCCGTTACCTGGCACATACCCGTGGCGGATCATATCCCAAGTAATATATTTCGCTTTCCTCACTGCTTCAACAGGAATTTTCCCAAGCGCAAGTAAACCAGTTATTAGAGCGGATAATGTACATCCTGAACCATGTGCTTTTTTGTTTGGGATCCGCGGTAGAGAAAACTCATGAAATTTTTTTCCATCATACAAGACATCTATCGCGTTTTTGGTATTGAGATGTCCGCCTTTAATAAGCACATATTTTGGACCTAAGGAAAAAAGATTTTGACAGGGTTTTTTGAAGTCATCAATTGAGTTTATTTTGACTCCCGTAATTTCATAGGCTTCTGGGATGTTTGCTGTTACCATAAAAACCTTTGGCAAAAGGTATTTTTTAAACGACTTGATAAAAGTAGTTTGGGATAGCGGGTCTCCACTTGTAGCCACCATAACCGGGTCTACTACAGGGTTTAACTTATATTCTAAAATTTTTTTGGCAACGCACTTGACTATCTCTTCGTCATATAGCATACCTGTTTTTACTGCATCTATATGGAAATCTCCAAACAAAATATCAATCTGGTTTTCAATTATTTCAACAGGTAATTTGTGAATTGTTTTGACCTGTTTAGTGTTTTGTGAGGTGATGCACGTTACTACTGTTGTTCCATGTAATCCAAGAAAGGAAAAGGATTTCAAATCTGCTTGGATTCCTGCTCCACTCGAAGAATCGGACCCTGCTATACTAAGTGCAATTTTTTTTTCCATTGCAAATTCATATACTATTTTTGATTTATATTCATTCCTTTACCAAAAAATAGGTTTAATTGCAGGGCATGTAGGGCTATAAGTCATTTTTCTTGTATATAAGGTATTAAATTGCCGTCATCTTGCTCTTCAAATAAGGGTATTTGCTTTGGTACTGGTTTTGGTTCGTTAAATGCGGTTTTATTGGGTGCTCCCATATTATTTACCGTCCATGGTTTTCTCATTTTTAAAAGCAATGCCGTCAGGGAAAATTACAAATGTGGTCGTTATGAAGGTTAGTAAACCCGAGCGTCTCTACCCTGTAACTTTGTTCTCTCCTGACTTTGTAGTAATTATAAGTTTAGTACATATACTTTCTTATTTTTACAACATTTTTAATTAAAAAAATAAGACGATTTTGATGGAGAAAAGAAGGATGGCTGGTCTCACTAGGAGGGATGGGATGTAATCAAAAACTACCAGCTCAATTCCTTCTGAGCCACGTAAAGTAAACCATGTTTTAAGTACCTTTTTCGCAGATGAATATGTAAATAAATATGTAGTTAAACCATTCTCGCTACTATATTTCATGAACGAAAAATTAGATTTTTTTTGAGTAAATTTCTTATTAGAAAAAGAAAATAACTTTTTACCAAACGATAAAGTTGCTAAGGATAGAAGCTTCGTTAGATTTATATTCTCTTTTTTACTCCTATTAAGGAGGAACCTGCGTATGCTATACTTATTTGGTGTTAACAATGATGGAGATAACTGAAGATAATGTAAGAAAACAAATTCTGTTATTGGGAAATGAAGCTATTGCAAGGGGGGCGCTTGAGGCGGGAGTAGATGTAGCAACAACCTATCCGGGAACACCTTCTTCTGAAATAGGCGATACATTTTCAAAAATTGCAAAACAAGCCACAAAACAAAACAAAAACCCTGGGTTTTATTTTGAATATTCAACCAATGAAAAAGTTGCATTAGAGATAGCTGCAGCAGCCTCGTTTTGTGGTCTGCGAGCACTCACTTGCATGAAACACGTTGGTCTCAATGTAGCAAGCGATGTATTGATGACATACCTCTACATGGGCTGTAAAGGAGGACATATTATTGTTTCAGCTGATGATCCATATTGTCATTCTTCTCAGAACGAACAGGACAACAGATATTTTGCTTTATTTAGCAATGCACCTATGCTTGAGCCTATAACACCCCAAGAGGCAAAGGAAATGACGAGAATCGGGTTTGATATCTCTGAAGAACTCCGACTTCCAATTTTACTGAGGACTACCACCAGATTAAATCATGCAAGAGGCCCTGTTAACTTAAGCAAGCTGCAGAAACCTCGGGCAACGGGACAATTTGAAAAAGATCCGTTACTGGTTAGCACGTCTGTTACTGCAAGAATAAAACATCCTGTCTTACTAAAGAAAATGGAACAGGCAGAAAAGATATCGGAAAAATCACCATTTAACACCATTCTCAACATTGGAAAACCGACTGATAAAGGAATTGTCACTTCAGGTATTTCAGTTAATTATTGTAAAGAAGTAGCGGAAGCTTTAAAGCTAAATGTGAAAATTTTAAAGCTAGGTATGACCCATCCTATTCCACGAAAAATGTGTGAACAATTTATCAAATCGTGTAATATTATAGTTGTGGTTGAGGAGCTTGAACCAATTCTTGAACAACAATTCAAAGCCCTTGCCCATGCTGTCAAATCTGACGTAAGAATATATGGAAAATCAACAGGACATTTATCCAGATTATATGAATATACACCAGATGTTATTGCAGATGCGTTTTCAAAAATATTCAATGTTAAAAATCCGTTTCTACGGCCTGTACAGCTAAAATTAAAGCTTCCTAGCCGTCCGCCTACCCTCTGCCCCGGATGTTCACATAGAGCAACATTCTATGCGGTCAAAAAAGCAGCGCCGAAAGGAACAGTTTATCCAACAGACATTGGTTGTTATGTGTTGGGTAAAGCATCTCCGATAGAGGTGGGTGATCTGTTATTTTGCATGGGATCAAATGCAGGTACTGCATGTGGACTTGCTGTCTCTACTAATCAAAAAATCGTTTCCTTTATGGGAGATTCCACGTTTTTCCACTCAGGCATTCCACCGATTATTGACGCTGTACATCATAACCATGATGTTGTTATTACCATTCTTGACAATCGAACAACAGCGATGACAGGTCATCAACCTCATCCAGGAACTGAATACGATGGAATGGGGAGACTAGCCAAACTCATTAAAGTAGAGGACATCGTTAAAGGATTGGGTGTAGAACATATTGAAATTGTTGACCCTAACAACATTAAGGAGACAGTAGCCGCTTTTAAGAGAGCATTAGATTTCAAAGGACCCTCAGTTGTGATCAGTATATCTCCATGTATTCTTCCAGAAATTCAGAGAAAATCTATGGAAGAGAATGCTGTTTATCATATTGACCAAGAAAAATGTAATCAATGTAAAATCTGCATCGATGAATTTGGATGCCCAGCGCTGTACTATGCCAAAGACGGGATTACATACGTTGATGAAACACTATGTAGCGGATGTGGAAACTGCGCTGAAATTTGCCCGTTTGATGCAATTTATATAAAGGGGGGTAAAAATGATCGGTAAAACAAGCATTGTATTAACGGGTGTTGGGGGACAAGGCGTGATAACAGTAGGAAGCATCCTTGGAAAAACAGCACTGAAAGCAAAAATTAATGTCTACGTTTCTGAAACCCATGGATTGGCACAAAGAGGTGGGGCGGTCAACTCTACTGTTAGAATGGGCAATGTCTCAAGTCCACTCCTTGCAATGGGCACCGCTGATGCTATTATGAGCACAGAGCCAGTGGAGGCGTTACGTAATATATTCTATGCGAATAAAAAAACAAAAGTTATTACCGACATAAATCCAGTTATACCTTTTACAGTGGTTGTAGGAGG
>CP070798.1:1474647-1480867 GCA_020343515.1 Thermoplasmatales archaeon | reverse complement strand
AAACAATGAGGTTTGTTACAGTTCTTAAGCCATAACGACCTCACTATTTCTTCCCCCAAACAGTCGATTATAATGATTATAAAACTATTTAAAAAGTGAAATTATTTACAAAGCAATTATTTTTAATGGCAGTTGACATTCCAATCTAACATATCTGGAGCAATCTACGATGAAAATTCTTGTTCTTGGCGCTGGAATGATGGGACGCGCAATCGCTTACGATTTATGTAAATATTCAAATTTTAAAGATATTACAATTGCAGATAAAGATAAACAAACAATTCAATCTGCTGAAAAATTACTTGAAGAACTTGAAGATAAAAACCTAAAATATATCAACATAGATGTAGACGATACAAATCTCGTAAAGAAACATTCTCAAAACTACACAATAGCGATATCTGCAGTACCATACACACTTAACTATAAGCTAGCAAGGATTGCGGTAGGAACATCAACACATTTTCTTGACCTTGGAGGAAATAACGAAATTGTAGAGAAAGAACGGAGCCTTTCTAAAAAGGCGATAGAGAATGACATAACAATTATTCCTGACTGTGGTCTCGCACCAGGTTTAACATCAATAATTACCCATGATATCGTCGAACAGATGGATTCCGTTGACATTTTAAAATTGAGAGTAGGCGGCTTACCAGTAAATCCAAAACCCCCTTTAAACTACCAGATTGTTTTCTCACCAAATGGACTTCTCAATGAATATATTGAAGACGCTATCGTTCTCGATCATGGCAAAATTGTCAAGAAAAAATCTATGACAGAGTTGGAAACAATAATGTTCCCACAGCCTTTTGGAAAAATGGAGGCTTTTCTAACCTCAGGTGGTTGCTCCACTCTCCCATATACGTATAAAGATAAGATAGGCTATCTTGATTATAAAACGGTAAGATATCC
This sequence comes from Thermoplasmatales archaeon, assembly GCA_020343515.1. Classification (GTDB taxonomy): domain Archaea; phylum Thermoplasmatota; class E2; order DHVEG-1; family DHVEG-1; genus JAGLML01. Next base: position 1,479,955 of record CP070798.1, on the reverse strand, counting down.
TGGCCATTGCGAGAAGTTTAAAACCCTTCTGAATCTTGGATTTGCAGGGGAAAAGAAAATCAAGATAGGTAAACAAAGAATTGTTCCCAAGGATCTACTAAAAACGCTTCTCATGAAAAACCTGCCAAGGGATGAAGAAGATGTAGTACTTCTCAAAGTTATAAGTGAAGGAATAAAAGAGGGCATAAAACAAAGTGTGGAATACACCATGATAGATTGCTATGATAAAGAAAACAATATTTCAGCGATGATGCGTACAACTGGATATCCCGTTTCTATTATAGCTCAGATGATAGAAAAAGGGATAATTAAGAAAAAGGGTGTATTTTGTCCGGAGGAGATTGTTCCTTGTACACCCTTTTTTAAAGAACTAAAGAAGCGGAATATTATTATTAAGAAGAAATCAGCCTAAAAATAGAAGTAGCAAGAGAATAAAAGGATGGTAAAAAAAGCGTTTTTAGATGGAAAGGAGAGGGCGCTCAAATCTTTAGAAAAAGCCTGTACTGAAATGAAAGCAGATAAAGAAATCCTACCAATACTTAGTTTAATCAATGAATTTGAAGATTGTTACACCTCAAGTAGTTGTGCCGGCAGAACTGTCTTACTGGAAATACCTAGAATAGGGGATAAAAAAAGAGCTAGATTCCTAGGGAAATGGCATAGACCTATAAAGCCAAATGAAATAAAAACAGCGGCACAAAAAGCAAAAAATGGCCTGATATGGTTACTAGCACAATCACCAATATTCCATATTGTAGTTGCTACAAGCGAGCTTGCAGATAAAATGATAAAAACTGCTATAGCAAGTGGTTTTAAACACTCAGGGATAAAGTCCAACGGGAGAAAAATCGTTGTTGAGGTTTGTAGCACAGAACGTCTCGATGCACCTATTGGAAGAGATGGATTTTTATTTTGCAATGATGAACACCTTCAGCTTTTAGTTGATATTGCAAACGATGTTTTTGAAATCTCAAAAGCCAAGATTTCACAATTTGAGGTTAAATTACGGCAAAATTTTGGTTAAATTAACAAAACATTTATATAGTGCATGAGATATTAGTGATTTGGGGAAAAATCATGAAGGTTATGAAAAAGAAAATAATTGGCCTACTTGTCTGTATGCTGATGATGTCTACAATACCCCTTGCAGCAGGAATTACTGAAGAAGAACCAGAATACCAACCAGAAATCGACGTCGGTCGAGTATTCCTTAAAGGATTATTATTCCGCTGCAACCGTTTCGGAAATGTTAATCATGCAATGGCAATCAGGCTCCTTTACATAGAGATTACGCCTACCGAAAGATCCTGGGGATGGGTAACGTTCAACCGCGTCTCCTTCAGAGACTCATTATACATGGGACGAATGTACGAAGTCGGAGTAGGGCTATTCACCTATGTATTCGGCATGTTCGCAGGCGGATTAGAAATCGCTTAAAGTAGGCGCACATTACCAAAAAATCTCTTTTTTTTATTTTTTTTATTTTTTTTACATACATTATTTTTAAATTGTTTGCATATGCTCTCAGCTCTATTCATCGGTTTTATCATAAATTTTATCAAGGGCTCAATGCTCAACTACAAAACACCGCCAATTTAATGGATTTACAACAATAAGAGAATTATAATCCATAAAGGTATTGTAACACCACTATTATAACTAAAAGGATATCAGAGTTCTTCGTATTCTTTTGCTATCGCTTCTGCCATTTCTAAAGATGTGTTTGTCCCTCCAATATCATAGGTTTTTATCTTTCCATCTTTGATTACAGATGATATTGCCCTCTCCAGATTAGCGGCACAATCTCTCTCACCAAGCCAATCCAGCATTAATTCCACCGAACGAATCATAGCAATGGGATTTACCTTATATTGCCCTGCATATTTGGGCGCAGAGCCATGTGTAGGTTCAAAAATCGCATAATCATCACCTATATTCCCACTAGCGGCAAATCCAAGACCCCCCACCAACTGAGCAGCAAGATCTGAGATAATATCGCCAAACATATTTGAGGATACCAACACATCATAATCCTGCGGGTTTTTCACAAGCCACATACACATTGCATCAACATTTGTCTCCCTCAGCTCAATCCCTGGATACTCCTCAGCTATTTTTCGTGCTTCTTGTACCATCATCCCACTAGTTTCACGAATAACATTGGGTTTTTCCACAAGAGTCACTGACCTGCGATTGTGCTCTTTTGCATATTCAAAAGCCTGCCTTACAATATTACGACACGCCTTTTTAGTAAAAATCCGACAAGAGACCGCCATCTCATCAAGAAGCATGTCCTCAAACCTTTTCATTTTTTTATGTGTCATCAGTGCATGAAAGACTTCTTTAGGGAGAGGTCTAAACTCAACACCAGCATACAGCCCTTCGGTGTTTTCTCTAAAAACAACTAAATCGACGTCATCTCTGTAGTTCAATGGATTTCTAGGATATGCCTTGCATGGTCGTAAATTTGTATGTAAATTTAATTCTTGGCGCAATCTTACAATTGCACTAGAATAAACAATATCCTTATTTCTCAAGTCAGGTATCAATTCTTTTTGAGCATCCTCATTTGGTTTCGATGTTACTGCACCAAAAAGACAACAGTCTGTCTCCCGCAACAATTCAATGGTTCGATACGGTAAAGGATCTCCCTCTGTCTTCCAAAACTCCCAGCCAACATCCCCATAAACATATTCTGCGTCAAGGTTTATTTCATCTAGAACGATTTTTGCTGCATCCATTACATCGATCCCAACACCATCCCCAGGGAGACAAGCAATACGATATTTTGGCATAAGGGGGCAGTAATCAAACATTGTTTTTAAAGGTTTTTTACAAACAATCTACCACATCCTCTCTGAAAACAAATATACTATAATACTAAAGATTACAACATTTACCGTTTTATAACAGATATCCTTAATGTCTTTATCATTTTCTCAGTTCGCCGAGTGTAGTTACTCGTTCAGCAAACGCATTATGCTTATGGATTGATTCTTCACTTTCACTCCTGGCTATTACCACCACATCATCAGGAAGATCCGAATATTTCTTCAAAACAGCACTGAGCATATCTCTCACGACATCTTCAACAAATTTCGGTTTTCTATGTGCATCTAAAACTAACTCTCCTTCCTCCTTACGTTTTAGAATACTATAAGTGGGACTGCTGAACGATTTTTCCACGATAGTAATAAGATCGTCTGCATCTACTGACTGTGCATCTCGTGGAACCTCTATCAGCAGTGTACCAATATTTCTCTGGTTATGAGTAGGAGCAGGATAATTTCTAGCACGAGAGTTCAACCTCTGGACCAGTTCCATTGCACAAGGACATGCAGTCATACCAATGACTTTTACGCCAATTAGCTTTTTAATCTCCCCATTACTTTTTGCTCTCGCTTCTGCAACAAGCTTGTATGGTTCTGATCCTTTTTTTCCAGTTGGATACGTAACATCCAAAAAGTAGTCTGCTTCTGCCTTAACTTCTGAAAAAGTTGCATATCCATGTTTTTTAAGAAGTAGTTTGGCAGTTTTGGCGCAAAAGGATTCCAAATCAGAGACAGGTTTTTGAAGATTAAGATCAATTATATCTGATACCAGTTCTAAATTCCTAGACATGTGACTCCCTTTTTGTGATGCGGGAAGATCCACAAAAAGATCCATAGTAACAACCAACGGAACAACAGAATCCATATTTGGCCGTTTGATATGAACAAGTTTTTTAACCCCTGTTACTCCAACCCTTGTTATCTTAAATTTAGAAGGGGAAAGTTTAGACTGTACATCAGGTAAATCAATAGATTTTATAAATTTCATCTTTTTCAACAATAAAGAGCCTTCTAAAAAACATTCCTATTCAACCCAATATCAGTTGTGATCAAATAATATAATTTAATTGATTGGCAAAAAATAATTGTCAGTTGACTATTGATAATTGTACACGATCATGTGACAAGTGGACAGTTAGACACAAGGACATATTTTGTTGATCACAATCACAGAGCAGGCCTGTGGCGTTCCATAAGGCGTAGAGCAAGATCTCTGACCAAAGGGTCTCTCACAATCATAGCGTCACAAGCATGATTGTACACACAGAAGTTCTCATAGCTCACAGACGTTGCTTGCTGTGTGTGCTGCCCTGTGTGCTGTGAGCTCTAGGCTAGTACGTAAGACCTAGTTTAGGCTACGCACCCGCGCACGCGTGTAGTGTCTTGCAGCAAGAGCCTGGAAACGCCGCCAAGGGCTAGTTCTCTGCAACAGCCAAGGCCTAGAGATCTAGGCCACAGCCCTAGGCCACAGCCAGCTCAGCAATTTCAGCGTCCACGTCTCTGCCACGTTCTTGCTAGCGTGAAATGACAGTTGTGTGTTGGCGGTGCCGTGGAATTACGTCGTGCTATAGGCGTTGTCCTGCACATTCGGGAATAACACACGAGTAACCATGGGAATAACAAACGGGAAACACACGGGATATGGACGGTGATTAAGCACGTGTTCAAGGACGAAAGCCACGAGTGGGACGTGAATTGTTTCGCATGCCTCTTGGTGCACTGATAGAGTTGCTCTAAAGAGGCACAATCAGGCAATGGATTCCTCTGGCTATTCCTCTGGCTATTCCTCTGGCTTCTCCTCAGGTGGTGCGACTTCTAGTGCTGTTGACTTCTGTTCGATTATATGCTCTTCCTCTGTTGTCTCTTGTAGAGTTCAACGAATCTGCCGGGATTTCGTTTGAATCAGCGATTTTTCTAGGTGATCATGAGATAGGATACCTGATTTCCTTTTTCTACTATTATTTTAGAAACTTCCTCCTCCAAATCAAGTTTTTGTTGTTTGCATCGAACGAATGGTTAGTGCCCATAATGAGCATCGTGCTATAATACTCCCTAACTCCAATAGTTCTAACTACTTAATCCACTCAATAGGCACTAGACAACGCTAGATGGCGGTAATAGAAGGAATGTAGCATAAATATCCTGTATAGTAAATGGACATCAGTAACATTTTTCTAAGGAGGGAGAATGTTATTCCACGTTTGGTAATCAAAGAGATCTCACCGTTTTTCATCAAATTTTACTTTAGCGACTAATGTTACCGATCTTGGTTGACATTACATCTCCAAAAGATTTAAATAACCATAGATTCTATAATATTTATTTATAAGTTTAATAATTGAATCAAGAAATAAAACTAAGAAAAGGGGATTAGATATGTTGAAAAACGGTAAATTGAAAAATAATTTATTTAGAAGAAGCTTGGTTTGTGGGATAATTTTATTATTCATGGGATTGAGTGTTACATCGAGTATAAA
>CP070798.1:1468282-1474547 GCA_020343515.1 Thermoplasmatales archaeon | reverse complement strand
TTAAACTAGGTATCTACTTGTTATTTTGACATTTTTGCAAAAAAGAGAAGAAAGGCCATATTTTTTACTGGTAAATCTGCGTCAAAATCTCCCATCAAAGGTTTATTTTTGTGACGTCATTTAGGCGCTCGTGTCCCGAAATTTGAATTTTTGTATTCGCCAGATAACTATGGATTTATGCGACTATTCTATAGTCCCAGCAGGTGTCTTAGTAACGGGAATGCATTTGGAAACCGTTCAAACAGCCAACTCAGTAAAGGAAAGTCGAAATTGAAAGCTTTGTTTTTTGGCATAGTTAATTCTAGTGTTCCCCAGTCGCTTTCGGCATCATATATATCCTTGGCTTTCGCCTTTATTGTATAATCTCCTTTTTCACTCCAGGTATGACTAAACGTGACTTGTTCTCCTGATAAATACGGTCCTTCCCATATCGCCGCAGGATCACCCTCAAACCATTCAATCCAATAATAGACAGCATCTCCTTCAGGGTCATTTGTAGAAAAGTTATATTCATACTCTACCCCGACTTTTCCGCTAGTTGGCCCAGAAATAGTAGGTGCATCTGGAGCCTGGTTCCCAATTATTACCACATAAGGGTCAGACCAATCACTTTCTGCACCATGTATATCTTGTGCTTTAGCTGTGATGTTATAAGTTCCGTCTTCATTCCAGGTGTGTTTTACCTTAATATCTGTACCCGAGGGATAAAAATCAGTTATGTTAGAGGTGCTATCACCCCAATCAATATAATAGGTTATATTGTCTCCTTCAGGATCAGTTGACAAAAATGTCCAGTTATATGAAATCCCGACTTTACCAACTGATGGCCCGTTTATCTCTGGAGATGCCGGGGGTAAATTAGTAGATAAATTTTCTGCAAATTCAAAAAGCTTATCAACAATTTGCAAAGGATTAACCTCTCCATTTGTCAAAACAACAACCCCTATTTTTGTCTCTGGGTCAAAATGCATCTGTGCCCTTGCCCCATAGTCAGAGCCACCATGTCCCCAAACAGTTCTACCTCCTATGTTACTTTTCCACCATATTAAACCAAGGTTTTGATTAAATGGCAATTGGGGAGTTAACATCATGCATACTGTTGTACTATTGAGAATTTCTTGTGAGTTGTAACTTCCATTATTTATAAACATAGTTAAAAAATTAATTAGTTGAGATGAACTGGTTCTTAGATCCCCAGCTGGAACATCAACCCAACCAATATGGCCATATGGTTCATAATTTTTGCCATTCCAATAATAAGGCATCGCAATATGAGATTCATTCAGATCCTTCAAATACCAACCAGATTCATTCATGTCCAAAGGACTAAAAAGAAAAGTCTCAGTATACGTGGTAAAATTTATACCTGAAATAATCTCAACTAAATATCCAACTAAGGCAACTCCAACATTGGTATATTTCCAACTAGTGCCAGGTTCCCATGGACAAAAATTATTAGTTTCATCATAATAAAGACCTCCAGGTACTAGGTATTCCTGTAGAAAGGTTTGAAAAGAAATAGGGGAATCACCGACAAAGTGAAACAAATACTCCCAATTATCATTGATCCCTGATGAATGGGTTAGGAGCATATGAAAAGTGATATTAGTAGATGGATACAAAGGATGTGTAACATTAAACGGAAGATAATTGTTGATTGGATCATATAAGTCGAAATATTCTTGTTCATAAAGCTGCATTAAACAAGTTGCAGTAAGAGTCTTGGAAACAGATGCAATTTTAAACAATGTCTCGTTAGCCACTTTTTTGTTTTCCTCGATATTGGCATAGCCATAAGAATTCTGCCATACTACTTCTTCATCAATTACGATAGATGCGGATAACCCAGGAATATGTTTTGTTTGCATTTCATTTAAAATATAATCATCTATTCCATCAATATTGTTAGTTGAAAAAATAAATTTTTGAGAAAAGCCATAAACAGTAAATGAATTTAAAAATAATATAGATCCTACAAAAATAATTGTTATTATCTTTTTCATTAGTTCTACCTCTTTAATTATAATATTTTTTTATTATACAAATAATATCCGTCTAAATTTTTTGAACAAGGTCAATATTATCTAATATTTTTTTCATTTTGTTCAATTTTAATCTTAAAAATCTGCTAGGTATTACATTGATATCTTTCAAGTTTTTTTACTAGTAAATCTGCGTCAAAATCTCCCCCTCGGCGTATAATATTATATGATGAGGCACCTACCGGTTGACGATGTGTTGTTTCTTTTCTACTTATGCTAAATGTTTACGTGATACTATATCCAAAAAACGCTAATATCCTGTTCCCTCTTTAACAAATCCTTTCATGTTCACTTAAAGTTGGTAAGACAAGAATGTTAGGCTGGGGAAATAGTTGAAAAAATATCTAAATAAGAGGTAGCATTTTCTGCATCTTCAGGGAGTTCAATACTGATTGCGGTATTGTAATTGGTAAATTGTATTGTAATTTCTGTCGTCATGGAGGTTGTATATTCATGCATAGTCATCTCCATTGCTACATATTCATATGCCTTCATTATAAAATTGGTTTCTTTGGAAATCCATAGTTTTATTGAAAAATCTTTAATGATATCAGATAAATAGGAACCTTGTAATACGCCTGTGCTTAATCCCTGTTGGTTCATCATTATCTCGTAGAGTTTGTCAACGTCTGGTAGTATTTTTAGTACATAACAATCTTCATTGTTGATAATTTCATCGTTTAATCTTTCTACTTCACCATATTCAAGTAGATCAACCTGCATCTGCATCTGGTCATAAGAATCCCAGGAGACATTAAATTCTGAAAAATCCATTTTTATCCATTGTTCACTCCCGAGATAATCCATTTTCATAAAAATTGCATCATCAACAATATAGTATAAAAAATCCATCTCCATTAATGTTGAAAACTCTGAACTCATCTCCATAACAAATCTATGATTAACCACATCAACAGCACCATTTGCAGTTGTTGACATGGAAACCGGGGATGAATCAGTACCTGTCGTCATTATCATATCTATAGAAAACTCATATGAATTTATACCTATAGATGACTGTAACGTATACATTTTTATCTCCATGGCGGAAACATTCTCTGAAGAAATACAAACTGCTAATGCAGTTACTACTGTTAAAACTACAACACCAACTATTAAGAAACTTTTCATATTTCCTTTACCTTTACCATTCATAGGTTCTAAACTTTCTGATAATTCTATATAAATTTACCCCGTCAAAACGTCAGATTGAAAATATGCCTTGGAGAGTATCCTGACATACGTTTTATTCAGATCGTGTCATGGACTTTAGATGAAATAAGGGATTATATATTAAAAATTCAACAATCCTCTCTTCTAAGAATTATTACCGTCCACTATTTTAACATTCCTCAATAGGAAATCCGTTCATTCTTGTTCTTTTTCAAGAGTTACTCCACAGTATGGACATAAGCGAGCATCTTTTGGTATAACCCTATGACATTTTGGACATTTTCTTTGTAGTTTTCCGAATTTATCCCAAAACACACCAAGTAGAAAGCCAAAGAATATGAACAAAATTAGGTCAGCTATTATGGTTATCTGATAACGTTCACTAAAATAAAAACGATAATAAATGATAATATATTGAAATAAGAATGAAAATATCAACCAAGAAAAAATTGAAATTATTAACCCTTTTACTATACTTGTCGTACCAGGTAACGATTTGTAAGCTACTGCAAAAATTAAACCGATTATTATTCCTAAGATTAAACCATAAATTGCACCCGGAATTGCACTAAAAAAAACATAATAATAAATTCTGTCCCCCCATGATAAACTGTATACTATCTGTTTTATCACCTCACCTACTGCACCATAGATGACGCCCGCAACTGCTCCAGCTTTTAGTCCTTTGCCCAAATCTGCCATTATTCTACAAACCTACATGTTAATAATGAATATTTATTTAAAATACCATGTTATTTGAAATAACATAGTTTGATCACCATTTAGCATTGTAATAAATGTTATATAGAGACCTGTTATTGTTACTTTGGGTTGATTCCATGCAAATAGATAAGATGAAACTTATGGTCTTAGGATTAGGATCAGGTATTTTATTGTTTTTCATCGGTTTAGCGGCCTATTTCGCTTTGGGTCCAAGTACCAATGATTATTTGTTACCTCGTCAAGTTTCTTCAGTTATTAAACTTACAGGTATGGGAATTGTCTGTATTTCTATGATTGTAGGTGGTTTTTTTATTGATAAATTAGACAAAGACACAAAGAGTCTTCTGGTGATATTTGGATTCATTCTATTGTTGTTAAACATTTTCATAGTGTCCTATTCTTAAGTTTGAGAGGGTGAAATAAATATGGTGAATTTGGAAACTAGAAATATTATAATTGCTGGATTTATAGTTGGAATCGCTCTATTTTTCATAGGAGCCATAATAATTAACGTATTTCCAAGTAGTGAATCGAACCTATTATCCTACAAGGTATCTGCAATCATCAAGTTAATTGGTATTGGAATTTTAACTAGTTCAATGGTAGTTGGTGGCGTTATTGTAAAAGGTATTGATAAGAACCAAAAGACGTTATTACTTGTTATAGGACTTATTCTCCTGATAATTTATTCTATTGGTTCACAATCGCTTCAATGGGAGGTAGAAAAATCAGGTAAGCCTTTAGTTAACGAGTCTTATGAAGAAAGACCTACTGGTTATGGTCTTCCTGGTTTTGAATTAATTCCTGTAGTTATCGCAATAGCATTTGTTTTGTTTTGGAGGCGAAGACGAACAGGGTAAGATTTAAACAACAATAACCTTCTTAGACATCATCTTGTCATGTGTCCTTTTCAAATCCTCTCGCAGCGTAAAATGTTATTTTACAAATTCTTTGTAGATTTCCAAGGTTCTATCTGTCACAATATCCCAGCTAAAGTGTTCAATTACTCGTTCACGTGCATTTTTACCCATTAAAATACTTCTATCTCTGGAGTTTAAAATCTGTTTAACGCCCCAAGCTATATCTTTTGGATCAAAGGGGTTTATATGGATTCCACACTGTCCTTCACCACTAGGAATTACCTGCTCTCGCATACCATTTGTCCCGCGGGCACCTACGACAACTGGCTTTGCCATGGACATTGCCTCAGTGCACACTATGCCAAACGGTTCATAAAGGGACGGTAAGACAACGATATCAGCAGCAGCATAATGCAAAATACGTTCCTCCTCGCTAACAAACTCGGTTCGTAAAATAACTTTTTCTTTTAATCCTAAATCCTCAATAAGTAATCTAAGCTGGTTTTCCATGTCTCCAATGCCTAAAATCACGAGTTTTGTTCTCGGAAAATCTTGCAAAATGCTTGGCATGGCTCTGATGAGGTTATTCACACCTTTAACAGTTACCAAACGACCGATGAAAAAGAGTAGGCTTTCGTTATCGTTTACATCGTATTTTTGTCTAAGTTTCATTCTTTCTTCAGGCGATATTCTTTTGGGATTATATTTATTTGGATCTACGCCATTCCAACAAACCCGTATTTTATCTTGCGGGAAACCAAGCTTTTTTAATTCATCACTCATTGCATGAGAAACTGTTATAACACAGTCTGCAAATTGGCCTCCTTCAAATTCGATATTTTTAATTGTAAGAGAACCATCGCCAGCAGATCTACCACTCTCAGTTGAATGCACATGAAACACAAGAGGGATGCCTAGTTTTTTTTTCACTATCATACCTCCTACGATTCCTAGCCAATCATGTGCATCAATAATATCAAAAGATCTTCCATTTTTCCTTACCAGCGTTTTAATAAGTTGTGACGCTGAGTTTATATTATAATCCATCACGTCTGCAAAAAACTTAAAATTTGATCCCCAGGAACAAACATCCTTATTTGAAAATAGACATAAAGTGGATGTAAGGTCAAGAGTTTTAGGTCGATATACTTCTACATTGTTCCATTTTTCTGAAGTGTTAAGTTTATTTTCATCATTTAAGGCAAAAACAGTGACATTGTTACCCTTAGATACTTGTTTCTGCGTTATTTCTAACGCGAATGTCCCCAGTCCGCCCCAAATTGCAGGAGGGAATTCCCATGAGAAATGAGCAATTTTCATATTATATCTCTTAATATTAGGGGAAGGTGCTCTAGTATGCTATCTCTCTGACCACGTCTGCCTACAAAGAAGTATATTTCTCTTTAATTAATAAAATAATCGTCTTAACTCAGAGGCAAACGTACATTATCAATGTATCATTACTAT
>CP070798.1:1461872-1468182 GCA_020343515.1 Thermoplasmatales archaeon | reverse complement strand
TACTAGGGCCTGTGTAGGCAATAGAATAGATATCTCCTTCGACGTTAATAATGTTAGGGAAAACACAATAAGAAGTGTCAAACTCTAAAGTATCCATGCCACTGGTGGTAATCGTCCCATCAATCGCTATCTCCACTGTTTTCACATAGCCATCATTACTAGGACCGCAGTAGGCAATGGCATAAACATCGCCACTAGTATGAATAATGTCAGGATAATAACAATTAGATGTATCAAATTCTTTACTATCCACGCCAGCAACTGGAAACGTTCCATCACTAGCTATCCTCACCGTTTTCACATAGCCATCATTACTAGGACCGCAGTAGGCAATGGCATAGACATCTCCGCTGACATGAACTATATCGGGCCAAAGACCTTGAGATGTGTCAAATTCTAAGGTGTCAATGACACCACCTGTAATATTTCCGTCACTGGCTATCCTTACTGTTTTCAGGAATCCATGCCAGGATGTTGAGTAATTTGAATAAGCAATGGCATATACATCTCCACTGATATGAATAATCATTGGATCCCAAATCTGCCCTTTGTGAAACCTTAGGCCATTAATGGTGTTATCGTAGATCTGTCCATCACTTGCGATCTTAATTGTTCTTAAATACCCATCATAATAAAGGCCTCTATAGGCCATGGCATATATGTCGTTAGAGATTTGAATTATATCAGGTTGTTGACAATCAAAAATACCAAACTCTGAGTAATCAATAACTGGTTTGGAAATCGTCCCATCAATCGCTATCTCCACCGTTTTCAAAAGTCCGTCATCATATATGCCTCTGTAAGCAATGGCATAGATGTTGCCATTGATATGAATGATGTTGGGGTCATAGCAAGTAGATGTGTCAAACTCATAGCTATCCACGACACTACTAGTAATCGTTCCATCATTAGCTATATCCACGGTTACTAACCATCCGTCATCACCTGGGCCTCTATAGACAATGGCATAGATATCCCCATTAATATGGATAATATCGGGTTCTCTCCCAAAGTTCACATCAAACTCGAGTGCATCAACGGTGTCCTGTTTAATCGTTCCATCATTATATATAGTTATCGTTCTCAACATTCCATCTGAATTAAAACCTCCATAGGCGATGGCATAGATATTCCCATTAATGTGTGTTATATTGGCTTCAAACCCATCAAAAATGTCAAACGCAAAATTATCTATGTAATCTCCATCAAAAAAGGAGGGAGCTGTAATCAGTCCACCACTGCTTATATTCACTGTTCTCACTTCTCCATCTGAATCAGCGTTTCTGTAGGCAATGGCATAAACATCCCCAGAAACATGAACCATGTTGGGCTCCTCAACGACACCCGCGAGTGAATTATCAAAAACTAATGTGTCAATAACACCAGTAATCTGTCCATTACTGGCGATACCCATCGAGGTCAAATACCCATCGTAACTAGGGCCTGTGTAGGCAACGGCAAAGACGTCTCCATTGATATGGTAGATATGGGTTTCTCGATAGGTCGTAGCAAACGCCAAAGTATTTATTGTTGCAGGGTTTATTCTTCCATCATTAAATATTTCTACTGTCCTCACATATGCTGTCCAACCAGATCTGTAAGCAATAGCATAGATAGTCCCATTGACATGAATGATATCAGGGTCAAAACAATCACCGGTGTAAAACTCGAGGGTATCAATAACTACGAGGTTAATTTGACCATCATTGGCTATCTCCACTGTTATTAAAAACCCATCATTACTATCACCTCTACAAGCAATAGCGTAAATATTACCAGAGACATGAATTATATCTGGCTCGTAAATGTTAAAAACACCAAAATATGAACTGTCAAGTATAGAACTCTTAATTTGTCCATAATATCCTTCACTGTTTTCTAAAGGCTTCATCCATGCTTCTATGGTAATTTCGTCAGTAATATCCAAACTTGGATCATCAGGTACTTCCACATAATCATCAATGCCGTCATAACTCAACGCAGTAGTTCCATTTACCCCCGTGATCCATTGTGGCCCATAGTACAGTGTTCCATGGTTGTCACGTCCAGAAGAATCAAAGGCAATTGTACCACTGCCTGTATCGAAATGCCACATGCCCACTACTATTCCCAATGTGGTAAAAGATTTGACTACATCCTCAATTGTCTCATTATCGTATTGAAGTCGAGCCTTGAAGAAATAAATGCTCTCAGGAATTAAACCAGTAACTGTAACTCCATAAGAACCCTCCCCAGATTGACCAACAAGCCAGGTAGTGTAATTCCAGTCACCCCCAGCCGCTTTATAGGCAAAACTCAAATTGCCTGTGTAACTCCTGAAATTATAATCCATCCACAACTTTGCTCTATCGCTTTCTATATTAGTTGGATCTATTGTGCGAACGTATGGGTACTCGTAGACTTCTCCCTCCTGTATAGTGCCTGACATTACGAGCTGGTCGCTACTTTTATCAATGATCGCTGCATCTACCTGTAAATCGGTTATGTCCACACCGATATTGCTAGAGTTAAAAACCAGTTTTTCACCTACATCCCATGCACCGTTACCGTTCGTATCCTGGAGATAAGGTCCGATAGTCATATTCATCTGTTTCCCAGCGACAGATAAAAAACAAATTATCGAATCCGAGGGCAATGATAGTCCGCCACGGTTTTCGAATACTATAGTCTTTCCTTCTGTTGTTCCGACGAGATTAACTGGTGGTGCATGTTCTTCGGGATTTAACGACTGGTTTATAACAAAGACATAGACTGTAGAGAAAAGCCCAACAGCCAACGCTAACAGTAAAACAGTGCCCATAATTTCAGATACTGCTTTATCTCCTCTTTTCGTTTTCATGGCTCAATCTCACAGCCTCTAAATATTGTATACTCTCCAGATAATGGTATATATACTTTTCGCGTTAAAACGTCAAAATGAAAAAGAGCCCAGATAGAAAATATAAAGAGAGAGAACATAATCATTGCTGGCAAAGAAATTGTCCCAAGTACCACAATTGCTGCTTTTGATTTTTTAGTTTTCAATGTCTCAACTCACCTACATGTTTATACTCCCAATAAAATTTTAAATGTGATCCAGCTAACAAAAACCAAAACAAAAATGTGTTTGACACTTGAAGAAAAATTACCATCTTCAAATACCCCAGCGGTCAAACCTGACCCTAATCCTTGAATCAGTGATGCATAATAGAATATGGGAAGAACATCCTCTTGCGAAACAGATCCTCCTCCAAGGGTGCCCTGGAGACCTGCAGTACTAGATCCTGTCATGGACGGAAGAAAACTAACACACAATATTGCTATTATTGCTAAAAATACGAACGCGGCAACATATATTACAACAACATAGGATGCCATATTTGTTTTCCTTTCAGCTTCAAGCATTTTAATTTCTCTAGCATCTTTTGCAGCTACGTCTAATACGTCTGCTACATTGCCTCCACTTTTACTTGCTTCAATGATCAACGAGATTGTTCTTTGAATAGATCTCGTGTTTACTCTTTCCGAAAAAGCGATTAAAGCATCTGTAACACTGCTTCCCCATGAAACCTGTTGAGAAATTTTTTGAATCTCTGGTGTCAGGATCCCATAGTTGCCCTTAGAAGCAAATAAAATTGCTTTTGTAAAAGTCATTCCCGCTCGTCTGGACTCTGCAAGGTCACGGACAAAATCTGGAAAAATAGTATCTATTTTGTAGATTTTTCTAATATTTAAATATGAATACATTCCATAGATGCCAGTGACTGACAAAATAGCTAAGACTAAAAAATCGACAGTGGTAAGGAAACTCTTCAAAACACCTGCAAGGGTAAGGATTGATAAAATTACAAATATTGAAGCAGTCGCTATGGTTACTACTTTGATAATAAAAGAGTTAACCTGTCCAGTAAGGATAATATTTTTTAGGAATTGTGGTTTAGGTAGATTTTCTAACATAATTTAGGCTCCTTGTGACATACTTTTAATTACTACTGAAAATCCTATATGAATGAGTGGAACAACCATTAAAATTAGGACATATAGAAATGTGGCGTTGAAGTCACCGCTTATTATCATCATCAATGGGATAACGATAAGCAGTAAAAGTATCCCTGCGACGGCTGCAGTAACATAACTTTCAGCCATTATTCCCAGACTTTCTAAGAGTTGTTTTTGCTGTTGTCTGTTTTCCCACATATATTGATTTGCCTTACTCATAAAATAGGACTTTAAAGAACCACCTGAAGTTACGGTCACAATCACTCCCTGTAAGAATTCTCTAAACTTCTGAGAAGGCGTTCTCTCTATGTTAGCCCTAATTGCTGTAATGACATCTGTGCCTAACAATACGACATCTCTATAAATCCAAGAAGCTTCTTCTTTTATTTCTCCATATATATCTTGTTTAGAAAGACTCTTAAAAATCTCAGTGGGTGTTACACCTGCAGAGGACATGGCAGAGATAAAATTTAGGGCATAGGCTAAATATATATCTATTTTTTTACCACGAGACTTTGCTCTAGAGGCAGGCAACATTAATAAAATAAAATAAACTAGTATCCCAAGCAAAACAGGGATAAGCAGAAAGAATATGATAAATCCTATGTCCAAATGGACACCAACAGTGGGGAGTACGGCAAAAACCATTGTAGAAAAAACAGCAAAAGAAGCAATCGTTACAAGGATAGAGTTAAGCATAATAAAAGAGAGATAAGCGCCACCTCTTAATTCCATGTGAGCAGATTGTAAATCGTGCTTAAGTTTATCACTCGCTTTTCTCTCTGTGAACTGTCCAAACCATTTATAACCAATCTTCTGATATTTATTTAGAGTTATTTTTATCCCTCCAAAAACCTATACTTTTTTCCCTAAGGAGATTTTTGAATTTCCCTCCCTTTTATCTAAATCTATACTTCTCTCTTCTACTGTGATTTTATCTAACTTTTTAGCTTTTTGAACATCCTCTTTAGAGTCGTCTTCTTTCTCAATTTTTTCATCTTTTGTGATCTTTTTCATTAGTTCGCCTGGATCTTCAGCATAGGAAGATATCACTCTTGCAACTTCTTGGAATAATCTAATATTGTTTTTACGCATCCATTCGAGCACTTGTACTCTTCTTTTAATCTCCTGCATTATACCTTCTTTACTATACTCATGTTGGTTTCTTATGCGTTCTAACACGTAGCTTTTCCCTGAGTAGTGAAATTTATCATCAATAGGATCCCAGCGGAAAACCTCATTCATAAGTATTTCTTTTGTGGTTGGATCAATATCTATAACTTCTACAATCTGTTTACATCTCCTAACGTGTTTATTTCCAAGCTTAGCACTTATTTGTATGAATATTATATCTAAAGATTGCAACATAACACGCGGGATATCTATCGGTTTTCCTTCTAATCTGTGGATAACAGATTTAGGTGAATCAGCATGAAATGTGGAATAGGTAGTATGACCTGTGGCCATAGCTTGAAATAGAACGTATGCCTCTCGTCCCCGTATTTCACCTACCAGAATATATTCTGGCCTCTGTCTAAGAGCTGCCTTCATAAGTTCAAACAGGTCAATTTCACCAGCAAGTTTATCATGAATCACTTCACCAAACCCAGAGCGAGTTACTCCAGGAATCCAGTTGGGATGCGGAAGATTAATCTCTCTGGTTTCTTCTATAGAAACTATCTTTGACTCTTTAGGAATGAACAAAGAAAGTGCATTTAATGTAGAGGTTTTACCAGCTGCTGTACCACCTGCGATTAGCGCGTTTATTCCATTTTCGACAGCCATCCACATATATGCAATCATTTCTGAAGACATCGTGTTGTACTCTACCAAATCCGTAGCCGTAATGGGGTCTGACCGGAATTTTCTTATGGTAAAGGTAGAGCCCCTAGTAGTTACAGCTTCACTCAGTGTCATCTGAATTCTAGACCCATCTGGCATTGTAGCATCAAGCATGGGCTCAGCGAGTGAGATGTGTTTTCCACATTTTTGAGCGAGCTTAATTACAAAGGCAGAGAGCTCTTCCTCCTCATCAAATAGTATATTACTCTTTAATGAACCATATACTCTGTGGTACAAGAATATTGGGACTTCAGAACCGTCACATGAAATATCTTCAATGTTTGGGTCTCGCATCAACGGATTTATTTTTCCATAACCTAAAAAATCTCTTTTAATATAATATAAAAATTTCTTTTTTAGGAGATCATCAACCTTCATCTCATGGCTTTCTATCATCTGGTTTATTTGTTCAGCCAGAAAACTCTCTGCACTATTTGAATCAATTTCATCTAATCGTAATCGTATTGAATCAATTAATTTCTCTTGTATA
>CP070798.1:1455393-1461772 GCA_020343515.1 Thermoplasmatales archaeon | reverse complement strand
AAGTGGGCTCGGAGAGATTTGAACTCTCGACCTCCGCCATGTCAAGGCGACGTCATAACCACTAGACCACGAGCCCCTTTAACAGGAGACGAAATGCACTCTCTGTTTTAGTAATTTACTGTCTATTATAAAACGCGTTTTCTCCACATAGCTACATTGATTGCCCGCCCAATTTTGGTATTAATGCTTTTATTTAGGATACGGTTAAAAAGCGAGTTTAGCTGGTAACCTTAGAACATGTACAACAAACAGGAATTTTTTTATATTCTCTACTGTATAATATTTCTCTAATTTTTTGATATTTTTTACTGTTCCAAATTTCTTTTATTGATGAATCATTAACATTGCCTAAAATCATTTTTTTACTATAATCATCGCAACAAAGAATCACGTCGCCATTATATAAGATATTAAAAGTTATGAGGGGCGTAGAGCAACCTCTGAACATTTTTCTTCCTATATAATTAGTTAAATTGACAAGAATTGGAAAATCTCTCTTTTTTAAACAAAGATCATCATAGGTATTTAAATCTCCAGATCTATTGTTTAAATAGGAAATTTGTATTGGTATACCTTTTTTCTTCCAAAATTTTTTAAAATCATCAAACTCTAAGATATTATCCTTTTGTAAAACAAATTTTACAGCTAGATACTTATCATAGCCAGAATCAATTACATTTTCTATATTTTTCAAAACATCCTTAAAATTTAATCCGGGTCGGATTTTGGTATATGTTTCTTCTGTTAAAGCATCTAAACTAAAAATTATTTCATCAATTTTAGATTTCTCTAATTCTTTAATTTTTTCATTTGAAAATATAGTTCCATTAGTTACTAGCCCTGTTTTTATTTTACCACCACTTATTTTTTTTATCAATCCAATTTTTTTAAAGATGTCCTTATCCATTAACGGTTCATTTTGAAGAAAGAGATTGATATATGTGAATTTCAATTGTTCTTGCGATATCTCTTTAATTATTTTTTCAAATAACCTATTTGACATCACCATGGATTCCTTTTTGCTATTTTGAACTAACGGACACATTATACAAGAACCATTACAAAGGTTGATTGTTTGTATACAAAATATTGATGGAAAAGGTAAAACCCTTCTTTTCACATTGTACTCAAAAATCCTCCTAAGAAAAACAGAATATTGAATAATACTACTAAATCCAGCTGTTGATGTAGTGTTAGGACTCATAACTATAGATATAATAATAAAATTATTCTTATATCACTTATGGTATAAACTCGATAGGTAATTTTTGAGCAGATCTTGGACCTAACTTTACTAAGACCTTCTTTTGTTGCTCTTATCCATAATTATTGTTTGTTATAAACACTTTTAAGAATATTTAGAGATTTAAACGAGCGAGAGAGATCATATTCTACGTTCATAGCCACTGCAATAATTTCTGAAAATATTTTTTATTATCGATTCTTTAGATCAGTTTGGACTAAGACTCTTTTTATGTAATTTGATTTTTAATTATATGTTACTGGAAATTCTCCATCATAAAGATCAAGTATGGTAGGATGTTGCTGGCCAACCAATTCCAACCAAAACTCTGCAAAGTAGAAAGATTCTTCTGCTGAGTTAATTCCATCGCCGTTTCCAAAGAGATCTGCCAATCCTACGAATCCGCCTATTAATAAACCTGAAAAGTCATTTCCGTAAGATACCTCATTTTCTCGGCAAGACATCAAGACCACTCTGCTCTGCGTTCCAAGTTCTTCCATAAAACCTTGAGTAAATGATTCAGCAGTATATTGATTTGGCATTACTCCTTTAAACATTGGTCCATCGTTGTATCCGCCACTATAGCAACTATCTACAATTAGACAAACTCCTTTAGATTGCAATAAACTAAGGAAAAAGTTCAATAGGTCATCCCATATGAAAGCGTACCACTTGTCAAAACCTTCGTACATCATAAGGATTTCATCTGCTCCATCATTCTCATCTCTTGGCGGGATATCTACTGGGTAACCTCTTGGGCCTATCAAAGGAGATCCATGTGTTGTTAAATATATAAGCGACATGTCGTCGGCATCTTCGTTTCGGATTAGCCAAATGAGTTCTTTTATAAGTCTTCGTCCAGTAGCTTCAACACCCGTAACTTTGTGGATGTGGTCTTCCTGCCATTGTGGTGAATCAAGAAGCACGTCCTTGAGATCGTTAGCCGCTTCAATCATCTCTGGCCGATCTTTACTTGGATTATTTTTATAGATTCCAACCGCAAAAATTAACGCCCAGTATTCCGTTCCTGTGCCTTCTTGACCATAAGTTGTGGTTTGGTTTTCTGTTTTGTTTTCTTTCTTTATCAATTCATTTGCATGCAATCCTGTAACAGGTGAGACTACTAACGTTATGCAGATAACTGCTATTATCATTGTTAATTTTACATTTCCTGTGTTTTTCATTTTTAACTTCCCCGTATATTAATACAGATACTAATATAAATTAATTTTCATGCTATCTGAATTTGTAATTCCTTCCCCCTGATATCTTTGAATGTGAAATTTAATATGTAAAAAGATGTTTCATGGATGAACAAAGAAGTCATTGGAGAAAAAATATGGAAGCAATTATTCTCGCTGGTGGATTTGGAACTAGGCTTAGGCCCTTTACATATACAAGAGCAAAATCTCTCCTGCCAATTCTCAACAAACCCATGGTCTCCTATTTGATTACTATGTTACCCAAAAAAGTTGACAAGGTTATTTTAGCTGTTAACTATAGAAGAGATCAGATTGAAGATTATTTTGAGAACAATGATTTTGGAAAAGAAATAATTGTAAATGATGAACCTAAACCGTTGGGTACGGGGGGTGCAGTAAAATTTGCAGAAAAACACATAACGGGATCATTTTTTGTGTTAAATTCAGATATAATATGTTCTTTGAACCTTGATGACATGATAGAATTTCATGAAAAGAAAAACGCTATTTCTACGATATCTCTTTGGCCAGTGGAAAATGTTTCTGAATTTGGCGTTGTTGATATGAAGAGGGATGGGAATGTTGTTGGCTTCGTAGAAAAACCAAAATCTGAAGATGCTCCGTCAGATCTTATAAATGCAGGCGCCTATTTTTTGGAACTCAAGGTGTTGGACTATATAGTGACTGGTCGTTTAGTTTCTATGGAGAAAGAGATATTCCCTCGAATCATTGCGGATACTGGAAAATTTTTCGGTTTTGAGTTTAAAGGATATTGGATAGATGTAGGTAGAATACAGAGTTATATCGCTGTTCACAAACTCCTTATGAAAAATCAAAATCTAGATTACGTTCAAGGTAATAATTGTGAAAATAATGGAAAGTTAACTAATTCTTGCATTGGAGATAACGTTTTTATTGGAAATAATTCAGATGTAGAATCATCGGTTGTTTTTGATAGTGCACAAATTGGTAAAAGCGTTGCATTGAATAATTGTGTAATTGGAGAAAATTGTAAAATTGGCAATCATTCAAATCTTAAAAATACGGTTGTAGGCGATAATGAACCTATTATTGAAAAAACAGTTTTAGATAATATAATTGTTTGGGATCAACCCGTCCCTAAAGGATATCCAAAAAAACAAATAGGAAATGTGATTGGGGAATAATCTCTCATGAATTTAACATGGTTCAGAGCATAAGCAATCAGATTTTTATAAGAGACCAACAATTGCCGTGTAATGAAAATTGATGCTCCTGAACATATTTTTAGAGCTTACGACATCAGAGGAGTATACAATAAAGATATCTCGCCTGATTTATTTCATAGGATAGGACTAGCTGCAGGATGTTATGTAAAAAAGGTTATTGGTGGTAGGCATATAGCTGTTGGTAATGACATTCGGGCGTCTAGTCCTCCATTGGTGCATTCATTCATTTCAGGCGTATCAGCATCTGGCGTAAATATAGTTTATACTGGAACTACTGCTTTTGGACAAACGCTATTCAAAGGATGGGAATTAAAGCAGGATCTCATAGCGTTTGTAACTGCTAGTCACCTTCCACCAGAATGGAACGGCATCAAATTTTACTATGGGGATGGAGTAGGACTCCCAGAGGAGGAATTAATGCAAATACGTGATATCACACTTAGCCATAGCTTTGATGTTGTTGGTTGGGACGAAGTGGGAGTTGTAAAGTCTATAGACTCAAAAGCAAGTTACAAAAACTTCTTAAAATCAAGATTTACTTTTAAGAAAAAACTGAGAGTAGCATTGGATTGTGGGGGAGCCAGTATGACACTCTCTGCTCCAGAAATTTTTGATATTATAGGGTTAGATACCATGCATGTTTTTTGTGAACCTGATCCGCTTTTTTCAGATAGGCCCTCTGATCCGAAACCAAAAAACCTTACTACTCTTGTTGAAACAGTAAAGAACAATAACTGTGATTTTGGTGTGGCTTTTGATGGAGACGGAGATAGGGCAGTCATAGTTGATAACCATGGTAAAATATTGTCAGCAGATGAAACTGGAATCATCTTAGGTAAATATGGTTTTACTGAAAAGAAGGGAACCATAATAGTCAACGTTGAGTGTTCTAAAGCAATAAAAGAACAGCTTGAGCCACTTGGATTCAAACTCAAACAGATAAAAGTGGGTCATACATTTTTGACTTTAGAGGCTAAGCGAGAAAAATCTCCTCTTGGTATAGAGTCTTCTGGACATTTAATACTGCCCGAGTATTTCCTGTTTGACGATGCTATCGTGGTCCCATTAAAGATGGCAGAGGTGCTTGACAATACTGAAAAAACTCTTGGAGAGCTGGCTGCAGAGATACCAACATATCCAATAAGAAAAGAAGAAATAGATTGTTCTGATTTGATAAAATTTGAGGTGGTAGAAAGATTGAAGACTGAATTTTCCAGGGAGTTTGAAAATGTTAATACAATGGATGGTGTGAGAGTAGAACTTAACGATGGATGGGTGCTTATTCGCCCGTCCAACACAAGCCCAATAATACGTTTAACTGTGGAAGCAAATGATGAGAATGTATTGCGTCAATTAACAACACAGTTTATGGAGCGGGTCACTGAAGTCATAGAAAACGTGAAAGGTAAGTAAAGGTTGTTTAAAATGAGAAAATTATTTGGGACAAACGGCATAAGAGGCGTTGTTAACAAGGACATGAACTGCGAGCTTGCCCTCGGAATCGGAAAGGCATGGGGTACGTATTTTAAAAAGACCATTGCAAGACCAAAAATTGTTATAGGTGGAGATGCACGGTTATCAAATGATATGTTAACTGCTGCCGTTACATCCGGAATACTATCAACAGGATGTGATGTTGTCGATGTAGGTTTAGTCTCAACACCTGCGCTGCAGTATACTGTTAAAGAAAAGGATTTTGATTCTGGTGTTATCATAACAGCCTCTCATAATCCACCTCAGTTTAACGGAATCAAAGGGGTTGCCAGCGATGGAACAGAGTTTTATATGGATGTAGAAGAGGCAATAGAGAAGATCTACTTCGAAAAAACCTTTTCACTGGCAGATTGGAAAAATGTTGGAAAACATTCAACATGGGATGGCTCAATTAATTTCTACATAGACGGTATTTTATCAACAGTTGACGTTGATCTCATTAGAAAAAAACATTTTCATGTAGCACTTGATTGTGGACATGGGGCAGGCAGTGTAGTAACGCCTATTCTTCTTGAAAAACTGGGCTGCAGAGTTATTACCCTTTTTTGTGAACCTGATGGCACATTTCCAGGACGCAACTCAGAGCCAGTTCCTGAAAATCTTGGAGAACTTATGGAAAGAGTGAAGGAATCAGATGTCTCTTTTGGTATAGCACAGGATGGCGATGCTGATCGAGCGATATTTATAGATGAAAATGGAAGGTACATATGGGGTGATAAAACACTAAGTCTTGCTGGAAAATATATAACTAAAGACAGGAAGGGAGGTATATCGGTTACACCTGTGACAACATCAACATGTTTTGAGGATACCATAAGGGAGAGTGGTGGTGAGGTTATATACACACGAGTTGGGTCGCCTACTGTAGCAAGGGTCATGAAAGAGAAGAAGGCAGTTTTTGGTGGGGAGGAAAACGGTGGCCTTATTTTCCCTGAATTACAATACTGTCGTGATTCGACAATGTCTCTTGCAAAGATACTTGAAATACTTGCAAAAGAAAAAAGGCCTTTATCAGAATTAATAGCAGAGATTCCAAGATACGAGGTCTATAAGACAAAGCTTGCATGTCCAAATGAAAAAAAAGAGAGGGCCTTGAGAGCAGTGATTGAATGGGTGAGAGGTAAAAAAGATGTTGTAAAAATTGATGAGACCGACGGCGTTAAGCTTTTTGTAAAGGAGGGATGGATTTTAATGCGTCCTTCTGGTACTGAACCTATTTTTAGAGTTTATGC
>CP070798.1:1448891-1455293 GCA_020343515.1 Thermoplasmatales archaeon | reverse complement strand
GTGATAATATCCATAAGAATCCGTATAATTCTCTCTGTATGCCTCATGGAAATATACCCCTACCAATGCTCCCTCTATTGGATTCATGAAGGTATCGTTGACATAACCCGACAAGCTACCGTCATAAGGAGGGGGTATAGCATTTTTTTCTACTATTACGGTTCCCGATAAAGGTAAAACAGTCATAAATAACAGCATACAAATAATAATTCCAAACAGTTTCTGTCTCATGTTTTTATACCTCCATGTGTGTGCCAAACTATAGCACGGATATTACATCTGATTACTCCTATATAAATATTTTGTAAAAATGTTGTACGCTACCATGGATTCTTCTGGGTAAAAAACAAAAATTGGCAGGGATTATTTTAAGGAATTAAAAAAAGAAAATGCTTAGAGGGTTATTTGTAGTATTCTAGTAAACGTTTAATCACATAATCAGTATAGTAAAATAATTTTTTATATTTGTCAGATTTTTTGCAATAAAAAATAAGAAAAAAGGAATTTTTTCCTTTTATTTTGTTCAGTATTGTATTACATAAGTATAGCATTCATTTCTTGGTGGATTTGCTCTATCGTTAGCCAGATATAGCTTAATTCGTGCTTCACAATCTTTTTGATATATTAAGTAAGTATTTGCATGTATTTCTACTAATTGGTCTCCAGCTTCGGGATTGCCAATAATATCCTTTGGAATAACCCATGTTAATGTGCTGCCTTCTTCGTTGATTTCACCATTTACTGGAGTACTATGTGCTGTGTTATCTTCGCCAAAATATCCAGCTGTTGAACTAACGTTTTCTCCCTCTGTATGAGTATTTGTTCCTACAAAATAACGTGTACCATCATGCGTCCAATAGATTGCATAACAAGTTCGTCTTTCAGAATATCGAAAATCTCTAATTTTCATTTTTGCATGTAAAAATTCTTGATCATTAGTATCTTCAAATATTGAAAATGAGACAATATCAAGATGCTTTAAAAATATCTGCCATAGAGGGTTCCAAGATTGAAATATAGCCGTTAGTATTTTTCCATTTTTTCTTACAAAACGTATTGAATGAAATACGTCGAATTTAAAATCTTTTTTTTCAAATTCATTTTCTATTTCCTCAGATGTCACAAGAGGTGTTATTGTCATCACCAGCATCAAACATATACACGGAACAATTATTTTTTTCATATTTTTTCCACCTCTATTAGTAAATATTCTTATGAAAATAATACTTTTTATTAAAAATTTGAACAAAATAATTAATTATCTTAATATAATAGGTGTTACGTACAGAATCTACCTATTTCATTCCTAAGCTATAATGCTTAAGTTTTTCTAATTTCCTTCAATTAAGTCAAATAAATCTGTATTATAAAAAAGAGGCTTATAAACTGATTTTATCTCCTAAAGAAGATGTCGAAGTTCAAGCGCCTAAATGACACCACAATAATACGTTTTATATCTGTTAAAAAATAGATATTTTTTGGGAATCGCCAAATCGATATTTGTTTGCGAAAAAAAGAAGAGAAGGTATTTAGTATAGATTTATAGTTCCAGTAAGTGTCTTAGTATCGGGAACACATGTGGAAGCCGATCAAACAGCCAACCAAGCAGGTTGAAGTTCAAATTGAAGGGTTTGTTTTTCGGCATAGTTACTTCGAGTATTGACCAATCGCTCTCAAAATCTAATGGATCTTTTGCTTTTGCTTTAATAGTATATTTTCCTTTCTTACTCCACGTGTGATTAAGGGTTATCTCTTTACCTGAGCAATAAGGACCAATCCATTCTTCTGCGTTGTCATCTCCCCAGTCAATATAGTAGTAAATATCGTCTCCATCAGGGTCTTCTGAGACTAATGAATATTCATATCTCATTCCAGGTTTTCCATTTGTAGGACCTCTCATATCAGGCATATTTGGAGGATTACCTTCCACGATTGTCACGATTAATATATCCGACCATTCACTCTCAGCACCATAAATATCCTTTGCTTTTGCTTTAATATCATAATCTCCTACTACAAACCATGTATGATTAATCTTAATTACTTGTCCCGATTGATATGGTCCAAGCCATCCGGTGATGTTACCTCCTCCCCAATCAATCTTTAAATGCATCAAATCATCTTCAGGATCAGATAGTGAGAAGTTATATTCGTATTTTACTCCTACTTTGCCACGTGTTGGACCTTCTATAATCGGGGACACGGGTGGCTGATTTTCACCTGCCACTTTAATCAACCAAAAATCCAAACTTCCAGATCCATAAGAAGTTGTAAATCCCGTTACCACATATGCTCCATCCTTTGTTTGATCCACTGAATAACCCCAATCATCATCTTCACCACCGATGGTCATATTCCATTGCATATTTCCATTGATATCTGTTTTTATCAACCAAATATCGGTAAGATCAGTTTGAAACGAGGTTTTTGTCCCTGCTACAATATATCCTCCGTCAGTTGTCTGCTGGATGGAATATCCAGTATCATCAGATGACGATTCACCATATATCTTGTTCCACTGTTCATTTCCATCGGTATCTGTTTTTATTAACCATATATCATAACCACCTGGTCCATATGAGCGGGTATCACCTGTAAGAATGTATCCTCCATCAACAGTTTGACAGACGGATGATCCCCAATCATTAGCTGATCCTCCATATGTCTTATTCCATTTTTCAACTCCATTGGTATCAGTCTTTATCAACCAGACATCTTGGCCTCCAGCTCCATACGATTTTGTTGCACCTATTAGTATGTAACCACCATCGTTGACCTGTTTTACTGAGTAGCCTGTATCCCAAGATGAAGTACCAAATGTCTTATTCCACTCTTCATCTCCATTGCTATCAGTCTTCACCAACCAGACATCATGACCTCCCGGCCCATAAGAATCAGAATACCCAGCAGCTAGATATCCCTTATCATTGGTCTGCCAGACTGAAAATGCCCCGTCCGAATATGGGCCTCCGAAGGTTTTATTCCACTCTTCATCTCCATTGCTATCAGTCTTCACCAACCAGACATCATGCACCGGGTATCCGTAAGAGTCTGCATATCCTCCAATAACATAGCCTCCGTCAGTTGTCTGTTGAATGGACCTGCCACCGTCCTTAGCGGGCCCTCCAAATGTCTTGTTCCACTGTTCGTTTCCATCTGCATCTGTCTTAACCAACCACGCGTCAAAACCACCTGAACCATAAGAACCAGTCTCACCTGTTAAGATATATCCACCATCAGCAGTCTGCTGAACTGACCAACCCCAATCTACAGATGAGCCTCCAAAAGTTTTATTCCATTCCTCTTGTGGACCACCGCCCAAAAAGGTCCTATGCCATTCAAAATTTGAAGATGCATCACTTACTTCTCTGATATCTCCACTTATATTAGATACAAAACTTGCGATAATAAATACAACTATGATTCCTATAATTATTCCTTTTCTAATTACAATTTTCTTCATATTTTCCATCCATTATTATATATAGGACCCAGGACCTTAATATCCATAGTGTGTTGGATATTCAGATAAAGGTATCTCATATGTGGTGCCATCTGATTCACGCATTGCTGCAAATATTGGTTGAACTTCACCACGCTTACGTAAACGTATTTTAGACCAATCGTGTGGTGGAATCATAACGTGATAGCAGATTCTCACCTCCCATTCTTCATATAAGAATGTCCAGTGTTCAACAACGAGAATTCCAGGATATGTAACATAAGCAAACGATTCCTTATCTGAGAAGGTACCGAATTCAGGATGCTTTGATTCAAGCCATTTGATAACCCCATCTTTTTTTACTAATGCATCAGGTAAGTTATCCGATGACCAATTGAACATCTCAAGTTCAAGCACAAGTTTCCTGACTTCAAACAGAGACGTAGCTAAGGAACTAACATAAAGATAATCATACAAACTACTAGTTGAGAATTGTAATCTCGCAGGTAAAATATTGCTAAT
The DNA here is from genome assembly GCA_020343515.1 of Thermoplasmatales archaeon. Taxonomy (GTDB): domain Archaea; phylum Thermoplasmatota; class E2; order DHVEG-1; family DHVEG-1; genus JAGLML01. Next base: position 1,451,329 of record CP070798.1, on the reverse strand, counting down.
AAAGTGAAAGATTGCTGTAAGGATTGGCATCTTGAAATGAATGGCAATAAGTACAATTTGATGAGTTTTAATTTCAGTGGATTCATTAGGACAGACCATGATCTCCGCCACCCTTGAATCCTTATTCAGGATTCTCCTATCTAATCGTGTATTTAAATTAGGATTGCCCTTAATCCATAAAAAAACAAAGCCAGAAAAATCATTTTTAGGAGTCAAATAGATTATAAATATTCCTCCACCGCCTCGGTAGCTTCTAATATAGGTGTATTTCGCTTCGATCTCAAATCCGCCATTATTTAATACCTGAATATTATGGCGTGATTGTTGGATTTCTTGTTCTGTTTTTTTACCAATTGCAAAACCTGCTCCAAGTCCACTAAGAATTAATATTCCTACTACTAATAATGGTAAAATTTTCTTCATATTTTTATCCCACATTAAATGGTTGGATATCCTCCAACCTTAAGGCTTGGATCACCAATCAACTGAAATTCCTGGATACATTTACATTGAAGTCTATCACTTCGTCCAGAATGATTTAATATTACACTACTTAATGCATCAGCATAAATCTCACCAAGTATACTTTTTTCATCTTCACCATAAATACGGAAAAACTCAGTACATAAACCAGAAGTATACCCTGTTTGCACTCCATCAGGAATTGTATCATTATTATCATCGCCTGTTTCACCCCAAGCTGTTGAACTACTCCCAATATGTGCAATAGAACCACCATCAGATTTTTTAACCATATTCCATCCGATACATCTTGACACACAACTATATTTAAAATCAAAAAATCTATGATATTTTCCTAAATTCTTAAAAATCCTTAAAAAATCAAATATACCAACATCAAAATTTGTTGTCAAACAACATCCAACAACTGTAACAGGGAACATGTTAACGTTGGTTAAATCCGATACATAATTATTATGAAAAACTTGGATTGTCTCTTGACTATCTGGTTTAAAGGTTTTTAATTCATTCTGCAAGCCATGTCCATGATATAAAACAAAGCCAAAACCATTATTAAATGCTGATATGAAATCATCAGGTCCGGTAAGGTTTCCATCTGAAACATATAATCTTGTAGGAGAAAAATCAGAAAGATATTGCAAGATCCATTCACAATCTACTTCACCTTCATAGGGAAAAGGATCACCAACACCAGGATTCGTATCCCCTCCAACCAGGAGTATATTATTGAACCAAGATTGATTAAATGCACTATTCTCATAGTGAATAATTTTCTGAACTATATCAATGACTTCTTGTTTATTTCGGCAGGGAAGCCTTCCAAGGCACACATCCGGTATAAGATCCATAGTATCTATTGGATTATCACCAACCCATTCTGAAAAAATTCCATTCCCATTACTATCCCAATCTTCAAATTCAAAATCCTCATTGTAAATATCTGCAAAATACAAATCTGTTAGAATTTGCTTATCCATAAATCCATCATCAACATTTGAATAACGAACTGGCACATGCCATTTAAATAACTGATACTTTCTGCCACCTATTAACAGAACATATGAAATATTATAGGTTTCAACAGCATCTTTAATAAAATATTTAACTTGCTCAGCTTCATCACGACCTTCATATTCCGAATAGATTTCTCTAGTCGTTTTCAAAATTGTTTGAATATCGTAGCTGTTTTTATGATCAATCAATGGTTGAATTGCAGATGAAAACTTTTCAGGTGCAATAATTACCATGTCATATTTATCAAATTTAGATAGTTGCCGCAAAGACGATTCTGTTTTAGATACGGCGTTAACTCCAGTTCCACTAAGAACTAATATTCCTATTAATACAATTGGTATTATTCTCTTCATATTTTTCCTCCAATGATGGTCAATATATCAATAAGTAGATTAGAGTTTGCCTAAGATATTTGTACAAATCCCTAATTTAAATCTTAAATAATTTATTATATACAAAAATCATCTAGTGAAATAACTAGTCTTCATTCGTTCTAACCGCAATTAAAAACTGCCTAGTGAATAACCTTAGCCGTTCTCGATTCGGGGTTAGATCGGACTAAATAGCGGTTCTATAGGGTTTAGAAGAGCTTCACCTTTGAAAACATAAGTATTTTATACCGTTATTGACTAGTTAACTGGTAACGCAGTTTAATATGTTAGAAGGTTGTAGGATGAAATATGAGAAAAATGTCAAGAAGATCCTGGCTTTAATTTTATGTACTATAATTGTAACCGGAATTTCAGGTTGTATTGACACTAACACAAATAATGGTGAAGATAAAACAGAGGAGTATGTGCTTGCTATCGCATTTGGTATTGATAGATTTAATGGTTTTTATCCTTGGATAGATTTTCTAAATGATCAGACATTTAATATAAATTCCAATATATTCAACTGTCTAGTAGAATTTGATGAAACTTTTAAAATAATTCCAGCAC
>CP070798.1:1442362-1448791 GCA_020343515.1 Thermoplasmatales archaeon | reverse complement strand
TTGATTACGATATTTAGGAATCTATTGAAGGTTGTATCATCCATGCTATTAATTATATCTATAAACTTTTGCTGTAATACTGCTCTATCTTTTCGTTTTGGAAGTGGTATAATGATTTCCTCTCCTTTCCCAACATAATCATAAATCAAATCTCTGCTTTCTTCATCTATCGCCCTCTTGGTTCTAACCGTAAACAGCGGTGATGTCTCAATAGAGTTAGATTTAACATTACTATACCCTACTACAGAGGTAAATGATACGCCGATAAGGACGGCAACTGCTATGATACTACCTATTAGTATCTTTTTATTCATTCTTTCCCTCATATTCTCATAGATGTTCTATTATTTAGTTTTTTATCCAAAATTATTAATATTGTAATAATTGTACCTCAGAATAACACCCGAATGCGACAAACGATTGTTAGCTCCCGAATATGCGACAGAACCATCTATGTATATATTTTTATATTCATTTTTAGGGATCAGGTTTTATTATAACTAAAATAAAAGGTTAAGAATCCCTTATTTTGAATCGTTATTTACTGATTTTTTTCTTGAAATTCTTTCAGAAATTCAGCAAGCACTTGCACGCCCTCGATGGGCATGGCATTATAGATGGAAGCTCTCATGCCGCCTACAGATCTGTGGCCTTTTAGCCCTATTAGTCCCTTAGCTGATGCTTCTTTAAAACACCACTCCTCTAGTTCAGGAGTCGGTAGGTTAAAGGTTACATTCATTAAGGATCTTGAATCGGGCTTTGCATGTCCTCTATAAAAGCCATTAGATTTATCGATAATATCGTACAATATCTTGGCCTTATTCCTGTTGATCTTTTCAATGGCGGGGATACCGCCCAAATCTTTCAGATGTTCAAAGGAGAGTTTACACATATAAATAGCCCAGCATGGGCCCGTGTTGAACAGGGAGTCCTTCTCGACATGGGTCTTCCATTTCTGCATGGTTGGCGTGTTTTCTGGCACTCTGTCCAAAAGATCTTCTCTAACGATTACCAGGGTAACACCAGCTGGTCCAATATTTTTTTGAGCGCCAGCGTATATAACGCCAAACTTTTTTGTGTCAATAACCTTGTCCATAATGTTTGAGGACATATCACAGGCAAGAGGGTCATTACCCGGTACCTTGGGCCATTCATGGTACTCAGTTCCATAGATTGTATTGTTTCCTGTAATATGGGCAAACGCTGCGTCGTCACTAAACTTAATGTCTTTGGGAATATATGAAAAATTTTCATCTTCAGAGCTAGCAACTACCATAACCTCACCATAAAACTTCGCTTCTTTGATAGCTTTTTTTGACCATGTGCCAGTGTTTACATACTCCATTGATTTTCCATTTTTCTGTAGGTTCAGTGGGACCATATAGAACTGTGTAGAGGCGCCACCCTGGAGCCATAATACTTTGTAATCATCTGGCACACCCATTAGTTCCCTAACAAGCGATTTCGCCTCTAAATGTATCTTGGCATATTCTTTAGACCTGTGAGAAAGCTCCATAACAGACATTCCTGTGCCATTGAAATCCAAGAGATCCTTCTGTGCTTTCTTCAAAGCTGGAAGTGGTAAGGTTGCTGGACCTGGATAAAAGTTGTAAACACGTGTTGTCATGAAAATCACCCATATGTTGAAGCAATGTATAGATAAAGGGAATTTAAAGCATTCGGAGAAAGCTTTTGCCAAATGGTATAAAAAGTATCGTATGATTTCAACGTACCACAATATCTTTAAATACAATTGGTTATAGAGTCTAAATATTATATTTGCATAAAATTAAAAAATATGATAACATGAATATTCTTTTCATTCAACCACGCCTATCCGAAATGCAGAAAAGTTGGTGGAAGCGTTCAATAGACAGAGCAATTAATAAATTCTATGCACCACCACTTACATTAGAACAATTATATGCAATTACACCCAATGATCACGATGTAAAAGTTATTGATGAAAGAATAGGTCAAAAAATCAATTATGATGGAAATTATGACCTTGTTGGAATAACGGCTTTCACTCCTTATATAAACCGTGCATATGAAATCGCTGATGCTTTTAGAAAAATGGGTGTAAAAGTCGTGCTTGGTGGATATCATCCAACTGCTATACCTGATGAGGCAAAACAACATGCCGATAGCGTGTTACTGGGTGAGGCTGAATATACCTGGCTACAGCTATTAAAAGATGTTGAAAATAATGGGCTAAGACCTTTTTATTTACCTGACCGGCCAATAGATCAAAATGATATCCCTCCTGCCAAAAGAGACCAGACAAGAGGTAACTACTTTTATGCAGCCGTTCAGGCGTCAAGGGGATGTCCAAATCGCTGTGAATTCTGTGCAATTTCAAATCTAAAATTTAGAAATATTGTTCGTAAAAGACCTGTTGAAAATGTGATTGACGAAATTAAAACCATATCGCAGAAACATTTTCATTTTTATGATCCCTCCCTTACCTTACATCCAACATACTCAAAATCTCTCTTCAGAGAGATGAAAGGATTGAATAAAAAATTTACATGTAATGGAAATGTAGGTGCATTGAATAAAGATGAAGAATTACTAAAACTTGCAAGTGAAGCAGGTTGTACTAGATGGTATATTGGTTTTGAATCCTTTTCTCAACAAAACATGGACCTGTTAAAAAAACAAACAAATAGAGTTGAAGAGTATGCTCCAGCTGTAAAAAAGATAAGAGATTACGGAATGGATATATATGGTTTATTTATGTTTGGTATGGACTATGATACTCCAGATGTTTTTGATTCAACATTAAAAGCAGTAAATGATTTGGGATTAATAGCAGCAAATTTTAGTATATTAACACCTTATCCAGGTACACCTCTCCATGATAGATTGGATAAAGAAGGAAGGATTTTTTCAAAGGATTGGTCGAAGTATCGTTGGGATGAGGTAGTGATTAAACCAAAGGGCATGTCTTCTGAAGAACTCCTCCATGGAGTGCGTAAAATAAAAAGGGAGTTTTATTCCCTTCATAATTTTTCACAAATGATTCGCAAGGAAAAAGTTTTGGAACTCGGTTTAATGGATATTTTCAGCACATATTTTTTCTCAATGATAGCGTATAGATTTGTCAAGTGATATAAGAGTAAAAAACGATATTTTTGTATGAAAAATATTTCAAATGACTATCGCTATATTTATATTGTATTATATTATTTCTTAATATAGATTTTTATAAAGGTGAAAAAGTATGAAAAACAAAATCGTTGGGATTTGCGTCTGCGGACTGTTGATGACTATAGCTTTACCATTTACAAGTGCTGTTAATGTTGATGATGCCATTGAGTCAAATCCTCGTGTGTCCCTTGATTATGATTTTTATCCTATTTTTCAAAATGATGTAACGTTTGAAACTACTAATGATTTTATTATCGAGGTTATTGAACAGTTAGATGAGACAATGTATTTAGGATACTTAGAGAATATAACTGCTTTTGGGCCACGTGTGACCGGGTCTAGTGCATGTCACGATGCAGGGGATTATATCTATAATGAGTTGGAAGGTATGGGTCTTGAGGTACGGTTTCATAACTGGAATTATGGTGGTTACCAGGATAGGAATGTAGAAGCGACATTACATGGTACTAATACAACGAGTGATGCGATATATATTATCTGTGGACATTATGATACTGTAGCCAACTGTCCAGGAGCAGATGATGATGCATCTGGCGTCGCCACGGTCTTGTCCGCCGCTTATATTTTGCAACAGTATGCCTTTGATCATACAATACGTTTTGTAGCATTTTCAGGGGAAGAACAATGGATGTTAGGCAGCCATGAGTACGCGAGAGAGGCATATGAGAATGGCGATAATATCGTTGCTGTATTAAATGTAGATATGATAGGATTCGCGATCACTTCAACTCATGGTAGCAAGATTAAGGTCTATAAAAATGAGGCGTCTAAATGGATAAGTGATTTTACCATAAATGTTAGTGAAGAATACTATGATTATATTTTTCTTGATGTCATTCCACTCGGTGAATCACCGAGTGACCAGTTGTATTTCTGGGAGTATGGCTATGATGGCGTATTTTACCATGAATATGAGTTTAATTATTACTATCATACTCCTCAAGATACTATTGAGAATTTGAATATAACCTATGCCACCAAGTGTTCTAAGTTAATTTTAGCGACCCTTGCTTCACTTAATAAACTGAGTTCAAACGCTCCTAATGCCCCTAATATGTCAGGTCCAACAAATGGGATAACATGGGTGGAGTATGATTTTACCGTTGTTACAACTGATCCAGATTATGACGATGTCAAGTACTATATTGAATGGGGTGATGGCAGCCATAGCGGCTGGACTGGATCTTATGCTTCAGGTGAAGAAGTAATCGTTAGCCACACATGGTCTAGCCCTGGAACCTATGAAATAAGAGCGAAGGCCCAGGACATCTATGGAATAAGCAGTGAATGGTCAAAGCCCTTAACAATTAACATTGATGAAGGACCAATGCTGGATATTCAATCTATCAAAGGCGGATTATTCAAAGTAAGTTCGGTAATTAAAAACACAGGTGGCGTAGAAGCAACGGATGTAAACTGGAAGATCACACTCAAGGGCGGCGCATTTATCGGCAAAGAAACATCTGGCATAGAAACCATTTCTGCAGGCGGAGAAAAAACAGTAAATTCAAATTTAATACTTGGGTTCGGAGCGACAAAGGTAACAGTTACAGCTGAAATACCAGATGGAGTTTCAGATTCAAGACAACAAAATGGGTTTATCCTGTTATTCTTTATCAATGTTAAACCAGGTGGAATCTAAGACAACTATAATGTTTTTCTTTTATTTTTTCTATTTTTAAACACGGTCAAAACGACCAATTTTCACTACCATGTTAACATCCTCAACAATCTAGGAGATTTTTTAAAAAAGGTAGGCGGATGAAAATAGTAGGTTAATGATAAAAAAATATTATTTTTTTAATAAATTACGATGCCCAAAGGCATAGAGATGTTTTTTCCCACAATATAATGTTTAAATACTAGTAAGACCATAATATATTCAAATTAGGGATAAATATGAAGAAAAAACATGCGATTAGTATAACCATAATAATGCTGCTGCTTTTAGCCCTTATACCATCGAATAGTTGTGCAATTCCACGAGGAAATCCTATGAGAGCTGATTACGATGATTCGTTTACATATGGTATCGTAGACGATAATCAAGATCCAGATGTTCCGTCAGGTGATCCTCCATATCTCCCGTTCCCCGGGGAAATTATTGAAAATCCACCAATGTTTCAAAACTTTCACATCCCGAAACGACAGCCTCATCATCATGAATTTAGTGTAAAATCTCAAAATGATTTAATCGTCGATATTCTCCTACAATTGAACGAATCATTGTATCTTGGATATTTGGAAGACATCGTTAGCTTTGGCCCACGACGAACGGGAACGCCCTCATGTCAACAAGCTGGGGAATACATCTATACTCAATTCAAAGCGATGGGGCTCGAGGCTCAATACCATAACTGGACTTATGGAGGTTATTCCAGTAGTAACATCGAAGGTACATTAGTTGGGGAAAACGAAACCAGTGACGAGATCTACATAATATGTGCACATTATGATACAGTATCTGGTAGCCCTGGTGCAGATGATGATGGCTCGGGTACTGCTGCTGTTCTAGTAGCAGCTGATATCTTTAGTAAATATGCTGTAAACCATACTGTCAGGTTTGTCGCATTCTCTGGAGAGGAACAAGGGCTTCTTGGTAGCTATGAGTACGCAAGAGAAGCATCTCAAAACGGTGATAACATCATCGGAGTCCTTAATGGAGATATGATCGGCTTTGCAATATCCACATATGATGGTAATAATATCAAGATCTATGAAAACACCGAATCACATTGGCTCACCTTATTTACGGAGGAGATTAGTGAACTCTACGACGAGTATATTGAGCTTAATATAATTCCAAGCGGGTCATCAGGGGGAAGTGATCATTATTCGTTCTGGCAATGGGGCTATGATTCTATATTCTACCATGAATACAATTTCAATGATTACTACCATTCTTCACAAGACACAATCGAAAACATGAATATAACCTATACAACCAAGAGTTCAAGGTTGATGATAGGCACTCTCGCCGCACTTGCACAAGCAGTGGTACCAAGCGAACCGCCCCATCCGCCCTCAATTACCGGTCCAAAAACTGGAATAGAAGAAGAGGAATATGAGTTTACTTTTGTTACAACAGATCCGGAGGGAGACGACGTATACTATTATGTCGAATGGGGAGATGACACTCATAGTGAGTGGTTTGGACCTTATAACTCAGGTGAAGAAGCAACCGCCACTCACACGTGGACCTTAGAAGGTGACTACGAGATCAGGGCCAAGGCCAAAGATATTTATGATGTTGAG
>CP070798.1:1435820-1442262 GCA_020343515.1 Thermoplasmatales archaeon | reverse complement strand
TAGGATGTGTGTTTTTTAATTCCAATGAGTAATCTCCATCGATATTTGTTATCTTATCTAATAGCTCTGGAAGACTACTTTTTATATCCAATCCATAAGGACCTACATCATCAGCTTCTAAAACAAAATTTTTATAACCTTCCTTCAATCCGAGTTTAAATTCCTGAACACATTGATTTGGAGGCTTACTTTTCAAAGGTCCAACTGCTTTTCTGATGGCACAATAAGTACAGTTATGGATGCAACCTCTACAAATTGAGATAAGATATGTGCCATATTCAGCAATCAACCTATTAAATGGAAAAGTTTTATAGAACATTTTACCAAATATTTTCTTTAAAATATTATTTACAAAATACGTATTGATTCTTCTGACGAATTTAATTTTCCTAGAAACTCTTTTAACGATTCCGATATAAGTTCTCTTGTTGAAATTCTGCCACATAAAATGTTCATCTTCTAAATCTCCGAATTTTACAGGTCCGGCACTAAATATCTCATCAATTCTATTCATGTCTTTTGTAGGTATTATTTTTCCATCGAATACACTATCAAATTTCTCTTTAAGAATATCTGGAAGGCAACCAGCAACGATCAATTCTGAATCATATTCTTTGAATTTCTTTATCAATTCCAATGATCTGTCAGATATACTTTTGACAAAACCACAGGTCATTAAAATTATATAATCCGCTTCTTTAATATCATCTACTATATTAAAATCATTTTCAGAAAGGTATGAATAAATTTTTTGAGCATCAATATTTCTTCTTTCACATGCAATTGAATATATAAAAACATTCTTTCCTTTTCCCACAGAAGATTTTTTCTCTTTTGAAACTATCATTGATAATTTGCCACCCTGCATTAATTACTATTTTTGTTTAAATAATTTCATTTCTGTTGTTTGTTAAATGTTAACGTTAAACACAATTATTCGGGTTCTATTTAAATACTTTTTTATTCTGCGCCTAAACTTCCATTTTCTGCACTCAAATTCACCCATTTTGACTCATTTAAATGCACAACTTACCAAATAGGTTCTGGTCAATCTAGTGTTGGGAATGATCATTTTCAATATATAAGTTTTGTTACATTCGTAACAAATCAATATCGTGTGTAGATAGTTGGGTGTATAAATGCGACTCTCTAGCAAGTACAAATGTAACTCCTTTATTATTAATAAATCTTTACATTTGGAAATATTAGTTTATATAAAAATAAAAGGAAAAAATAGTTTATTTTGATTTTTTAACTATACTGGTGTACCCCCCGCCATTATATTATACCACTTTCCGTTCCATGCTAAATGCCAATCATCGATTGAGCCCGGCTCAATGTATCCGGTTTTGATTAACATCCATTGTCCGGGCGGTTTTGAAAAGTTCCATGAGATCAAATAGTCTTCAGCAGCTACGCTGGTGCAGTGTAGATATAATCCCCATTTTGGATGATATTGTTGGGTATCCTTGTATATTCTAAAGTCTATTTCAAAAATCGATTCGTTATTTGTATCAAGGCCCACATAGCCTTCACCATCGAAATCAACATCCCAGCTAATGTTCAGGTGGTTTGGTAAATTAAAGGTTGTGTTAATATTTATACCTGAAAACATTGAGGAGATTTCTAATTTTATATTAAATTCACTGTCAGCGTTAAATTCAATATTTCCAATGCCATCAAGGTCAAGGTCCCATTGTATTTCAAGGTCTTTCCAATCGCCATTTACTAGCTTAGAATAGGTAAGATGGTTACAAATGTATAATCTTCCATTCACTCCGAGATTATTGTTGGAATTTTTCCATATTTTAAAGTTATTTGCCTGCAACCCACCTAAGGCTATTCTTCTTCCAGTATCTCCTAAGGGGTCATATTTAATAAATTCAAATTCAATCCAATCAATCATGTTGACCCCGTCTGTATCTAAATATAGTCCAGATGCGTTGCCATCTTCATCTTCATACCATTTGAGCGTCATCGTTTTTGAATAATCATCCTGCAAGTTGATAAGTGATACCGATAGCTTCAGATTTTCATCTTCGTAGGATAGACTTGGTCCCAAATCTTCTATACCGTTGTTTATAGTTATTTGTTTATCGACAGTATTCCAGGTGAAGTTGAACTCCCCTGGACTTAAAATAAGATCTTCCAACGACAATATTTTATCATTCCAGGTAACTTTTACAAGGGCCATATCTATGGTGATTCCATTGTCTATGTGGATGAATTTTTGATCTGTTTTTCTCGACCAAGTCATATACATATTTCCAGATTCTAAGGTTATATTGCCTAGTTCTAGCTCCAAAGGATTCTGTGGGTTATCATAGATTATTTTACATAAGGTCAGATTTCCACTGATCCCATCGTTTAGTATATGGAAATGTCCATTGGTAGGAGAATCTTCACGCTGCCAATCCAATGTAATGTCACCAGGTTCTAGGCTAAAAGTCCCAAGATTTAAGGTTAAATCGTCATGTGTTATCTCGAGATCATGAGCGAACCCTGACTTGCCAATATCAAACGTTATGTTCCCTGATCCTGCTTCCCATTCAGCATCGATACTCGCGCTACCCTCGATACTTCCATGGGTCTCCCAATCACCAAAGTTCAAAGTAGATATTGCTAAATCCCAGTTGAAGTCAACTGCTGCATTGATATGTAGATACTCGTCGTTCCATTCTCCATAGACCTTACCTTTTTTATCTATATGTGCATCAGTAATAGTGAAGTTGATGACGTTTGAGCTGCCACTACCTATTGCTAGATGTAGATTACTTACGTCTATAACATCTTCACCATCTAGATTAAATGCAGGAGAATCTGTGCTAAAATCAAACCATGTAGTTCCTCCAGAATACAACGCAAAAGAATCAATTTCAAAATCTAGGTCATACTCTTTACCTGTTCCATCATATTCAATGTCAAATCCACTTACATCTAAGGAATGAGAACTATCTAACTCGTAATATTTATTCTTAGGTTGAAGGAGTATATCAAAACTCCCTCCAGCATCAGCAGAGTTTATACTACTAGACCAATAGCCAATTTCACCTTCTAACTGTGAAAAGGTTACTTTTCCACTTCCACTTAGTTGCAGTAGCGTGTTTTGCTCTATTTTTAAACCAAAATGACATGTCCCCTCTAATGTTATTTCCTCTGCATCTATATTGCCGTTTGGACTGCTTAAAACGAAATCATATAACCCTAATGATGCATTACCGTTAACATTTGCATTTATTGATTCATCCCATTCTAGTTTTATGTCCCCTCCTGTAATAAATGCTAGATCGGTGTAAAGTGAAGTCTCTGTCTCGTAATTTTCTGCATCGATAGTTAAATCCAAACTTTTATCACTTTGAAATTCTATGGAGCCTTGTGTAAAATCATTGAAATTAAATGTAAAACCATCGTCAGCTCCTCCTACGTAACTGCCATTTACATCCAAACGTAAATTATCTTGTGAAAGTGAGAAATCTAAGTCAATATTTTTTGTACTACGCTGTAATTCAAAATATCCATCAGGTAGACTCCATAGAAACTTTATATCGAAATCTTCATATGATGTGGCGTGGAAGTCGATGGTTTGATTTTCTTGTGTAACATCTTTTAATTCTGCGTTTAGTGTAAGGCCATCAGTATCGCTAGTTAATTCAATGGTTCTTGGAAGCGTTGAAGAGATATCCCAACTAAGAGATGTCTTGGTAGGGAGGTTCGTCATATACACGTTAGTGTATGGATTTTCTAGATCATCGCATACACCAACTTCAAGTTCATCAGTTGCAAATTCTTTGGTTAATGTAATATAGCCATTCGCGAGATAGGGAAGCCATTCAAAATCAATAGCTGATGGTAGATTTTTAAGATAGAAATAGAGTGAATCTTGGGCATCTTGTGTATCCTGGCTTTCCGCAAATAAAACTAGGTTTTCAGGTGGGTTTTCAATGTTAAATGTGATATGCCTTCCGCTGTTTGCTAATTTTTCTATATCAATTTTAAAACCAAAACTCTGCATGGGTTCTATTAACATACCTAATGTAGCACTTCCATGTTGGTTTTCACGGGTGATAGAAATAGTAACTGCTGCGTCATGGGTTCCCTGGAAATCTATGTCGCGACAGGTTTCTCCTCTTCTGTGCATAAGAGTGGTTGTGGCGAAAGATTCAAAGGTGAGTTTTAGTGTCGTCCGGACGGTGTCTAAATCATTTGAAAAAGATATTAGCAGCGAAAAATTATTAACATCTGAAGATTCCACCCTTATTCCATTTTCAGTAATGATATTCAATCCATTCGCAACATTGTTGTCAGGTTGATATTGTTGTTCATTGCTTTCTTCTTGTGTTACTGATGAACTGGTGGTACCTTCTTTAGTAGTTGTTACATGTTTAGTCGCTTCACCAACTTGCATAAATGGTAGTTCTAATCTTGATGCATCGTTTTGCATGCTTGTGCCTTCGCTGTGCATTTGGTAGTTGTTGGTAGTTAGGCTCCTTGGTACGCTACCTGAACCCAATAGTCTGTAGAGTATAAAGGGTCTGAAAATATGGGTGGCACTAAAAATAGCTGGTTTTTCTTCACCACCTGCTGAATGATATCCAATTCTTACAACAGGTTCTTTTAAATCAAGGAAATCCTCTATTATCTGCAGAGAAAATTGCAGACATACTGTAAAATCATCCTCAGTGGTAATATTTTCAGATATTTTCTCGATATCGGAAATTGTTGTTTCAAATGCAAACCATGGTTTGTCATTAAATGGAGATTTACTGATAACTGGTTTGAAAAAACCAAGGTTGTTTACAACTACATCATCTTCTCCGTCGTGGTTCACGTCAATGGCTAAAGGCAACATGTAGCCACTGGAAAGCGGTATGGTCTGCTCATATCCGTTAAAATTAGTATAGATTTTCACAGACAACAGAGGGTATAGAATAAAACTTCCTATTTTGGTAAGAAGTACATCTAGAACTGATTTTAGTTCTGTATTAGAAGTGATAAAGAAATCCTCAATACTGGAGTAATAAACGCCTATATCTGCATGGAGGACATCCTGACGTTTGTATCCATTATTATCCTTTACCTCTAAGGTGACCAGGTAGACCTTCTCTTCAGAGTAGCTATGGGTTACTTTCTCACCATACTCTATTGCTCCATCGCCAAAATGCCACACCCATTCAGTAAGCTCCGCATCTGGATCGTTGCTAATAGATTGAGATCCATCAAAAACTATTGGTTCATCTTTCTTTCCATCATAGAAGCATCCTCCATAAGGTATGAGATGGTCACCTTCTTGGTCGATATAGACTGGAGCAATATCTTGGTAGGTCTCTCCATTGTTTTTTGCAATGGTTAATATAGCATAATATACATCTGGTGTGGAATAACAATGGGTTGGGTTTTTGCTATAGCCCTTGTTCCCATCTCCGAAATCCCACTCATAAGAAATCATTCCACTGGAAGCAACATAACTATTTGAACCATCAAATTGAATTTCTACATCTGTTTGTCCTGAATATGGGCCACCGGCATCAGCATGAGAGACGTGTGTGATTGATTCTTTTATTTCTTTCTCTGTTGATATCTCCTCTTGATGAGATGATGCATCTTTTTCTGTTGTATAAGACTGATCTGCATCAGGATATAAATGGAACATAAAAAGCCCTTCTGCTGTTTCTTCTGAAGGGACTCCTGCGAGACCCATGTTTACTATTATTAATAAACAGCCCACTATAATTACAATAGCTAGTTTTTTATCCATATAATTCTATCCCCCTTTACTTTTATCGACAATTATTTTAATTATATTTATAAAGTTTATCTTTATAAGTTTTTTCCTCTTCAAATTTTTATAATAGATATTCAATATTATTGAAAAGTAATTGATTTTATTAATATTTTTTTCAAATTTTTTTCAAAACGATTCACACAAAAAAGCAGATAAAATGTAAAGGTGGTTTGACAGCGTACCAAGAGCCTCTGACTTTCAAGCAGTAGAGCTTACCACAGCGACTCCCGAAGGAATCAACCGTGGCTCTCTACCTAGGCCAGAGGCTCAAGCCCTCAAAGAGGGTAATATTCCCATGGGCTCTCGCACCATAGTACCGAAAATTACGTAGACAGGCTTAACTGCCGGGTTCGGAATGAGACCGGGTGTTTCCCTGCCACTTTGACCGTCAAACCACAGTTACCTTAAGTTTATGATAATATGCAACCTGTTTAACGATTGAGCCAAAAGATGAACGATTAGTAGCTAACAGGCTGAACATGTCGCCGAAGCTCCATGCGTACACCCTAGCCCTATTAAACGAATCTTCTATTCGAGTTCTATGATGCCTCGTCTCAGGGTGGGCTTCATGCTTAGATGCTTTCAGCATTTATCCTTTACAGCGTGGCTGCCCAGCAATGCCCTGTCGGACAACTGGTAAACTAGTGGCTGCAGACCCTT
>CP070798.1:1429237-1435720 GCA_020343515.1 Thermoplasmatales archaeon | reverse complement strand
ACCTGTTTACTTAACTTCGATTTTGTCTCCTTGGTTGAGGTTACATGTTCCTTAGGCAAACCTGTTGATTTAGCGACTTGTTCATCGATCCAATCTCCTCCTCTTGCAATGCTAAACGACATCAAAGGAGTACCTAAGTACGCCAGTGTTACATTGGTAAGACCGGCACCGACACTTATCCCTACACCCGTGAAGTTATAATTCGAAAGCTCTGAATATATCACCGCGAGACCTTCATCGATCACATGGGTATCATAATTCAATGCTTTTGTCAGCGCTTCCATTGTTTTCTTATGATATAAAACATCCAAGTCTACATCTATAGGAGCTGCGGGAGTTGAAAGGTATAAAACCTCATTGCGAGATTTCGGAATCCCCAACACATTCTCTACGATTAGCTTCATAATTGGAATCGCTTCCTTTTCCTTCGGACTGATGATCCCTCGACTCATCGGCCGTCGTGCTTCCTTCTCAAAAATCGTTGCGAATTTAAATGCATCCTCTCCAAGTAGAGAGATACCGTTTTCTTCTTCGATATAAAGCACATGCGATGTATCCAACATATTTTTTGTAAGTTCCGTTGAGTCAAGATTCATAAACGCGTTTCTCTGCTGCGTAAATACAATATCTTCACCTTCTCTTTCTGCACAAATAATATTCATAGTTCCAATATCTAGCCCTTTGGCCATTTCCACATCACCCTCCTAAATATCTGATAGTTTGTAAACTCTCTCATATATAAAAAGATTTCGGATAAATCAATCCCCTCACAGCATTTTTTTAATAGTTCCAATAACCAAGGTTTATTTTGCATCTTTTGAAAACTTTTTTGCTATGTACTCTTTAAATTTCGCCATTATCCCTTTCTCTTCCTCTCGTTGCATTATGGTATTTGCAAGTTGATTCGATGCTTTTTCAATCCCTATCGAGCCCCATTTCTCAGTGGCACCAGGGTGCATGGTTTGTTTCAAAGTAATCGCTTCATCAATATCATCTCGAACCCTTGTAATATGTCCACGGGCTCCCATCACCGCTTTGCCAAATCTTTTCGCTACTGGCATCTTCTCTATCTCGAATTGCAACTCAGAAGCAGCAGCCTCAATGCTCTTCCTCGTTGCCTCCTCAATATCCCGTTGAATTTCTTCATCCGTATACAATCGAGATTTTTCTTCCTCCTTCCTACTAGGCTCTAGTCTCCGTTCTATTATCCAGATAATCACATTAGCAAAAGCGTTTCCCATTAGTGTCAAAAAACCAATAACATAAAGTCCCAAGATATAACTAATAAGCGGATAATACCAGTTTGTAAGATAATTAGTGGAAAACAAATAAATCGCCGCTGATGACATTAAAGCGCTAGCGGTGATAATGAGGTACCCCCTCACTCTTTCCTTCATCATTAAATTTATTCCTATCAATATAAGAGGGATTCCTACCCCAATAAAGATTACTGTGTAGAGGATCTCTTCTGGTTCAGACCCATAATGCAACTGAAAAATCATAACAAGGGCAGAGCCTAAACCAATAAGTGCAATACCTGCCGCAAAAAACATAGAACCCACATAATAGAGTGGTATCCCTCGACAAAATAATCGAGACGACACCGAATTTTCATCGAATACATAATCTTCGCGCATCATCCATCCATAATAAGTAATTTATAAGCACTATAAAAGCGTTTTCAGTAATTTCCAAGTCCCTAATCGAAAGATAAATTAGTAATTTCTTTAAAGTGCCTCCTCTCCTCCTAGAATCTTGTCCCCTGCATCGTTAAAAATTAAATACAAACTACAAATTTCAATTAACAAACAATATTTTTTTATCGGGAGCATTATAGTATTAAAGTATATTTCGGAAGGAAGCAATAATTTACTAGTAAATTCGTGTTCTCTTCCCAAAAATTATTCTATTGTAAAGTACACTCTCTTAAAGTTTTTCCCTTTGTTCACAGTATCTTTAAACTTAATTTTCCCAATTTCATTGAGATTTTTAACATGACAACCACCATCTGCTTGCCTATCAAAGCCTTTTATGTCTACGATTCTTATAGTGTCAATGTCATGTGAGAATCCTTTTGCCAATTTAAACAAATCAGGATCTTTTTCAGCTTCTACTCTCGACTTATAATATATTTCAACAGGATGCTCTTTTTTAATAACTTCATTAGATTTTTCAATAGCTTCTTTAATTAAATCAACATCCATTTCCTCCATATTTAAATCAACACGCCCTTTTTCCGTTGTAAGTTGATTACCTGTAATTTTAAGGTCATATTCATTAAAGAAGACACCACTTAATACATGAGTGGCTGTATGATATCTCATTAAGAGATAGCGTTTCTCCCAATTCAGTTTGCAGTGCACTTTGTCTCCTACTCTTAATCCCTCTTTTTCCACCTCATGACTTATTTCTCCAGATAATTTCCCTGTATAAACAACATTGAATTCTTTTCCATTGTCTGTTGTTATTATACCAGTGTCCCACTCAACTCCTCCTCCACGAGGAAAAAAAGCTGTTTTATCTAAAACAATAAATTTATCTTTGGAAACAGATTTAACTTCTGCATCCCATTCCTTTAAATATGAATCATCCATATAAAGTGCTGTTGCCAAATTATCGCCCAAATAATTTAGAATATTAAATCACATATAATTTTTATGTTGAATAAAATTTATATTGTAATATGAATATTTTTTTCCGAAATTTCACCAAAATTTGGATATCATACCCGGAATAGGTTTAATTGCGCATTCCACCAATATAAAGAATTAGTAAGAGATATAATCATTATCGTACTTCAACTAAATTAAAACTTGACTAAATATATATTATTTCATTTAAAATCTCTTTAAGATTGTTTATTTATCTGTTTAGTCACAAAAAAACTATACATTATGTTTTTATTTATAATAATTAAGATTGATAAAAAAGATATTCGATTAGTTAAAGTCTAAAAACTAAGCTAGCAACAATAAATTTCGACTAAGATATTTTAAAATTGAAAGAGGTAATAGCAACAATTAAATGTAACATGTATATTACACATTTGCCCTGTGGGGGAGTTTAATTATGGGAAATGAAAACATTGTTCACGTGGTAGGTACAGGTACAATAGGAGAACCCTTAATTGGATTGCTCTGTGATGCAAAAGAAGATTTGGGCATTGATGAAGTAACATTTTATAAACACAGTCCCAAGTTAGAAGATAGACCAAAAATGAGGGGTTTAATTAAGAGAGGTGCCAACATAAGTGTAAATAAAGATAAATTAAACGATTTTCAAGAACTTGGTATCGATCCAATGTACAAAGCGGAAGAGGCAATAAAACGAGCCTCTGTTATCATTGACTGCACCCCAAAAGGCACCGGACTTATGAACAAGGAAAGATACTATAAAAAATACAAAGACAGGGTAAAAGGATTCTTAGCCCAGGGATCTGAATTTGGTTTCGGCAAGATGTTTGCCGTTGGTATCAATGACGAAGCTATTGCTCCAAAAGACAAATTCATCCATATTGTAAGTTGTAATACTCATAATGTCGCAGTCATAATAAAAACACTTGCAATAGAAAACAAAAAGAGCCATCTCAAGGAGGGGAAATTCCTTTGCATCAGAAGGGCAAACGACATTAGCCAGGCTAAAAGCTTTATACCTTCCCCCGAGGTAGGTTCACACAAAGATGAAAAAATGGGTACACACCACGCAGTAGATGTCTATCACCTGTACAAAACATTAGGTATTGAACTGAATGTTTTTTCTAGTGCATTAAAGCTAAACACACAATACATGCATTGTATATGGTATGACGTGAAACTTGGTAAAAAGATAACAAAAGATGAAGCTATACAAAGCTTCATGGATAACCCTCGGGTGGCTATAACATACAAAAAGACAGCTAACTTAGTCTTCTCATATGGAAGGGATCACGGCCACTATGGGAGAATACTTGATCAAACTGTTGCAGTTATTCCAACAATACATGTTATAAACGAAAATGAAGTCATTGGTTTCTGTTTTACTCCACAAGATGGGAATTCAATACTTAGCAGTATTTCTGCTACGGAACGGTTCTTATACCCTGACTCTTATGAAGAAAAAATGAAATGTTTAGGACCATTTCTATTTCAAGAAGTTTAAATCCATAATTACTACATCAGTTTGCAGCTTACAAGTACCATTTTTATTCTATAGTCTTATCCACAGTCAATAAAAAAATAGATTTTATTTTGTATATCCACCAATCATAAGGCTTGGATCACCGAGCAAAGGCCATTCTTGTATGCTTTTCATTTGAATCTTATCATCCATTGATGGAAAGACATTAAGATAATTGGCAATTGTAGTACCCCACACTTCTCCAAGGATATGAATACCAGCATTATATACCTTAAAAAACATTAATTCTACGTATCCGCCAAGTCCTTCAAGGGCATCTGGATCATCTATACCGTCACCATCTAAATCGCCATGGTTCCCCACGTATCCATATCCTAGCCCTGTCGCCCCCATCGCAGCTATGGAGCCACCCCTGATTTTACGTGTCAGCCACCAGCTGAAACACTCTGGTACAGGCATTCCATATGTCCACATATATGGCCTGTTTAACAATGTAGCAAATAGTGTAACGTTAAACTGGCTATTGTGACATCCACCAATGAGAGTTATTGGAAGCTTTTCTTTATTTGAGAGTATGGGAAAGCGAGTAATGGAAATGCCACCAGGAGTATCCGCCCATGAATATTCCCTGTACCAGTGTGTGTCCCATGATCCTGGGCTTCCATGTCCATCCAGTAAGACAAAACCTGCTCCCTTTGATATTTCCTTAGAGATGTTTTTAGGCGTCGGCGTTAGGCCTACATGTTCGTCTCTGTTCGATGCATAGATCTTTATTGGTTCGAAATCGGGCATATATGACAACGCCTTATCACAAACCAATTCACCTTCAATGTAATCAGTCCCTGCATCATTGTGGGAATCCCCACCTACTACAATCATCTTATTAAACCAAGAGGGATCAGCAGTTGTGCTTTCATACTTTATTATCTTATCAACCATGATTTTGACCTCAAAATCGTTTCTACAAGCCAGCCGTCCAATATAAACATCAGGGTAGTGATCTATCACATCTTTATTGAGCCCTCTCCATTCCGCAAATATGTTGTTGCCATTTGGATCCCAATCATCAAATACAGTTTCGCTCTCAATGACTTTGTAGATGTCTGAATAATAGAGATCACTTATATATCCAGGATCGTAGATATCTCCATCTTCATAGAGATTGGTGTATCTCACAGGAACCAACCAGCTTTTAGAACCTTGGTTTGCATCATCTCTAGGCTTAGCCCAAATCGACGATTTCAATCCACCAACTAGAAGGACATAGGTAATTCCCAGTGTTTCCACGGCATACTTAATATAATATTTTATCTGTTCAGGCTTATCACGACCATCATATTCATCATAGATTTCTTCTGTTGCCTTAAAAGTGGTATTTACACCATAGCTGTTTTTATGCTCTATTAATGGCTGAATTTGGGAATAAAACTTTTGAGGAGCGATAATAACCATGTCATATTCGTCTGGAAAAGTGACAGGATTTCGAGGTAGTTCATATGTTAATTCTATTTCCATTGCATCTGCTACGTAAATAGTATTACCATTTGGCATGTATTGAACGGGGAAACATCTGAGATTGAGAATCAACATATGGTCTTTTCCCTCTAACCCAGCATGGATGCTATATGCGTATTGTTTCGCTGGATAGAATCTGCCACTACTATAGATAGTTTTTTTCTCCTCGACTTTTTCTGTTTCTATGTTTTTATTTGCTAGTGATGGAATAGGTGCAGGTGCAGGCATTATTTTTTTCGTCAGAATTTGTTCTCTTAGCCCAGAAAAAGTAACTTCCACATCTATTATTTTTGTTCCCAACGGGAAAACATAGTTTTTATTAATAACTGGCAACATTGGTTCTCCAATCTTCAACAGATACGAAGATGATTCTTTCAATACTACGGTTGTATATGTGCTATCCTCATTTTCTCTTAGAAGGGGTTCTGGAAATAATATTGTTTCTTGTTTTTTTATTGTTTGAAAATTGCTTTCAGGCGTGGCAAATGCCTCAAACCCTGCTAAGAGTAAAGTTATTACTAGAAATATTGGGAGTATGTTCCTCATGGCGACTTCTCTAAGTAAACGTTGATTTACAGATATTTAAATTTAACCATAAATATAAAATATTGGTAGAAGAAAAATATTAGGTAAAAACAAATCAAACAAAAAATTTATAATAAAAACCAACAAATCTCAATAATATTGCTAAAAATAGATAAAAAAAGAAAAAAGGAGTAGTAGGTTTAATACCCACCAATCTTTAAGCTTGGGTCTCCCGTAAGCACCCATTGTTCAATGGTCTTTCTGTCTATTTGATCGCTGTTAACCGCGTTGATAATGGTTATATAATCGGTTATTGCTTGGGTGTGA
>CP070798.1:1422463-1429137 GCA_020343515.1 Thermoplasmatales archaeon | reverse complement strand
AGTCCTAATAAAATATTCTTTTGTCGAGATCTTATGGAATAATTAGATTTAAAAGATAGGAAAATTTTGTACGAGCTTGATTATTAATAGCAGGCAATCTTTTAGAAGTATTGGAAGGATTTTTTTCTTTTAGCTGGTAGTCTACCATACCACTCTCTAACGGCTCGATCTATTTCTTTTTGGATGTCATATATTGACATTTTTCCTCCTCCGATTACAATCTTACAACCGACTTTTTAAATATCAAGAGATGAATATTCCTCTCATTATTTTTTATTATAAACATCGGCACCTCCACCCTTTACATTTGTGAGAGTAAGTGAATTGTCATTATTAGAAAAGGAATAATCATATACATGAATGTCTCCATATTCTACAAAAGTGATTTCTAATTTTCCATCTTTTATTTCCCATTTTCCACTAATATTTCCTAACCAAGAACATGTTTCATCTAAAAAAAAAGTTATAGACAGATATTCCCGTTGTTCCCAAGTTCCTACAAATCTACTTTCTTCACTTGGATATGAATTAGTAACTTCATTACATCCACTCAACCCAACAGCCAAGAGCAGAACAGCTGTTACGACTATTATGAACCACTTATTCAAATTTTCACTTCTTAGGTTTATATTTATGTAGTTGTGTTAAATCAGCTCTCGCAGAAGTCTCAGATTCTCCCCTCAATAATCTTCTTTTGTATATTTCATATTCTTCTTCAGGAGTCTTCTTCATGTATTTCTTTAGTTTGCGTTTGTTCTTCCAATTTTTAAACCAACCCATTTTGCCTCCTCCAATTACAATTTCACAACTTCTACTCCCTTAAAAAGATTTATATAGTCCAGCTTACAAATATATACATTGAGAGTGGGGGATACACTTTCTGAGGATATTAAATGAGAATTGTTCCCCTAATACTGGGTGCATTCCATAATTTTTCCTCCGTCCTAATACCCCACTCTCACAAGAGCAGAACAACTATTCCGAGCATTATTATTTGCTTTTTCATTTCCTTTCCTTCTCTTGAATTAAGAATTTGTAACATTCTCCTTATTTAAAAACCTTTACAACCCTATAAACAGCTTTGTAATCCCTATGTTCACGTTGAAAAACCCTGCTCCTAGGCAATATACACAAAAACGGCCATAAATGTATATATAAATGAATATCTACATTGTTAATGGTAATAGTCTAAAAAAGAAAGAAAATAGCTTAGAGGTTTATTTCTGCCTTAATTGGAATTAAAAAAAGAAAAAGAGAGAAAAGGTTAAGGAAAGTTACCCTCGCTATCTATTGTAAATAATACTCCATCCCCAAAATTAGGATAGTTACGTGTATACCCAGAGACGATGTACCCATCATCCGAGGTTTGTCGAATAAAACGGCCTACGCCATTTCTAGGTGGAGATCCTCCCCATTCTTGGTTACCATCTGCATCAACTTTTAGCACACAGATTTTACTCCATAATGGGAACCAAGGTAATTGTATATTTAACAAAGAACCTAGTCCTAATCTACTTCCTGTTCCAATATAGCCGCCATCATCTGTTTGAATCGCACACCAAAATGTATCTGAAATCAATTTGTACCCATATTGTTTCTCAAATTCAATATTTCCGTGTATGTCTATCTTGATTAACCATGCATTACAACCAACGATTCCTAATATTAGTGGTCCTTTTGAACCTGAGATTATAAAATCTCCATCTGCTGTTTCTTCAATACTAACTGTTACACCGTCATGAGTTCCTTCAAATGTTTTATTCCAAAGTTCATTACCATCTTCATCAGTTTTTACTAGATACCAAAAACACCACTCATTTAAAAGCCATGTCTGTCCTGTTAAAATATACCCTCCATCAGATGTCTGGCGCGCCCCTTTACATTCTGAAAAGTAATTATCTCTTCCATAAGTTTCATTCCAGATTTCATTTCCGTTTTCATCTGTTTTTATTACCCACATATGATATAGGTCTTGTGGTGCATATGACTCTGTAATTCCTGTTACAATATATCCGGTGTCATTTGTTTGCCATATTCCATAAGCATAATCATCTTTATTTCCACCATAAGTCCTACTCCAACTTTCATTGCCATCATCATCAACCTTTACCACATAGATATCTCCATCACTCCTGCCAGCGATAATGTATCCATCAGAAAGTCGTTGTATCTGATGAAATCGGTCATCACCCGTTCCTCCAAAAGTTTTTTCCCATTCAGGCGTGCCTGCTGAATCGGTTTTTACCAACCAAGCATCATAAGATCCAGCTCCAATTGAATTCGTTAGTCCAGCTGCAACATATCCACCATCAGGAGCTTGTTGAACTGCATAAAAACCATCATTTCCCTTGCCACCGTAGGTGGCATACCAGCTGTCATTCAATAAATTAGTTTGATAGTCGTTTTTTATTTCATTTATTTTCAGCTGTGCGGATATTGGTAAAACAGTTGCAATCAACAGCGTACATACAAAAATACCTACTACTTTTTTCTTCATAATTTTTCCTCCTTTTATATTGTAACAAATGTAATATTATATCACTATTTAAATTTACCTAAAAATATAATTGCAACATTTATAACAAACCTGATTTCATCCTACAATATTATGTGAAGGAAGGAATTGGGAGGAAATAAAAATAAAAAATCGAACCCTCCTTCCTCCACTTTATTACTTACAGTCCCAGAATATATCTCAGTATCGGAAACATATTTGGAAACCTTTCAAACAGCCAACTTAACAGGTTAAAGTTGAAATAAGCGGGTTTGTTCTTCGGCATAGTGACTTTGAGCGTAGCCCAATCACTTTCAAAGTCATGGATGTCCTTTGCTTTTACTCTGATTTCATAAGTCTTCTTTTTATTCCACTTATGACTTACTGTTACATTCTCACCAGATTCATATGGGCCAATCCATTTTTCAGTGTCGCCATCTCCCCATTCGATATAGTACCAAATATCGTATCCCTCATAATCTGTTGTGGATATGTTATAGTTATATTCGATGTCTACTTTTCCATCAGTTGGACCATCTATAGTTGGTATATCTGGGGCTTCATTTAAACCATATGTCTTGAACGCCGTATCACATTCGGGTAATTCATCGTAATCTATTTTTTCCCATCCTTGGTACTCATCCCACCACCATGCATCACCTCGATCATAAGGATTGTACATTCCAGTCGTCCACATATAGCCACCATCCTCCTCGCAATAATCACCTCTGGTGACGATATAATAAATCTGCTCTGGAACTACTTGTAAATCTGGAAAATCAAATTCAACCCATTGTTGACTAGGAAAAAATTCACCCGTAACAAAATCTATTGAAGTAAGATCATTTCCATCTAATGAATCTCTAATTGAAACAGTAATTATCGTATCCACTGGAGGATTTAAATACTTATATATGTAAAGCTCAACACGTGTCAAGGTCATTACAGTAGGTTTGAAACTCTGTGCAACCCATTGGAATGAACATACTCCAATATTCACACTATATGTCTTTGTTTGATATTGATCAAGTGTCTCGCCATTGCCAATGTAATCAACTGTATTCATTTCATAAGGATCATTTATCGCAATATTATATACCTTATATTTATCATATGCTGCGGTTCCCGACATAGGAAACATGGTTACAATCAATAGCGTACCTACACAAACTCCAATTATTTTCTTATTCATAAATATCCTCCCATATGGATTCTAATAGACGATATAATATATAAATGCTACCCTCTGGCCAGTAGATGACAAAGAAGTTGAATGTAGTTTTTGCCATTATAAAGGGAAACCAATTATTGAAGTAAACAAGATGAGAATGTTTGTTGGTAAATCAAATATACGTGCCGGTGGTCATAGAGGATCTGGTATTCCCATTAAAGAAAAAAGGTATATCTTAATTTGTCCGCAATGTAAAGCAATTATTGGTGCTAAGTAGGTTTTATACTGATCTCATCTCCACGTTAGAATATTCTTTTAACTGATTAAGAATCTCATCTTGTCTGATGGATGTGAGGATGATTGAATTATTCCTGCATTTATTTTTTAACATGTTTATTTCTATAGATGTTGTATCCACCAATAACAAATAACAAACCAATAACAGTAACCAATAGTGCTATAATTATACCCGCTGTATGTGTGGGGAAGCCCAAACCAAACAACATGCCAATTAGTGCAACCAATCCTATAATTAAAAATGGTATACCAATGATAAAAGAGCCTAATACTATGTGTTCTCCTATAATCTTTCCACCCTGCACACCTGATTCGCTTAAATATTTATCTGACATTATGACTGTATTCTTTTTATTCATGTTCTTCTTCCCTAAAAAATGCAATTTCAAAATTAACTAATTGCTTATAAAACCTGACTTTTAGACTAATAAGAAATAACATTTTTTATGACTACTCTGCAGTTCAAATCCCGTCTCTAATATTCCCTCTTAAACAGATTTCATCTCCACATTGATATAACCCTTAGGCTGACTCTCGGACAACATATCTTGGTTTTGTTTGAAATCTGGACAATAATTAGTGAGAAGTTTAGACCAATATTAAAAAAAATTCAAATCCTGGGGTATTAGAACAAATTTTAAGGATGAATATGATTATGAACAATATTTAGAAATAATCAAACCTGCTGTTAGGGTAGCTATGCCGATTGTTTTAAAATCTGTCACACAAAAAAAGGTAATGCAAGATTTTTTGATGGAATTTGACAACATCATTGAATTATACATCCCCGATAATGTATTGCGAAAGTTAAAACCTGGTATTTCGAGCATTGGGACTATTTATTCAACTTTTGAACGATTAATTTAAAGTATATGCATTAAGGACACAACAAACTAAAATAGCAAAAATCTAATTGCTGTGGTCAAGCAGGGGTAGCCAAGCCTGGTCAACGGCGCAAGGTTCAGGGCCTTGTCCTGCAGAGGTCCAAGGGTTCAAATCCCTTCCCCTGCATAAAATCTGGAAAAATGTTGAATCAACATGCATTTACAAATACTTATTATTCTTGGAATCATTGGCATCCTCGGTGAATGTTATCTCATTTGCTTGTGGATTTTTGCTCGCCAAAAGAAAAAAAAGGAAATTCCACATCCGTATTCTCCATCGGCATGTGTTATTGTTCCATGTAAAGGATTCGGAAAAGGGATTACCGAAAATTTAAACGCATTTTGTTCCCAACAATATCCCACGTATCAACTTATTTTCGTGGTAGACTCAAAAAAAGATCCTATCTATCAACACCTTGAACAAATTACAGAGAAATACCCTCACGCGACCATCAGAATTACAAAATCAAAAAGGTCATGTAGTGGAAAAATAGCTGCATTACTAACTGGTCTTGAATCAATAAAACCTGTCGAAGTATTAGTATTTGCTGATTGCGATATCAAACCAAATGCTACCTGGCTAAAAAACCTCATAGCGCCACTCCATGATGTAACTATCGGCGCCTCAACAGGGTATCGATGGTATTTTCCAACAAACTTGAAAACACAGCTCATATCAGCCTGGAATATGGCAACTATTGCCTTCATGTTTTACCCTCGCTATACTTTCGCCTGGGGAGGATCAACCGCGATTAGAAAATCTGTTTTTAATAAACTCGAAATTAAGTCAAAATGGCAAACAGCATTTTCAGATGACCTCGTTGTAACAACCACCCTAAAAAAAGCAGGATACTCTATTTATTTTCAACCCAAATGCATTATGGAAAGTCCAACAGAAACCCAAGAAGAAACAAGTATTAAACAATTTATGCGGTGGGGAACGAGACAATACACCTGGGTGCGCTGGTACTACCCAATATTCTGGTATGGTTCGTTCATTGGTTTTGTAGGGATAAAATTATTCACTATACTGGGAATATGCTTGCTTATCATTGGTTATTATTTCCCTGGACTTCTCATGGTGTCCACAATTTTTTTAGAAATAATCTACGGCTGGCAGGGCATTACTACCTTTCAAAAAACAATGGTATATCCACAACAACGATTTTCTTCAAAAATCAAATATGCACTCATGACTCCAATAGCATTTTTTATGATCGCCCAAAATGTGCTCGCATCATCAATCAAACGAGAAATACCATGGGCTGGAAGAACTTACAAAAAACCAAAACACCAGGATTAAAAGAATTGAAAAAATATTTCATTTATTAGATTTGCTGAAATTTTAGGATTTGAAAATAAGTAATCAAAAATGTTGAATCAACAGATTATAACAATAATGTTCAAAATTAATATATATAACTTCAACTTTATGAAGGAATAGAAAAAAAATGAAAAAGATTTTTATTTACCATCGTTCATGTACGCTAAGATCTTTAGATGCGAGTAGAGTAAGTTCGTATTTTTCTAAAAATAATTATAAAATTGTAAATAAACCCAAAGATGCAGATATAATATTTTTTATAGGTTGTGCAGCACTTGATAATGTCACAGATCAATCATTGCAGATAATAAAAGAATTACAGAAATATGATGCGGAGTTAATTGTTGCTGGCTGTTTACCAACTATAGAGAGTGAGAAACTGGCCAATATTTTTACTGGACGAACAATAAATGCGAAAGATTTAGATAAAGATCCAGATAAAATGGATGAATTATTTCCAGAAAATATGATCAAATTTAGAGATATAGACGATGCAAATATTTT
>CP070798.1:1415676-1422363 GCA_020343515.1 Thermoplasmatales archaeon | reverse complement strand
TACATTCCTTCACAGAAAACGATACCTGGATAAATCTCTGTATCGTTTGATGGATAGTAAATCTCTCCATAGAGTGTATAGTTACAACTTTCAAAAGTTATGTTTATTTGTTTGAAGGAGGATAGCCCATAACTTGTTGGACATTGATTATCTGCTATAGTCACTTCTATTGATAGAATAAAGCTTGTGCTAATAAACAAAATTATTACAGCAAAGGCAGTTCCCTTACTTAATAGGTAATTCTTAATCGAATATACCCCCCTATTCAACAATATCTTTAGGAAGATATCATATATAAATGCTACCCCTAAGTCACATATACTTCTGGGAGGCAAAAAAGATTGGAAATATTACCTTCATCATTTTGTTGAGTTTTACTATAATAATATTTTTAACGAATATCAACTTTTCTAACAACCATGAATTGCCAACCAACAATTGAATCTGTTTGATGATACTGCGGCATATGGAATCGTTGCTTTTGAGGGCATAAAAAGTAATAAATTACATAGAAATTTATTATAAAAAAATTTAAATCATAATCTGATTAGATAACATTAATGATTGATATTAGCAAGAGCAACATTTTAAAATATTCCTTTTTCGGGAATCTCTACTTCTCAGAAGGATTAATGATCGCAATAACAACAGTAGTTACGTCACTTTATCTACGGGAAAAAGCAGTTCCCATTCCGCTCACCACTCTCATTATTGGCATTGTCAATATACCCTGGATACTAAAATTTGTCTGGGGTCCAATTGTCGACCACTTTATTAGGTTTGGAAGAAAAACATTCATTATATTTGGAGGACTACTATCCGTTTCTTCAATGTTTTTAGCCTCCATGGTTGACCCTGGTGTTTCGTTGATACCTTTTACTCTTTTGATATTTTTTAGCCATATTGGTATCGGGTTCATAGATGTCTCAACAGACGCATGGGCCATTGATATTTCAACAGATAAAGATCGTGGAAAAATAAATGGTTCAATGTTTGCGGGTCAATACTCTGCCTGGGCCATCGGGGCAGCTTCTCTCCCCCTCATAGGCTCAAATTTTGGTTACGGTTATGCCTATCTCACAAATGGTATAATAATTTTAACAATTCTTATCTTCCCGATTCTTGTAAAGGAAACGATAAAGTTCAAGTCAAAACAAAAAATAGCACCTCTTGTTATAAAAGAGTTTAGAAAGAAAACAACTCAGCTAGTAGCGATTTTTTCACCACTTGTTTTCATGAATGAGGGAATGCTGTCATTTATTATGCCCATTTATATGCGGGATAGCCTTGGAATTAGCGACGTTCAAATCGGACTTATATCCATGGTTCTTCCAGTTTTTTTAGCAATTGGCTCAGTAGCCGGTGGTATTACTACAGATAAAATTGGAAGAAAATTAACATTGTATATCTTCATTGGATTAAATGCAATTTTTACTGCGTCACTTATTTTCACAAATAACTGGTGGAAATTGTCAATAATTTATGGCATAATTGGCTTTCTGATGGGTGCTCACTCAACAGTTTCTTGTGCTTTATTTATGGATGTAACAAACAAAAGAATCGCTGCTACCCAATATGGCATTTTCACAGGTGTTGCAAACATTGGTTTAAATGGCGGTGGAATGATCACTGGCTCTATGGTCGCTGCAATTGGTTTTGCACGCACATTTCTCTATTCTGCCTGGGTTTTTGGTCCCGCATTATTGCTATTATATTTTATTCGACTTAAAAGATATAAAAAATAGTTTCCTATCCACCATGTTTTAGATTCTCTTAGCTCTGGATTTTAAGGTCAAAACGGACTTTAACATGTCATCAAAGCAAGTGCAAGTCCTTTACATTGTAATTAAGGTTACGGAATCTTTGAAAATTCCTCGAAATTCTTGGCAAGTAATGTTTTATTTGTCTGTTTTTGATTGCCGAGAGTATCGAATGGCTTATCACCATAATCGTGTCCAGGATATACAATCAAATGATCTGGAAGAGGCATTATCTTTTCATGGAGTGTTCTATACATTTGAGATGGACTACCACCAGGTAAATCCGTTCTTCCGCAATCCCCAATAAATAATGTATCTCCAGTTAGCAATGCTTCGTCGTCAACTATTATACATATGCCACCAGGGGTATGTCCAGGTGTTAATAAGAAATCAAGAGAAATCTCCCCTAGTTTTAAATGGTTACCATTTGAAACGATTACATCCACTTTCACTCCCAATTTCGTTCCGTCGATCTCCGAGGCAACAATCTCTGCTGAAGGGAAAGAATTCTTAACTCTTTGGCCTTCACCTGAATGGTCATTGTGATAATGGGTATTTATGATATATTCTAACTCCAAATTTTTGGATGATATGAATTCAAGCGCCTTGGAGGCATCATATCCAGGGTCAACGACCGCAGCTTCTTCAACATTTGGACAGTATATAATATAGCTAAAATTATCAAATCCAACTCTAATTTGTTCTATGGCCATAATACCAGTATCATATCTAAGATATAATATATTTTAAATCTTCTCTTTACAAATTTCCATATTTTTTATTTCCTTAAAAATCAATCATAGAGCTCTATATAGATACTATTAGTAAAAAGTTATATTATCGATTAAACTATTGTTAATAACTGTTGTTTAAAAAAGGGAAATACTCAAAATTGGATGATCATATGCCAAAACAAAATGTAGAAATTAGATTTGTTGACACCTGGCCTAAGGAGGAGATAGTCACCCTTTATAAGGCTGGAGGTTGGTGGAAGGAATCATGGTCTTCATCTGGAATTGATCCCATGATTAAAGGAAGCTTTGCCTTCGCAGTTGTCGTCGACTCTTCATCCTGTAAGGCCATTGGCATGGGGCGCATCATTTCTGATGGCGTATCTGATGCATATATACAGGATTTGGTCGTATTACCAGAATATAGAGGCTTATATATCGGAAAACGACTTTTGGCCGCTCTTCTACACCATTGTTTGTCAAAAGGGATCCAATGGATAGGTCTAATAGCAGAGCCAGGGAACGAAAACTTTTTCTCCAAACAGGGTTTCAAACCTAAAAGTAATCATACACCTATGCTATACGAATCAAAGGGATAATATGCTTTCAATTGACGACTTCCAACCCGTTACACTTGATGACAAACAAATATTTGATCAACACTATGCGAAATATCCTCCAACACATAGCGACAACGTTTTTACAACGCTTATTAGCTGGAAGGATTATGCAAAATGTTACTATGCATTTTTGAATGATAATTTGATAATAATGATCAAGATAGAAGGCAACTTTCGATTCAGGCCTCCTATAGGTAAACGTGATAAGGATCTATTCCGACAAGTACTTAAACTAGCGAAAAAAGAGGCGTCCGACTACCCTTTTGGGCTTATCGATGTACAAACAAAGGACTGGCTTTCCAAAAATTTTCCGAATCTTAAATTTATTTCTAATAGGGATTATTTTGATTATGTTTATCTTACATCTGATCTTGCAGAACTTCCGGGTACGGCTTATGGAAAGATTCGTAATCGTCTTAACAAGTTTATGCGAAATTTTGCATATACAATCGAAAAGATATCCAAGGAAAATATGGATGATATAAGAAAATTTCTTAAACGCTGGTGTCTTTGGAAAGACTGTGAGTCTGACCCTCTACTAGAAAGTGAAAGGAAGGCTATATTATATTCGATGGCTAACTTTTTTGAACTTGAGTTATCTGGTTTAGCCATACGCATTGATGGTAACATTGAAGCAATATCTGTTTTTGAACGGATGAGTCCCAATACCGCAGTGGTCCATTATGAGAAGGGGTCTCCTGATTATGATGGAATATACAAGGCGATAAATGCAGAAGCAGCAAAATTACTTCAAAAAGATTTTAAGTTTATTAACAGGGAACCAGACATGGGATTACCTGGTTTGCGGAAAGCAAAAATGTCATACTGCCCACATCATATGATAGAAGTTTTCCATGTCGATAAACAGAACATGGTATTTTAATTGGTTACTGCCCGAAAAACCTAAATTTAGATGCAAAATAAATTATTAAAATCTTTACATCATATTTGATTAATGGAATTTACTAGATTATTTTTCTATCCATAAATAGTCTAAAACAAGTTTTTTCGTCGTAATAATTAAGATAACGAGCGCCCCGGCCGGAATTTGAATCCGAGTCGCGAGCTCGACAGGCTCGCATGATAGGCCACTACACTACCGGGGCATATGGCAGTTTTTATAGGGGATAAACAATTCTATTTCTTTAATCTTTTGGAGGAACTACTACTAGAATTTTTTTAAAAATGAATTTCCTTTGTTAAAAAAATAAAGGATGTAAATTAGGGTTAATATGTAAAATAAATTGGGGATCAGATAGGTTAATGCTCTTCTCTTATTTCATCGAAGAACGTGTATTCATCAATCTGTTCCTTCATGTCCTGATATCCTCCAAGGGCCATCTGATACAATCCTTCCATCATAGTGAAATTTTCCACGAGAAATGTCACGTTTTCTAGCACCCCTAGTGATAAGTTTTCAGCAGCTTGCTTTATGAATTTACTTGCATTATATCTGAGAAGGGTGATGGTTTGCCCTGCTTGTGAAAAGTCAACGTAATATCCCAATACCTCAAGGTATCTCTCGCGTTCAGTAAAATTCTTTGCGTCGACAAAAAACGGTTTTGATTCACCAAATTTGTCGTGAGATGTCAAATATTTGGTCATTGCATAAGTACAGTTTTTGATACATCTTTCAGTTAAATTCTCAGTCCCATTCACCCATTCGTTGTTAAACCATACACTGACATTTACTAGTGCGCTATTAAACCAGAACAAAGCAAAATCAAAATTCAGATTAGCCACTTCTCTGACCTCTCGGGCAGAATCCATCACGATGGATCCTTGTAGAAAATTCTCAGTGAAGTTCTCATTTTTACTATGAACATCTTGAATTTCGACAATATGCTCTGTTGTTAATGTCTCGATTTTTGATTTGTTAACAATATCCCCAGCAAAATAGGTGATAATTATTGCTCCAACCATGATCGATGCTAGCATAATGAACATATTTTTATTAAATTCCCTTGCCACTATCTCACGATCCTTTTTATATTATTGAATTAAGCCCTATCTCATGTTCGTCCCAGAAAAAGATTGGGCACACAACAGGATTTTTTGTACTACTCCATTCTATTTGTGCAAAATCCGAAAAGGTTGGTCCAAGTATGCTACCAGTCTGAGAATCCACCAATCCTTTTCCTGCCTGATATAATGAATAGTTGATATTGCTCTCTCCATATTTCTCTATTCTTATCTTGTACCAACCATTGTATAAATACCCTCCTGAAAAATCGGAGTTTAATTGCATCCATCCACCTGATGATTTGTAGTAAAGCTTTGCAACATAGTCTGAGGGATGGTCAATACCTTCTTGGACATACTCTACTTTTACTTTTACAATATCGTTACCATTAGAATTTTTAAAATTCAAATAGAGGTCAGACTCTTCACTTGTGTTTCCACATGCAAACCAGGCTTCCCACCATTCAAGATCGCTATTATTGAATTGAGATAAGTAATAATCCCAATAATGAGCGCCTGAAGATGCTCTAATTTTTGTTTTAAACGATTGGGATGTAGAATAATGATAGCTAGGAGCAACTTCAAAATTACTACCTATGGTTCCTGTAGTTGTTTCAAACCACTTATAGATATAATATGATTGTGTTGCGTTTAATCCTGGAGAATCATCAGAAAAATCTTCTGATAGCATTGATGGTGGTTCATAAGCAAACACTGTCATATTTGTTGGATCATCGTCATCGGTTTCTCCATCTCCATCCTGGTCTATGCCATCGTCAATCAAGTGATCATCGGTTAATTCAGTGGCATCGTTTGTCCCGTCTTCTGTGCTATCCCAATATACGGTTCCCTGGTTTGAGATTATAATACCATTTGTTAGCCCATCGTTGACCATGACTTGAAATGTTAATGCAACACTACTCTCTCCAGCAATCTCTCCATTCCATGTTACTTTGTCTTCTTCTGCATCGTATTCTATTTGCCCTGAAGTTGCTGATAACGATCCGTTTACAAAGGTAGTATTATCCGGAATAAAGTCTTCAAATTCATTTCCTGGATTATCGTTTTGATTTGCAGTACCAATATTACTAATAGTAATTGTATACTCTAAAACATCTCCAGATTCTAGAAATTCTCCATTTAGATCTTCTACCGTTTTCCTCGCAATGATATCTGTTTTGGCATATCCTGAAAATCTAAGGTTATCTATAAATGCAGCACTGTCAAATTGATTATCTCCAACATCCTTGATATTAATAGTAATATTTATTTGTTCATAAGGAGAAACAGGATGTTGTCTCCCAACGAGGGCGGTAGCACCTGCATCAGCACCTGGGTTCCTCGGCGTTGTATCAACCCAGTCGACATCATCAGGATTTCCGCTTTGCGCAAAAATATTAAAACCGGTTCCAGATATATCATGAGCATTTAGGATAAAATCACCACCGTTAACGTCAATTGTACATGTTGTAACTCCTTCTGAGGGTGAGTCAACAGTAACTTTAACATAATCGTTGTACTGTGATCCAACATATTCAGGGTACTCAGCAGTGAAAAATTGGATATCATAGTATAAATAATGCATATACGCTGGCACCTGCAGCCCCATAGTTA
>CP070798.1:1408721-1415576 GCA_020343515.1 Thermoplasmatales archaeon | reverse complement strand
TAAATATAAATATATGAGCCAGTTTTACTATTTCAAATGTCAATCGGTAACCTTTTGGTATACCTTAGCTTATTCTTGGCTATTATAGGAATATTACTTTCTTTCCTCCGTTTGAAAACCAAAGAAGATAAATTCCTCCAGGTTTCAAGGATCATTACGACTTTGTTGTTTGCTACGATTTCTATCACACTTGTATATCTTTATATACTGTTCATTAAAGCAGACATATCTATTGACTACGTCTGGCGATACACCAGCATCACTCATCCAATTCAGTACAAATTTGCAGGGGTACTGGCCGGCATGGCTGGTTCTCTTCTTTTTTGGATTTGGGCGATCATTACCCCTTGGTTATATGAAGAAATGAAAACAATAAAGAGATCTGTAAACGAGGATATCAGAGATTGGACAAGGATTGCTTTGTTTATAGTCATGACGGTTCTGATATTCATTCTAATCCTGCATGACATCTTTAAACCGACTGCGGCCAACCTCCTAATTTCTTATCCCAATGGTCAGGGATTGAATCCACTGTTACAGACCGAGCTAATGGTGATACATCCCCCCATTGTATTCTTGGCATATGGGTTTATTGCTGTGCCCTTTGCTGCGGCATTAGCCTATCTTATAACAGGGCATAAAGACTGGATATCCTATTCCCTCAAATGGAGCAGAATCGGATGGATTTTCCTGATGCTAGGTATAGGTATAGGCGCTCTTTGGGCGTATGTTGTTCTAGGCTGGGGAGGATATTGGGGTTGGGATCCTGTAGAGACTTCTTCTCTCTTACCGTGGATAATACTTACTGGTTTCCTTCATACCCAGCTGATGTATAAAAGAAAAAAAAGCTTTCCAATTTTGGCCCCAGTTTTGGGAGTACTTTCATTTGTTCTTGTAATCTTTGCAACCTTTGTTACTCGTGCAGGTGGATTATGGCTGTCTGTCCATACATTTGGACAAGCAAATGTTCAGATAGATCCTTTGCAGCGTTTTATAAACATACTTGGTGAAAACCAAACTGTCTTGACATATATGATATTTATAATTGTCAGCTTATTAATCACTGCACTTCTTGTTATTTATCGATATATAAAGATTAAAAAAAGCAGAAAAGAGCAGTTCTTTACTCTTAGTGAACTAATAAGTGATGATATACTTATGCTAGTTACCGTTTTTTTATTTATTATTACTACAATTGTCACCTTTGTAATTTTAGTTAATAGTGTGAACGCATTGAACCCGAGCGACTTCAACGTCAAGGTAGGGACATTAAGCCTTGCGACAGTACTTGTATTGATATTCTGTTTGCTTTGGAAATATACCGGACGAAGATGGATAACTATAATCGGAGGGTGCACACTACTTGCGTCAGCTATCGGATTTATTTTCTTTCCAAACAATCGAATAGTCGCTGCATCCCTGCCCATACTTTTTGTAGCCCTAGTAGGAGCAGGTTATAAGCTCATCAGGAGTTTCAACATCAGAAGAGTATGGAAATCAGTAAGTATAGCATCTGCTCATTTGATTCATCTTGCAATCATTCTCCTATTGTTAGGTTATGTCGGAAGCAACTTTTTAGTACTAGAGGATAGCATTTCTTTGTCTATTGGAGGTAGTGGAGAAGAGGTGGGCAAGTATATATTTTACGCCACAGATTCAAGTATAGTTGACGGCATTAATTTTGTAGAAATCGATGCCGATCTTCGTAATTATGTCTATCAGACGGAATACGTTGATGTCAAAGTCATGGAGGGGGATAGCATTATTGGAAATAAAAGACTTATAATGATAATGTCGACCTCCTTAGTAACTGGTGAAAATAAATTACTGAGGAACGAGATAAAGGTCTTGGATACCTTCATGGAGGATATATATCTCACATATCAGCAAGCCTATGAGGATAATGAAGGGGAGATCGAAAGTGTTGAGATAAATGTAAAAATACTGCCCCTCATGAAGTTATTATGGGGCGGTATGTGGCTGATGGCCCTTGGAATGGTCCTTAGAATCGCCTGTGAAAAGAAATTGCCAATGGAAAGATACATAGAAAAAAAAAGAGACAAGGATGAAAAACATTACGAAGACCTTGTGGAGGAGGAACTGAAAAAATATAAAAAGTAATGAAAAACCAGTATTGGCAAGGGAGGATATGAACCTAAAGGTTATTCTTTTGTCAGATGTTTATTCTGACTAGTTGACTTTTCTTCACTTTGTTGAGGTTCCTCTAATGCCTTATGTTTACTTTCTTCTTCAGATTCATCTTTTAATTCCGCAGCAAGCTCAATAATTCTCTGCAGATTATCTGGATGTATGGTAGCCTGCAGATTCTCAGTAAATGCTTTAATATCTTCTATATCTGGAGAATTATTAAAGAGTAGAGCGAATTTAAACACAGCATTGTTAAGATCACTTCCTCCGATCAAAGTTTTATCCGTTTGGACGGTTATGGAATGAGGCAATCTCTCAACGGTTGATTCTCTTTCTGTCCTCATTTGTTCATACCAAATCGGATGATTCTTTCTAACATACCATCGTGGGAGTTTTCCTGAGATAAAAGCACAATTTAAAGCAATTGTGTCGTGTTTCCTAATCGTTATCAAAAAATGAAAAAGGAGAACCATAATGCTTAATCCTGCGGGAATAACATGGACCATTACAAGGTCACTTGACAAAATGTTCATGTAGTATAGAAGCCCTGTGAGAATAGTCAAGCCAAGAATGTAAACAAGCGCTAAATAAATAATCCTCTGTCTTCCATAAAATCTCCCAGCACCATAGCTCTCTCTGCGAGCTAATCTAATAAGATACATTCCAGAGTATAAAAATGACTTAAAATCCCGAAGTGTTTGTTTAGGCAGTATATCTTTTTTCTTTGAAAAGATGTGAATGGCTAGATGAAACAAACCCAGAACAGCAAATGCAAAGCCAAACCATATATGGATATTTTGAGTACCTTCAGGAGTTGGGATAAGTTTATCTCCATAAACCCCGAAATTCAAAAAAAGCCAGTCTCTAATAAGGAACAGACCTGAAACAGCTACAACGCCAAGGGTTAAAGTGAAGGCCCACATCTCAAAAATTGTTACCGGCCTATACATCCGAATTTTATCAGAAGGCGACACTCCTATCTTCGTTTTCCTATAAATTTCATCTAACTCTTGAAAAACCACCATCTTATCTTTTCTATCCATATCCTTTGGCTTGACTTCTAAAAATTTAGGTTCTGAAACATCGACCTTTTCAACCTCATAAAGATCTTTGGCATCAAAAAGATCCTCTTCTACTGGCTTATCTTTAACGCCACCAGCTTCTTCAGTAACTTCAAATTGTTTTGGATGGGTTATCTCCTCTTCCTTTGTATGAATGTCAACTCTTGGCTCTCGGCTATCAGATTTTTTAGCTAAAAACTCTGATGATGCTACATAAGGCTTACTTATGGATGTCTCATCTGATAATTTTCTACGTATTGTTTCAAAAATTTTATCATCTTTAGAAATTGATTTTTTAATTTCGGAATCACTGGGATTATCCAAAATTTGGCGTAATTTTTCCATTTTTTTTAGTTTAGATTTCTTTCCCTCAGACATATTTGTCTCTCAAATCTTTACCCTCTATTAGATAAAATATATTTCTACTTTGTTCAAATGAATCGTAAAATTCATTTACAATTTCCTGACTTTTATCATCTAACCATTCTATGGATTTTGGAATTTTGTATTTTGTCTCCGTTTTCATTTATTACCTCTTTTTATATTCTATGTTTCTGAGTGAATCGCTCTCATATCATCATGACATGTTGAACCTGAACAACTAGTTAAAGAGGTGTCATGGTCTGATGGAGGATCATGACATGATATGCAATTGTTGAATTTTACCCTCAATATGCCATGTTCGCTATGGCAATCGGTACATTGCATTGCATTATGTAATTCACGACCAAATCTTTTGGCTTCGCTGTCATGACAATCTGAACAAAAATCATTTATTATTCCTGGGAAACCTAGATATGATATACCTGTACGATCATGTACTGTGCTGGCTGTATTATAAGTGCTGTGACAACTGCCGCAATCATCAAATGGCGAGGTTTTTAGATGAGGATAAATAATAGCTTTGTGCTCAGAATGACAGTCGATGCATCCATTATCTCCATAAATTTCTAAAGATTTTGGAGTGAAACTTGACTCATAAGCAGAATTTTCTGCAGCATGACAGTTAAAACATGTAATGTCAGAGAACGATTCTCCTAAATCAACTCCAGGTTTTAAATGGATTGTTGAGGTGTCGTGACAAACAGTACAACTAGCTAATTTTGAATCGTGCCCAGTTGCCGGCTCATGACAAGAATCATAACAGTTATCAAAGTTAATGGTTAATGCACCATGTTCATTATGGCATCCCATGCAACTTTCTGATTCATGTTCACCACTTCTGAGTCTTTCAACGTTACCTCCATGACAGTCAGAGCAGAAATCAGTATTTATAAGGGCAGGATATTCTTTGAAAGATATCAATGCATCATCTGGGTGGTCCCTATTATGACATGTCATACAATCTGTTCCGGCTCTTTCAGCATGGTCTGAAAGCATTTCCTCGAAATTTTCTAAAGAAATCCCATGACATACCGAACAGCTATTCTCACTTAAACCAAAACCTACATGGTGTGTTTCATGACAATCTGTGCACTTCTTTTTATCAGCATGCGGATTAACGATTTTACCTGAGGCTGTTGTAACATAACCCGAAACATTTGCAACGCTGCCATCATGACATTTTAGGCAAGATTCGCGGGAGAACTCCCCCCCAAGATTTTCTGGATCATAACTGTTTGTGTAATATAAGTAAGCCTCTGGAATTGCTGCGAGGAGCCCTTGGATCTTTCCAACGATCCCAGGTTCGTCATGACAATTCGAACAGCTCATTTCAGTTACCGCATGGATGGCCATCATTGAGTTGTTACCTGGCCGTAGATAGGAGTCATAGTACGGTTCCATAACATGACAGAAGGTGCCGCAGAACTGTGGACTTTCCACATATTCAAAAGCAACAGTCCCAGCAACCACAATGACTATCATAGCAATGAAGAGCAGAAGACCACCCAAAAGCATCCTTTTGTCTCTTCTGGTTTGATGATCGATCATTCTCTTAAATGAAAGGAATATGATTCCAGTCCATACGAGAGCAATAAGAAGTAGTATAATTACAGAATACAAGAGGTCCATACAATACATCTCACATAACTTATTAAATCATATATATGATTGGTGGTTTTTTTTATTTTCAGATGAACATGGATATCTGAAATATGTCCATTCCTTATCTTTAATAAATATATATCTGGGATTTAAAAGTTACTTATCTATCAAACTCTAAAAACGAGATTTATTCGCTTAACAAAATATATATTATTATAACGAAAAGTATATATCACATACATAATATGTAGCCCTCAACTGGAGGAATCTGTATGCAAATAGATGAGTATATATTTCCTGATAAATTGTATTATCATAAAGAACATTGCTGGGCAGGAGTTGAAAATAATCTTGTAGTTGTTGGCATAACTGATTTTTCACAAAAAATGGCTGGAACAATAAAACGAATTGTAACCCTTGAAGAAGAAGATGAAGTTAAACAGGACAAACCATTCGGAACAATGAGCAGTGGAAAATGGACAGGTAAACTCTATGCTCCTGTAAGTGGTGAGATCACAGAGGTTAACGAGGACATTGAGGACGACCCTAAACTTTGCAATGAAGATCCTTATGGTAAAGGTTGGTTAATTAAGATTTCTCCGGGTAACCTAGATGCAGATTTAAGCAAGCTAATGAAAATAGGGCCAGAGTTTGCGACATGGATTAAGAAAGAAATCGTAGAAAAAAAAGCTTTGATCAAAAAATAAGGCAATTGAAATCAATGACATGAAGAAGATATCGTTATATCCAAACTTTTTCCTTTTGTATATTAACTCATAACAACTCATATTAGAAAGTATATAAGATTTTATTATTAGGGCTAACAACGACTGTTAATAATCTCTTAATGATAAATATCACAGAAAAAAATTAATAGTTCTTATTTCCATACTTATAGGCGATAGAATTGGTCAACCTGCTTAATGAAGCTAAAAACGAATCTAATCATCTGAATGAAGTGGATGTCTCGTCAGAGATCTACAAAGATCTATCCCACATGGTTGGGAAGGAGCGTGTTAGTGAAAGCAATCTTGACCGCCTCTTATACAGCCACGATTTAGCTCCCTTGCCAAAGGAGATGTCTCTTGCATTCAAAACCATTCCTGATATAGTTGTTAAGCCACGTGACGCTATAGATGTCTCTAGAATTATGAAATATGCGGTTGAAAATGATATTCCTGTTATACCAAGGGGTGGAGCAACGTGGGCATTCGGAGGAGCAGTTCCTGCTTTTGGTGGCATTGTTCTAGATATTGGAAGTATGCAAGAGATACTTGATATAAATAAAGAAAATTTATTCGTTACAGTAGAACCTGGGATTAACTGGAAGAAACTATACGACACTCTGTTGAGCAAAGATCTTCTAATAGGGGCATATCCCAGCAGTGCACCTGGAGCTAGTGTTGGTGGCTGGGTGAATACTGGTGGTGTCGGAGTAGGATCCTATAAATACGGGGGAATAGATCAGTTGATTCGATCTTTGGAAGTGGTATTATCGGATGGTACAATTATCACCACGGGATGTAAGAATGTATTAAATAATTCATCTGGTTATAACCTAACTGACTTGTTTATAGGCTCTGAGGGTACACTTGGAATTATTACAAAAGTCACCCTGAAGGTTTTCCCAGCTCCTGAAGAGATCCGTCCTACATCATTT
>CP070798.1:1401716-1408621 GCA_020343515.1 Thermoplasmatales archaeon | reverse complement strand
TGTATTAGCAAAAATTATATACGACTAATGTATTACAATTGTTAACAATTAACCAGGAGGTGTTTGTTTGGTGGATAAAATCAGGAATGAAATCCATATTACGGATGTTGCAGAGAAAGAATTAGATCTGCTTTCTAGACACCTTGACGTGCTAAAAACAGTTAGAGATCATGGACCCATAGGTATAATACGGCTATCAAAAGTAACCGGCCAGCCACAACATATGGTTAGATATTCATTAAGAACGCTTGAAAAAGGTGGCGTAATCAAACCCTCATCTCAAGGAGCCATAGTTACAGAGAATATACATGAAACATTGGGGACGTTGGAATCTACGTTGGATAATATCATTACAAATATGGATGAATTGAAAAAGAAACTAAAATAAGTAAATTTTAATTAAGATACAACGGGGATAGTTGAAAATTTGGCAATATTCTTAAATAGTATGATTAAATTGCCCTACTGAATCTTAAAAAGGGGTAATAGTTATGAAATCAGGAAAAATATTGATACTTGCAATGGTAGTAAGCAGTATTCTCGCTGTTTCAATCCCTTCTGTCATGGCAATTGATGAATATAAAAATATAACAGATGGGGAAGGCGATGTCATTGACCTTAATACGGGGGATGTTGTAGAAGAAAATCAAGATGTTGATGTTGATAATATTGATATTACTGAGCTAACCTACGATAGAGAAGATAAAAGTGTGACATTTACGTTAAAGGTAAAGGGAGAAATAGAGAATAGGGGGAACATAAGTGATATGTTGCTTTTTTCTGGCTATGGAGATCCTGGATATGATTACTCAGATATTGTTGAATTTGATATCGATTCCGTTGGATATATTTTTGGTTTGGTCACCTCTAATGAAACTTACCATATTGTATACGTGAATGAAAAATGCCGACTAATATATGAATCAACATTTGCATCCGTAAATCTTACAGATGATGATTTTTCAGTCGAAGACGATACTCTCTCAATTTCGTTTGAGGTAAACTCTTCAGAGGAAACATATGAGGATGTATTAGTTTCAACCATGTACTTAAAATTGAAATTCAATCTTGAAGACCTGGATGAGGGGGGTGATATTGATGATTTTGAAGATTTAATGAGTGTGCTAACAGATGAAGCGCCTAATCAACCTTTAGAAGTTGAATCATTTGCACCAAATTTGGGTGAAGTTGGCATATCCGTTAAGTTTGAAGCGCTTGCTCTTTTCGGTCAACCTCCTCATAGCTTCAATTGGGATTTCGGCGATGGATTGACATCATCAGAGAAAAATCCCACTCATGCGTATGATAAGCCTGGAGAATATGAGTGGATTCTTACGGTGACGGACAATTCAGGTGCGTCGGTGAATAATTCTGGAACGATTGAAATAATTAGCACAGAGGAGAATGGTACGCCAGGTTTTGAACTTGTGATTGTTATTGCAACCATAATCTTAATCCTATTATGGAGGAGAAAATAAGGATATTCCCTCTTGTTATTTTCCCAGCCCTTACCCTTTTTAGTGTTTTGGCCGCCTGTTCAGCTCGCAAGCGATTTCAAAAAAGTGTGGGTTAAAGGACAGGTGAGGGTCTGACTCGCGGGCCTTGCCCATGGGCGAGTTTTTTCTGCCTATGGGCAACCCCCGACTCGCGAGTTAAAAGAAAGATAGAAAGGTTTATATATAAGTTACTTCATTGGCTTTAAAAGCATATCGAAAAGTTTAAAAGATAAATGGGAGGAATTAAGTAATGATCCCTGTTCAATCAAAAA
Organism: Thermoplasmatales archaeon; assembly: GCA_020343515.1. Taxonomy (GTDB): domain Archaea; phylum Thermoplasmatota; class E2; order DHVEG-1; family DHVEG-1; genus JAGLML01. The sequence goes on along the minus strand of CP070798.1, from coordinate 1,406,853 downwards.
AGAAAAATAAAAGGCAAAATATAGAAGAAATTATTGAATGCCCTGAATGTGGAAGTACACACCTTAGTAGGGATTATTCTAGAGCAGAATTAGTTTGTGAAGATTGTGGGTTGGTCATAGATGAAGCTTTTATTGATCATGGTCCAGAATGGCGAGCTTTTGATAGTGACCAGCGGGAAAAGAGAGCTCGTGTGGGAGCTCCAATGACCTACACAATCCACGATAAAGGACTTAGTACAATGATTGGTTGGAAAAATAGAGATTCTTATGGAAAATCTATTCCAACTAGAAACAGGGCTCAGTTATATCGTCTTAGAAAATGGCAGAGAAGGATTAGAATCAGTGATGCAACGGAACGAAACCTCGCCTTTGCATTATCTGAGCTAGACAGAATGGCCTCTGGAATGGGGCTTCCCAGAACGGTGAGAGAGAGAGCGGCTATGATATACCGTAAGGCCGTTTTGAAGAACCTTATTAGAGGAAGAAGTATTGAAGGAGTTTCTGCCTCTGCTCTGTATGCAGCTTGCAGACAATGCAATGTTCCAAGAACGCTTGATGAAATCGCAGGTTCCTCACGTGTCTCAAGGAAAGAAATCGGGAGGACTTATAGGTTTATCGCAAGAGAACTGGGATTGAACCTTATGCCAACCTCGCCGCAGGATTATATATCAAGATTTTGTAGTGAATTGAAACTGAGTGGTGATGTACAAGCAAAAGCAATTGAGATTTTGAAAGAAGCAGCAGATAAAGAACTGACAAGCGGACGTGGTCCAACGGGTGTGGCAGCGGCTTCTATTTATATTTCATCGATACTTTGTGGTGAACGAAGAACGCAGCGGGAGGTAGCGGATGTGGCAGGTGTAACAGAAGTAACAATTCGAAACAGATACAAAGAGCTTGCTGAGCGATTAGATATAGATATTATACTCTAGCCGTTATGACTCGCTGGTACAGGGAAAAAAAGAGGGAGCATTATTATAAAGAAGCAAACCGGTTTGGATATCGGGCTCGCTCTGCATTTAAGTTAAAACAGATTCATAAAAGATTCGATGTTTTCTCAAAGAATGATATTGTTATTGACCTTGGGGCAGCCCCTGGAGGATGGAGCCAGGTTGCAAAGGAATTTGTTGGCAGTCAAGGCACTATAATAGGTATAGATATATTACCAGTAAAACCCCTCGACAACATACAATTCATACAAGGAGACATCACAGATCAGGAGACATTAGAGGAACTTAAACAAATACTGAATGATGCTAAAGCAGACGTTGTTCTCTCAGATATGTCGCCAGATATTTCCGGGAATTATTCTGTTGACCAGGCTCGAAGTCTTTGGCTATGCGAACGAGCGTTAGAATTGGCTGATAAGGTGTTACACCCAGGTGGAACGTTTGTTTGTAAAATTTTCGAAGGGGAAGACACCAAGGAATTTATGGAGAAGGTAAAACGCCGTTTTACAGCAGTAAAAAAGTTTTCTCCTGATGCATCAAGGAAAAGAAGCTCAGAGATTTATATAATAGCGAAATCATTAAAAAAGACCTCTCCATAATGTATTAAATAAGTTCAAGTGCATAACAGGTAGATAATAGAAGACTATATTATGTAGTAATTTATATCAAGGTCATTTCGAATTAACTGAATTTACTTGGTAGATATGATGATGGAACCATCAAATTCACTAGAGGCGTTTCTTGAATGTACCTTCAAGGACGTAGAAAATAAAATAAAAGAGATGGTCTCTGATGATAAAATACTAATGATTTTAAAAGGGGGGAAACGGCTACGGCCATTGTTGGGATCTATTGCTTTTAAGGTTTGTACAGGAGGTGATGAGGAGAGCGATAAATATCAAAAATTTTTAGAAGGATGTGTTGGTGTGGAACTCGCCCATGGCGCATCTCTTGTACATGATGATATTATTGATGGTGATTTGAATCGTAGAGGCGAACCTGCTTTTTATATAAAAGCAGGCATAGATAATGCAATTTTAATTGGACATAAAATGCTTACATTGGGATTTGATCTTGCTGTCGCTCATGGAGAAAAGTTTGCGAAATTATATGTAGACTCTTGGCGTGGTACGCTTGATGGGCAACTGAAGGAGATAAACTTCAATAGCAACGATCTTAACGATGCAACAATATCTGCAGATTCAAAATTCTTCCAAGTTTATAGTAGAATTATTGATCTGAAAACCGCTACCTTGTTTTCTTCAAGTTGTAAGGCTGCTGCGATCTGGGCAGATGCCTCCAAAGATCTTTCAAATGTCCTGGCAAACTACGGGAGAGAGGTTGGGTTTGCCTATCAACTTGCTGATGATCTAGTAGATCTCGAAAAAGGGGAAATGATCGACAGTGTGGTACTCCCATTACTCGCAAGACTTGAGAAGAAATCCATAAAAAATGGTACGGTCAAAGCAAGAAGACTCAAGAAAAAAATAGAGAACAACTCCCCAAAAATCAAAAACCTTTACCTTGATGAAATTAAAAAACATGCAATGAGTGCACAACGCCTCAGCACAGAAGGAATCATTCCAACGAATCGCTATAAAACATACCTTCAAGAAATGCCGACCTATATCACCAATAAAATGTTAAAAGAGATAAACATTACATTGTAGATTTTTCTTGTTTCTTTCGTTTTTTTATAGCAAAATATAGTACTATTGATATAGCAATGATGCCAATAAGAATGAGAGTAAGTGTTGTATTTATCTCAACAAAGATAAGGAAGGCCTGTGTAAAGGTGGCAATTAGGAGGCAACCAATGACCGCCCCAAGTGATATCGCAAAAAATGTGTTCCATGGTTTCATACCAATTAATCGTCCAACAATGGAGCCGACAAGTCCACCTGATCCTTGAAACGGAACCATTACGAAAAGCATTATTCCTATAAAACGAAGTGGTTTAACCCATGAATATTTTTTTCCCGATATTTTTCCCTTTTCTTCAATTTTTATCATGAATTTTCCTATAAGTGGGATTCTTTTTGCTAAATCATAATTCCATACTAGAAACAAGGCAACAATAATATCGATAAAGGCGATCGATAATGCCATTAATAGTGGATTTATCTGACCGGCATCTATATGGAGGTTTAGAAAGGGAATGGTTAAACCTTTTTGTAAAACACCTATGCCTAACGGAATAACACTTTCTTTACCTAATGGGGGAAAGAAATATGCAATGAGAAGTGGCCATAGTATCATCCAGGTGTTTTCCTCACCAATTGTTACAAGTGTTAACCCAAGAATGGCAAATACACCCAATCCAAGTATAAGAGGTACAAAGAATTTTGCCAGTCTAATCAAGTGTTTAGGTTTCAGCGTTCTATTCATGGCAATGGCACCTTAATGTCTTATGGTTATAAAGATTATTTCGATTAAATTAGAATAATATGAAGATCGCTGCATGATCCTTTTCATAAGGTGTCAAATCTATCGTTTTGATAACTTTTAATCTATGATCTTCGAGTTGTGAACACACAAGCTTGTACGCCTGCTTTGGCTTGAGAGAGACATCAATACTTCGTGCCTTCACCATCAAAATCCCGTTGCTATTTTTCTTTAAATATCTGATCACATTTTTTATAAAAATATCTGCCTGATTTCTCTGAGAGATGTCTTGATAAATAAGATCAACAGGGGGAATAAGGGAGCTGTACCGATCTGGACGATTTGCATCTCCCAAAATGGGAATGATATTTGATCTTTTTTCACTTACTTTTATCAACTCATGAACAGCAACTGGAGAACTCTCAACTGCGTACACGACACCATGTTTGACAATATCCGAGACATGGCTTACGGTTGTTCCAGTTGCCGCACCGAGATAAAGGATGTGGCTATCAGGTTTTATAACTAATCTGAATCTTTTGAGAATTGCTGCAGCTAGTTTGCTCCGATATGGATTCCACGATCGAAATTCTCTCTTTTTACTGGTTATTAATATTTCATTGTATACTTTGATTCCTCTGCATGATTCAAGATTCTCGGTGAAGAGTCTATTTTTTTCTGTGAAAACACCCTCTATGTCGGTTTGTTTCATCTGGTACATTATGAGTTGTGTATGATAAATAGTTTGTCGAAATGTTTTACTATTGTTATGAGATACACGTGGTCGATAGCATGTTGTTACAATCCCTTTTACACGGCATTCATAAAGAGTTGGGAGCAAAGTTTACAGAGTTTGCTGGTTTTGAAATGCCGATACAGTTTTCATCAATAAAAGAAGAGCATCTTACAGTGCGGAAAACTGTTGGTCTTTTTGATGTCTCTCATATGGGTAACGTCTGGATTACAGGAAAAGAGGCGGAAAAACTGATTACGCTCACAACGGTAGAAGATGCAGCCAGAATTGGCGATAGGTTAAGTCAGTATACTGCCATCTTGAGAGAAGATGGTAACGTCATAGATGACACAATTTTTATGCACCTGGGGAAGGAATATATGATGATTCCCAATGCAGGAATGTCTGCTATTGTTGCTGCATGGATGAATGACAAAGCCAAAGAATATAATCTCGATGCAAAAGCAGAGGATGTTTCTAGAGACTATGTTATTCTTGCGATACAAGGTCCAAAATCACGTGAAACGCTACAGAAGCTCACAGATACCGACCTAATGACTGTGAAATTTTTTGGCTGCCAGTTCATTGATATAGCGGGGGTGAACTGTATTATCTCACATACTGGTTATACGGGAGAGTTAGGGTTTGAGCTGCAAATAACCCCAGCTAAAAAGGCAGAAGGGGTGTTTTTAAAAATTCTTGATGTGGGTAAAGAATTCAATATAAAACCAATTGGTCTCGGTGCACGTGATACACTACGGCTGGAGAAATGTTTCATTCTAGCAGGTAATGAATTTGAAGGAGGAAGAACACCACTGGAAGCCCTCATGTCTTGGACTATAAACTGGGATCACGATTTCATAGGAAAGGATGTCCTTCTAAAGCAAAAAGAGCAAGGAGATTATGAACGATTAACATGTTTTGAATGTATTGATAAAGGTGTTCCACGGCATGGCTGTGAGATAAGGAAAGATAAAGAAAAGATAGGTGTTGTCTCAAGTGGAACGTTGTCTCCATGTTTAAACACAGGTATAGCAATGGGATATGTTCATCCTGATTTTAGAGAAGT
>CP070798.1:1394422-1401616 GCA_020343515.1 Thermoplasmatales archaeon | reverse complement strand
ATAAGAATTTGCTTATTTTTACTATTGAGTACCTACTCCTGTAAAAGTAGATATTCTTTACCAGAGCAATATATAACTTAAGGCTATTTCTCTCATTATTTTTTCTTTTTCTGAACCCATCTGACTAATGGCAATAGAGATGTCTTTAATTCTTTTCCCTCTGCAGTTAATGAGTATTCGACGCGGGGTGGTATCTCAGCGTAAAATTTCCTTTCAATTAAACCTTCTTTTTCTAATATTTTGAGAATATCGGATTGTGCCTTAGGACTTATTTCTCCTAGCTTATTTTTTATTTCATTATATCTAATTGGATTCTCTTTTTCCAAAAGACTAATTATGCATATTGTCCATTTTTTACTTACCACGTCTATTATTCCACGGATAGGGCAGAGACATTCAACTACTTCACTACAATTGCTTTCTTCACGCATACTATGTCACCAGACTGATAGTTCGTATATTAGTATAAGCTTTATACTTTAAATACTTTACTTTCTATACTTAGTTTTACATGTATACTCGATATATTGTATATATCTGGAGGTAATAAAAATGTGTTGCGGACCAACCGATAAAGGAGCAGAAATCTGTACGTCACATACGTGTTGTTGTTTCACTCCTAGGCATAGGCGTTTTCTGAGTAAAGAAGAAAAAATAGAAATGCTAGAAAATTACAAAAAGGAATTAGAAAAAGAAATTCATGGCGTTGAACAAAAAATCAAAGAAATAAGAGAATAACTCAGAAATCTTTCTTCTTTCCTTTTTATTTTTTGCCAGACATTTGTTTTCTTCTAAATCCTCCTCATATCCATCAGACAAGGCGAGATTTGAATACACTTTTACCGGTAAAAAATTGAGAATTTCTTCCGTTGGCCTTAAAAAACACTGATTTTATTAATAGGTTACAATTATGCGATTGTATTAAAAGGAGGTAAAAAATGGATATTGGAACAGCGATTTTAGTAGGGTTAATAGTAGGAGCCATATTGCATGCCCTATTAAGTCAAGGAATGATATATGCTGGACTACAAAAAATAGCCGATGCAATAAATAAACAAAAATAAATGCCTGCATCGGGCATGATTGATTGTGGTTAAAAGCCCTCAGTTAAAAATTGACATAAAATGATGTTTTTACAGGAGAAAAAAGGGTAAAATTAGCCGATGGAGGAACTACTGAGCCAGAATTAAAATCCCCTGTCTTGCCCTATATGAACTGTGAAAGAATTGCTGAAATGTCGGCTAAGGCAGTTACTTTCCATCTTCTGAAAAGTTAGTTGATTTCTATATTTGGCAAACCTGTCATGAGAGTCTTTGACTTCTGGACGTTTTTCAAAGAGTGCATCTGCCTCGTCAAAGAATAGAATTGCATTGCTTTTCTCAGCTTCGTCACAAAGAACTGTAATTTTGAAAAGATCATCTGAGGTGAATTACTGAAACCCCTTCTTAAATTTTTTAATATTAGCGTATTTTTATGGCCTTAGTTAGGTGTGGGTTATAAATAAGGGTACATCTATTGAATTATATATTTTAATTGAACATATGCAATATTTTTTCTTTATTGTTGTTGTTTTGTTCAAATATTTAAAAAAAAAATTTTAATTGAATATTTCGTAGATATATTAACTATAGTTAAATTAAAAAGGTCGATTTGAAGAAGTGGAGTCATGATAAAAAAAACGTTATCAATGATTATTGGAATTTTATTATTTGGTGCGATCGGGAGCAATGTTTATGACTATTTGTAAGAAAAGTATATATATTATAAAAGGAACTGATGATAGTATTGAGGATTTTTTAAAGGCAGTTGAGATTCTTGGGATAGTAAAAGATATTAAAATTCAAAAATTAGAGGACAAAGAATGTGACATTCTTTCTAATCTTACAAATAATCAGAAAAAAATTCTTAATTATGCTAAAAAGTTTGGATATTATGATTACCCCCGAAAGATAACAAGTGAAGAATTATCTGAAAAAACAGGGATTAATAAAGATGTAATTCTTGAAAGCTTACGGAAGGCTGAGAAGCGAATAATTACCAGAATTCTTGAAGATGATTTCATTTGAAAATGTTTGAATTATTTAACTATGAAAAATATCGCCAGAATGTAGAAATTCAATTTCCGTATATTCTTAGAAGATGCAATATTTTAATAAAAAATAAATTGTTACGGATTGTTGTAGAGGTTTTTAGTTATGAACCGCAATAACAAGTTTCATAGGGTATTTGTGATGTTTTTAATAATTTTAGTTATTTCAAGTATCGTTGGATGTATAAACCAGGGTGATAAGGAAAACGATATTAGCCCTGCTAGGAATTCACTGATTATAGGTGTCACATGTCCTATTTTTGGTTTTTTTCCATGGATGGAGAGTTACGATGTTACAACTATGATGATCAATATGAATATTTTTAACAGCTTAGTTGAATTCGATCAAATTTTCAGAACAAAACCTAAACTCGCCACATCTTGGAATAATCCAAACAACATAACTTGGAGATTTTATCTTAGGGAAAATGTGAAATTCCATAATGGTTATAATTTTACTTCTGAAGATGTAAAATACACTTTTGATTTAATAAAAGATAATGAAAGCCATGTTTTAAGGGATTTATTAGTGTCAGTTAAAGAAGTAAAAATTATTAGCGATTATATAGTGGATATTATAACAGAGAAACCTTGCCCTGTTCTTTTGAATAAGCTTGTTGACATCCCTATTGCTTCTAAAAGATATGTTGAGGAAACAACTGAGAAACAGCCTATAGGAACTGGAGCTTACAAGCTAGTTGAATATGTACCATATGAATATGTGAAACTTGAAAGAAATGATGAGTACTGGGAAGAGTCAGAAGTCAAAAATGTTACATTTAGAATAATTGAAGATGATGAAGAAATGAAAAATTCAACTATTGCCGGAGAAATAGATATTGCTAGTAGTATTGTCCCTAGATACTATGATGAAATCTCAAATTGTTCAGGTGTCAGAGTGGGGTGCTGTAATCACCCAACAGTAGTTTTCTTAAGTTTTGATTTTAGAGAAAACGACAGTGTTGCTTTTAAAGGAGAAAAAAATCCCTTATCAGATGTTAGAGTTAGAAAAGCAATTTATCACGCTATTAATATAACAGATATAATTGATAATGTCTTAAATGGCTCAAATTTTGCAGAGCCTGCTTCTCAATTTGTTTCACCCATGATTTTTGGTTATAATCCAGATATTGAAAGATTACCATATAGTATAGAAATCGCTAAAGAACTCATGGAAGAAGCAGGTTACGAGGAAGGTTTTGAATTGGTCTTGGATTGCGCTGAAGATGCTGAGAATCTAAAGCGAGTCTGTCAATTGTTGCAAACTCAATTATCTGATATTATAGATGTTAAACTAAATTTTTTACCTATTGAAGATTATTACATGAAGATTATGAGTAGGAATAGTTCGTCTTATACTATCGGCTGGCTTGCAGCTACAGGCGATGGAGGAGAAATATTTGACTACATGATAAGAACTGTTGATCAAGAAACAGGTGTTGGGACATATAATCTTGGATATTACTCTAATCCAGGAGTAGATAGGATAGGTGAAAACGTTTCGCATATTTTGAACCCTGAAGATAGACTTGATCTAATGCAGGAAGGTTTTAGAATTGCAATGGACGATGTTGCCTGGATTCCCCTTTATGTTCCAAAGTGTGTATATGCTATAGCAGAAGATATTGCATGGGAACCTGGCCCAGGAGGACGCATTGTTGTAGAGGATATAGAATTTAAACAATAATAGGGGCTAAGAGGGTTTTTAAGAATGAAAAAACTACTAAGTCTTAAAATAAAAACAATATTACCTATATTTTTTATTCTCATTTTGGTGTTTTTTGCTAGTTCTCTGGTGATTATTGACCGTGAATATAACGCTGCAAGGGATTCTTTGATAAGCGGAGCAGAATCATATTCTAGTTTATCTGTTGTTACGTTAATAAATAATTATAATCGTTACTATGAATCTGGTTTTTATCAATTTATTCAAATTGTTGATGACCTGATGATGCTTGATGAAAATGTGTATCATTTGCAAGTTGTTGATATAAATGGTAAAATCTTATTCAATACCACTGAACTACTACAGAAAACAAAATATGATGAAGCTACACTTGGAGAAAGATATATTGAGGAAGACAATTTAATTGAAAGATATAGTTCATCAACAGCTTCAAAGCGGATTTTTGAAAACGAACAATATATGGAAATCATTCAACCTTATATAGATGAATGGGGAAGACACGATTATTCAGTAAGATACCTGTTTACTCTTTCAAGTTTGGATATAATGAGACAAGAGATGATTAATACTGTTTTTATTTATTCAGGTGTATTTATTGTTATCTCATTTTTACTTATTTTCCTTCTTTTCAATCGATTTATTACTACACCCATTGGAAGGTTAATAAAAGGTGTAAGATTGATGAGCAAAGGAAAATTAGGAGCCAAAGTGGAGGTTAAATCCAAAGATGAACTCGGTGAGTTAGCATCTGCATTTAATAAAATGAGCAAAGAATTGAAAAAATCCCAAGATAGCTTAAAGGAATATAGTCAAGACCTTGAAAAACTGGTTACGAAAAGAACAGAGGAATTAGAAGATAAAACGGTTTATCTCGAAAGAATAAATAAAGATTTGATTAAAACTCGGAAAGAATTGAATGTTTTGAATAAGAATCTGGAAAAGAGAATCAAAGAACGGACCGAGGAGATAGAGCAACTTCTGAAGCAGAAAGATGAGTTTATAAATCAGCTGAGTCATGATTTAAAAAGCCCGTTAAATCCAATGACAATACTACTTCCCATTCTAGAAAAACAAGAAACAGATCCTAAAAAAATAGAGTGTTTTCAAGTTTTAAAAAGAAATGTTGAATACATGAAAAATATTGCGACAAAAACGCTTGAACTAGCGAAGTTAAACTCTCCAAAAACCAAGTTTTCACTTGATAAGGTAGACTTGAAAGATGAAATAAAAAGGATTATTCAAAATAAAAAAACCTTTTTTGAAAATAAAAATCTGAAAATTCAAAATAAAATTACACAGAAATTGTTAATTAATGCTGATAAACTTAGGTTTGAAGAACTTATTTCAAATTTGTTAGAAAACTCAGTTAAATATTCCTATGATAATGGCAAAATAATCTTTGATGCAGTGGTAGAAAATGATTATTTGAAAATTTCAATTAGTGATACCGGCGCGGGAATGACAAAAAAACAGATAAAACATGTATTCGATGAGTTTTATAAAGCGGATAAAGCGCGTCATGATTTTGAAAGCAGTGGATTGGGATTGACTATATGTAAAAAAATTGTAGAAAAGCATGGAGGAAAAATATGGGTGGAAAGCCCAGGTTTAGGAAAAGGGACAACGGTGTTTTTTACACTACCAATATATACAAAAAAACAATAAAAAATAATATTCGTAACAAATATTAAAGGCTTGAACAATATATAACTTTAAGGTTTGGAACGCATGAAAAAAATTTTGTTTGTAGATGATGAACGGGATCAAATCTTTTCTGTCAAAACTGGTTTTGAACAGGAGTTTGCAGAGGAATATGAAATTATTCCTGCTGAAAGTGGGAAGAAATGTTTTGAACTGTTGGAAAAAAACGTGAAACCCGACCTTATTTTACTTGACATTATGATGCCAGATATGGATGGCTGGGAGGTTTTTGACAAGTTAAAGGCTAATCAGTCATGGAAGAATATACCTGTTATTTTTCTCACGGCACGGTCAGATGGTTTAGCTGCTAATGCAGGGGCTATGATAGCGGATGATTATATTGAAAAACCTATTGATATTAAAGAGTTGAAAACAAGAATTGATAATGTTTTAAATAAAGTTAAGAAATAAGTTATATTCTCTATTCTAGTTCTGGAAGGAAATTCGTTTTATGAATTTTTGTTACATAAAGATAATCATAGTTTGTAATATCTTCTGGGAATTTATTTCTTATATCTTCCATTAGTTCATGAAAGTGTTCAAAGTTTAATGTAAAAATAGATAATTCTAAATCGTATCCTCCTACAGCTTTATGTATCTCCCAGATGAAAGGAATGCTGCTTAAATAGCTTATAATATGGTTTTTTTTATCATAATTCCTAAGAGATAGATTTACGTTGAAAGGCTTAAAACCTAGTTTATTTGTATCTACAGAAATTGAGTATCTTTGAATAATTCCCATGTTTATAAGTTTAGTAATACGGTTTATAATGGTAGTTGATGTCATGTTGATTTTTTTTGCTATTTCAATGCTTGGAATCCTAGAATTTCTGGCTAATAAACATAGAATTTGATAATCTACATTGTCGATATCAGCTATTTGCCCGGTATATCTATATTCATATGCTTTTTCATCAGAATGAGACGATTCAGTAAACAAAGTAGCATGCTTATAACCAAATTTTTCGTATAACTGGGAAAAATCAATTTCTTTTAAATAATATCTATAACGTTTTAATGTTTCTTCATAGAATGAGTAGAATTCATTTGGATTTTTTACTAATATGGTGGCGGTAAAATCATATCGTCCTTTAGCTGAAGCTGCACTCCAAGTATTTTTGTAATCTGTGAAATAATCAATTATTTCTTTTTCTTTTTCTGGTGAGGCGTATTGGAAGACAAGGTTTAGTCGATAAACTGAATATCCTAGCTTAAACACATCAATCATGGCATTAAAATTTTGGATTATATTCTCTTTTACAAGCCGATCTACTCGGTATTTTATCACGGTTTTTGGTAGACCTACTTTTTTTCCAATTGAGGATAAAGATTCTCTTGAATTTAAAAAAAGGTGGTATATTATTTTATGATCTTTGGAATCTAAATTCTGCATTTTACAGATGGTCCCCATAAATTTTTTTCAAACAGTTAATTTGTACTTATTCAAATATAGAAGATAAATCTTTTGATTTTGTTCAAATTTACTCTAGAAGTTTTTTTATGTTGTATTATAGTTATAAAGATTGTACTTTGGAAAGAAAGGGAGGTAATACTACTTGATTAAAAGTGAAAAAGCGGGTTTTGTTTTGCTTCCAAATTTTTTTCCTCCTTTTTTAATCCGTTCCTTAATTCCAACGTCAAATTTGGAATGCAAATTTACTCCTTCTTTCCAAAGTACTTAATACAAGGGAGATAAGAATGAAATTTAAAAAGAAAA
>CP070798.1:1386839-1394322 GCA_020343515.1 Thermoplasmatales archaeon | reverse complement strand
ATTAAAATTAATTCCTAAAAGAACCATAGTTCCAAAAAGCCAAATAATGGATATTCCAAGACTAATCAATGGTAAAATCACATACGATAATCGTTTAAACATTACAAGCAGAATCAGACAGATAACAACAAAGATTCCTGGCATAATTATCATATTTGCTTCTGCTGTTGCCTCATTCATCTCATTTGAGATAATACCGCTCCCTGTTACCTTCATTGAAACATAAGATTCTTCATCATCAAGATCAAACAAAATCTGTTCAATTTTCCTACTAATCTCACCGCGCCCACCACTCATATCATCAAAATCCATATCCCCAGAAGTAATCTTCAGCTGAATCATCATGAGTGTTTTACTCGGACCTCCTTCCTCCTCGATGTCTTTTGATAAAAACATTAGAGCAGATGATTTTAAATCCTCAAAAAATAAAGGTTTGATAAAAAAGATATTAGATGATGTACCGGAGTCTGGTGCACGATCCAAAGATACCCATTCACTTTCAAATCCAAAGGTGCTATCTGCAGAAGATGATACATTAGAATCATATTCACTCATATTTGAAAAACCTTCAAAATCTCCTGAAGCGAAAATATCAGTAAAAAATCTATTTTGCAATGTTTCGAAACGTTTTGTTAAGGTGTACATAACTTTTGGTATTTGGTAATAATGAGTTCCGACAGAAAAATTTGTCAACTTTCCAGGAATTTCAAATGATCCAAATTGAGGAGCGATACCAAATTGGCCTAACTCATCACATGGTATTTCTATTATAATTTTATTTTCTAAAAAATCAAAGTTAACCTCTGCTGTTTCGGGTGAGATGGAAAACTCAGTTTCTTCACCAGAGAAGCTAACCGAAATATACGGATCGAGTTTATATGAGATATCTACTCTTGGTGATTGGGTAACTTTTTTGAATTCTCGTATATTTCGTAGCGGGCCTCTTCCAATTATCCATTTTGGTTTTTCAACTTCTGTGAAGGTCGCCATTTGAGCAGAAATTCTATATCCAATTTTAAATGGGAAAATTGGATTTATCTCATTGTCAAAACTAATAAACCATTCTGTTACATTGACTTTTGATGAATCAGCAGCAAGTTCTGATTCAACTTGTCCAAGATTGTACACTTCGATTTCAAAAATATAGTTTTCTTCATTTTTCAATATTTGACAATTTTTAATGTCTACGCTTTTCTTTAACCCTTCTGGGTTTTGTTCATTTGGATCATCTTCATCTAGGATTTTTAATATTTTTGTGTTTTCATTATTTAGAAGGTCTTGAATTGCATTTTCAATTTGTATATCTGTACAATTTTCAATTGATTTAGAATATTCAAGAGAACAAATCGTATCTACAAAACCAGCTACACTCATAACACTTGTTATTTCATCGATTTGTTGTAATTCGTTTGAAACATAATATGCTTCTTTTAATGCTTGAGGTGTTACAACATGTTGGGCATTTTGTTTTTCTACAAAAACCATTAACATTTCGCCAGATTGCCCAAAATATTCGGATATTCTTTGATTTGCATTGACTATTTCATCATCGGGCATGAAGTCCTCTGTTGATGTTTCCATTTCTAGAGCTGGTAGAAGTGATCCAAAACCAATAGTGATCATAAATACAATCCCAATGATTAACCATGGTCTCTTTTCTACTGTTTTACCGAGGCGTGTTAGCATTTTATCCCATTAACTTTGTTGTTTTTGAAAATCTTCGAATCGAAATTTAAAAGTTATAAATATGATGAAATAAAAATGAAAAAAAAGAAAGGGTAGTCCTATTTTCAACCACCTGGGTTTACCTTGATATAGAATAAGAATACAAATCCATCTCGTTGTCTAGTAGTTGAACTCTCTGGCACCTCAGCTGTAACTCTGACCGTTATTGGTCCAAGACCTATTATCGGATTTGATTTGATTTCGGTTTCATCTCCACCAGGGATACTTGTAATAACATCCGTTGTCTTTCTACCAGTGAGTATAAATCCACCATCAAGGACAATATTCCATTGGACATCAGAAGCGTCAAAAAAGTCGTTATTTTTAATTGTTGATTTGATTTTGAAGAATCCACCTTGAATTGATTTTACCTCAAATAATTCTCTAAACATTTGAATAATTAATGGCTCTGACCAATTACTATATGCATGGTTTATGTCCTTTGCCTGTACTTTGATCTGATGCTCTCCAACCTTTGTCCATGTGTGAGATGCATCAACTGGGGCACCAGATGAAAAGGGACCGAGCCATCCGCTATTTGTTTCATCTCCCCAGTCGAACAAATAGAAGACTTGATCCCCATCTGGGTCAGTTGTGCTAGCTGTAAAAGTATATTCTTTACCTGCTATGCCACTGCTAGGACCCGAGAGACCAGGTATTTCTGGCGGGTTGCTAAGTATAGGAGTACCAGCTGGAACAACGGCTAATGGCAGAAGATTTGTTTGTGAGGATATCCCTAACGCGGAACGCAAACCATCTTCATCAGAAATGTCATATATAACATTGGCACTAAGATTCAAAACGGTTGCTTCTAATAAAACATTGTGTGTTATTGCACCAACCTCATAATACCAGAATCCTTGATATTGAGGATCTCCAATATCAGTATCAAGAAATGGAATAATAATCCAAGATGCAGTGGTAATCGTGATATTATTGGCCCCTATAGAATTGTTTATATCCTCACGTTTATCACCTTGAACAATTTCAGTAATAGAATGATCACTATGTGAATACTGATATACTCCGCTATGGTTAGCAGCGTAAATCTTGTAGGGATATACACCTATACCACTAGGGAGAGTACGATGTCTTTTACTGTTTACATTATCTATTAAATATGAATATCCATATGAGCTCCAAATCAATTGGGATTGTTCAACTAATGATAAAGGTGTATCATCCCAAATGTTCACATAAATTCGATTATTAATCGCATCCTCGAGACTCATAGTATTGTTCATAACCATGGGCAAGTTTGACTCCGGCAGTGGGTCATAAGTAAAATCATAGGGAGAAGAAGGGTGTCCAAGTGGCATAATAATCGCTGGTTTTTCATGTGCAGGGATTCCAAGTTCATAGAGATCTTCTACATACATCCCAGTCGTTACAGTCCCTAAACCCAAGGCATTGGCATCAAAATAGATGCCCTGCCCTATCATTCCTACCTCTGCCATTCCTCTCATTTCATCATCCGTAACACTCATATCCCAGACTAGACCAAATTTTATAGGGGAGTCATATTGACCAAGATGTAAATAGTTACCACTTTTAAACAAAGATAATGAATGGTTTTCAGGGACATATTTATATGTAGCCTCGCTCCTAATCACATAAATGACTGTTGAATATTCTCCATTTGGACTGAAAATCGGGCGGCTACCGTTTTCCGTGTAACCATAAGCAGCCCACAAAATCGTCGACAATTCCTCATCAGTAATCTCCTCTTCAGTGAATGATCGTACTGACATCCTCCGGCAAATAGATACCTCAAGCACCATATCAACAGATATGGGTGGTGGAAGAGAATAGTAATCCTGAATAATATCTTTAGGTTTTAATTTATTCAACTCTCCGGTTACTGGTAAAACAGCAGTGATTATAAATAGCACGCATACAAAAATACCAAGTATTTTCTTATTCATTTTTTATCCCCCAATATATAGAAGTTACAATCGGATATTCAAATTTAAATGTTTGGTATAAAATAAAAACTATTAAGTAATCAGGTTTATAAATCGGGATTCGAGCGTCTAAATGACGCCACATTAGTAGGTTTTATATCTGCTGAGCCTTGTCCAATTTTGAAAATCTTCGAATCATGATTCTTAAAAAAGGAAGCATAATAACTAATTATCCTATTGCGGAGGATATTATGGAATTTATTGATGTAATAAAATCTAGATCCAGTATCCGCACTTATACGGATAGAGACGTAGAAGATGACAAGATTAATTATATACTTGAATGTGCACGGTTAGCACCATCATGGGTGAATAAACAATGTTGGCGTTTTATTGTCATAAAAGACAAGAAAACAATCAGGATAATATCAAAAAGTACTATTATTAACAGATGGCTAAGAAATGTACCATGTATTATTGTAGCGTGTGGTGATCCTAAATTTAGTGGTACTTCTAATGGTATAGAATATTTCACTGTCGATGTTGCAATAGCAATGGAACATCTAATTCTTGCAGCTACTGATTTAGGACTCGGTAGTTGTTGGATTGTAGGTTTTAACGAAAAAAAAGTAAAAGAAACGTTAGGAATTCCAAATAGAATAAGAGTAGTAGCACTTACTCCATTAGGTTATCCTTCTTCTAAAAGACGAATATTGGCAAGGGTTACAAAAATAATTATACGAAGTAAAAAAAGAAAAAGTTTAGATAAAATCACTCATTATGATAAATGGTGATTCCTGCTAAGCAAGAAACCTGTGGTTTGGGAATCGTCGAATCGATATTTGTTTGCGAAAAAGAAAAGAAGAGAAGAGTAAGTGTTAATTAGTCCTAATATTCTAAACAATTAAAATTTTTTGGAGGAATAAACATTTCTAGCTAAAAACACTGATTTTCAATTCCCTTTTATCCTATCTAGATCTTTACGTTTGGTTTTTACGCATAAATACGAAGGGACCAATGATAAAGGCTTTAGCTTTTATCATGGCTTCATCTGCTTGGACAAATATCGTAGCTGGATCAAGACCAAAGATATTTTGAAATTTGTACAATTATAGCTCACTGTTTTTTCATTTTGGCGTTTTGGCACGATAGGTTTAAATACAACCAATGACAGAGAATAACATGCTTAGAGAGAGTTGACGGAGATATTTGGTATCTACCGTCTTTTCCCCCTAGGCGTGTTTTAGATGGAAGAAAAATGGCAAGAAATATTATGGATAAATGTATAGGTAAATACTGTAAAGTTGTTACTAAGGAACCAGGGGAGGAAAGAGCTAATGTAACTTCTGGTATCATCAAGGGTATTGACCATGATGGAGGATTTATAACAATTGAATCCAAGCAAGGTTTAGGGATTCTAAATATAAAGGCAATAGTGGCGATAAAACCAAAGGAACAAGAGAAAATAGTTTGAGCAATATATTTTTATCTTCTATATCTCATTGATTCAATCATCTCTTTTCCAAAATCAGGGCAACATTTCAGTTGTGTATAGAATATTTTTTTGCATCCAATACATTGACATTTAATCATAGTGCCACCCATTTGTTATAGAAGTGATAATTTAAACCATTTCCCCGATTTCTATTTCATCATCTTCTTCTAGAAAAATATTATCAATTTCATTAACTAGATCCTCTTCATCTACAGTTTCAATAGAACTATCATATTGATTTTCTCTAGTAGCCGGTTGATTCAAATAACTGTACGATACTGCAATTGACACAAAAATAATTAGAAGAAGAAATATTGATATAATTTTTTTATCCATTTTATACCACTTTCTCCGTTAGGCCATGAATTATTTCGTTTTTCCTTTGCCTTTTCCTTTACCGTTATTCTGCATTTCATCTGCAGATGCTTGTGCTTTTATTTTTTTCCTAATATTATCTTCTTTTACTTCAGAAAATATCTGATATTTCTTTTCTTTTGTCATCTGATTGACCATCTTGCAAATTTGTGATTTTACTTGATCCAGTGAGACGTTACTATTTCCATATTCATCAATCAATGAATTATTGGTTTCTCCGATAATTCCATATAATCTATGTAATTGGTTCCTGTTAAATTGTTTAATTCTGTTCCTTATTTTTTTACTATAATTCTGCAGTTCATCACCAACTATTTCTCTAACTCTTTCTTTAAGCTCTTTTATCTTTTCATTATCTAATAGTTCCTTAACCGTTTCCCGAAATTGTTTTGTCAGGTTCTTTGCATCAATTTTAAGATCAACAAAAACTCGAACTGAATCATTAGAACCAGGATCTGCATCTTGGACTTCTTCTAATAAAAGCCTCATTTCAGCAAGTATTAATTCTAGGTTAGATGTGTTAAATCCCATTGCTTTTAGCACTTCAACAGCTCTCTCCCCTTTGAGAAGGTTTTTTACAATAGCTTTTTCAAGTTGTAATAGCCTAATCTCTGCACCTAAAGAATTATTCATTATTCCAATTTCTTCTTCTGTTTCATTATCTAGACCATCTGGTCCATCAGTTTCATTTCCTCCAGGTTCCTCTGTTTCATTAGTATCTGACGTTTCATTTTCTCCATCTTGTGTTCCACCTTCAAACTCACCATTATGATTTTCTCCAGCTTCATCATCTGCTAATGCCAATGATGCTAAAGAGACCATCAGCATAAGCACAACCAATATGTTCGCTATTTTTTTCATATTATCAACACCTCAGAAACCAATCCATGCTGGTTTCAATCTAATATTGGATGAAACAACATATATATTTTAACCGGAAAAAGGCGGAACAAAACGGAACAACCATGGAAAAATCAAGATTTTTTTATCTTAATCAGATTAGACATTCCAATTTTTTCTTTTTCAATTAAACCTTTAATTTCCAAAGAATGAATATTTCTAGAAACTGCGGCTTTTGGTATTTTTAATTCTTGTTGAATCTCTGTTTGTGTCAAAGGTTTATTCCGTTCAATTAAGAGTTCCATTATTTTCTTCTGTCTATCGGTTAATCCACTTAAATTATATTCTATACTAACTTTAGTTGGTTTTTCATCAGTTATCAAATGTTTTCTTTTGTTTATAGATACTAAAATAATTATTAAAAAAAGGCCTAAAATTAATATGAGAGCCACCATAATCAATGAGGTATCAATATCCATCAAGCCCTTATCACCTAAACTCTTTTTGACTTGATATTGGACTATTATGAAAAATGATTCATTCTGACCAAAACCCTTAACAACTAAGTCACCAAGTTCTTCCTCAATTCTGATCGAGCCAGAGGATCTAATATAATTAATCGAAGAATCCTGTGGTAGTGTTAAAACAAAAATATAATCAGAAAAAATCTCGTCTTTGGTAATATTTAACAACCAATAACTCTGTTTTTTTGATGTATAAACTTCGGTATCTTCTGCTAAAAGGTCTGGATGATTAGTGATTCCATCAATTGTTACAAACCCAGAATTATCAATATCGATAGTTATGTCTGCATAGTAATCATCAGCAAGAACAGATGGTAAATAAATTATCGTTAATAAAAGCAACAAAGTAAAAAAGAAGTAAATCCGTTGAAATATATTAATTGATCCCATCTAGGCTCCTATAAACATTATAATATAATTAATTGACTTTTACTTGAATAAATTAATTTATTATTAATTTATCTTCCCTTAATTAAGATTATATTTATCAATATGCTATTATGATTTCATCTTCACTTCTTTGACATTCCGCTCTGGATACGAACACCTAAATAACGCCATATTAATACGTTTTATATCTGTTAGATTATGGTAGTTTTTGAAAATCTTCGAATCGGTAT
>CP070798.1:1379203-1386739 GCA_020343515.1 Thermoplasmatales archaeon | reverse complement strand
GTTTTGCCAGCAGTTATTCAAATTGACTTTAATCACTATCTTTTCTCCAGACTGATAGCCCCCGTCTCCATTAAAATGCTGGAACAGAGTATCCCATGCATCATAATCACTGGTTTCATTAGCTAGTTTTTGCAACCCTGCGGAAAACATCTCTTCTATGACACTTTGATTGTTATATTGCTCATACCACCAATAATTAGAAGAACCATCCCAACCGGTAGCATTTGGGTTCCACACCCAGACAACCCGTCCAGGGTTAGCACCTTGAGGAGTTCCAATGGGGTCATTAATAGGTGGATCCCATCGTTCTGTGGCACCTCCTAGGTAAGAATTATTGTTGGAAAAAACAGATCCAGAAACAGAGAAAAGAATAATTAACACAACTAAGATAGCTGGTGTAATCGCTGTTGTCTTTAATTTCGCCTTTTTTATCCATAAACCTAGCCCATGGAATAAAACAGTCCAGAAAGCAATATAGCTGACTGCCACTGTTATGGACATTTGTTGACATGGATAACGGGCCCGATGAGGAGCGGGAAGGACTCTTACTAAGAACCAGATAATGCAAGCGATTCCCAGTATATGAAACCATAATCCCTTTAGCCCATCTACCCTTATAAGAGGTTCATTCTTATTTCGGAGACGACACATGTTCATATTTATTCCACCAAAACAATATTTACATATTTAAACAATTATGTTATTATAAAGTTTTTCTTCTCACGATGAAAGTATTTTCTTTTGACTCTATTTTTTTCTATTACTTCTTTTATTAGCACTATTCTTTCGTCGTAATTGAAAAATATAATGGTTCACAACAAAAAGAACCTTTTTTCTTATTCCAAGGTGGCGTGACGTGAACGCATTGACTCTTCAGTTTCATCTTTACTTTTCATAAGCTCTGCTATAATGCTGTCGAGTAAAATCCATGCACTCGCCTCAAATAATGTACCGAGAGGAGCAAGTTGTTTTCTTTCTTTGTCATCACACTCGGCAGAAAGAAAAATTGCAATATCTGCAAATTTTGCAATAGATGAATTTCTTCGACCAGTGACAACTACCAATTTAGCACCAATGTTACGAGTTATTTCAGCAGTCATTACGGTAGGAATAGTCTCTCCAGAACCAGATATTACAAAAACTAGGTCATCTTTTTTTATGGGGGCTCCTATTGTTTCCCCAATGACAAATGTCTGGAATCCAAGATGAACCAACCGTATAGCAAAGGCTTTTGAAACCAGGCCAGATCTCCCAGCACCATAAACAAAAATACGCTTTGCCTTGAAAAATAACGTTATCACTTTATCAATATTTTTTTTAGTAACATCGTCTAAGATATCCTTTACTTTGAATTGGATGTAATCTAATGATTGCCTAAAGGTATCCTTTCCTTTCATACGACTTCTGATAGGTCTTTATAATATGCTTCTTCTTTTCCAGTTCTTTTCATAATTGCTTTTTCAACCTGAAGACGAATGTATATTGCATCGTGTTCTAATAATGGCGACTCAGAAACCAACGTCACATCGTAGTTATTATCAAGAATAATTTCAATTAATGGAGCAATTGGCATATCTCCTTTTTTGATTGGTAAATGATAGAGTTCATTTCCATTTTCATATAAAACGCCAGTAATGTGTATTATGTAGTGTTTTAATTTTAACGGTTTTAGTTTTTCAAAAATATCTTCAAAATCTTTTCTCTCCTTAAGGCAGCCGTTGCCTCTTGCATGGATATGAGCTATATCTATCACGGGTATTACACCCTTTACGTTTTTACAAACCTCAACAACTTCATCTAAGGTTCCAAAAACCTTCTGTTTTCCCATTGTTTCAAGGCCAATATCTACCTTAATCTTCTCTTTTTTTATCATCCCAGTTATCTTCTTTGAATTTTTTATAATCATTTTTATAGTCTTTTTTTCGCTTTTTTCACCATAAAAACCAGGATGTAGGATCACCGTTTTTGCCCCTATGTTGCCAGCCATCTGTGCTGACTTCAGTATCTTTTCAAAACTCATCGTGATCTCTTCGTCGTCACCAGCCAAATTAATATAATATGGAGCATGAGTATGAACTTCTATGTCATTTTCCTCTGAATAATCCCGAATTATCTGTGCTTCCTCATCTGGCATGACGTAAAGACCTCTAACAAACTGGATCTCTATAGCGTTTAAGTCAAGGGTCCTATACGTGTAAATAATTCCATCTTTATTTGTACGACCTTTACATGATAAAGGTATACCTGCTGGCCCTATCCTTATCATAAATATCTCCTACCACTGTTTAATTATTTTAATTAATGAGTTCCCCTAAGTTTGCATGTAAAAATTTTAAGCCAATTCCTCCAAACGACTCATTATATTCCATATAAGGGTTCTACCATGCAAAGGAATATTTGGATCATTCGCTAATTCATCAAGAATAGAAGTAGCAGAAGCAACGCGGAGATCGATAGGTTCTGAATCCTTATGCAAGATCTGTATGACTTCTTCAGCCCCTCGTCTAATATTTCTAGGAATAGAATTATCCTCACTAATCGCAGTTAACCCCGCACAAACCTGCTCAATTTTTTCTTCTAACGACATAGAAACCACCATTTCTGCAAGCATTATAAGACGAGGATAAATACAAGGTGAAATAAAAATATTTGGGATATCATTTATGCATATATTCGGAATTTAAAAGCCTAACAATCTCAGCTGCAATATTCTTTCCAATACCTTGTACAGCGCAGAGTTCTTCTTCAGATGCATTAGCAATAGCTTTAACACTTCCAAAACTTTGAAGGAGTCGTTTAGCAAGAACGGCTGAAACATTGGGAAGACCTTCTATAATAAACTGTTGCTGTTCGGGGGTAGACATGGACCATTTTTCACCTCGTATTGCTACTGCTTTATCGCCTTCTTTCTGTTCCCGGTTTGCCATGACATACAATAAATCTGCAGTTTCATGAGCAGATTTGGTAGTTATGATAGGGATTCCAAAATCAACAATTGTTGAAACAAGGCTACCAAAGATTGCATTGTGACTGATGTTTCTTTTTGTTAATAACCCCTCACCCTCTAATATTAAAACTGGTCTTGAATATGCATCTCTCAGTTGTCTCAGCTGAAAAAACAGTTTACCTTCAAGCAATGAATTCAAAAAATCATCAACTTTTTTCCGTTCAACTCCTATACGAGAAGAAACCACATAGTCACCAACATCTAATTGCTGCGACTCAATCTCAATTTCTTTACCAGAGAGAAATCTAACGACATTGGAGCGATATTCCCGGTTGTCTACGATGATTTTAATATTTTTGGTCGTCGAATATTCGTCTAATTTCCTTTGATTATCCTTAATAGTCATGCTTTCATAAAATGATTTAGCATCCTCAAATTTTTTGTTTAAAGATGAACGCAACATCTCCAACTCACTATGCATTACTCTTTCCTTTCGCCTCGATGACCAATAGTATCCTACATCTGGTGTACCTTTGGTAATCAAAATAATTACTTTGCCAGGCATTTTCCTCCCAGTTCTCCCCCTTCTCTGAATAGTTCTTATCTCAGAAGGTACAGGCTCGTAGAACACAACTAGATCAGTAGATGGAATATCGAGCCCCTCTTCAGCTACTGATGTGGCTATCAACACGTTGAAAACATTTTCTTTAAACTTTTTTATTATATCGATCTGCTCTTTCTGAGTTAATCCTTTATCTTCTCCCTTACCCGCTTGTCCAACAAAACGTACTGGTCTTATGTTATCGATATGCTTTAACTTTTCGAGAACATATACTGAGGTGTCTCTATAATGTGTGAAAATGATAATTTTTGAATCCTTATTATTTGTAATTTGTTCTTTTACAATTTTTACAATTTCTGGTATCTTGGGATGTTCAATATCGGTAGATTTTGCATATGCAAGTGCCTCAAGAACATCGCTATCTTTCAGAATATCTCTTGATGCCTTGCTCCCTCCTTTAGATAATGCTTCAGTCCCCATGCGTTGAAAATAGTTTCTCAATGCATTTACACCTTGAGTTTGCATAAGTTCAATGGCATGATACAGCTTTAGAGCTGCATTTTGAGCAGATGCTGCTTGAAATAATGTTTTTGGTGGATTAGGTAAAGATCTTAACTCCCCTTGAATCTTTTTTTGGACATCCAAAAGCTTTCTTCGATTTATTAGCGAAACCGAAGAAGATTCTACTACGCCAATCTCTTTTAGCATCTTGAGACGTTCAGATAATGCTTTTCTCAAAAGTTGTATGGTGTATGAAAACTCGTTGGGGAGGCTGATTTCTTTCCATTTTATTTTTAAATCATAAACATAAGGTTTAACATCAGGGTCATATTTTGTCCGTATCTCGATATTACTGATTTCAAGGTTTTTACATACTTCAAGTATTTTTGAGATATCATTTCCTGGAGACGCGGTCATACCTAATGATAATCGTTCATCTCGTTGCTTTCTATATATGTCAGAGACAAAAACATATGAATAGTTCCCAACAGCACGATGCACTTCATCGTAAATAATCAGAGATATATCCTTAAGATAGATTCTTTTTGAAATTAAATCGTTTTCAATAACTTGCGGTGTAGAAACAATTATCCTATTTTCATCCCACATTTCCATTCTTTTCTCAGGCGAAACCTCTCCAGTAAAAACAACCATAGAATCATCTATCGTGAGAAATTCTTTCAGAAATTGGGCATGCTGATTTACTAATGGTTTTGTCGGAGCAAGGAACAATATTTTGTTGTCTTTCTTTTTTAGTTCTTTGGCTATCACTAATAAAGCAACAATAGTTTTTCCCATACCCGTAGGTAAAACAACTAGGGTGCTCGCTTTGGCAGCAGAGTTTGCAATGTTGTATTGATACTGTCTGTACTCCAATGAATCGGGCTTGATAAACTCATGTTTTATGTACACAAAAAAGACATATAATTCGAGCTTTTTTACGTTTGGGATAAAATCATATCTGAAAAAGTAAAAATGTTTAAATGATATGTAGAAGATATGTATTTCGTGACATAAATGGAGCTATTTGGAGTTGTCATTCCTCTTTGGGTTGTATTTATCGGGATTATATTAATCGTCATTGTTGCCTGGAAGCTAATAAAATTTGCAATAAAGGTTCTAATTGCAGTAATAATTTTCTTTGTAATACTTATAGGTCTTGATTTTATAGGAGTTTTTAGTTGGATAAATGAAAATATACTTACTCATCTTTATGGTTAAATCTCTAAATTTGTTTAAACAATATAATAATTTCATGACTTTTTGGACCTTTTTGCCCCTTTTAAACATTTATACTATTAATATCTGTAATTAATTTTTCTAAGTCGAATGGTTTTTTAATATAGTTATAGATATATTGCTCAAGTCCTTTCAATTTATCAGAATCAGGAATACCATTGGCAGTAATAATAGAAAATACGATGTCTTTATTCAATCGTTTTTTTATTATTTCTCTTAAAGTCTCCAGTCCATCCATAAAAGGCATAATAAGATCCATTAATACAATTCCTTTGAACCCTTGTTCCAGTTCTTCTATGCAATCACTGCCATTATCAACAGTGAATACTTCGTATCCCTGTCGCTCAAAGATAGTTCTCATGGATACTAATATGTCAGGATCGTCGTCCACTACCATGATTTTCTTATCCACTATCTCATCTCTCAAACGCCGAAGTATGTTATACTTTAGAAAAGTTGTTATATAAAACTATCATAGTAGATTGTCATTATGTAATTGTGTCAATTGGGAACACAATTAAAAATAAAAATAATAATACAGACCGTGATTTAAACCTTTAACTGCAAAGTGATACATAATTACATATAATGTTTAAACTAGGGATTCATTTTGAAAAGAAAGTTGCTTAACTCTCCTATTTGTTGTGGTGTAAGTTCTTCGACTCTTTTATCAATGTAAGGATGATTTTCTAACTTTCCATACACGTCTTTTAAAATATTTTTTATTTTTTTTCTTCTAAGACTGAATAACTTCTTTGTCATATCAAAAAAGAATTGTTCATTTGTAACATCAAATGGTGGTTTTTCCCTTGGAATTAGCTCGACTATACATGAATCAACTTTTGGTACTGGATAAAAAAATTCCTTCGGAACAATTTCTAAAATCCGGCAATGTGTTTTATAGTAAATTCCAACAGATAGGCGAGAGTACTGTTTAGACCCTGAAATGGCGACCATTCTCTCCGCAAAATCCTTCTGATAAATTAAAATAGCTTTGGAAAAAGGATAGGCGAGTAACTTAAACGTGATGGGCGATGAAATTTGAAATGGAAGGTTTGAAACAATCTTATTGAAGATAGGAAGTGTGTTAAAATCGATTTTAAGTACATCCGCATTGATTAGTGTGACGTTGTCTGGCAATGTTGTTTTCAATTTTTTTACAAGTTGTGAATCGATTTCTACTGCAATTACTTTTTTTACTTTTTCTGCGAGTGGAATGGTGAGTACTCCTTTCCCTGGACCGATTTCAAGAACGACATCCTCTTTATCTGGATTGACATATTGAACCTCCCTTTCTGCTACTTGTTGATCAATTAAAAAATTCTGTCCAATTTTCTTTTTCGCCATTCTATCAATAATGGTGGCTTCTACTTAGAGGGGGGCGGGTAAAAATTCGGTATTTCTGATTGGGGTCTGTAAGCTCCAACTCAATTCTTTTTGCAATTAGTTTATCTGGTGATCTGAGAAAATCGATCCGTTCCTGCATTTCTTCAAAACTTGTGAAGAGTTTCTTCTTACGTTCATCTAATATCTCATGCATCATTTTCTTACCAAGGCCTGGTAAAAGCTCTAGAACATGGAAACGCGTAGAGATTGCAGAAGCTTCATTAAAAAACCTAATAAAACGCTCCTCTGATTTATGTACTATATCTAAAATAATATAGGGAAACTCTCCATGGGCAGTAGATGTTAAATCTTCATAGTTTACCCTTCCCTTTATCTTTTCAATTTTTTTCCTTTTAGCTGCATCTTTGCCAACATATATCCGCTCACCAATATCAAATGTGGCGTCACTCCTTGGAATCAACTCAAGAAGGGTAAATTGATTTTCACCAACACCATATACTACAGGTCTCCTTTTATAGGGAGGTAAATCTGCTCTTCCGTTTGGCAAATAATCCAAAATATATACATAATCCTCCACATTAACCCCCCACACTTATTTAACGTAATATTTTCCAACAATCTTCAAAATATTTTTTATGTCATCCTCACTGGGTGTAAATCTCTCCTTGGCAAAAATAGTTTTTACATCATCTTCGGAAGTAGGAAGTATATCGGCGATTTTGTATGCATGAATATCGCTAAGGTTCTCTAGTTTAAGTAAATCATTTATCAGATCCTTTGTTTGTTTAACAGATAATTTTGCAAATTTCTGAGCATGTTCAAGGGAAATTCTTTGTTCATAAATCAATTCTTTTCGTTCTTTTTCAATTTTTTTAAGTATGTTTTTAACTTCTGAAAGGGATACTAACCTTCTGGTTTCATCTGCTATCATTATTTGACT
>CP070798.1:1371371-1379103 GCA_020343515.1 Thermoplasmatales archaeon | reverse complement strand
AATACGCGTAATAACCGGACAATCAATACCCTCCTTTGTTATAACTTCCTTAACACCCTTAGCAACAGTATCACATCTAGTAATACCACCAAACAAGTTCAAAAATATCACTTTAGGTTTGGCTTTTTTCATTAGTTCAAATGCTTGTTTAACCTTCTCAGGATCATCAGTACCACCGAGATCTAAAAATACACCGCCTTTGCCACTATAATTAGTCAAGGCATCAAGTGTAGCCATTGTAAGTCCTGCTCCATTTGCTATAACACCAATGTTTCCTTCTAATTGAATAAATGCAATACCCTTGTCCTTGGCATCTTTTTCAAGTGGTGTAAGCTCCACATGCTCTGGCACAATATCAGGATGACGGTACATTGCATCATCATTAACATTGATCTTAGAATCCAAAGCCATTGCTCCTCCATCTTTCTTTATAATAAGTGGATTTATCTCAACTAGTTCACAGTCATATTCTCTGAAGAGTTTGTAAATTTTTGAAATAACCTTTGCAACCTCTTTTCCATCTTCTTTATCTAGCTTTAATTTAGAAACAATTCCACGAATATTAAAAGGTTGAATACCAATTAATGGGTTTATCCATTCCTTAAAAATTTTTTCATCTGGAACATTTTCGATATCCATGCCCCCTTCACCACTTGCCATGATAAGGGGCATTCTCTTGGATCGATCCAAAGTTATACTTAGATACAACTCTTTTTTGATATCCACCTTTTCCTCCGCAAGTACCTTTCTAACAGTAAAACCACGTATATCCATGCCCATAATCTGCGATAATATATCCCTAGCTTCCTTCAAGTTTTCAACAGACTTTATACCACCAGCTTTACCACGTCCACCAATTGGAACCTGCGCTTTTAGAACAAAAGGAAAATTCAAACCAGAAAAATCTTTCTCATCCTGGGCTATCTTGCCTTTTGGAACCGCTATATCATACTTTCTAAACAGTTCTTTCCCCTGATACTCAAAAAGTTTCATGGACCCATGAATACAAATTCATATATTTAAGAGCTTTTTAACCCAAAAATCACAACCTACAATCTTACTAACGATGGGAGCAAACTTAAAATCTTTGATAAAAACCATAGTATTCAAACCATATGTACGAATCACGGGGTCCTCAGCAACCCACTGATTTTCCTTCAAAACCCGAACAATCTTCGTCCTATCACTTTTATAGCCTTCATAATCCTTATATATAGAAATCATAACCGCTTCAAACCTTCTACTAGCAAAAAAAACCGTTGAATCACTTACTAATGACGCAGCCTCATCCTCCTCCATATCGGGCGGATTACGAGGATCAAAACGGATATGATAAAACACTAATATCTCAAAACCCAATTTTACAAAATTAGGCAAATTAAACTTACTCATCAAATTATTTTCTTCAAATTTTCGCCTCAAACGTGAAACTGTATGCCTAGATACTCCTAATTCTCTACCAACATCACTATCAGACAACTCCGGATAACTTATCAAAATACAATAGGCATTCTTCTCCGTATCAGAAAAAACCGCATTCTCTGTACCTCCGAAGCTAACCTTTTCAACCTCAGCTTCTGGCTCTGAATCCAACCCAAAACTCCTTCTCAATAAAGGAGCAAAATCAAAAAAACGATAAATTTTACTAATTTCAAATGGGAAAACCACCGTATTTGGATATTCATCTTCTAAAAGACCGCGTCCACCAAACGTCTGAGTCCTGATGTCATTTATTCTTCCAATAGTTGCATAATCCTTAGAAAGACTCAAAGAGAATCCTTTATCTTGTTCCCCAACAGAAAAAAATATCTCTGGAAAAACTTCAATTGTTTCCCCAGTGATCTCAATTCTTTCTAACAATGGAATCAATGGACTAAAATTTGTATAAATTACCACCAGCATCTCACACCCCATACTTTGAAGCTTTGGTATTATGAGTTTCCGGAGATATTCATTCTCTTTCAATCTATGTCTAATAGATGTAACAGTAGAATGTTTCAGATCAAGTTTTTCAGAGAGTTCTTTATCCGTTAATCGCGGGTATTTTACTAGCCCATAAAGCATTAGTTTTTCTTTTGTGGTTAATTCAAACTTGTTCATCCTTTTAAGAATAAGTATCTTGAATATAAACTTTTTTCTCATTTCAATGAAAATTAATAATATTATTGTTAAATAGAGTAATAAATAAAAATTTTTTATTCAAATATACAAAATTGTTAATAATGTTTATTATTTAGAGAATTCCTACCAAAAGCTTTATATTATATAACTTACATATAACTATAATAGTTACAAATAAGATTGGGGGAAGCCATCTTGGCAGAGGCCCTAATAAAAGCCCTAATAAACAATAATGTCTATAGAGATATTGGAATAAAAACTCTTCTTTTTAGCTTTATTGCTAAATTTTTAATATTTGATTTAGTCGGTTTTGAGGGGATATCATGACTAAAAAAGAACAAGTTCTTTTGGAAAAGCCAGACGTAAAAAAAGCAGAGGATGTAGAGAAAAAAGCTGGAACCGTTGAAGTCTTTATTATGGGTAAAAGCTACAAGGTCCCTGCAGGGCTTACAATTATGAAAGCCCTAGAATACGCGGGTTATAGATATATCAGAGGTTGCGGATGTAGAGCTGGCTTCTGTGGGGCATGCTCTACCATTTATAGGATTGAGGATGAGCAGAAACTTGGTTTTGATTTAGCATGTCAGAAGGTTGTTGAGGATAAGATGTATCTTGTTCAGCTTCCTTTTGTACCCGCAGCTAAAGCTGAGTACGATATTGAAAAACTTAAGCCGACTGAAAGCATAATTTTGGAAATTTATCCTGAGATTGCTAGATGTGTTTCATGTAATACATGTACAAAGTCTTGTCCACAGGACATTGAGGTTATGAAGTATATCCAGAGAGCGGTTAGAGGAGATATCGCAAAGAGTGCAGAGATATCTTTTGATTGTATTCAGTGTGGTCTTTGTGCAATGAGATGCCCTGCTGATATCAAGCATTATCATGTTTCACAGCTTGCTCGAAGGTTACGTGGAAAATACATGGACACAAGATCAAAAAATCTCTCTAAGAGACTAAAAGAGATCGAGAGCAGAAAATATGATACTGAAATTGAAAAATTAATGAAAATGGATAAAAAAGAAATCACGGAGTTGTACAAGAATCGGAAGATCGAGGCGGAAGAGGAAGGGAAAAGGGTGGTTAAATGAAGGTTACAAGTGGATATCCAGATTACATGCTGAAATCCATAAAACTGGTAGAAGAAAAACGAGAAAAAAACATGTCTAAACCAGTTAAACCTATGTCTATGAAGGCCCGTGAGGAAATCCTAAGCATGTATCATCCGGATTATATGAAGGGGACAAAAAGAGAACTCAAGGTCGGTATAGACAAGGGAATGCTTTTGTACAACGGTATAGTGGATCTCCTTGAAGCTAAACCAGTTCTCGACCCTAAGGATGTTGATCTAAGCAAGATTGACTATGATGTCGATTTACTTTTTATAGGTGGTGGCGGCGCAGGCACTGTTGCTGCTTTGTTTGCCCACGAATCTGGCGTCCCTAAGGACAAAATTTTGATTGTTACCAAGCTTCGTCACGGTGATGCAAACTCGATGATGGCACAAGGCGGCATCCAAGCTGCTGATAGACCAGAGGATAGCCCTACATTGCATTATCTAGATATCTATGGTGGAGGGCATTTCACTAACAAACCTGAGCTTGCTAGAGCACTTGCGCTGGATGCTCCAGGTATAATCAATTGGCATGAAGAACTAGGTGTGATGTATGATCGCCAGGATGATGGTGAATTTCAAGAGTTATCTGGTGGTGGTACCAGCAGGAATCGTATGCATAGTGCAAAGGATTATACAGGTATGGAACTTATGAGAAACATCAGAGACAATGCCAGGAATCTAGAGATCCCTGTATTAGAGTTTTGCCCTGTTGCTGAATTGCTAATGGATGATAAAGGTCAGGTAGCTGGTGGTGTCGCCTTCAACCTTGAAACATTTGAATATTATGTTATCCGTGCTAAAGCCACGATTTTAGCTACTGGCGGAAGCGGCCGACTTCATCTTGCAAATTATCCTACAACAAACCATTATGGTGCTACTGGTGACGGTCTCATTATGGCGTATCATGTAGGGGCTAACCTCCTTGATCTAGACACCATACAGATCCATCCCACAGGAGATGCTTATCCGGAGCCACTGGTTGGAATATTGTCAACAGAGAAAATCAGAGGACTTGGTGCCATACCACTCAATAAAAATGGAGATCCTTTTGTTTTCCCCTTAGAGCCACGTGACGTTGAATCAGCAATGTTTATCCAAGAGTGCAAACAAGGTAGAGGCATTGTAACACCCACTGGAATGCCAGGCGTATGGCTTGATACACCTATGATAGAAATTCTTCATGGAGAAGGAACCATAGAAACAAAACTAGCGGGCGAGGTGCGGAAATTTAAACGATTTGGCATTGACATGACAAAGCATCCAATCCTCGTATATCCAACACTCCATTATCAAAATGGCGGGGTGGAAATTAATGAAAAAACTGAGACCAGAGTACCAGGACTGTTTGCAGCTGGGGAAGTCTCTGGCGGAGTGCACGGTAAAAACCGTTTAATGGGTAACTCTCTCCTTGATTTTAACGTATTTGGCAGACGTTCAGGAATTTATGCTGCAAAATATGTTAAAAAAGCTAAAATTGGAAAACTCACACTAAAGCATCTTGATAAATATAACCAAATGTTGGAGCAGGCAAACATTAAACCAGCGAAGGCTGCCCCAATCATTTTACCTGAATATAGAGGTGAAATGACAATTTCTAGAGCATTAGATATATTCTGAATGGTGTGTTAATGATAGAAGTTAGGGAAGACTGGTGCAAAGGTTGCAACCTCTGCATTGAACGGTGCCCCATAGACGCACTAGAAGAATCTGATGTATTAAATCGGAGAGGCATCCGTCCTCCTAGATTGAAAAAAGAAAATGAATGCAACTACTGCCGGCTATGTGAACTAATTTGCCCAGATCTTGCAATAACTGTCATCTCTGACGACCCTGACGAAGAAGAGAAAAAACCCGTTAAAAAAACCCTTCTAACACCTGTTGGAGGAAAAATAAAATGAAATATAAAAGAGATCCTACAAGGATAAGAGAGATTTTAGGTAAAAAAGTACAATTTATACTTGGAGATATGGCCTGCGTCTATGGAGGTCTCCTGGCAGGATGCTCTTTTTTTGGAGGATATCCCATAACTCCGGCATCTGAGGTTGCTGAAGGAATGGCACGGATGTTACCCCGAGTTGGTGGTACATATATCCAGATGGAAGATGAAATAGGAAGTATAGCAGCTGTTATAGGTGCTGCCTGGGGAGGATCAAAATCCATGACCGCCACATCAGGTCCTGGTTTCTCACTAATGATGGAAAACTATGGTTTTGCTGTTATGACTGAAACACCCTGTGTAATAGTCAATGTTCAAAGAACTGGTCCATCGACAGGACAACCGACGCTGGGAGCACAGGGTGATATGATGCAGGTACGCTGGGGAACACATGGGGATCTTGAAGCACTTGCTTTTGCACCAAGTACAGTACAAGAATGTATGGATTTTACAATAGAGGCATTCAACCTATCTGAAAAATATCGTAACCCCGCCTGTGTTATGACTGATGGGGAAGTTGGACACCTTAGGGAACGTATTGTTATACCTGATGAGAAAGATTTGAAATTGATTGATAGAGTCACTGCAAATATTGATAAGAAAAAATATATACCTTTTACAAACTCACAAACAAGAAAAAACTGTAAGGTTCCAGATTTTGCTACTTTTGGTACTGGTTACCGAACTTATGTTACAGGTCTTACACATAACGAAAAAGGTTTTCCAGCGACAGATAAACAGCCTGATCACGAACGACTTGTGAAAAGAATAACGGAAAAAATCACTGATGATGCTGACAAACTCGTGATGGTTGAAAAATTAAACCTTGATGATGCAGATATTATATTTGTTACATATGGTGCTACTGCAAGACCGGCAGAATCTGCAATGGAGAAGGGGCGGAAGAATGGTATGAAAGTTGGCTTGCTTCGGCTTAAACTCGTTTGGCCATTCCCTGATAAACTAGTAACAAAACTCGCAAAAGATGTTGATAAAATAATTGTACCAGAGATGAACCTTGGACAAATAGTTCATCCAGTTAGTGAGTATGCTTGCAAACATTGCGAGGTTGTATCTGCACCAAAGATTGGCGGTGAGATGCATCTTCCGATGGAGCTCTACAAATATCTGGAGGGGAAATAAATGGTGGAAATTAAAACTGCTGATGAGTTAAATAAAAAATTTCTCCGTGAAGGAATGTGGCCTACTATTTTCTGTAATGGTTGCGGTCATGGCGTTGTTTTAGAATATACTTTCTGGGCTTTAGAAGAACTTGGGTTAGATATGGATAAAGTTATATTTGCCTCAGGAATCGGATGTTCTTCTAGACTCCCAGGATATATCAACGCTGATGGACTACATACAACACATGGAAGAGCAATCGCATTTGCTACGGGTATTAAAGCAGCTGATCCTGATTTTCACATTATTGTTTTCACAGGTGATGGTGACTGCGCAGGAATTGGTGGGAACCATTTCATTCATGCAGCAAGGCGTAACATTGATATGACTGTGATAATGATCAATAATTTCATTTATGGAATGACAGGTGGTCAGCTTGCTCCAACGGCTCCATTGGGGAGCGTTGCTACAACTGCCCCATATGGAAACATAGAGCATCCATTTGACATATGTGATCTTGCATGTGCACTTGGTGCTAATTATGTTGCACGATGGGGTGTTTCTCATCCGTATCAGCCTATTAAATCGATTAAAGAAGGTCTTCAAAAGAAAGGTTTTTCATTATTAGAATTTCTTGCACCTTGTCCAACAGCATATGGCAGACGTAATAAACTGGGAGATATCAAAAAACATTGGGCGTGGTATGATGATAACACGATTCTCATTGAGGATTATGAAAAAATTATGACTTATGGATCTGAGGAAGAGAAAGAACAGGTAAAAGACAAGATACAACTAGGGGTTTTCCAAGATATTCAAAAGCCTGGGTTTTTTGAATCATATGAGAAACTTGTGGATAGATTAAAAGAAAAAGAAGCCAAAACAAAGGAGGGGAAGAAGTGAAAAAGGATATTAGGATATGTGGTTTCGGGGGACAAGGAGTAATTCTTGCTGGTTTTATCATTGGTAAAGCTGCATCTGTCTTTATGGATTATCACGCCGTTCAGAGCCAGTCATATGGCCCTGAAGCTCGAGGTGGAGCAGCCAGATCTGAAGTTATTATTTCAGATGAAAAAATTGGATATCCTCGGCCTATAGGTGTTGATTGTCTTGTTGCAATGTCTCAAGAATCATTTGATTCGTACCGGGATGATATCAGGGATGATGCCGTTATTATTGTAGATCCGGATCTTGTCAAAAAACACGATGTTGGAAGACCGCTCTATAAGGTCCATGGTCAACAAATTGCTGAAGAGCTGGGAAACAAAATTGTAACAAACATTGTTATGGTTGGAGCTTTCACCAGTATTTTCAAATTGTTAAAATCTGAAGCCGTAAAAGAATCAGTTATTGATAGTGTTCCAAAGAGATTTACAGAACTAAATGTCAAAGCCTTTGAAAGAGGCTTAGAGGCAGGTAAGAATGCCGTTAAAGAG
>CP070798.1:1363224-1371271 GCA_020343515.1 Thermoplasmatales archaeon | reverse complement strand
GGTAACAATGCCACTAAAGAAATGAAGGTTTGGAAGTTCTTCTAATAACTGATTAAGGAGCGATATAGAATGAATGTTAAGAAAGCCCTTGCAGTTGCAGTTATTCTCTTATTCATTAGCGTAAGCGTTATTCCATCAACTGGAAACATCAGCAAAGTATCTTCTGTATGTAAGTATAACAATCCGCCATATGAGCCTAGTAATCCTTGTCCACCTAATGGTTCAACCAATTGGAGTTGCCCTGGCGGTATATGTTGGACTGGTGGCGACCCAGATGGTGATAAAGTATATTATGATATGTATTTTGGAAAAACAAGTCCTCCCCCAAAAATAATGTCTAATATAACAACCAACTGTACAAAACCAGATTATTTAGAATTCAATACAACCTACTATTGGAAGATTGTAGCCTGGGATGAACACGGTGCTTCAACTGAAGGACCTATTTGGAGTTTTACAACAATGGCAAATAGTCCACCTTATGAGCCAAGCAATCCATTCCCAGAAGACGGTGCAACCAACGTACCGATTAATGTTACATTCTGCTGGGATGGAGGCGACCCTACTCCAGGAGATTTTGTACTCTATGACGTATATCTTGGATTTGTTTGTCCTCCCCATAACTTGGTTTCTTATCATCAGACTGAAACTTGTTATGAAGCAACTGGATTGGAATTATATGAGAGGTATTATTGGTTGATTGTCGCTTGGGACAGTCTAAATGCATCTACCGAAGGACCCTGTTGGACTTTCACTACAGGAATAAATAATCCACCAGATAGACCAAAAATGGCTGGTCCACTAAGTGGAAGAGTTGGTGCAAGATATGTATATGACATCTTTACAGAAGACCCGGATGGTGACAATGTATCTTACTATATCGAGTGGGGAGACGGGACAAGTACCGGGTGGACCGATTATTATCCCTCAGGAATGCCGATAAGTATAAAACATACCTGGTATAGAAAAGGTACCTATCTTGTCCGTTGTAGAGCCAAAGATGTCTATGATTTTGAGAGTGGTTGGTGGACGATTCCTTGGCCAGGAATCACTATTAGCGAAGCTAACTATGACCTCTGTTTGTTTGAAGTGAAAGGAGATGTTAGTAAATCATCGAAATGGCTAGAGCCGATATTCTTTATTGGTAAATGGTTTAACAAAAACAACAGATATAAATTATTCCTATCTGCGACGTTGGTAATCATGGGTGATAAGAACGAAGAAACTCTATTAATTCAGGACCTTATAGATGAAGATTTAAGCGATGCCTATTATGGCAATATCGAAATCAAGATAAGACTATTCATCGGCGTTATTGAACCCTTAGAAGGTATCTGCAAAGGCTTCTTTTATCGGGCAACAGTTTACTAAACATAAATAATACCCAAGGTTAGAGACTCAGTAATTATCTGAAGAAATCCGTTGAAACTTGGCATTT
Organism: Thermoplasmatales archaeon; assembly: GCA_020343515.1. Lineage (GTDB taxonomy): Archaea > Thermoplasmatota > E2 > DHVEG-1 > DHVEG-1 > JAGLML01. The sequence continues at coordinate 1,369,833 of CP070798.1, read as the reverse complement.
GGTCAATTTTACTTTCTTTGTAAAAATATTTATACTTCATTATAATATTTATATAGCAAATTATGTATATTGTATGAATTGAATTATCATTAAAAAATTGTGCAAAATATGGTATGATGGTACATATAAATGAAAACGATGAATAAAAAAGGGATAGTATTAGTTACGATTCTTCTACTTATTGGAACAACAGTATTACCAACAATAACTAGTGGTTCTATTGAAGAAATAGGAATTCAAAGATACGATTCTGTATCTGCTGCCAGCAATACAGATCAAGAGCTTGATTTACTTCATGGAGAAACTTTTTTTAATATTACAGGAGTATCTGAAGATATAAATTCGTTCAACTTCACTTATACTATACCTCCAAATTATGAAAATCAGGCACCAATATTTTTTGATATTAGAGATGATACTACAACCAAGATTATTAACTATAGTATGTCGAATGATACAAACCAACCCAACAAAGTAGTTACTTTAGAAATGGGACCTATAAAAAAAGGTGAGAACGCTTTTCTTCATTTTGATTTCTGGGTACTAGTAAAAAACAATGATTACGAGGATTTACCAGAATATGTAGAAATACCCGCCGAAGAGGAACTTCCAGAAGATACAAAAATATGGCTTGCATCTACTAAGGCTATACAAGCGAATAACACTTTAATAAAACTTAAAGCAAAACAACTATTAAGGAGATCGGATAACAACCTACTTAATCTTGCGAATAACATCGTTCTATTTACACTAAAAAGCGGTTTTTATCTTAGGAAGTTTCACCTAGTTCCAATAGTATATAATTTTCTGGATTTCTTGTTTAAAAATCGGATAACACCTGGAGAATGGGCTCGCTATAACGATGCATTAAGTAAACTTTTATTTAGGATAGGCTCTTGTACTGGTGATGCAAATCTTGGAACAGCATTATTCAGAGCAAATGGCATACCCGCTAAGGATCTAATAGTAATGCCTGCGAATGGATATTGGTACAACATCCACTATATATGTGAATATTATTGCCCAAGTTATGGATGGGTTTTAGCAGAAACTTCACAGGCAATAACTCCATATATGCCAAAAAATGTTATTATTATACGAGTAAACTATCCTGAAGATGAGGATTTAGCAGGAACAGGATTTGATTATTATGGTGGATGCGAACAATGGTATTGGAAAGATAATAAAAATATAGTTGGTTACGTCAGAACCAAAGCATTTAACAATAAAGAACTAACCACGACATCCAGTAATGCTATTATATCATTCAAAGCCACACAAAAAATATGGGAGAAATTCACACAGTACGCGGGTTTACCATTATCTGGAGAGAATAAAAATCACTTCGATAACGCGACAAAAGCTCAAGAAAATGCTATAAATTGTTTTCTCCAATCAAATATTGATGGATATATGGAGAATATAACTTATGCTTATGATGAATATAAAAAAATCATTATATGATAAAAAAGCTATTACGTAAGGTTTGTTTTAATGCTTGTTTCATTTGTTGCCGAAACCAATTTTTGGAACAATAGGCATCATCGGTTTAATTCCTTGGATTAATGTCGACTGGCATCCTGCACAAGAACCATATGACATTTAGAGAATCAGCATATTAGATGAAAAAGTCCGATTGAAATTTATTAATAGTTATATTTATCAACCAAAAGACTATAACACCCGCAAGAGGGGTCATCTCTTTTGAAAGTGAATATTTTATTCATTCCTTTCCTCCCTTCTGACCCCTTTTACAATATCTTTATTAACTAAAAAGGCATTAGAACCATCGGTGAGGGGTCTGATTTTAGTAAATTTAAACTAAAGTCTTTTTCATATTATTTTCCTCCCCAAATTCAGACCTCTCTACCTATAGCATGATGGCTTAAACCTGTGTTTTTCAATCCCTTTTTATCCTACTCCATAAAAACCAACGAAAATTAATTATATTGTTGTAGAAAGAATGTTAGTAGAATTATTGAAACAAATGTTTTTTTATATTGATTTGCTTAGGAAACATTTAAAGGGTTTACGAAAGGTTTAAATCAACATTATGTTTGTTATACCTTTTGGGGGTTGTAGAGTTAGGAGAGAGAAACGTTATTTTCATACAAACATCTCCCGAAACTATTCTCTCTTTGTATCTCTATAACCCCTACCTCCATCACAAATAAGGGCTCTACATCCCGTTAAACAATTGATCAAAATAGTATAATACTACCGTGTTTATAAAATTTTATGTTTTTTTAAAAATCTTAATATTACAAAGGGGGTCGATTTTTGTTACCTTCCGAAATAATAATTTCTAAAGAGGATTTTCCTTTCCTCCAAACCTCGACTCCTTTTTACAATAACCCCCCATTACATTTTACATACTAACTGTTTCGCCTTCTTTTTTGCTTCATAATGTGAATTTTGGTGATAAACTGGATAGTCCCTCCTGATATACTGTTGGTAGTATGCTTCTTTGTACAATTGCTTCAGTTGCTCTTTTTTATCGATCATTTCTCTTCACTAGAACTATACTTTGAAAAACTGCATATAAAGGAGTTGTTGTACAACTGTTACCCAGTATCGTTACGATTCTTATCAAAAAATCTGATTGGTTTTCTCTCCGGTAAAAATAAGTGTTGATAACGCCTTAAACCTTGTTTTTCAATCCCTTTTTATCCTCCTCAAAACCAAAATGAAATATTGGGAGGCAGTTTTAATGGGAGGAAAAATATGAAAAAAAATTACAATAGGGGGCTGCCTCCTCATATATTATATGCTATAGAACATATATATGGATATTGGAGCATAATTTTGATTATCGTCTTTCTTCTTTTTTTAATCCTTGAAAATAATTACGCAAAGCAATTTTTTATCTTTTCAACTAACTATTTCATCTCCTTAGCATTTTTAATTGTGAATGACTAATTTTTTTCCCGAGAGGTTTTTGCTATTTTTCCCCTGTTGAAGCACGTTTCTTTGGCATTTTTTTACCTTTAGAGTGACTGAACTATGCCATCTGAAATGACGGCCTAGCCATTATTAGAACACCAACAGATTCGTGTTAGTTCGTTAGATTTTGTCGAAACATTATTTAGCAGTTTGAAGGTTGTGTTTTCTTGAATGAAAAAACAAATTAGAATTCTTGGGATTGATGATGCCCCATTTACGTTTAATGATAAATATTGCACAGTAATTGGCGCAGTCATGAGAGGGGGGGAATATCTAGAATGTGTTTTAAGTAGCCAAATAACAATTGATGGAGACGAAGCCACCTCCGTATGCAAAGAAATGATACAAAATACAAAACATAGACAACAATTAAAAGTAGTTATGCTTGACGGAGTAGCCCTCGGTGGATTCAATATAGTCGACATAAACGAGTTATATGAATCTACAAACCTACCAATAATTACAATCACAAGAGATAAACCTGATTTTGTTAAAATCAAAGATGCTTTAAGGAAGAATTTTAATGATTGGCAGGAGCGATGGAAGACTTTAGAAAAAGGGGAAATGTGTACTGTAGAAACGCGTCATAACCCAATATATGTAAAATCTGCAGGTATCTCTATTGAAGAGGCAAAAGAAATAATAAATCTATCGACTATACGAGGTGTAATACCTGAACCAATTAGAGTAGCTCATCTAATAGCTTCTGGAATTACAAGAGGCGAGTCATATGGAGAAGCCTAAAGCCTTTGTAGATAAAGAAAAATGTCTTGCTTGTGGAGGATGCATTTCCATTTGTCCACAAGATGCAATCACGACGTGTTCCACTAAGGCAGTTGTAAACAAAGAAAAATGCATTGACTGTAGTATTTGCATTCAAACGTGTCCTATAGGAGCGATCAAGAGTGAGGTGTACTAAGTGAAATACGATGTTGTCGTGGTTGGGAGCGGCCCCGCGGGAAGTGTCACTGCAAGATTTGCCGCGGAATCGGGGGCAAAAGTTCTCATGGTCGAGCGGAGACAAGAGGTTGGCGCTCCTGTTCTCTGCGGTGAAGGCATCAGTAAAAAAGTTGATGAGTTTAAGGTTCTTGAAGGAAAAAGATGGATTGCAAACAACATGGATGGTGCTCGTATCTTTTCTCCAGATGGAACAATGGTAAAACTATCTGCAGATATGGCAGGTAGCGAGACAGGGTATGTACTTTATCGAGATATTTTTGATCAAGAACTGGCTCGTGGTGCAATAAGAGCGGGCGTTGATCTCATGCTAAATACCTGTGCTGTTGACATACTGAAAGAAAACGGTAAAATCAATGGCATAAAGGCTAAACAATTTGATGAAGAGTTTGATGTTGAAGCAGACATTGTTGTTGGGGCTGATGGTGTGGAGTCGAAGGTTGGCAGATGGGGAGGGATGAAGACAACATTGAAACCATATGACCTTGAAACCTGTGTCCAATATACGCTCTCAAATGTTGAATTAGATAGTGCATACTGTGATTTCTATCTTGGAAAAAAAATTGCGCCAGGCGGTTATGTCTGGGTATTTCCAAAGGGCAAAGATGTTGCCAATGTTGGTATCGGTATTCTCGCGAGTTTAAGTAAGCCAGGTTTGTCTTTACAACTTCTTGATAAATTTATTGATGCTCGCCCTGAGTTAAAAAAAGGGGAGCCTCTCCGTTTCCTTGCCGGTGCAGTTCCCGTTGCAGAACCAATTGAAGCAATAAGAGATAACCTACTGCTCGTGGGGGACGCGGCACGACAGGTCGATCCTATAACGGGAGGTGGACTCATGGCTTCGATAGAAGCAGGGATGTTAGCAGGAGAAACAATTGGAAACGCAGTTGATGAACAAAGATTCGATGAGGAAATGCTCTCGCCATATGAAGAAAAACTAGAAAACACGCTATATAAAAAATTAAAGAGAAACTATGCGGTAAAGGAAATCCTAATCAATATGGAAGATAAAACTTTGAATATGCTTGCTGATTCGTTAAAGGATTATAAATTTGATGAACTGAGTACACTGAGTCTATTAAAAGCATTGGTGTCAAAACATCCCTCACTCCTCATAAAATTAAAGCCGCTCATAAAGCTTTCAAAAATTTAGGAGATAGAACTTATGAATTGGGGCATTATATGCAAAGCAACTGCAAAAAAAGCTGTTTCACTAGCAATGAATGTCCATGAGTTTTTACGTGAAAATGGAGAGGTTTTTGCGGAAAAAGGATTTGCAAAATCTGTAGATGTAAAAGGGTACACCTTGAAAGAAATCAACGAAAAAGCAGACATTGTAGTTACGATAGGTGGGGATGGAACAATCCTTATGTCACTGGAGGAAATAGAAAAACCCATCTTCGCCATAAACTCGGGTGGTATGGGGTTTCTTTCAGAGGTTGAGTCAAAATATGCAATAGATGGATTAAAGAGGGTTAATGATGGAAACTATAATATCGAAGAGAGAGCGAAATTAAAAATAATGTTAGATGGAAAAAGACTTACTGATGCTGCAAATGAAGTGACAGTGCAGACAGATAGGATTGCGAAAATTCTCTACCTAAAACTTTTTGTCGATGATGATTTGATAGAAACAATGGGAGCAGATGGGATAATAGTTGCCACTCCAACAGGTTCAACAAGCTACTCACTCAGTGTTGGAGGACCTATAATGGATCCGACAGTTAATGCTATGATTATAGCACCGCTTGCCCCGTTTAAATTATCTGCCCGCCCATGGATTATTCCCCTGGACAAAAATGTGAGAATGCAGCTTTTAGGAAAGAGCAAGGAGTCAAAGCTTGTGATTGATGGAAGAGTTGCAGTTCCAGTTACTCCAAAAAGTGATATTATTGTAACGGGTTCAGAAAAAAAAGCGCGATTTGTCAGATTTGGTGAAAGCTTTTATCAAATGGTTCGATTAAAGCTCATGAGATAACAATGAGTGTTTTTCGTCGAAAAAAAGAAAGGGATCACCCACCCGCCGAATGGAAAATCAAAAAAGAATGTTTGGACCTAATTATAGAGTGTGCAAAATCAAGCTACCCAAATGAGTTTGGCGGGTTACTACGCGTTGATGCTATATCAAAAAAAACCATTACTGAGGTGGTTATTTTGCCGGGTACTATTTCTGGTGATTCACATGCAATATTTCGATTGCATATGTTGCCTATTGATTTTAGTATAGTTGGCACAGTTCATAGTCATCCAACTCCAAATGCCAGGCCTTCAAAAGCCGATTTGGCGCTCTTTAATAAATATGGGAAAATACACATTATCGCTGCAAGTCCTTTCAACCAATTTTCATGGAAAACATATGACTATGCTGGTTATGAGATAGACATTGCAATCATATAAAAAAGATTTCAAAAATTATTTACATTGCGATTAAATGCATTTTCTCGCGTTTTTTCCGCAAAAACATTATCTTTATATACTATGAGTGGTCAAGCATTAGCACGGTTTAACCCACGAATCGTGTTAAAGGTTGACAACTAAATTTAACTCTTGAGAATTGTTATAAATTTTACAGTAAAAATATTCATATAGGAACATTTAAGTAACAAAATGATTTTCAACGGATTTTTTTCAGATAAATACGTTGATTATCTAATTAAAAAAAGAAAAGAAGAGACTAGTTCAAAGCTCAATTATGAATACCCGCCGATT
>CP070798.1:1354977-1363124 GCA_020343515.1 Thermoplasmatales archaeon | reverse complement strand
CTTCCCCCTTTTTTTAACAAAGATTTTTTTACCTCCAGATATTATATGTAGGCTAAATGTCATTTTATACGGAAATTATAGATCTTATCCTTTCTAAAAAAATTCAAACAAAAGAAGAACTTCATAAAGCTAAGATTAAACTTTGTAAAAAATACAGGATTGAGAAGATTCCCCCAGATAGTAAAATACTGGCTTATCTCCCTTCTGATGTTCCAAACTATGAAGATGTTTATTCTCTGTTGAAAAAGAAACCCATGCGCACAATTTCTGGCGTTGCGATAATTGCTGTTATGACATCTCCAGAGCCATGCCCTCATGGAAGATGCATTCCCTGCCCCGGTGGTGTAGAAAATAATACGCCACAGAGCTATACAGGGTTTGAACCTGCAGCGATGAGAGGGTCACTTAATGATTTCGATCCCTATTTACAGGTAAAAAGCAGAACAGAACAGTTAGAGTTGATAGGGCATCCTACTGATAAGATTGATCTCATTTTAATGGGAGGCACTTTTACCTCCAGATTGCCAAGCTATCAAGAATGGTTTGTAAAAAGATGTTATGATGCCTTGAACAAAGAAGAATCCTCTACATTAGTACTTGCCAAAAAGAAGAATGAACATGCACCTCACCGTTGTGTTGGACTAACGGTTGAAACAAGGCCTGATTGGCTTCGATTGCAGCAGGTTGATAATGTCCTGAATTTAGGTGCAACACGTGTGGAATTAGGGATACAGAGTGTTTATGATGATATTTTATACGACATGGGTAGAGGACATACTATTGTTGATACAGTATCTGCTACTAGAATTGCAAAGGATTCTGGTTTAAAGGTTTGTTATCACATTATGCCAGGACTTCCCAGTTCCGATGAAGAACTAGATCTCAAGGCTTTTCGCACGCTTTTTGAAGATAGTAGATTCAAACCAGATATGATTAAAATTTACCCAACTCTCGTAATAAAAGGGACGAAACTTTATGACAGGTGGAAATCTGGTGACTATGAACCCTTAGATTCAGAAAAAGCCTCTAAACTCATAGCACATATGAAGGAATATGTTCCAGAGTGGGTGCGTATTCAACGAATACAAAGAGATGTTCCCGCACCTGTGATTGCCTCAGGTGTCAAAAAAAGTAATCTCAGACAATTTGTCGAAAAAGAAATGAGAAATCATGGGAAAACTTGCAAATGTATACGATGTAAGGAAATTGGCCACAAATCATTGGAAAAACAGATTAATTTTAATGCTCTAGATATCGTATTTACTCGACGTAACTATGAAGCCAGTGGTGGCATTGAAGTTTTTCTTTCTCTTGAAGACAAAACACGGGACGCCATAGTAGGATATTTACGATTAAGAGATGTTGTTCTTCCCTACAGATATGAACTAAAAAAAGAACCAGGTATGATAATACGTGAGTTAAAAGTTCTAGGCAGAGAACTCTCCATTGGTAAAAGAACAAATGCTGCGTTGCAACACAGAGGCTATGGAAAAGAGTTGGTAGAAGAAGCAAAACGCATTTGCTCTGAAGAATTCGATAAAAGAAAGTTGTTTGTACTAAGTGGTGTTGGTGTGAAGGAATATTATCGCAAGTTAGGTTTCGCAGATGACGGTGTTTATTTGAGTACATATTTAAAAACGTAAATGTTCGTGATTTTTTGATTATAGGTTAATTTTTTAAAAAATTAATTATACAAGGATAACCTTGTTTTTAATAATCCTAATAAGGAGGGAATTTTATTATGGTATATGGATATAATTGAGAATTTCATTAAGGCTAAAAATGGTAGGGCAACTTATCGTTCCTAGTTGCTAAAATATTTTGAAATCATTGATGCAGAGCCAAGCACATATTTTGAATTAAATAGAAGCTATGATGAAGACATTTTAATGTTTGCGGAATCAATTAAGAGTTGGGCTCCTGTAACAATGAAATCTTCCGTTTCTTGTATTAAGACTTTTTTGATGTATAATAATGTGGAGATAAATCCAAGGACAAAATATGACCTGAGAGAATTATGCAAGGGTCCTAGAGCAATTTCCCAAGAATGGATTCCAACACGAGCCGATTTGAAGAAAATCTTATCATATGGTAATGTAAAACACAAGGCACTATTTTTAACAATAGCTAGTAGTGGTATGAGACCTGGTGAGGCTGTTAGAATAACCTTAGGTGATATTTATCTTGATGAGACTCCAGCAAGAATCGAGATACCTTATGATATCACTAAAACAAAAGAAGTTAGAACCACATTTATTTCAAGTGAGGCAAAATCATATGTTAATCAATGGTTAAAAGTAAGAAAGGACTATCTCAAAAGTGCCAAATCAAGGTCAACGCTATATCCAAAGCTTGAAGATGATAATCGTGTTTTTCCTTTTTTAGGTACTGCTCTAAGAGAGATGTGGCATTTGGTCACTAATAAGGCTGGCTATGATGCTCTGGATGAAAGAAACGGTAAGAATAAAAAACGACACAAAATGACTCCGCATAAGCTTAGGAAATTCTTCAGAACATCTCTTAGTGACGCGGGGATACCTTTTGATATTATGGAAGCCTTAATGGGGCATAAGCAAGGAGTAGAAGCCGTTTATCGAAGATACTCCCCCAATCAATTGAAGCAGTGGTATTTGAAAGGCGAGCCTAACCTATTGGTATTTGAGAAACCTGCAAACCAAGAAGATATTGATGATATGAAAAATCAGTTAGAAACTTTAACCAAACAAATGAGTTCAATTATTGAATTTCAAAAAAGAATCACCACAGCTAAGTTGGAGGATGAGGAGGGCATTCCAATAATTACATGTACCCTTTTCTCGCCTGGTTCCTTGGTAATAATTTTACAATATTTTCCTATAAACCTATCCATGGTACTTTCAGCCATGTTAAAACAGTGATAACATTTGTCACTATTTGTATATAAATCCATCGTGTCAAAATGTCAAAATGATTTAAGCAAACCTCTTTTATCCATCTGTATCAATGGTTTACCACAATTAGGACATATTATATTGCCGTTGCCTCGGCTCTTAACAGTATCTTCATTTTCTTTACTGGAAAAAGGTAAACGCCAACCACATGTCTTGCATTTAATGTGAATCATACTGGATATCCCTCCAAATCTACAATTTCAATCCGTCTTTTCAATTATAAAAAGTTGGTTATTCTATCAGCCAATCCTTTGCATCTTCTAAAGAAGTAAATGGTTTTACTCCTAAACCAGAAAACATGTTGACAACTGTTAGGATGACTTCTTGTGTTTTTGTAACTCCAATAACTGCGGCTTTTTTAGTATATGGTTTAGCCGTTATTGCATTTTTTTTCAATGCATCAACAGTCCACTTTTCATTAGCAAAACTATTTCTAACATCCACTAATATGAGGATTTCATATTTTCCAAGTTTTTTTAGGAAATCATTAACTTCATAAGTCGCTTCGGTAACCCCGTCATCAAAAAGCCCAGAATAGTCAACATATAGGATTTCTCTTCCTTTATGTTCAATCCAATTTACATGACTACTCATATTCTTTTTTCGCCTCCAAATCTATTCCACTTCAACTATCAATGGTTATTCATATTAATATTTCTTAAATGTTGCCTGGTTGTACTTCTTCTGCTGCTTTTACCTTTTTCAACGTTACGTCTATTATGTCTCCGTATTTCCACCCTCTTGCAAGAAAATCTATCTCTGATTCTACATGCAAAAAGCGTCTCGGGTCCGTGTCATCTTTTTGGGCAAAAGGAGGCATTGCAGTTTTGAGCATCACGGACAGCTGTTTCTGAAATTCAGGTGGAAATGGGGAACCGTTTGGTCCAGTTCCCATTATTTTAATTGGAGTTTCTCCTTTGTCACCCTTGTCGTATTCCAATTTATCTACTGGATACATCATTACTTCTACAAAACCCTTCTTCCTCGGGCACGGTCTTATCCCTTTTATCTGATACGGAATTGTTATTGTATTTTCACTCATCTTTCCTCCTCCAAACTACAATTTCATAATTTTTCTATTACTTCATCCATCTTTTTTTCTTTCATTTGATTTTCAAAACAGATTTCACATGTATATGAACCATCCTCATTTTCATGATAGCCAGATAGAAAGCCAATTTTTTTACGACAATTCACACAGTATTTCGCCATTTTTCCTCCTCCAATTACAATTTCACAACATCTTCTTCCTTAAAAAGATTTATATAGTCCAGCTTACAAATATATATATTGAGAGTGGGGGATACACTTTCTGAGGATATTAATTACAGGGATTTTGTCTCCCCTAATTATCCATCTTTTCCTCCGTCCTAACACCCCACTCTCACAAGAGCAGAACGGCTATTCCTAGTATTATGAGATGGTTATTCATATTTACATTTTCCTTCTATGAATCTGACTCTTTTTAATCCGAGCAGGCATTTTGGGTTTTCTCACTCGTTTTTTTGGCTTTTTCTTTGCCATTTTTCCTCTCCAAATCTACAATTTCATATTTTTAGATAGATACCCCACACAGCACAAATATGAACCTTATTCCAATAAATCCAAGGTGATACTTTGATAATGTTATCATCTCACCTGAGGTGTAAGTATTAAATGTATATGGAAAGAACGTCATAACCCGAATGTTCACTGCATCAAACGTGATAATTTCCCCAACAACAGTTAGATTGGCAAGTCTTCCATAGACAAACGCAGTATCGCCATCGCCCGCATCATCTATGGCACCTTGAATCGTAGAATAATTGTTAGGTCCAATACCGCCAACATAGAGAGTAGCTCTACCCATTTGTGATTTATTAGATATTTTTACCGAACTTGTTCCCATGGTTGGTATTGCAGTTGCTCCAATAAACAAAATGACTATTCCAAAAACAAGAATATTTCTAATTGAACTTTCTTTCATATTATTTCCTCCCGTTATTTTGTAAAATTGATAATATTATAATACAATATAAATTTAACTGATGTAAGCAACATCTGTAAGAATATTGATTTCATTTTTTTTAAACAAATCGGAACAATGCGATACCATCCTGATATCATATATATGAATCAATATATTTGAATCGAGAACCTAAAAGGAAGGAGTAAAATTTGGATAATAGGCTAAGAATTGCCTAGAAGGCAATATGAATGGCAAAAGGAGATAATGAAGTTGCCAAGACGGCAACAAATAAGGCAGGTGAAAACCCACAATTTTTGAGGACAAATAATGAGGCAAGAGACGCTTTTGTAGAGCGTGCTATAAAGGAGTTAAAGTGTGAGGTCCGAGACCTCAAAACCAAAGCCAAAGAAAATCCAGTTGAGAAAATGCTTGTTTTCGATGGAAGGCAAATTTGCCACTGCGCGAATAGAAGCGGACACCTTTTTACTGTTGGTATCCGCACACTCAATGGAAAAAACGATATCAGAAAACTCAAGAACAACAAAGAAGTTGAGAAGGCTTTTGATTCATTGAAAGAACTTTGTCTTGAACTCGATAAAAAACCACCGGAGAAAAATAATAAAAAGAAATCAAATAAGGGAGATAAAACAAAAGTATCCCACAAATCAGTTGAAGAGCACACCGAATCATTACTTCGAAGAATGGCTGAGTGTAAGAACTCGGGTATCTCGATTCCAAAAGAAGTTGACCCCAATGCAACCTGGTTCCAAAACCTAGTCAAAGAAAAAGGCTGGAAGATTGACGAAGAAAAGAACGCAATCCTAAAAGGCGACTGAATGACATTGGTCAAAGCAACCAAGAAGCAGCTTAAGGAATTACTCGAAGCCATTCCCCAGTGGCTAGAATGTGCAGAGGAAGGGGTTGATTTTGTCTTGTATGATAGCAATTACCCCGAGATAGTTAGCTATGTGTATTTGGAGGAGGACTGAATGCACGAGACAACAGAAGAGAGAGTCCAAAGGGGATTAGAGACTCTGGCACGTGATATACGAAATTTGTTTAGGAAGAAAGAACAATCAACACAATCAATGGAGAACGGGACACAGGGCGAATATAAACCAGTTTATCAGAATATCATTAATAATTATACCAATGGGACCCAAATACCGTTACAATCCGTAAGATTTGGTTTTATCAGAACGACCGCTATAGTTGTATTCATGGTTGGAATATCAGCTATAACCTGGCTGTTAATTACAAATCCACAAGCATTAGTTGATATGTGGAATCAGTTTGTTCAGTTTATGCATAGTATCTAAATGAGATGCGGAAAAGGAGAAGCCGGAAGAATCCACGCCAGAGGGTAGCATTTATATACCACAGCATGGATAGATATATGTAATAATCTGGGGAGGTTTTTATGCAAAACCCATATGTAAAGAATGGATTGGCGTTTGTAATCATTATTCTATTTATCGGCCTAACCTTAACTCCAGGCGTCAACGCTAATATTGAAACATCTACCGCACCTAATCTAAATAAACACTCTCAGAAATTAACAGAAGAAGAACTCTATGAATTGAGATATGTAGATATTCCGATGCGATATAGATATATAACCGAAGATGGGCAAATTCATACAGTTACCAAGTCTAGATCGGAAGTTTTGGCTGAACGAGCTCAATACTATGAGGAAAAAGATTTATCGTTGATCTCAACCAATATTGGTAACGGGAATCATTCACCGATATATATCGATGGTAACGATGATTTCACAGAGGAGAATGGTGTAACGGGTGGTAGCGGTACTGAAAATGATCCCTATATTATTGAAAACTGGGTTATTGTTTATGATGGAGTAGCAGAAAACGGCATCTTTATAACTAATACCGATGCATATTTCATCATTAGGAACTGTACAGTTAGGTCTTTTACCCCTGAGGGATATTTAGGTATTAGATTCAATAATGTTAAAAATGGAAGAATAGAGGATACGGAAGCATTTTGGAATTATGCTGGAATAGGCATCTGGGATTCCGAGTACGTAACAATTTTTAATTGTACGAGTCATGATAATAAAGGTTGGTATGCTAGAGGAGTTTTCTGTTCGTCTTGTTCAAATATCACAATATCATCATGTGAATTTTACAACAATAATGGTGAAACAGCTAATGGTATAGAGTTATATCGATGTTCTTATTGTGTTATTGAGAACACGAGCAGCTTTAACAATGACTGGCATGGGCTTGAGATTGGTCATGGTCATCCTCCTGAAGATTTTCAAAATCTATGTAAACATAATATCATAAGAGACTGCAAATTTTATAAGAATTTACTTAATGGAATATGTTTTTATAGTAATCGTCGTCTTTTTTTCAAATATAAAGGCCCTTCCTATAATCAGATTATTCGTTGTGAAGTCTATGATAATGGTCATTGCCCAGGTGATGGAAACGGATTTGAAGGTATAAGGATCGACGGTTATTATAACGGAGTTGTAATAGAAGACTGCGACATTCATGATAATGAGTATGGGATAACAATTTCAGTGTCTTCTTATAATATAATTAGGAATTGCAGGATTTATAATAATATTGATGAGACTGATTATATAGGTTGGGGTGTTTTAATTGGAGGAGTTTTTTTAGGTGAAATACTGGGTGCAGGTGAATGGGCGGTCAATAATGAGATAGTTAACTGTGATATTTATAATAACGAAATGGGTATATGGCTTTGTGAAACCTTTAAATCAAATGTACATAAAAACAACATATACAATAATAGTTTTTTTGGAATAGCAGTGGATAATTTCAATGGGATAAGTGCTGCTGTAAATATCAATTATAATAACATTTATGATAATGGTTTTGAAACAAATTATGCATGCGGTATGATGATATTGGAACGTTCCATCTGTGATGCACGTTATAACTGGTGGGGTGCCGATAATGGTCCTAAAATATTTTGGTATATTTACTCTAAAAATATTTGTATTCCTCTTAGACCTTGGGGCGATGGTGATAGGATTGGTCGTGGCAGGTGTATTCTTTTCCTTCGTCCTTGGGAAAAAGAACCTATTCCAGATGCTGGGAGGCAATAGAGAATCAGCATATTTATCTGAAAAAATCCTGTTGAAATTATCATTCTTGCAAAGCCGACATAGTCCATTTATTTAGATATTCCTCGATAGAGCTAGAAATATTTTTGATATTTAAGGAGGTATCGAGGGATATTTATTCTCTCCTATGCAACTTCAATAAACTTCCTAT
>CP070798.1:1346613-1354877 GCA_020343515.1 Thermoplasmatales archaeon | reverse complement strand
AGTCCTAATAAAATATTCTTTTGTCGAGATCTTATGGAATAATTAGATTTAAAAGATAGGAAAATTTTGTACGAGCTTGATTATTAATAGCAGGCAATCATTTAGAAGTATTGGAAGGATTTTTTTCAGATAATTACTGATACTCATACCCTTCTATGATTCTTTTTAATCCGAGCAGGCATTTTGGGTTTTCTCACTCGTTTCTTTGGCTTTTTCTTTTTACCCTCTGGAAAATCACCATTTATCCCAAGACTCAGCAACCGCTTCCGACTCTTTTTACCTCTTTTTCTGACCATTTTTAATTAGTAATTAACATCTTTTTCTTTAAAAACCCTAGGTTTTGTTGTAGGATAAAAAGGGGTTGAAAAAAAGACTATTTACGAATTAAAAAAAGAGAGTAAAGATTTAAAGGGCAGGGGTTAAGATTTCTACTCTCCATTTACGAGTTCTACTTGCCAATATGCACCTCCAAATTCTACTATATCATACGTAACATGGCATTCTTTAATGGTACCGGTACCATTGGTAAAACTACAAGCTCCTAGGAACTCTGTTTTTTCGGAAACAGGATCAAAAACTCTAACATTATGCAATTGATAAATACCTATAGGAGGACCTGTATAGTTTAATTTAACCATACCACCACCAATATACGTACTATTTGTTATATTCCTCCATTCCTCTTCTGGTTGTAATATTGGTGGGAAATCATGCAAAAACAATAACCCTTGATCAATCCATTCATGTTTTACCTCTACGTCCACATCACATCTCGATAAATTTCTTATTATGTATTTACAGTTAAAGTAAACAGTGAATCGACCAAGTCCTAACATTGGCTTTATACTGATCATTTTTTCCTCACCGGGTTCCAATGAATCTATTTTTCCATCTATATTTCTAAAAAGAATTCCTCCAAATAGTAAAAATAAATTTTTGATAATAGGATTGTTATATAATCCTCCTGATACATTCATTGACCATATTATATCATGTGCCGTTCCCTCCCCAAAATTCATCAATACTACTGAAATACCAAGTATACCGCCTTTTATATTTACGAAATCAAGTATTGGAACTGATTCGATTCCTCCAGTTGAAGTCATGGTTTTTTCATCGAGTGTCCCTGTTGCGGGTAAAACAGCAACTGCTATCAACAGCATACATACAAAAATACCTAATATCTTTATTTTCATGTTTTATTCCTCCCGATATATAATATATCTGTTACAATGTATAATATTTCTATTTAAATATCTTTCCCAATATATTTATTGCAACATTTGTAACAAGAATATTTTCAATCGGATTTTTTCAGATAAATATGTTGATTCTCTAGAGCCATGGAGGCTCCGTATTAATTTTTACCCAGAGAGCTGAACCAAGGTAGAAATGTTTTGATTGAATTGGATTGTAAATATGCAGTCCTGTGAATCCAAGCACTCCTGGAAAGAATTTATAAATATATCCATCGAAAATTGTACCTGAGCCGTATATTGGAAGACCACCTTGCATCATCCCTTCGTATCTTTGTGTTCCAAGCAAACCAGTGGTGACTATCCATCCATGGGCATAAAAATCAACGAACTCAGGATGCCATCCTCCTCCCCTTTCCCCACCTAAATTGATTCGAGAAGCTGCGGACATTGGATTAAAAGAATTAAAAAAATCTAGAAGAAAATATCCAAGAATGAAAATCGTATAAAGGGGGAACTTATTTTTAAAAAATATGGGGCCAAAGCAGCCCAATAGAAACAATATTCTACCGCAGAATAATTCTAGTTGACTATCAAAATTTGTTCTATTTGTTGTTCCTGCAATGAAACATAATAGATTTCTGTTTTCATCTATTGCTCCTTTGTATTTTTGGTAAATTGTTTTTAGAAGCTCCATCAGTTTATGATTTTCGTAATTTACTGTCACTATCTGTCTAGCTTGTTCAACACTCAGCCCACCAAGCAGACCATATTTATCCAGCTCTACAACTGCCTCTTTGAATATCTCCTCTGCTTCCTCTCTTGTTTCAGTCTCATTTAACCTTTCTCTGATAGACTTAAACAACACATCTACTTCTTCAGCTTCCTCTCTTATGAGCTTAACTGTCTGCTTCCCACCGTCTAGACCACATATTTCTGTGGTGAACTCAACCATTTCTTTGCTTATGTTGGCGTTGATACTTGGTGCAAAAGACACACCTATGAATAAGAGAATAACTGCAACTGCAAGGTATTTCTTCATTTTCACACTCCTATATCATATGGTTCTTTTGCAGGATGCCAGTCGAATTGAAGCCAAGAAATTGGAATTCTACTACGAATAAATGCCCCAAATATTATTTTCGGAAATTTGCTGAACGATGGGTTAGTTAAGCCTATCCAGTTATCCCAATAATTTCTGTCCCATTTATTGTAGTTGAATCTAGGAACAAAAAAAGGATTGAAAACTGTAAAATGAGCATGCCCAATATTATTAATAAAATTGTTATAAATAATTTTATTACCATTAGCTTCAATTTGTATTCCCCACGATGTGTTGATAAAAGTATTATTGGAAATTATATTATGATGACTCATAAAAAATATGTATATGCCTTTCTGTCTAGCATTTTCTATTAAATTATTACTGACAGTGTTTTCACAACTGTCGGTTAAAAAGACATTAACGGTACTACCACTAATTAAATTTCCAATGATTTCATTATGAGAACTATCGTATAATTCAACTCCCGTACTAATGTATCCTCCTAAATTTTCAATTATTTTATTTTCTAAAATATGATTATTCTGGCTATGAGAATGAAGGAGAACGCCGCCACAGTTATTTCTTATAACGTTGTCACAAATAATGTTATCACAACCACCGTAAATAGCTACACCAAACCAAATATTCATAGTCAAATTATTTTTGATTATTGTATTATCATATGAATAAATTTGAATACCATCACCGGCATTTATAATCTTAAAGCCACTAATGTACACTGAATCACATAATACTTTTACCACATACTCCCTTTCCATATTTCCGTCAATAGTAGTATTAAATCTATCTTCACCTACGAGGTTCATTTTCTTGTTAATTACAATATTCTCAACATACGTTCCATTATAGACAAAAACGGTATCTCCATCACTGGCATTATCTATAGCATCCTGAATCCGTGTGTAGTTACCTGGTCCACTGCCACCGACAAAAAGGGTGTTGCTATTAAAGGATGAGCTTGTCTTTTCTATTGTGGTGCCAGTTGATGGAACAACGCTTACGCTGAGGAATAAGAGGATTATGGCAACCGCAATTCCTTTCTTAAGTAAGGGTTTTTGCATAAAGACCTCCCCAGATTATTACATATATCTATCCAAGGCAGGGTATATAAATGTTTATTATCAGGCAAGAATGAATCTTATAATCTCAACAATTGTTTGAGAATTGGAAACGCATTTGGAAATCGTTCAAAGAATTGAAGAAATAATGGATTTGTAGATTGCTGACTGCTTTGCACTTTACTTTTACTGATTTCTATTTCAAGATAGCCATCGTCTCCCCACTTATAATATCTGTCCATACAACTTGCTGTAATTCGATGTCTGCCTCTTCCATAACCCATAATCTCTTCTATAATGGTTCCATTTGGCCAATTTCCTTTGTATAAAAATCCAAATTGATTCTTATTCCACTGAACTGCATAAGCTTTTAAATTGTCACCATCTGGATCAGTAAATTTAAATTTTATTAGAAATAAGTTATCTGCTATTTCCTCCGCTGTTATCTCTGGTGCATTCGGTGGTCTATTTATTCTTGAACCTGTGGTGAAATTCCATATTGGACCAATTGTTGATTCTCCCTGAGGGTCTGTTGCTACAATCTGCCAGTAGTATGTCGTATACATGTCCATTATTCTTGGGTCATAACGTAGAGAAATTTGTTTTTCAACAACTAATGGAGGATGACTACTTTCACCAAAGTATACATCATACTTTACATTAAAACTCCAAGGATCTTCATCTGGATCGCCACCAGTCCAACTAAGAAATATTTCATTAATGGGAACATCGGCTTCACCGTCTTCTGGAATTGGATTACTCGGAACGTATGGTGGGTGATTAATATATTCTCTAGTTATAGCAGCTGCTCCAAATCCACTCAGAACCAAAATCCCTACTAACAGTATTGGTATTATTTTTTTCATAAAGCTTTTCTTTCCTCTCTTATCTTTTCTTATAGATGCTGTGGTATATAAATGCTACCCTCTGGCATGGATAAATACTTATATCAGATGTGCATTATAATTTGTGGGAAGGACATGAAAAAGGAAATTCTAATAGGTAGCATCATAGCAGTTGCCATCCTTATCGGCGTATCATTTACCTCTGTAGTTGGATATAATGCGGCAACACCTGAAATAAAACATACAATATCTACTAAGTTTATTGACCATTTTGTTATTTGTTTTATTTCGGGAAATTACAAAACTAAAACATCCAATGATGAATATCAGTTGATTCTGGAAAGCGGGGATGGTAATAAAACTATGAAAGTAAAAGGCATTGCTATTTATCTTTATGGGGAATTTTCAGGATTTGATTTCTATAAAATCCAAGTTTGGAATATAAAAGCAAAAAGATTTATTGGAATATCTTACAACGGGTTTGTCTTTGGAATTGGGCTTAAAGAAGTTTATGTACAACCAGATTATATACCACCTTATCATTGACCTTTTTTAATAAAATTCTATCGAATCACAGATTCTTCTGGGTAAAAACAAATTATTGTACTGATTTCATCTCCACATTGCTGTAACCCTTAGTTTTTACTCCAAACAGCACCTGGAACATATCTGAGCAGTTTTGCAGCAAGTATCGAAGTTTCGCCAAGGTCATATGCTGGACATACTTCAACGATATCAAAGCCAATTAACTGTGATGAAAAAGCATCAATCAATTCTAAGATATCAAAGGGGTTAAGTCCAAAAGGCTCTGGAGTGCTTGTCCCAGAGGCATATGCAGGGTCAATCACATCCATATCAAGAGTGAGATATATCTTTTTGTCCTTGAGATACTTTTTTGTTTCTTCTATAGCCTTATGAATCCCCTTCTTACGAATAGAAAACGTATCAATAAAAAAAAGCCCTGCCTTTTGCGCATCTTCAAATTCTTCTTTTTCAGCCGATCTTATCCCTATTACAGCGATATTTTTTATATGAATATGATCAGCAATTCTTCTAAGGGTACATGCATGGTTGTTAATGTCGTTTTCGTAGCTCTCTCGGAAATCCATATGTCCATCGAGCGATAAAACTGCAATATCATTTGGAAAAGCATTTATGATTCCAGGCGATATTGAATGCACGCCACCGATAGCAATGGGAAATTTGTTTTTTACAATTAACGTAGAAGTAAAATTCTTAACTTTGTCAACCATCTTCTGTGTATCCAAGTTTTTTACATCAAGATCTCCATAGTCATGCAATTTGATATCTTTTAAATCCACTCCTGTTCTTAAGTCGTAGGTTTCAAAATTCCAACTACTCTGTCTTATCTCCCTTGGAGCTTTATCTGCACCATGTCTAAAGGACGAGGTCTTTTCATAAGGAACCCCGAATATTACAAAATCCGCCTCATCAAAATCTGATTCAGCATCTGCAAAATAATTTGGAAAAACCATATTACCAAGTAATTTTAGAGTATCACACTCTCGTTATTTTCTTTTTACCCAGTGCCTGTAGATATAGTATCTCATTTCCTGGTGCAAATTTTCCTTTGAATTCATCAGGAATAGTCATTTCAAAGGTTTCGTAGGTTTCGAGGTCCATAAGTTGAACAACGTCGTTGCTCATCAAAGAAAGAACCTGGGCGCTTCTCTTATCAATAATTGGAACATGTACCTTATGTTTAACAGGGTGGACAACACTTCGTTTTTGACCGTCAAAAACACCAACTGCTTCTATCCTTGCTTTCGATTCACCATGCTTCCCTGGTTTAGAGGTAGAAATACTCATAATTTTGCAAGGTTCATCATCTATAATCATATACCGATTAACCCGCAATGTTCTGACTTCAGCTAGTTCTTTCATATTTTATGTCCCTTCTTCTGGTACTTTATATACGATATCATGTTCTCTTGCTCTATCCATAACTTTTATCCCAATCGCGTCACCAGGTTTAGCAGTTTCAATTGGTTCCCTATCTATCTCTATTCTATCAACTTTCTGAGTAAAATCAGTGTGAGCCCCGACTATATGAATAGTATCCCCAACTTTAAGCTCACCATCAGTAATCTTTATAGCAGCTACACTAATGTTTGTGAAAAAATGCTCCACTATACCAATTTTTTCTTCAACCATCTATCATCACAACCCATAATACAATTAGTTATACTTATAACTGACACATTTATTTTACATTCACAATTTCGTAAATGGCCCTTTTACCATGTTTTTCACATGTAAATGCTTCCCATTTCGAATCCCAGGACATGGCATTTTCGCATTCTGGACATGCCAAACTCTCGATTATTTCTCTATGATTTTTTAACCGCGTTTTTAGGACCTCTGCCTTTATTTTCTTATCTGGATTGAGAGAATCCATTAAATATACAACACCTCCTAGTGGTAAAAAAGGGGTGTTATCCATCTTTCCTCTTTTTTTTCGATATGCTTTCATTTGTTGTTTGTATTTTTCCATCATTGTTTGTCTTCGAGCCATTATATCAACCAGTTTTTCTTCTAAACCTGAATAAGACTATTCTTTTATAACTTCTTTTATCATACAGGGAATGAGATGAAACTCGAAGAACTTCCATTAAACAAAGAAATCATTGAAATTCTCAAAGATCATGAGATATCAGAACTTTATCCTCCCCAAGCAGAGGCGTTACCCTATGTATTAAAAGGGGAAAATATGGTTCTATCTATACCAACAGCCAGTGGTAAAAGCCTAGTTGCTTATTTGACTATTGTAAACAGATTGATACATGAAAGAGGAAAGGCACTTTATATTGTACCCTTAAAAGCTCTTGCACGCGAAAAATATGAAGAGTTAAAACTTTTTGAAAAGCTTGGATTAAAAGTGGGTATTTCTACAGGAGATCTCGATGATTCTGATCCTAGACTTGCACGTTTTGATATTATTGTTTGTACTTCAGAAAAAGCAGATTCTTTACTACGTCATAAGATTACTTGGGTTGATAAAATCAAAGTACTTGTAATTGACGAAATACATTTAATTCATAATCCAAGTCGCGGTCCTACTTTGGAAGTAATTATATCACGTTTCAAAGCATTGAATCCAGAAACACAATTAGTTGCACTATCTGCGACAATAAAAAATGCGTTAGAATTATCAATTTGGTTAGATGGTAGACTTATTGAATCAGATTGGAGACCAGTTCCACTCCGGGAAGGAGTATGCCTAAAAAATGAAGTTAAATATGATAATGGTAAGATTAAAACAGTCGAGGGCACAGAACAAAAACCTCTTGAAAGATTAGTTGAAAATTCTATTGTTAACGGTGGTCAAGTTCTTGTTTTTGTAAACACTCGCAGATCAACTGTTTCATTAGCAAATAAATTAACCACGATAATTGAAAAAAACTTATCAAAAAAAGATAAGAACAATTTAGAAAAAATGATGGCTTCAATTAAAAAAGAACTACCAGAGCTCACTTCTGTTGATGAGAAGTTATTTTTTTGTCTTAAGAATGGAGTAGCATTTCATAATGCTGGCCTCTCAAGCGTTCAACGCAGAACCGTTGAAAAAAGTTTTAAAAATAGAATTATTAAATGCATTGTAGCAACGCCGACACTTGCTGCTGGTATTAATATTCCTGCTCAGCGTGTTATTATTAGAGATCTCTGGCGATACGATCCAAATTTTGGCATGCATCCTATTCCAATTTTTGAATATAAACAACAAGCAGGAAGAGCAGGTAGACCCAGATATGATAAATTTGGAGATGCAATAACTATTGCAAAGAATGAGGAACAAAGGGAAGAGATTTTCAACAGCTATATTTTAAGTGATATTGAACCTATTTTTTCTAAACTTGGTAGTCAATCTGCACTTAGAATGCATCTGTTGTCTTCAATATCGACTGATTTTGTAGATAGTATGGATGGTGTTTACAAATTTATCGATAGTACTTTTTATGCATATCAATCTGATACATTTGCTTTGAAAGATGAAATTAATGAAGCTATTGATTTTTTAATAAGGAATGGATTTATCGAGTATATTAACAATGATAGATTTATGGCAACACTATTTGGG
>CP070798.1:1338218-1346513 GCA_020343515.1 Thermoplasmatales archaeon | reverse complement strand
TTCATTTTCTGTATTTTCACCGATACCAGGTACATTGCCAACACCAAAGGCAGTTCCAAAAAGTAGAATTATTATTCCTAACACCAAACATTTTCTATAAGATATATATTTATGCTTCATTTTTTTCTATCTCCTAAAATTATAAACTTGTAACGCATTACTTTAATTTAAATGTTTGGCATGGAATAATATTGCAACAGATGTCACAAAACTAGTTCCAATCGGATTTTTTCAGATAATTGTTGATTCTCTAAATCTTTGGAGGATTATCACCGATTTTTACCCAACGAGCAGAACCCAAGTAGAAATGTGTCTCTTCAAACTTATCGATGTAGAGTTGGAATCCCCGAAACCCATCTACTGCCGGGTATTGTTTTGCATATGTGAAACACCCCCACGGAAGGTTTCCATAAAATTCACCCTCCCAGCCTACCTTACCATTGAATCCATAAGTGTTAATCCAACCAGATGCTGGAATGCCTCCGGACAAACCTTTACCAAGATAAATCATACATCGTCTGGGAAGTGGATTACGTTGATAGAGTTTAAGAACATCATTGGACCAATATGTTAGTATAACCGCAAGAAATACAATAAATAAAAGTACCATAAATTTTACATTATCATTAGCAAATTTAAATATTAAATCCAGTATTGGATGCGGCCCATCAAAGAGCCAATGTCTTACAAATGGATAGATGAATCTCATTCTGGGACTTACAAATAAGGTTTCGTCTGTCCTCCCAGTTACTAAACAAAAAAAGTTACTATTATTATCTTCTTGACTTCTGCTAATCATATTTTCTATAATTTTCATCATTCTAGGATTTTGATACCCACCAGTCACCAACCTCTGAGCCTGTTCAACACTCAAACCACCAAGCAAACCATACTTATCCAGTTCCACAACTGCCTCTTTGAATATCTCCTCTGCTTCCTCTCTTGTTTCTGACGCATTCAACTGTTCCCTAATGGAATCAAACAACGCCTCTACTTCCCCAGATTCCTCCTGTGTTAGCTTAACTGTACGCTTCCCACCGTTAAATCCGCATACTTCTGTGGTAAACTCGACCAGGTCACTATCTATAGATGCTCTGCTTACATTGGCGTAGATAGATGGTACGAAAGTTACACCTATGAACAAGAGTATAACAGCTACTGCTAACCCTTTCTTTATATTCATATTCACACTCCTATGTCATATGGTTCTCGTGCTGGATGCCAATCAACATTAAAAAACAAGATGGGAATCGCAGGATTAGGAGGCGATCTTTCAAATCTGAAATAACCAAATATAATTTTTGGCAGAGGCCGTGGTTTTCCCCAATAGTTACCATCCCAAACATTTCCATATTTTCTTATTTTAAATATGTCCCGAAGAGAGAAGATATAAAACACATCATTAGCATTACGAATATTATTAATGAAATTGTTACAGGATACAGTGTTATTACGCCCCTCTAACTTGAGGGCGGGTATAATTAAATTCAAAGGCCTATTATGATTAGAGATAGTATTTTTGGAAATAAGAGTATTATCAGCTCTTATCTCCATTGCAACATCGTTTTTATCAAAAAAGTTCCCACTAATGATGTTACTTCTCGAAGTCATAGGAAGCTCCAGTAATGATGAGAGGCCTATACCACCAGAACAGTTTGTAAAAATGTTTCCAATAATATTTGTAAAAGATGCATGCTCTAAAAATATTCCACCTCCTGTACAAAAAAGATTATCAACCACATTGCCTGTAAAAATATTATCAGATATGCAGCTATAATTACTAATTAAAATACCAATACTCGATAATCCATTGTCTATGAAGATATTACCACTAATGTTAATGTTATCACCCATATATACCGTAATACCACAACGTTCACTATTTTGAATTGTGAATCCTGATATATTCACCCAATCTGTAGTAATAAAAATAATAACATCAGTATAGGGAGAACAATCAATAAAATCGATTATCCCACTAATAACGGTTGTATCTCTATTTTCACCAATAAGATTTATTGACTTTTCTATTTGTAACATATCCTCTTGATATGGTGAACTATCATCATACACAAAAACCGTATCTCCATCATTTGCATCATTTATTGCATCCTGAATTTTGCTGTAGTTCCCTGGTCCATCTCCGCCGACATAGAGGGTTTTACCATCAAAGAACACAGTGGATGATTTTTCAATACTATTTGATACTCCTACAAAACTGGATGATAACAACAACAGGATAACCATTATTGTAATGATGTATTTCATCTAGAATCCTCCCTTATTATTACATATATCTATCGAAGCTGTGGTATATAAATGCTACCCTCTGGTACGGATTCTGATGGGTAAAACACCCGATTACCACACCATTTTCAACACACCAACATTCAACAGAACCGTTTTGAGGCTTTGACCTAAAAATCTAAATTAACAGGAGAGATTGTTTTTAACCAGAAGAATCTGCAATAGTGTTTCAATAAAAATTCACCTACAAAAACACTATCAAAATATGTATTATAAGGAGAAATCTTCAAATTATTTTGAAATATGATGGAATTTTAAATTTCAGGATTCGGTGGTTTTAATCCTTGAATGAAACCATATATAAATGCCGTCGCTAATTTTTCAAAACAACCTCCTAAATTTAGGCACGTAATAATCGTAGCAGTTGCAATAATAAGTGTTAATGATATTAAAACAGGGAGGAGTACAAAAATGAGTATAATAATTGCAAAAGGATTGGTAGAATTTAATCCAAGAGGTAAAAACGAACTCGGATCTTGTAGTGCTGCAGCCTCAACATTTTTTATTTCGGTTAACAAAATAGAGGGGTTGTTTTTAATAACCTTTAAGTAATTCTTGAATTCAGAAATACTGACATCATTTTCTTTTAGAATTTCTTCAATCCTCGGATTGTTTTCAATTTTATCAAGAAGCTTTGTAATTAAACTAGGTTTACTTTGAAGTAATCTCAAGGTTTTTCCTAATGAACTTTGTAGATTTTTCTGTTTTTCAAATAAAATATTTAACGTTTTTCCATTTCCCAAATAGTTGGAATTTATTTTGTTGTTTTCATCTCTGTAGATCAAACGTTGTTGTCGAATAGTAAAAAGAGGTGATTCAATATCTCGTTCCTCATTATTTGATTTATCAACATTAGAACCTATGACTGATGTTAAAGATGTCGTTATTAATAAGAGAGCAATTACACTACTTACTATCATTATCTTCTTTTTCATATTTTTTCCCCTTATTAATAATGCAGAACTGATATAAGTGTATTTCCATGCCAGAGGACTATATTTATATACCACAGTTTCGATAGATATATGTACCAAAGGGAGGCATTTATTCTGAAGATGGGCATAGCAGTCGTTATCATAGCATTGTTCATCGTCTCGGCAGTCAGTCCTATTGTGATAGGATTTGAAGGATATGCTGTTGAAGAGACTGCTAAAGAAATGGTCCCAGAATCTACTGAAGCATCTGGCCTAATGGATTCTGCTTGGCCTATGTATCAACACGATGCAGCGAATACAGGTCTATATCAATCGTCATTCCCCGATTCTTTCACCCAAATCTGGCACGCGGGTTATAACGAGGATTTTTTTGCTGAACCATTATTCTTTTCTTCACCAGTAATTGCAAATGGTAAAGTATTTCAGTTAGGTGGCAACTATAACATGGCAAAAGTTTTTGCTATGGACGAGAATAACGGTAGTCTGATTTGGAAAAAATACATATTTGCACCTGCTTTGAGAACTCCTCCTTGGTTTAACACTCCAGCGTTTTATAATAAAAAGTTGTTTATTTGCATAGGTACATATCTGACGTTTATTAGCAGGAGTAAACTCATTGCTTTAGATGAAAACACTGGAGATATTATTTGGAAAAAAACTTTTTTAGGTACATCATCCTTTCCCTCTGTTACAGTAGCAAAGGGAAAGGTGATTGTTGGGGGACATCTCTCTGATCATATTCCATTAAGCAGGTTTTATGTCTTTAATGAAACTAACGGAAAGTGTTTATGGAAAAGTGAAATTATTTTAGGTTTTTTAGAAACAACACCAGTAGTATCAGACAATAAAGTTTTTGCAGCTACAGGCTGTCTCCCAGGACTTTGGTATATCTTACCGTGGCATTTGCCAAAGTTCCTTAGAAAATCAAGGATTTATGCATTTGATATAAATGATGGGAATATATTATGGATGAAAAATATCGATGGCCATGTGTTATTTTCATCTCCCTCAGCTACAAATGAAAAACTGTTTATACCCTCTAACATCATCTATGATAAATATAACTGTGATTGTAGAATCAGTGTTTTAAATCTAGATACTGGTGAGGAAATATGGTCCTATACTATAGAGCACAACTGGAGTCGTTGGCCTACAACTATTTCGACTCCTTCAATTGCTTATGGTAAAGCATTTGTGATTGTTGCTGATGGACGAATCTTTGCATTGGATGAGGATAGCGGAGATGTGATTTGGAAGAAAAAAATTTTGAAAGATATTCCATATGACTCATTTCTCTTTACTCCTTCAGAGGTATCACCAGTTGTAGCGGATGGTAAAATTATTTGTCAAGCAGTAGAAAGAGGTATCTTTAGAGATTATACTCATATCTGTATGTTTAATGAGAGTAATGGAGAACTTATTTGGGATCTCGAAATCCAAGGTTATTCATATGCTCCGTTTGCAGTGGCTAATGAAAAATTATTCATGCATAAAGGTTGGGATGCCATTTATGCATTTGGGTAATTGAGAATCAGCATATAAGATGAAAAAATCCGTTTGAAATTATTTGATCTTTTATGCTTGTTAATTCTTATCAAGGTTTATTGTGCAAAATGGGTATTTATTGTGCAAAACAACCATTAGCATGGTTTATTGTGCAAAGCCCCGTTTTGAAAAACCTTTATATAGTGGACGTGTAAACACGTGTTGTTCATAAGTCATACTGGTAAATCGGGGTTTGAATCCCTAACTTACATACGCTATTTTTTCTGGTTATAAAATTTATTAAACTATATCGTATTTATACATTTTACAATACTAATACTATTTAAACTCTAAATACATCAAAAAATAGAATTGGAGAATAAAGATGGCTGATATGTATCATTATGAAAAGAAAAGAGAACAAACCATGATTGAAACAAACAGCGGGAAAAGAAAAAAAGAACAATTTATAGAAAATCTTAGAGAGGGGGATGCAGTAAACGATTTTTTTGCAGTAAAAATCAAAAACCCTTTAAGGTCCTACAAAAGAGGGACGTGGTTTAGTTTTATCGCATCAGATAAAACAGGAGAAATTAGTGTAAAATTTTGGGGTGGGGAAAACAAAGATCGCGTAAAGAGATTGCATGATAGTTTCTCAGTTGGAGACATAGTGCAAATACGATCTGGAAATTTGGAATTATATGATGAAAAACCCCAAATATCCATAAATGAAACCGTCGGTGGAATCAGAAGATGCAGCCCTAGTGAATATGATGTGAGCGATTTTATCCCAGCCTTAGATGAAGATAAGATAAAAGAGTTATATGAAACCATTAAAAAATACGTAAAAGAAATTGAAAATGAACAATTAGCAAACCTACTAGCGTTGTTCTTTGACGACAGCGATTTCGTTAAGATGTATATGCATTCTCCATCTGCAATATCACATCATCATAACTATGTAGGTGGAAACCTAGAACATGCTATTGGTGTGACAAGATTATGTAAAAACATATGTGAGATGTACTCAGGTATAAACAAAGATCTGCTTATCTGCGGTGCAATACTCCACGACATAGGAAAACTAAAGGAATATGAATACGCGGCGGCAATCGAAAAGACAGATGATGGAAATTTCATTGGACATATTGTGATAGGTGACAGATGGGTTAGGGAAAAAATCGATAAGCTGAGAAAGGACGGAGATAAGTTTTCTAAAGAACTTGAAACCCAGCTTAGTCATCTTATACTTAGCCACCATGGAAAATATGAATTCGGGTCACCTAGAATGCCGAAAATTATCGAAGCCTGCGTTTTACATTACGCCGACCTCATGGATTCCCATGTCAAAAACTATATACAAAGGGTAGAAGATGCCAAAAAAGCAACGGAAGATAAATGGGTCTTTATATATGATTCAGATGAGGGAAAGAAGAGATCATTTTTTTTGGGAGAATATTAATTAACGAGAAGTGAAAACATGAAGAAAGAGTTAGTAAACATTCTTTGCTGCCCTACATGCAAAGGAGATTTAAAGCTGGAGGTAGAAAAAGAAGAAAACGGCGAGATAATCACAGGAAGTTTTACCTGTGAAAAATGTAAATGCACATACACTATAGAAGAAGGAATTCCAGATTTACTCCCTCGATAAACCCATTTACAACATTGTACACAATAACCCAAGCTTAATGTGTTTTCATAATCATACAAGTGAGAAAAACTGTCTTTCTTTTTGAAAAAAGTTTAAACGAGGAAACAGTAGGTGAGAAAATAAGTAATGTAAGGGAAAATTATAACGAGTAACTATCCTGCCATTCGATATAATCCTGGCATATAATACGAAAAAACTAGAAAAAAACTAATAATATTTTGTAGGGTATTTTATTTAACCGGCTTCATTTCTTCAATGAAACCTGTTAATTAAATAAGAAAAAGGAGAGGAAGAGTATTACTTGTTTATGGATGTCTTATATAAGGCCACCAGGGTTGACATTTATAAAGAATAAATATATAAAACCATTTTGTTTCCTGGTATCTAAACTCTCTGGTATCTCTGCACTAACTGTTACCACTGTTTTCCCCCATCCAAGTATGAAATTCGAGCTGATGGTTTCTTTGCCGCCTGCTGCTATACTATTAAAGGTACCTGTGGTTTCCTTGCCAGTCCAGACTCCACCGTCTAGGCTTATGCTCCAGGTGACTTGGGATGAGTCAACAGCGCCGATATTTTCGATTATTGCGTTTACTTTGAACAGTCCACCATTGATAATCCCAATTTTTAGAAACGGTGCCTGAATAATGTTGATTGTTAAGGGATTTGACCAATCATCACTTTCCCTATCATTAACGTCTTTTGCCTTTACTTTTATATCGTATTCCCCTGGATCAGCCCATATGTGCGACGCTTCTCCGGCTACTCCGGAGTCATAAGGTCCAACCCAGTTACTAGTCGTGTTATCTCCCCAATCAAACATATAATATATTTGATCTCCTTCCGGATCAGTAGTACTGCTAGAGTATGTAAGTTCTTTACCCTGAACTCCCTCTGTGGGTCCATCTGGTTGACTAGGCGTCTCAGGCGGTTTGTTGTTGAAAGCAGTAACCATTCCTAGATCAGGGTTGCCCCAGAGTGCTCCCCATTCAAACATTTCATAATATGTGTAATACCACAACCCGTTTGTGTACATCTCGAGCAAAGCATTTTGATGTGCCTGGCCCTGGGTATAGTTTCCAGAAGTACAACCAGTAGTAAAGAAGTAGTCTAAAGACTGACTTGACCCATCCATTGGGTCATCCCAGGCATGCATTCCAAACGCGACCTTTGTCGAACCGAGGAAGCCAACACCCCCCTGTTTAAGCATCTCCCGACCAATGTTCGTTGGAGTGTCGGTTTCTGAATTGCTGCATGCATCCGCAAAAATAATCGCTGGATAATCATCGTTGAGATAGGGGCAGGTGTCTGTGTTGACAAAAGCCTGGGAGGGATATAATTCGTAACATGCGGTGGGTGATCCATGGCCAGCCCAGTCCACAAAGGCGTAAGTTCCCTCTGACCATACTGTCTTCACATTGGCGTAACTCACGTCATAATCACACTCATACGAAGATTGTGCCTCCTCATACATACGAGTCATATTCCAGTCCTCCATCCAAGGATGGAGATCTGAGTCGACCTTGTATTCCATAAGAACTGCATTATCTGTATCAGACCAGAAGAACGTTCCAATCAGAAGAATGTTTTCCTTAAAAGCTGGATCATCCGTCTCTTCATATGCCACAGATTTTTCACAGATGTGTTTTACCGTTTCAGGGTCACTCCAAGGGATCCTCCCAACATTTACTTCTGCGTAGAAATCAATTGGATCGGAGTTTTCACCATATTTGTGATCCCCATCTTTATCCCATGATTCACTGTCTGGAAGGGAGAGCTCGGCATAGTAGTAATCAGTATCTGGTGGTCCATAGTTGCCGACATACTGCTCGGTTTGACGCATTGGGACATCATCGTAGTGACCAATAAGGCAGACATCTAAAATTCCCCATTCCTCTGTAGAATATTTTTCTCTTA
>CP070798.1:1329740-1338118 GCA_020343515.1 Thermoplasmatales archaeon | reverse complement strand
GAAAATCAAAGAGTGAGATGATGAGAAAAAGCAAGTGGGCAACTTTAATAGTAATAACGATAATCGCTTCTTTAGCAATCGCAAGTTATCCTGTAACAGCCTGTTTCGGCCATACAACAAGCTGTGAAGGTGAATCAGTCTACCAGGGTGATGGGGGGGCGACCGATTACTGGTATGCTGATCTTTATCCTCTTGACCACTATCTCGATCCGGGAGCTAGCACAGAATGGATTATTAATACAAGGGGTGGTGGCGGCTGCAGTAACTATGAACATGCAACTATAACAGACAACACAGCACCACCAGGCTGGACAACAACAATTGAAATGGGTACTATTAATTCGGGCTCTTTCCATTATATCGATGATGGTTCACCTGTAAATCAAGGCGATAATATAGAAGGCCGAGAATTTTACGTAGGCAACCCCTGGAATTTCGATATAGTTTACAGAATCACAGCACCAAGCGATGCCTCAGGGGGAGAGAATGCGAATATGATATGCACTGTATATGTTGTTGGATATCTTCCAGAGAATCAACACGATTACGTTTATGTTCATTGTGAGGCTATCATAAATTCTGTACAACCACCAGTTGTGGTTTTAAACTATCCAAACGGAGGCGAAACATTAACTGGAACAGAGGCCGTAACATGGGATGCTTCCAGCCCAAGTGGAAACCCATTGAGTTTCGATATATATCTAAGTTCAGACGGCGGTATATCATTTCCGGACACCCTGGTTACCGGTCTTGGAGATGCGATACGCTCCTGGGGCTGGGACACCACCGCCTATCCCGATGATATCGATTACAAAATAAAAATAGTCGTGTCTGACGGAGAGCAATACGGCCATGATATCTCAGAAAACGATTTTGCTTTAGATAATTACGGGCCTGATCCACCTTCAAATCTGATGATACATTTCGGTCTTACAACATATGGTGAGGCAACAGCAAAAGCACCTGATGATGATACTGACTCCGATCTGGAAAGGCTACAAAAAGATGACGGAAGAGGTTATGTTGTGCAAAAAGGCAAAACATTATCAATGGAAACCTTCAACACAGCAACCCAGACCGATCCTATAGATAGTGCAATATTGTATGTGGAGTATTGGGTGGAAAATACAGGGTATTCCGGTACCAATAGTGTGATGTGGAAACTTGAAACAGATGTAACCTATAGTAGTACTGGAATTACACCGATAAATACCGAGTTGATGCCTGTTATAAAGACCTTTGACCTGTTTGCCAACGGTGTGGATACGATCGATGAGATAGCGAATCTAGATATTATGTTCATGAACGACGACGGTGGCTCAGCCCAGAATGTTACATTTGATTTCATATGGGTCGAAATCATAGGAAGTCCAAATGATATTGGATTAACGTGGAGCCCATCAACATCTCCTGACTTAAAACATTATCATATCGATAGAAGTCCTGATGATGTGACTTATACACATATGAAATGTACATCACTCCTTTATTGGAATGATGTAGGAAAAGCAGTTGATCTGAACAATTACTTTTACAAGGTGTATAGCTTTGACAACGGAGGGAAAGAGGGACTCCCCACATATACGGTAGGTAAATTTGTTTCATCCTTGGATGCAGGATGGAATATGGTATCCACCCCATTAGTCCAGCAGCAGGGAGGCCTTATAGACAATGCCCTTCACAGCATAGACGGAAGCTACGATTCTGTTCAGTCGTATCATGCAGGGTTTTCAAGACCTTGGACACATTGGGATCACTCCAAACCCAGCTACTTTAACAGCCTAACTGATATCGATCACCTTTCGGGATATTATATTAATATGCAAACATCCGAGAATTTCATCACAATAGGAAAATTACCTGCAAATGAGCCCATACCTTTGAAAAGTGGTTGGAATCTCATTGGATATCCAAGTTTCTCAACACAGCTAATGGATGATGCCTTATCCTCGATTTCGGGGGAATTAAACACAGTTTATGGATTCGATCCTGCAACCCAAAGTGAGGTGGAATTCCTGGCTAGCGACAGTATGATGCCAGGCAAAGCCTACTGGATCCATGTGGGTAACGACTGCGAGCTAATTCTTTGATGTATAGCATTTTTGAAAACTCAATGACACTAATGCTTGAGTATGATGTAAAGTACAATGGCCCCCCATTAACATAGATATATCTGATTACCCAAGTGACCACAAAACAACTTACTACGATATTACATATATATCTCAGCATTAAATATTCTTTTATATATTTCTAATAGATTGTAATGATTAATCATTTTAAATCAATATATGCTTTGTTATTTTTTAAATTCATGGTGTTATATATATAGGATTTCATAACTTTTATCTTCTCTTTCCAATAATTGATTGACATTTTTATACTAGCTTCCTGACCATATAAAGGTATAAAATAACCCATAAGATAGGCATTAGTTACAATTCCATCGTGACAATGATGTTGAGTACTAAAATCTAAGCGCTCGCTCGGAAATTTAACATTTTTCTTAGGTGAAATCCCCATATCAAATAACTCCCAATCAGTTCTAACGATATCATATACTGGATTATCGTATTCAATTTTAAATTCTTTATAAAATTCTTTTGTTTCTTTTATACCTTCTTCAGTCATAAAAACATATAGATGCTGTTTTTCTCGTTTATATCCATCAAAGGCAAAATGAATATCATTTTTAATGTTATACATTATAGTAGCTGCATGCATCGCAAGCTGACATGCATTACAATAACATGAAGTCATATATGTTTTATACCTTTTTAGATCAAATAAATATTTATCATAATGTATTTTTTTAAATAATTCTTCAAAATTAATAAGTTCATGTTTAATTTTTTCTTTTCCAAATTTGTTTGCCAATCTTTTCGCATTAATCTTTGATTTCTCAGCATATGGTATTCCCCTATGATAATAGGTCAATAAATGAATTCTTTCAAATTTTTCACACATCAATGCTGCAACTAATGTTGAATCCGATCCTCCTGAGTAAAGAATGCTTGCTTCATTTTTTAATATCATTTTGCCAACCTTCTTTCTATTCTTGTCTCAATAGTAATTCTTTCTCTGATTTTTTTGAAAACGCTTGTCCATCGACAAAATCTGCTACAAATTTAAATCTTAGCATTATATTGGCTCCTCCTCCTATCACACGCATATATGCAATCCTTACACGCCATGGAAGGATTATTGCGATTATGCTAAGAACAAAACCGGTAACGAAGCTAAGTCCCTTAATGAACTTTTTTTTCATCGCCTTAAACAAAGTCATTATACCACAATCATTATTTTATAAAGGTATTAGCTTTTATAAACTTTTTTAATTTATATCTTCCTAATAAGATAAATTATCCTCTCCTTTTTACTAAATAATTTCCGATAGCAAGGAAATCCAACTTGCTTATTTTTAAATCGTGAATTGCTTGCTCTGGTGTACATACAATAGGTTCACCGGATCTGTTGAACGATGTATTTAATATAATTGGAATGTCTGTCTCCTTATAAAACGATTTTATAAGGTCATAATACAGTGGATTATGCTTTCGCTCTAAACTTTGTTGTCTTACACTTGAATCGATAAAAACAACTGCTGGAGCTTCTTTTATCATTTTTTGCTTAGCATTAAATGCCATGATCATAAATGACGCAACTACATTCTTTGGGTTTTCGATATATTTTCTTTCTTCTTCTTTCAATATAGTTGGACAATATGGTTGAAATGCAGGTCTATGTTTAAAGGAAGTTCTCACTTTGCTCGGAGACTCAGGATTCCTTGAATCAATTAAGACACTTCTTGATCCCAAAGCTCTTGGACCATATTCCATCTTACCTTGAAACCACCCAATAAGGTAATTTTTTGGCAGGATCTCCTCACCGATATACCCACTTATATCATCTATATATTCATATTGTAAGTCGGTCTTCTTAAGTGCATTTTTTATTTCATAATTCTTATACGAATTACCCAAAAATACATGTTCCCATCTTTTTGGTTCTAAGCCATACATCTCTGAATACAATATGAATGCAGCGCCAGTAGATATTCCAGTATCACCTGCAGCTGGATGTATAAAAATGTTCTTAACGTTTGGTAGTTCCATTATTTTTTTATTAAGCTTAACATTTAAAAAAATACCACCCGCAAGAGCTATGTTGGAAATGCCAGTTTCATTTATTGCATTATTTATTAAATTTATATAAGTTACTTCTAAAATTCTTTGAGCTGCATAAGCAATATCCTCTCTCTTCGTACCCTTTAACAATTTTGAAAAAGGGATACTGATCAGTCTTTGCCAAGGTTTCATTTTTCCTCTCAAAAATAACTTTTCTACAGAGATATAAGATTGCAATTTTTCATATGCTTCTGATCGATGCCCAAAAGCAGCGAGCGCCTCGGTTTTCCCCTCTCCATCTGCGTAGCCAAAACCTAGAACTTCAGTAATACCTCCAAAAAAATGTCCCATCGAAGCATCCTCTGGTGATGAGGATATTCTTTCAATTCCATTATTATCAGCAATATTTATGGAGGTAGAAATACCATCTCCTCTTGCATCTGCGGTAATAATAAGGCATTTTTTAAAACCACTTGAATAAAATGCAGAAGCAGCATGACATAAATGATGATCAATTCTTATAACCTTCTTATTAATTCCTAATTTCCTCAGCATTTTGTTTTGTAGTAAATTAGACGATGATGTATTTATTCTACTAATTAAAGGACTTTGAATTAACAATTCATATTGTTCAATTCCGTAAATCTTAATCATATCCCAGGTCGATTTTAAAGGATTAAGATTTGATGAGCTCTTAAAAAAAGTCTGGGAGGCTTGAATGATAAAATTAGGTTGAGCGAATCCTACAGCGACTGCATCTATTTCGCTTGGGTGTATATTGGAAATGTTCATTAATTCTATAATAGAAAGGAATGGAAAAACCCCAGAATGTTTTACTCTACAAAGACGTTCTTCATGTATAGCTGCAACCGTTTCACCATCTTTTATGAGAGTAGCGCCTGAATCAAAAGAAGAATCGTGAAATCCAAGTACTATTGGCATTTAGTACCTCCTTTTTTTATGACATATGTTTTAGAAGGATTCCATAATGATGAAATAATTCTGTCTAAGATAAGATTATTTTCTTGAATAATTTTTTTCATTTTGGTAATATCAATAAAAAACGAATTGACACCAAGAAAGATTCTAGACTTGCAGTGAGTAAAAGATTCAACGTTATTTAAAAAACGTTTTATTGTATCGCATCCATGGGGTCCACCTTTCCATGTAAGATCAAAGATTGAATCTGTACACAATTCTTTATTATTTTTTAGCATCCATTCTCTAGTCACATAAGGTGGATTAAAGAATATGATATCAAACCGACCATCAATTTTGGCGAATAAATCACTATGAATTAAATTAATAGATACTCTATTTTTTTTTGCATTTTTTTTAGCGTTTTCGATATATACTGGGTTTATGTCTATTGCCGTAACATATACCTCTTTTTTCTTAGCAATATATATACTTAAAATGGCTAAATGTCCCGTGCCTACCTCAAGGATCTTTTGGTTATCTTTAACATATATATCTAGGGCTTTCTTAAGTATTAATGTTGAAAGATCCCAATTTTGGCAATTTTGATGGTGATATGGTATGACATCAAACCCAAAAATTAATTTAGTAAGGAGTTTTGATGAGGATAATCTTGAATTGAATCCTATCAGACCTTTAGTCAATTTAAAAGTTAAATAATTTGTTTTAGATGTATAATCCAAATGGCAATCCTCCTTTCTAATGATTTTACGTTAAGTTATCTACATATTCTTCAATCGATGTGAATTTAAAATCTTTTAATAATTTCATTAGTTTTCTCTCCGATTTATCTAAATTATAATATTTCCACCATTTATATGACTTGATTCTAGGTTGATTAGGGTCTAGTTCCCAGGGATGAAAATAAAAAACGGAAGGCTGTTTTTCTTTATTTATCTTTTTAATAGCATGTTTGATAAAACGGTATGGAAAGAATCTCAGATAAAATCCTCCACCTATTGGAATATTATATCTTGAAAAAGGTAATCTATATGTTGATATAGGGAACTCTAATAAATTCTCGTTATCATCTTCAATTAGAAGATTCGAAGATGAAACATAATAAGGAAATCTAGGTGCTTTGGGAATACCATATAAATGAGTTTTTACTGGGAAAATGCTGGAATCGTTCTTGATTCTTTTTTCTTTAATTATATCTAGAATCCATGAGGTTTCTTCGGTAAGAGAAAAATATGGAGCTCTATAGCTTCTGATTTTTCCATCAGATATTTTTTCTAATATATGAATTGATTTCGAAAGATCTTCTTTGAATTCAGCCGAATTTTGATTTGATAGATGCATATGACAGTATCCGTGTATGCCTATTTCGTGACCATTATCTTTAATATTCTCAATTAATTGAGGAAATTGTTCTGCATTATATCCTACAATGAAAAAGGTCGCAATTGTTTTCATTTCATTAAGCACCGATAGTAATTTATTGGTGTTTTGAACGATACGATTTTCGTAATTATCCCAATATTTAAATTTGGTATCTTGATACCAATCCTCAAAATCGATTGTTAAAATATTTTTCATGATTTTTTCCTCCCGATTTTATTGGCCATTAATACAAAGACACATAAATATATTTATCTATTCTGTAAAATAAACAGAAATATTTAGCGCAAGTAAGTCTTCAGGCACCTCTTCCTCCATAGCCTCTCCTTCTAGGGATTCGTCCTTTAGCAGCTCTTCTTCTTTTTCCTCTATTCAAGGAGGCGGTGGGAGTGACTCTTCCGAGGGCTCTTCGGTTTATGCGGGTGCCTCCTCCTCTCCAGCAAAAATCGTACCGCAACCTGGACAGGATTTTGCATCCTCATCTACAAGGGTATTGCACACTGGGCATTCGAACGTAACTGCAATTTGGTGAGCGGGTACCTCTTCAACCACCTGTTCAATCCCGCCAGTAACGGATTCGAGTGCAAGCCTCATCTTTCTCGTGGCCAACAGTAGAACCAAAACAAATAAAATGACGATTATTGCGATTAAAATCCACAACATAAGTGATTCAAGCTCGGCGTCCTCCTCTTTTTCAGGATTGGTTAAGGTGGGCGGTTTATTGACGGGGATTACAGGTGCCTGTGGGATTGCAGAGATTGAATTAGACAATGTCCCTTCGGCGATATCATTTGTGGCGCTGATTCTGTAATAATAGGTAACATTGTTTATCACAGTGGTGTCGCTGGCGGATAGGAAATATCCTGGGATTACAAAGAATGTTTCATCACCCGAGGATGTGCCCCGATAAATAGTGTAATTTGTGATTGGATAACCACCATTTGAAGCTGGAATGTCCCAATTAAGATATACATAGGAATCACCTGCCGTTACAGTGAAATTGGAGGGAACTGCTGGTCCGGATCCCGCAATTGCCCCAGCCTCATTTGATAGGGAACCTTCTCCGACAATATTAGTCGCAGACACGTAATAGTTATATGTCACCCCATCCGATACATCGTGGTCTACGAAGTACAGCTGGGTTGCAGAGACCGTTTGGAAAACAGTCCCTGTTCCATCTCTGTATATATTGTATACCGATATTACCGAGCCTCCATCATCCAGAGGTATGCTCCAAGTTAGAACAATAAAGCCGTTTTCTGCTATGCTCAGGAGGTTTTGTGGTGTTGAGGGAACAGTCATAGGCGTTGCGGACGTGGATGCATCAGCTCCATCGCCAATTATATTGACTGCTGCCACGTTATAGGTGTATGTTGCACCATTTGTAACATCATCATCATAGTACCATAACTGCCCTGCAGAAACAGTATCGTACTCACCTGCTGTATCGTCTCTGTAGATGTTATATCCAGTAATTGCAGAACCTCCAATATCTGAGGGAGCCTCCCAGCTCAGGTTCACATAACCATCACCGGCATCTGACTGAAGGTTTTGTGGAGCAGAAGGCACGGCTATGGGCACACCTTTGACACCCAGGATTTTTGGTCCTTCGCCCATGATGTTGTTGGCCGATATGTTATAGATATAGGTTATCCCGTTGATGACATTCACGTCATCGAACGAGAGCTGGCCTGCTGGGACTGTAGCGTAAATCCCTGGAATATCGCTTCTGTAGATATTGTAGCCTGTGATTGCAGAGCCTCCGTTGTCCAGTGGAGCGTCCCAAGTAAGATAAACAATACCATCACCGGCATTGATCTGAGGATTTTCCGGGGAAGAAGGTATCGTCATTGGTGTTGCACTGATCATTGCGGTGGGCCCCTCACCCGCACCATTGACTGCGGAGATGTCGTAGGTGTAGGTTACTCCATT
>CP070798.1:1321082-1329640 GCA_020343515.1 Thermoplasmatales archaeon | reverse complement strand
AACATTAGAAAATGTTTAAAGTACTGTTGAAAATTACAAGATTTGATAAATATGGCAGAAGAAGTGAGAGATGGTTTGAGGTATACTGAGAAACATGAGTGGTTGAAAATAAAGGGCGATACCGCTATCATGGGGATAACTGATTATGCTCAAGCCGAACTTACCGATATTGTTTTTGTAGAATTACCAGAGATTGGTAAAGAAATTAAAAAAGAGGAAGAACTCTGTGTTGTAGAGTCAGTAAAATCTGTTTCAGAGATATACTCGCCTATTAGTGGAAAGGTTGTTAAGGTAAACAAAAAACTTGAAGATTCTCCAGAAATCATCAATGAAAGCCCATATGACGATGGATGGATTGTTGAACTCGAAATAAAAGATAAATCGGAAATTGAAAGTTTACTCGATGCAGAATCATATAAAAAAACTTCAAAATAATAGTGCTTGAACAATTTAATAACTTTAGTGTTTAGCTAACAATAGTTAACTTGATTTTGTAAAACATATTTCCTCAGTGAAAAGTTTATTTACTACCTACTTGATTAAATTTTTAACTAGGAGATGTAGATAGGATGAAGGATGACCCTATTGCTGAAGTACTGGATGATTTGTTAAAACTGGATGACATCCTGGCTTGTATGGTTGCTCGTCGTGATATGATTAGTGTGATGCCTACTGGTGATGGTTTTAAGCTTGAGGTTAATGAAGTGTGGGATATTATTAAACGTGCAATGGATGATGTGTTTGGTGTGATTCGTGGTTATTCTCAGGTAGGTCTCGGAGAAATGGAGTTTAGATTACAGGACTTTGAAGTACTGTTTTATGTATTTCCTGACACAGAGAATGCGCTTGTGGCAATTATTCCTGCTCTAGCAAATAAAGGTTTGATTGAGGTAGAGATGGAGAACGCTCGCAGAGAGATACTGAATTTCATGGGTGAAGCAGAGAAGAGCGAAATCCTAACTGTTGCTTAAGCTTTCTCAACGTCTGGATTGAGATTGATATTATAAAAATAAGAGGATCATTAAAATTAAACATTAATGTGTACAAAAATAAAGGTTGTAATAGATTATGGACAAAACTAAACTGGAGACCGCTATAGGGACTTCACGAAAATGGGATGCACGTGAAGCAGGCAGAGAAGTAGCTAGGAATACAATCAAAAATTTGAATGCACCTCCAAATTTTTTCCTTCTGTTTTCATCAATCCATTATGAGACACATGGTGGATTCCAAGAGTTTTTGAATGGCGTCTGGGAGGTTCTACCAGAAGGAACTCCACTTGTTGGTGGAACTGTGTCGGGTTTCATAAAT
This sequence comes from Thermoplasmatales archaeon, assembly GCA_020343515.1. Lineage (GTDB taxonomy): Archaea > Thermoplasmatota > E2 > DHVEG-1 > DHVEG-1 > JAGLML01. The sequence continues at coordinate 1,328,329 of CP070798.1, read as the reverse complement.
CCGCAGGGATGTTATACGAGAGGAGCAACTGCATTAGCTATGTCATATCCAAATATGAATGTTGCTATTGGGGTAGGATATAACACAAAGAGGAACCCAAAAAAAGCAGCTATGCAAGCTACAAAAATGATAAAACAGAAATTAGATTTTACCTACCGCAACAGGTTTCTATTACAACTTGTTTCAGCGGGAAATGTACCTAACATAATAGCGCGAAAAAAGGTTGTAAAAGGTATATCAAAGACACTGGCACTTAACTTATATGGTTTTTCACTAAAAGTTCTTCAAACAGGAGTTGGAAGGGAGGATGAGATCCATGATATTACAACTAATGAGTTTAAAGAATTTAATATTCTTGGAGGTTCTCTTCTTGATTCTATGAGAATAATGAATAATTATCAATTCTATAATAAGAAAGTCCTTGAAAACGCTCTTCTACTCCTAGCAATGTCTTTAGATCTTAATACAAATGTTTGTACAACCCTGGGCATGAAAGAGACTGATAACGAATTCACAATTACCAAAATGAGTGCTGATAAGCGGGTTGTACACGAAATAGATGGTAAACCGGCTTCTAAAAGGTTATTGGAGTTACTTAACTGGCCTGAGGATTACTTTGATGAAACAATTTACCGGAGAATATTCTATTACCCATTAGCCTTCAAAGATGGAGATAGAATCATACCTGAAGTTATTCCGCTTGTATTAGGGGATTCTTTACTCTTTACCTATCAAACAAAAAATCCGAAAGTGACGATTTTATCGACTAGTGGAGAGGGGCTAATATCTGCAGTAACGGAGAATTTAGATAAACATAGATCTATAACTCCCGCATTGGGTTTAATCTCCTCATGTGCTATTAGACTCCAAACATTAGGATCGAATATATTTAAGGTAAGAGAAGCTTTAATGGATTATTTCAAAGAAAAACCATTTCTGCTATTTTATGTAGGAGGAGAAATGTCATATTCTCCTGAGAATGGGCTTAGATATGGAAACGATACCTTTAATACAGCGATTTTCTGGTGATGAAAAACGATATTAAAAGATTTTATCGGAAAACAAAGCCCTACAATAAGATGCGATGTTTTAGTTGTAGGTTGTGGTCCAGCAGGATCGGGGGCAGCTTATAATGCGGCAAAAAACGGTTTAAAAACAATTGTAATTGACAAAAAGAAAACCATAGGATCCCCTATAGAATGTGGAGAGTGTATAGATCCATCTCTCCTTAAAAGCTATGGAATAACCCTATCACAAGATATAATAAATGCTGGACAAGACGGTACGATTTTTGTGATTAATAACAAAATTCTTATTGATAATCATTCAAAAGTTTGGAAAAGCTTAACCATCGATCGTCAAAGGTTAGACAAATATTTAGCATATAATGCTTCTAGAGCTGGTGCGACAATACTAGTAGGTTCTGAAGCGACTGATGGAGATATGATTGATGGAAAAATAAATAAATTATTTGTAAAAACAGATAAAAAAATACTTATTATCGAACCTAAAGTGATAGTTGCAGCCGATGGAACCTTCTCAACAATTGCTAAATTACAAAATCGGCCAAAGCTGAATAAATTAGATATTGGTATGACTGTGAGTTATGAGATGACCAATGTTAATTTGAAATACACTGATCGAATACAAATGTTCTTTGATGATATCTGTAGATTCGGGTATGGATACATTATTCCAAAATCCAAAGATTCAGCTAATGTTGGTATAGGTATGATTGGAGTGGAAAAACATCCGTGGAAGCATCTTCAATATCTACTTGATACACATCCAATAGTAAATCCCCAAATAAAATATTCAGGGGTAATAGAGATAAAAAAGGGTGAAACACCTATATTGGGTCAGAAACTTAAGTTGGTTAAAGGGAATGTTCTATATGTGGGGGATGCTGCAGCACAAAACCTGTCTCATGTTGGTGAAGGCGCTATACCCTCCCATATATGTGGAAGAATAGCCGGTCAGGTAGTAGCTGAACACATAAATAAAGATATGAGTTTAAACGAATATTCCGTCAGGATATCAGAGACTATTGGCATGTTATTCAATGAATGTGAACAAATTAGAGATTTGGTATTCAATATTTGGACATCTGATTTACATTTGGAATTCAAAAATTTACTTAGTGGTCTTCTAATAAGTGAGGTGATACCACCGCATGAAAAAGAACTTCTTTATTCATTGGAAGGATTACCACCCAAGGAGATTATTAACGTAGTCTCTAAGTATCTAATAAAGACGAAGAGAAATAAGTTAATATCTGTAAAGATTATTTAGAAAGACAAAGCCTAACTTTAGCTGTTTTAATCTGTTTTATAATCCTTTTCCAATAAAGAATAAATTTTTCAGCGATGCTAACACCAAATATTTCTCTCTCAAATCTTAAAGAACAATATAAGTAATGGAGTGGCAAACACAAATAAATAACATTGAAGTTAAAGGTGATTAAATCCTTTATGATTGTTGTGTAGATTACGCTGCCTTTAACGGGTCTGCTGTAAGAGGAAGATAGTCAGATCTTCTTTTTCTTGATTGACTATACCGCCGCATAATTAGGTATGCGGCGTCGAAAAGTAACATTGCCAGGAAAAAATAGAATGGTACAATACCTAACAGTACAAAAACAAGAATTGCCAATTTCAATAACCATCTTTGGTCAAAAAAATATCTTACAAATTTGTGCCATAATCTGTCACCGTTAAGGTATCTCTTGTTGTAGTCTATAACATCGTTTCCTACCTCATCCAAAAGAGCAAACGGGGCAAGAAATATTAAGGGAAGAATCATTAATTCAACACCTGCAAAAGCAACAATAGCTAATATAACAAATAATCCAGCAAAATGTGCATAATTATCGATTTTTCCTTTAAAAAGAACTCCGCATAAAACCGCTAATAGAATTGTAGCCGATACTACATCAATGAGCATTGTATATGCCCATAAAATGCCAAGCATGGGTGCAACAGCCAAGGCAATTTTTTTATTGAACCTGTGCTCATCAAAAGCATCATCAATATATTTTATACCAGCACCCAGTAATGGATAAGAAAGTAAAAAGAAATACATAATCATTCTATCATATCCTCCCCATTGTTATCTTTTCTTTTGTCACATGGTTGTTAACCTTATTTATTATTTTTTTATTGAAATATGCCCAACTATCTCCCATTTTTGCGTCCAAACAGGTAGTGTCATAAATACATTTTTCGCAGCTAGGTATGCAAGTGGATATATCGGTAATGAACAGCCTTTCATCTTGGACTAATCCACTTAATTCATTCATTTCTTCCATGTCTCCGATTTTGTAAGGAGAGATTATAACATAAAGCCCAATCACGAGAAATTTCTACAAAACACTAAAATAGTAGGTGAATTTTTACTTTTGTAGGAAATATGGTAAAAATCGATTTGAAAGATAGAAAGATACTATATCAATTAGATCTCGATTCACGGCAGTCACTAACACAAATTGGAAAAAAAGTTGGTTTAAAAAAAGACGTCGTATCTTACAGGATAAAAAGACTTCAAGAGGGGGGAATAATTAGATTTTTTTGGACAAATATAAATGCATATAAACTAGGATATGTCGTTTTTAGATTCTATATTAATTATCAATATGTAACCCCCGATATTAAGAAAAATATCATTCAATATCTTGTCAAGGATAAACACACATGGGTTGTAAGCTCCCTGGTTGGAAGATATGATCTATCGGTAGTTGTGTGGGTGAAAGACATTAATGATTTCTATCATTTTTGGGAAAAACTATTGAATAAATATGGAGATTATTTCGCACAAAAAGTATTTTCTATTTACGTAAAAGCATTTTCTTACCCCAGGTCCTATTTGTTATTGGATGAATATAATAAGTCGGACAGAGAAAAATATGAAATAGTTGGCGGTGGAAAGACCGTTGAAGTTGATGAATTAGATTTTCAAATATTAAATGAAATAGCAGAAAACGCAAGAATTTCACTCATAGATCTCGCAGAGAAAATAAATACCTCTTCACAAACAATTAACTATAGATTAAAAAATCTGATAAAATCAGGAGTTATACAAGGCTTTCGTGTTGCTCTTGATGTTTCAAAATTAGGGCTTCGATACTATAAAGTCGACGTCCATCTCAAAGAACATTCAAGTAGAAATAGTATTATTAATTATATCAAATTTAACCCATATGTTGGATTCATCGCTACATCTGCAGGTGTCTCCGATTTAGAAATAGAATTTTATGTAAAAGACTCAGTTAAATTGCAACAAATCATGGAGAATGTTAATCTTAAATTCCCTGGTGCAACGAGAAATTATGAGTATTTCACTGTTGAGAACAATCATAAACTTCGTTGCGTACCTGAGATCTGAGCAAATTACTGCGATTCTTATGTGATGGCTGATACGTAGCTAGAGTATACCTTAAAGGTATACTTAGATAGCTGTCATCCTCTCGAAAAACAATTCCATTTTGTTCGAATGTACGCAAAATGGCTGCAAGTTGATATTCAGGGATATTTGAAAATGTTTCCTGCAGCTCTTGAAAGGAAGTAACATCATAACATGAGAGAAAGACTTCTCGCTCTATTTTATCTAGCAATAATATTCTAATATTTTCAAGGTTCCTTTTATCATAAATTTTGAGAAAATTTCCTCCATCGACAAAATAAAAGACAAGTTTATCAATTGCTGTTTTTCTCTTTATGCCTTCAGTTTCAAACTTTTCACGCTCGTTTCTCCACCCTTCAACAAGCTTCTGCCAGTTGTTTTCATCACATATATTTTTTCTTTTGAAATTGTAAAAAAAATTGAATCTTTTTTCTAATATTTCTTCAGGAAACATTATCTTGTCGATATTAGTAGATTCCAATTTTTTGATATTGAACTGTTCAGGATTGTTATAAATATAACTGCCAAAACCAACTCGAAGATGACTTATCTGAGGTGGATCTAGATAGTGTTTAAAAGATTGAATTGTTCTTTCTGTTTCTTCAAAATCAATTTTTTCCTCATTTGGGTAGTTCACAATAATATTATACCAATTGATTATCTCATTTTCCTTACAAAATTTTAATGAAGCGATATTGTCAATAACTCGAACACCCTTATTCATTTTTCTTAAATAATGTTGACTGAACGTCTCTATACCTGTTTGTATAATAGTAAAGCCAGCTTCTTTCAACAAAGTATAATCCATGCTCTTTAACTGCCCCGCACGTACTTCAACAACAAACGAAAAATCTCTCTCTAAATTTTTAATTTTATCGAGCAAAAGTCTATAATTTTTCCTAAGAATTGTTTCTCCTATAAGCTGAAAAGCCAGCATTTGATATTTATCAGATAAACATTGTATCTCCTCAATTATTTTTTCAACATTTTTTTCACGGTAGAAAGGATGTATAACCTTTTGATTACAAAAAGTACATTTGTTCCACCAACAACCCCGTGAAATTTCAACAGGAAGTCTACCGTAATAAGAAAAATACTGTATTACTTCAGATGAAGTTGCACCTAACTCTTCAAAAAAAGGATCATAAGATAGAATTGGTAAATCATTGAGGTCAACCATATCATTAGAGTTGTTCCAGATCACCTTTTCGCCTTCTCGAAATATCAAATTAGGAATAGACTTACAGGGGTACTCTGAAGCAAGCAGATAGAGAGCATCTTCACCATCCCCCGACACGATAAAATCGACATAATCAAACGTCTCTAACACTCTTACTCCTAATGTACCAACAGTTCTACCCCCACCGAAAATTATCTTTTTTTCAAAGTCACATTCCTTAATTTTTTTCGCGATTGCCAAAGATGGTAAAAACTGCCCATAATTCAACGTAAAGCCAATGATATCATACGCTCTCCAATCAACTTTCTCGATGACCCAATCATAGAACTTGTCTGTTTGTTTAACATAACGCTCAAAAGAGAAATTTCTTTGAATATCTCTGTTTTGAAAAAATTCCTTATCAAAATATTCTTTAAATTTCTCTAATGTCTTATACCAATGTTCAGGAAAAACATATTTAGAAAAAACCATCTGAGCTGTATATGAATCATTTGGAGGATAAATGAGAAAATTGTAATTCTTTAATCCATAAAACTCAGCTGCTTTCAGATAGAGATGCCGAGTTTCAATGCAAATACTACGTTCTCGTAAGTGTCCTTCTAAAAGAGGTAACTGGATAGAGGGAATGGCTGTTCCAGCAAAAGGCATAGCTAAAAGTAACACTTTTTGTTTAGTGCAGTGCATCTCCGCATCCAAATATTTCAATGAAAAAACCACTTATATATTTAACTCTTAAAAGGATATTAGACCTGCTTTGTAAAGAAACTGGTAAAAAATATAAGGTTGTTTTTTGGATTGTATATTAATGATTAAATATGCTGTTTTAAAAGATTTCAACAACTCAAGTGGACAATATATGTATTAATACAATTATCATTAGAGTGCACTACTAACATATCCACCGACGTAAGTAAGCCCAGCCGCTGCGGCCGCTGCACCAACCACCAGAGCTGACTTAACAACTATCTCTTTCATGCCTCTTTACCACCTCCTTTATTGCCACAACATACCGTGATATACTTTTTCTGTCATGATTTATATGCTTATCGCGTCAAAATGTCAAAATGCAAAAAGAATTTTAATGAAAGATACCAACAGTATAACAGAACTGATTAGCAAGAAAATACTTTGAAAATCAAACCTAAATCTAGAAACCTTCATTCAAAAAACCTTATTACAAAACAGAACTGTCATCATAAACTAAAAGTACTAAAAATTCTAATCTTTAAAGATGCGGGATCTATTTCTCAAGACTGTAACCATGAAGCCTTCTTTTATTGCTTGTTCAGCAACGTCTAAACGCTTTGTATAAATCGTTTTGTTTCCCTTTTTCCAGCACCATATCAATTCTGACATAGTCCCGACAACAAAAAATGTTTTAGTCTTTCCAAGATAGTATAAACTGGTCTCTCCTCACCTTATGTCCGGTATGTACAAGGTGTAGGTATGCTGCTTCTTCATAGAGGCTCCTGATTTGCTCTTCTTTATCAACCATTTTTATCCTCAATACCATTTTTGTAAGTTGCCTTTAAAAGGATTTGTTGTACAACTAGTACCCAGTTTCTTTACACTTGTTACCGAAATTATATTGTTCTGTAAATCAAAAAAAGTAGTTATAAAAATACAAGTTCTATGGCTTCACATCATGTTCGTCTGAAATCTCCCCAAA
>CP070798.1:1312335-1320982 GCA_020343515.1 Thermoplasmatales archaeon | reverse complement strand
GGAATATTTGCAGATGCAATGTTTAAATTGAAGCATTATATTTAAATCATGATTTGATTTTGCCCTTTTTCATTAAGTAAAATAGCGCTGGGGAAGGGATTTGAACCCTTGCGGTGACTAGCACCAATAGCTCTCGAGGCTACCGCTTTAGTCCGGGCTTTGCTACCCCAGCAACAGATATGGATTGTCAAAAGTTTAATCAAAGGCTTTCTTATATGGGTATCGATTCGATGAAGATAAAAATAAAGATACTGCCAGAGAACTCTACAAAAGAAATTGAGTTAAACCCCGGCTCAAAGGTCTATGACCTTCTAAAAAAAATTCAAAGGAGGCCAGACGCTGTTATTGTGTTAAAAGATAAAGCCCCTATCCCAGTTGATGAAATACTCGACGATAGACAAGAGATAAGTATTCTACAAGTTGCATCAGGGGGATAAATTATAATCTTCCGCTCCCGTGGTGTAGTCCGGCCAATCATCACGGCCTCTCGAGCCGTAAACTCGGGTTCAAATCCCGACGGGAGCATTTTTTCCTGTTGATTAATGATTTTTTTGGTTAAAATATGTATGTTGGGGATTCGAACCTATATGAGAGTTTCAAAACTTGTTTGTCTGATGGATGTGAGGATGACTGAATGCAGTAAGTAATAAGTTCTACAAACAAATATCCATCTCGTATTTGATTTTACTCAAACAGTGTAATTAAGAGGAGATATTATTTGAACATAAAAAATCAGGATATGAGGAAAATAATGTTTTTAATCTATTCTTTATTACAGAGAGTGATTTAAACAGTTAGATTTATTGCAGAGGTAAAAAAGTGAATACTTGGAGGCTACTGGATATTGGTCAACTTACTGCTGCTGAAAACATGGCTTTGGATGAAGTTATTTTAAAGGCTAAAAATATCGCTATAATTCCAAATACCGTTCGGTTCCTTCAATTCCTTCCTCCTGCAGTGCTTCTTGGATATCATCAGAGTTTAGAACAAGAAATTCGGGTTGATTTTTGTAAAAAAGCGGGAATAGATATCAATAGAAGAATCACAGGTGGCGGCACAATTTTTTTCGATGAGACCCAAATAGGATGGGAAATTATCTGCGAAAAAGATTTTTTTCAGAGAGGCATCGCTGATACATATTTTTTTGAAAGGCTAAGTCAGCCTTTGATCTCCTTTTTAAATGAATTAGGAATCAATGCTTCCTTTCGTCCAAGAAATGACATAGATGTAAATGGCAGAAAGATATCTGGAACAGGTGGAACCGAGGAGGGAAATGTTTTTTTGTTTCAAGGCACACTTCTGGTTGATTTTGATGTTGCTACCATGCTTAAAGCATTGCGTATTCCAATAGCAAAATTAAAAGATAAAGAAATTGACCAGGCGAAGGATAGGGTAACATGTTTGAAATGGGAACTTGGATATGTACCTTCTCTTCTGGAATTAAAATCTTTACTGTGGAAAAACTTTGAAAAAGAATTCAATGTCGTTCTTGAACCTGGCGGTTTAACCACTGAAGAAAACACGTTATTCATGGAGAAAAAAAGTAAATTTGAATCACAGAGATGGATAAACAAAATCACCCTTCCAAAAGATGAACAACAAGTGGTTTGTTCTATTCTTAGGGCAGATGGAGGACTAATTAAAACTTGTTTGATGATTAATAAACGTTTTAACCGTATTCAGAGTGCGTTTATTACTGGAGATTTTTTCGCCTACCCTAAAAGAATAATATTTGATCTCGAGGCGTTATTAAAAGAAACTCCAGCTGATATTAATATAATTAGTAAAAAAATCATAGATTTTTTTGAAAAGAAAAAACCTCAAATTCCAGGAGTAAGAAGCATTGATTTTATCAACGCTATTGATAGGGCAATAGGAAAAATCCAGATTACGCATTTTGGCATACCTCTTTCTTTAGTAAATCGTATTTTCACTGTTAATGCTCCATTTGCTGAGATAGTTCAGAATAGTCCTCGCCATCTTCTTCTCCCATATTGTTCCAAGTCTTTAGAGTGTGGCTATAGGTATAAGAGGGAATGTGCTGTATGTGGGGGATGTAGTATCAGTGAAGCTTTTAAAATAAGTCAGGACAGGGATATGCAGGTTACAACTATTTTGAATTTTGAGGATTTAATGAATACATTGGAAAAACTCAGATTAGAAGGTGTAGGTTCATATGTAGGATGTTGTTGTGAGGCGTTCTATACTAAACATATTGAGGATTTTGAAAGGAAAAAAATCCCGGGCATTTTAGTCGATATCGATAATACAACCTGTTATGAGCTTGGAAAATCAAAAGAGGCATATGACGGAAAGTTTGAGAGTCAGACTGATATCAACATTGATTTATTGCGGATGGTTTTAGATGCAGCATTGTGATATTTTAGTTGTCGGCGCAGGTCCAGCAGGTTCAACTGCTGCTTTGGAAGCTGCAAAAAATGGGTCAAGAGTTTTTTTGATTGATAAGAGGAGGATTCTGGGGGAGCCTGTACAATGTGCTGAATTTGTTCCAAAACTTCTACTAAATGAAGTAGATATTTCGCGAAAATGTATTGTACAGGATGTTAAGACGATGAAGACGTATTTGCAAAATGGGGAATGCACGGAAACTTACTCACCAGGTTATATGTTGAATAGAAAGATATTTGATAGAGAACTAGCAATGAACGCAGCAGAAAAAGGTGTAGATCTTCGTGTTAACACTTTATGTGTTTCAAAATTAGGCAATAAAGTAGCAATAAATGAAGGTGGGAAAAAAGAATTAATTGTTCCAAAGGTGATTATTGGGGCTGATGGTTCACGTTCCACAGTTGGTCAATGGATAAATAGTAATAACAGCGATTTTATCACAGCCTTACAATATAGCGTTCCCTTGGTTTCATCGATGGATTTTACAGAGATATATTTTGATAAACGTTTTTATGGAGGTTATGGTTGGCTTTTTCCAAAGGGGAAATTTGCCAATGTTGGGGCTGGAGTTAAACTTGGTGTTAAATCTGAATTAAATACTTCATTGAGCCTCATTGTAAAGAGATTTGTTACTTTTTTGGAAAAAAATGAAAAAGTTGAAAATACATTTTTATCAAAAACTGGTGGTTTAATTCCTGTGAGTGGACCGTTGAATTCGATAAAAGATAATATCCTGTTGGTAGGTGACGCTGCGGGGCAGACTAATGCTATTACTGGTGGTGGAATTCCTCAGGCTATAATTTGTGGTAAAATAGCTGGACAAATTGCCGGTAAAGCCATTCAGGTAGGAGATATATCAGTTCTGGAAGAGTATAAATATGAATGGCAAACCATTTTTTGGAATGAGTTGAATAGATCAAAGCTAAGGCGTCAGTTCCTTGAATCAAATTGGGGTCAATTAGATAAGATTGTTAAAAAATGCTGGACGGCATTTCGTGAATATTATGAAGAATGATTTAGAAAAAATGATTGAGCAATCACGAATATTATCTTGGAAAAAATTTGGTAAGAATATTACCTTTTATCATCCTGGAATGTTTTGGTATAATGGTAGCTGGGGTGACTATCCAGCCCTTTCAATCACTGGAAAATATTGTGAACTGCAATGCGATCATTGCAAAGGAAAAATACTTGAGTCGATGATATCTGTTTCAAATCCCAGAGAACTTGTTCAACAATGTGAAGAGTTGAAAAAGAAAGGCAATACTGGGTGTCTAATTAGTGGAGGAAGCCATAAAGATGGAACACTCCCTTGGGAGAACTTTATTCCAGCGATACGGACAGTTAAAGAAACCTTGAATCTTCACATCTCTATTCATTGCGGGATTATAAATTTAATAACTGCTAAAAAACTGAAAAAGGCTGGTGTTGATCAGGCTTTGATAGATGTGATTGGTGATGATGAAACTTTTAGAAACATATATCACTGTAGCTTTGGTATTGATAAAATAGAGAAGTCTCTTGATGCGTTGAGAAGAGCTGATGTGCCCATAATTCCTCATATTGTTGTTGGTTTAAATTACGGAAAAATCAAAGGCGAATATCATGCGATTGAAATGGTAAAAAAATACAATCCTGAGGCTGTAACCATTGTGGCTCTTATGCCTTTAAAAGATACACCAATGGAAAATACTCTGCCGCCTTCCCCTAAAGAGATTGCACGAGTCATAGCGACAGCCAGAATTGAGATGCCAAGTATCCCGATATCTTTAGGATGCGCCCGTGATAGATCCAATCCTGAGATTGATGTTCTGGCAGTTGAATGTGGAGTTAATAGAATTGCTCTACCATCAGATGAAGCAATAGATAAAGTCAAAGAATTTGGATTAACTATTAAATGGGAAAAAACATGTTGTTCAGTTCCATTAAAGGAGCGAGAGATATAAAATGAGTAAAGAAAGCCCCGTATATGTACGAACAAGCCTTGCAGCGGCCATGACCATTGGATATAAGAATGGGCTTTTTTATCGGAATGCCAGGTCGCCATGTGTTAATTTACTTCTTACATATTCTTCGGGATGCGCTGGAAATTGTGGCTATTGCGGCTTGTCAATGAGGAGACCTGGTGTCTATAAAGATAAAAGCTTCATAAGAGTCGAATGGCCAAGCTACAAACTCAAGGATATTATCAAAAAAATCTCACAGTGTAGAGATAGAATTCAAAGAATATGTCTCTCAATGATTACTAACAAACAAGCAAGAGAAGATACAATTGAAATAACTAGGACCCTAAAACAAAGTATTGATATCCCTATTTCTCTTCTTATTTCACCATCTATTTTAGAGAAAGATGACTTAGTCCGATTCAAAGAAAATGGCGCTGAGATGATTGGAATAGCTGTAGATTGTGCTACACCATCTTTATTTGAAAAAATTAGGGGAAAAGGTGTCAATGGTCCTCATAAATGGAAAAGATATTGGGAATGTTATCAAGATGCCATTAAAATTTTTGGTGAGCGAAAAGTCGGTGTTCATCTGATAGTAGGTTTTGGAGAAACAGAGAGAGAAATGATTGAAACGATACAAAAGGCCTATGATATGGGTGGGAGCACCCATTTATTTTCATTTTTTCCAGAAGGTGATTCATTACTCTCTCAACTTCATCAACCACCAATTGGCCAGTACAGAAGAGTTCAGCTAGCTAGATTCTTAATTGATGAAGGTATCCGAAGTATAGATGATTTCAGTTTTGATTTAGATGGCAGGCTGATAAATTTTGGCATGTTACAAGATAATTTATCATCGATCATCCAAAAAGGAACCCCTTTTATGACAAGTGGTTGTCCAGGGAGGGATGGGAAAGTTGCTTGTAATAGACCATATGCCAACTGTCTCCCAGGTCCAAAAATCCGAAATTATCCATTTAAACCTGAGATGGAGGATATTCAGAGGATACTAGGAGAACTGTGGAGTTAGGTAGAACCTTCCTTCTTTCAAGCATTTATTTTTTTATTAAACCTATTTTTAGGCATATGATTATAGTGATTTGACTAAAAGATATAAAAAAGATATAATTGCCTAACCTATTATATTGGATCATTAAACTATAACCTTGTATCACAACGGGGGCACTCTCATCTTTAGGAGAGTATATTGTCAAAATAAATATTAATATGCTCTTAAAATTTAAGTGTATGTCGCGCTCTTAAGTTTCCCTTCTTCATTACTTTTTCCAATTACTTTATCTATCTCTTTTATTATTGATTTATATTCTTTGTTGGTTTTCCGCTCTATTGTTTTTCCTGATAGCTTATCCACATTTCTTATTATGGATTTATATTTTTCATTCATTTTTCCACACCTTTTTTTTGGGGTTCCTGCCTGTTACATGGCGTTTGGTGCTCTGTTGCTTGTGTTATATAAATCTAATGTGTCAAAATGTCAAAATGATAACATACCCCATTGGGTTCAATTTTGTTAAGATCGAAACTACAAAAATTGTAAAAAATGGAAGCAGAATTTTACTGTTAAATCTTTTTAACTATTGCTATTTAAATATTTTCTGAACTATTCTTCTTCAGTACTTTGCCAATTTTTTCCTTAAAATCTTCTAAGTCGAAAGGTTTTTCAATATAATCTGCAGCTAAAAATTTTCCAGCATTTTCAGCAAAATCATCTGTTCTTGCTGTAAGAAAAACTACGGGGATATTCCTCCACGAAGGGTTTTCTTGTAAATTTTTAAATGTTTCCCATCCATTCATTTTCGGCATCATAATATCCAATAATATAAGATCAGGGACGTCGTTATTCTCTAATAGCTTAAGGCATCGCATACCGCTGGAAGCGCATGTGACCTTATAGTCATCTCCCATCTTTTCTAAAATTTGTTTAATGCTATGGAGGTGATCAGGATTATCATCTACTACCATAATTTTTTTCATATTTTTCTCTCCTTTTTTACATAAAAGCATTTAAAGTTCTAAATTCAAAGAAATTTTATTCTCTATTAACGTTTGCATCTTAACTAAGATGTAGCAATTAAAGAATCTCTCTAAAATATAAAACTCTTATGGTGACCTATGAATCTGGTTTTCTCAGCTTACTATTTTCTTTTTCATGTAAAGATAATTTACCGGTTCAATGTGACTCCGCTCTGATTTTGATATGTGCCCGAACGCTCATTATAAAGGGCCTTTGGCACCGTAGAAAGATACTCAAAAACAATCTGGCAAAATCTATCTCCAATTGGTATTTCGATCTCTCGATTACTTGAGTTAAAACAGCTAATGGTCAAAGTACCATGAAATCCAGCATCGACTTTTCCGAAACTTGCCAATATACCTTTACGTGCATAACTTGATCTTATCCATAGTTGAGAAGCGATGTGTGGCCCCATTTTAACAAATTCTTTTGTACTAACAGCGAACCAAGTCAGAGACGGAATTTCAGCCATCCCCTCCTTAATATGTTGATCTGTTTTTTTTACGTAAACCTCACCAATTGACAAGTCGTAGCCATTTGGGGTTAGATTTTTCTGATTAAAAGGTTCTATGCCTAGTTCGTTTTTGTTAATCAAAATCTCAATATCTTTGTCAGAAAGAATTGTCATCAAGATCACTATTACTTTTGTGTGATATTAATTTTATTTATTACAACGTCTTGCAAAGGTTTATCATTTCTTCCTGTTTCAACCATAGATATATTATCAACAACATCTATCCCTTCAACCACTTTTCCAAAGACAGAATGACGTCCGTCGAGCCACGGGGTTGGAGCAACTGTTATGAAAAACTGAGACCCTCCTGTATTTGGCCCTGCATTTGCCATTGAAAGTATGCCCTTAGAATCATGCTTTAAATCAGGATGAAACTCGTCTTTTATTGTATAACCAGGTCCTCCTCTTCCAGTTCCATTTGGACATCCACCCTGTATCATAAAATTTGGGATGACACGATGGAATATAAGACTATTATAGAATCCATCATTTGTAAGTTTGATAAAGTTTTGCGTGGTTATTGGTACTTTATCTTCAAAAAGTTCGATTTTAAAAATGCCTTTATTTGTATCAAATACAGCTATTCGATTTGCCATTTTTTTTTCTCCTTTATTGGTTTTCTATTATTATGTTATTAATTATTACATCATCTACCGGCCAATCTTGCATTCCATATTTTGAAGTAGTGTTCACTGAGGCAATCCCTCTTACTACAGCCATTCCCTCAATTACTTTGCCAAATGCAGCGTAGTTATCATCTAAAAATGATTGTGAACCATCACAAATATAGAATTGACTTGTAGCGCTATTTGGATCATCAGTTCTTGCCATAGCTATCGCGCCATCGACATGACGCACATCAGGGTGAATTTCAAGGTCTATTGTCCCATAGGGGCTGTCCTTGGCGGGAGGTCCATCAGTGGAAAATCCTCCACCCTGTATCATAAAATCATCTATGACTCTATGAAATACAAGGTTTTCATAAAACCCATCGTTTGCAAGCTTAATAAAATTCTCACATGTATTCGGTACTTTGTCTTTATAAAGTTCAACTTTTATTGTTCCCATCGATGTATCAATAATTGCAATAGGATTTCCAACAACTTCATTTCCTACAACTCCATTACCTTCGTCACTGCTTCCATCATAAAGATAAACTGCAGCGACGGCAATTATCACAATAAATATGATGACGATTCCAATTCTCACTCCTTTTGATTCAAACGCACTTCGTTTTTTTAAAGGATTCGCTCTTTTTCTTTGACTTTTTTTAGATGTCATTGTAGCACCATTCCCAACAATGTAGAAGGCTTTTAAGAGTTTTTTGTAAAGGTTAAGGAATAATTTAGTCTTTAAATTTTATATACTACATCACCAATAATTATTAACATATTGCATATGATAGTAAAAACCTTTACAACAGTACTATTCGCTTTACTACTTTTAAATACCACTTCTATCGATGTTTATTCAACAGTCAATCAAAAAGAATCGCCGTCTGTTGTTGTTGGTCCGTTTACACAAAATACAAAACTAAACACCATTCTAGTTATTTGGAAAACCGATATTCAAACATCAAATAATGAAGTTCATTGGGGATTAACCCAAGATTTGGGAAACATTAGTTCTGAAAAATATGAAAATTTTTTCCATAAACAAAATTTACATAATGTTAGATTAGATGGATTGATTCCTTCTACAAAATATTTCTACAAAGTAATTTCAGACGGTATTGAAAGCAAG
>CP070798.1:1303441-1312235 GCA_020343515.1 Thermoplasmatales archaeon | reverse complement strand
CTATTATTTTAACTCTTGTTTCTAAAATATTTAAATTCTATTTTTGAGTCTACAGTAGAAATCCGAGACTTTTTACCGGTAAAAACGAGTTCAAATCTCCCATCAAAAGTTTATTTTTGTGACATTATTTAGACTCTCGAATCCTGAGTCTACATAAGTTATTTTGGCTGATGGATATAAGGATGATGAAATTTTGGATATCTACTTATTTTTATGAGGAATTTTAACTTCAATTTTTTTCTTATTTACTGAAACGAGTTTTTTTAATTCAAGAGTGACATTCCTCTTTGGTCTAAATTCATTAACAGGTTTTGTTGGTATCTCACCATCTACCTCATAAATATAATATCCTTTCTCACCATTAATAGAAGTAATATATTGATTCTCGCCAACTTTCTGAACCTCAACACCTGGAAGTTGTTTCAAAGCATCAAAAAGACTGTCATCTTTATTGATTTCAACAATCGACTCTTCAATAAACGGTTCTAAAACCTTTTCCAAACTACCAATATTCGTAGATAATAAATGGACATTTCCAATGATCCGTTTCTTTATCAGCCCTACCTTCTCAAGAAGTTTAATATGTCTTGAAACAACAGGAACAGATACACCTAATTCCTTTGCTAATCCAGACAAATGCATTTCTCTATTGAGGAGAATTTTCATTATCTTTATTCGTGTTCGGCTACTTAGCGCCTTAAACAACATATTGTTGCTCATTTCGGTAATAATCGTTATCAAATTTGTTAACTTTAAATCTTTCTGTCCAATATCATACTTCGTGAGTGATAGAATGAAAAAGACAACAGCAACATTAATGGTTTTACTTATTAGCATAACGCTAGTGAATCTTCCAGCAGATATTTTTAATACAGTATCAGCAGATCCAGGTGAAGATTATCCATATCAGCCTGATAACGATATAATCGTGGATGCTCTAGGATACTTAAAAAGTCAACAGACCGAGGATGGAAGTATCGGTGGTTTTTCCATTTCAGCTTGGGCGGCTATGGCTATCTCAGCAGCTGGAGAAGACCCTCATGACTGGGGCAATTTAGTAGGATATTTAAGAGATAACGCTGACTGTATTGACGATACTAAAGCTACTGATTGGGAAAGACAGGTTCTTGCTATTGTAGCATGTAATGAAAATCCAAGAGATTTCGGTGGAATAGATTACCTTGCAAAGGTAGAGAGTTTTTATGATAGCGTTCAAATCGGAAGCCCTGCCAATTTATACGATGATTTTTTTGGAATTCTTGCACTTGTATCTGGTGGTGTTGAAAAAGATTCATCGGTTATACAAACTGTTAGAACATATATTGAAGAAAAACAACATCAGAATGGAGGTTGGGGTGACATTGATTCTACGGCAGCAGCGATTATGGCTTTGATTACAGCAGGAGAAAATCCCAACTCAGGATCTATAGCAGATGCATTATCTTTTATGAAATCAACACAGACGGAGAATGGTGGATTTCAATCATGGGGAACAACTAATGCTGCATCGACTGCATGGTCAGTAAATGCTATTGTAGCAGCTGGACAAGACCCTACAAGTATTGAATGGAAACATAGTAGCAGTTCTCCAATTGATTTCCTTCTAAGTTTGCAACAGGAAAACGGTGCCTTTAATTGGTCTGTAAATCAAAACATGAACCCTGAATGGATGACGTCCTATGTGATTCCAGCATTGCTTGGAAAACCATATCCCGTTAAAATATACGAATCTGAGAAGGGAGGAGATGAAGATGATAATGGTGGAAATGAAAACAATGGAGACAACGATGGCGGTGACGACGACAGCGGAGATAACAATGTTGATGAAGACGAGTGGACCGGAAATATTAGGGTAGAAGGGCAAACTGATACAATATGGAACAGTATGGTATGTTTCAGCGACTCAGTGATTACTGCATTGAATGATAGTTCTGGTGAAATGGAAGACTATTACATCCCATATCCAAGTGTATTAGGGGCACTTGATGAGGCGTCTCAACAGGGAGGATTTCCTTATTTTGTTATATACTATCCAAGTTGGGATGCTTTTTATGTAAAGACGATAGCAGGTGAGTCTGATTGGTGGCATTATTGGGTTGATTATACGCTGCCAATGGTAGATGCAGGAGCATATGGATTGACAGAAGAAGATGAAGAAGTTCTATGGGGCTACTTGGAGGATTGGACTGCGCACGCACTAAGAATAACTGTGAATAAGGATACTGTCAATGTATCTGAAGAACTTATAGTACGTGTATACAATGAGACAATGTCTCCTGTCGAAGATGCTATTGTCTATGTTGATTCATCGGAGTATATGACCAATGAAAATGGAAACGTTACTATTCATATTGATACGGCAGGAGAGTATGAGATATTTTCTGAAAAAGATGGGTATGTGAGGTCGGAAAAGGTAACGGTCCATGTAAAGAAATCAGTAGTGATAATCAAACCAGAGGACAATGCAATCTATATATTGAATAGAAAAACGGGGATACAATATCCTAGCATCTTAATAATTGGGCACATTGATATTGAAGTTAAAACCACAGATGATGTAGAAAAAGTAGAGTTTTACATTAATGGTAAGTTCGAATATGTTGATACTGAGCGCCCATTTAAATGGAGATCGAACAATAGAGCATTTTTCAAAAAGACAACAATAAAGGTAAAAGCGTACGCGTCTCTTGATGATGTTATTTTCAAAATCCAACAAATCATCAAATATATCGACTCATTATCAGAAGATCATCCTGTAAAACATGTATTTGACACGTTAAAAACTTATTTACAAAACCTTGAAGTGTCTGTGTTAAATCAAAGCGGTGTTGATGAAAAAGAGGTTAGAATTATCAATATTTTTCCACGTCTTCACATATTATAGAGAGGTGATATAGGTTAAGAAGGAGCATAGAAAAATTATTGACATCGGGGTCTACATCTTTGTTGTAGTTGCACTTACTATTCTTGTCGTTGTTGTATCGCGATCAGATTTCTTTTCATTAACTGTTGGTCAGGAAGAATCCGATGGATTTATTGAAAATGTAAGTATAAGGATAACGTCACCTTCTTGGTCTATTGAATACCTAGATATATCAACAAAAAACATTACTGTTGCTGATTTTCTATTCCAATGTGCGAGCCATTATAATTTTACTGTTGAAAAAGAATATTGGAAAGGATACAAGTCATTTTACATCGAAGCAATTAATAATATACAAAATGGAGAAGATAATAGGTATTGGCAATATTATGTGAACGGAAAATTTGCAGACATTGGCTGTAGTAACTATTTTCTCCATGATAATGATGTTGTTGAATGGCGATTTGAACTATCCCGCTGGTTATAATAATATAGATCTATTTAAAAAATAATTATTGTACAAATCCCTGTCTTTCAATCCCTTTTTTATCCTCCTACAAAAACCCAAACCAAATAAATAGGGTTTTTAAACAGATAGATTGTTTAGAATAATTGGGAAAAGAAAGGTGAAAGAGTATATTGAACATGATTTGATAGAGCATAATAAAATCGAGAAGCGACTGTACCAAGTAAACATATATGGGGAAGTGAAAGATAAAAATTCTCTTGTAGTTTTACCTACAGGTCTTGGTAAGACCATTATAGCGATAATGGTTTTAGCATATAAGTTATCTCTTGGTAAGAAGGTGTTGTTTCTTGCTCCCACGAAGCCATTGTGTGAGCAGCATGCCTCTTCTGTGAAGAACCTTACCATACTTTCAGATGATGATGTTGCTGTTGTTACTGGTGAGACATATACACCGAGAAAGAGAAAAGAGATATACAAGAAGGCAAGGGTGATTGTTGCAACACCTCAAACCATCGAGAACGATGTTGATAACCAGTTATCCTTGAATGACTATGGGTTGATAATCTTCGATGAGGTGCACCGAACCGTGGGTGATTATGCATATGTAAAGATTATAGAGAGCTATCGCTCTATCAGTGGCTCTCAGGTTTTGGGACTGACTGCATCACCTGGGAGTGATTTTGAAAAGTTAAAGTAAGTTGTAGTTCACCTTAGGATAAAACATATTGAGGTTAGAAACGAATGGGATAAGGATGTAAAACCATATCTGTCAAGCAGGTATCTGCGATGGCAGCTCATCGACATGCCTACCAGGGTAAAACAGGTGATGCTGAAGATTGATAAGATTTTAGAGGTGACCCTCCATGATTTATGTCGGTATACGAGCCAGGCGAAAAATCTCTCACCTGATAAGCTGAGTAAGAAGGCGTTGGTAGAGATTCAAAGTAGGATGAAAATGAATCTTGGACGCAGGGGAGGGAGCCTCTTTCACGGGTTGAGCTTGGTGTCTGCTGCGATAAAGCTGTCTCATCTGAAAGATATGCTCACGAGCCAGGGTGCAGACGTAGCAAAGACGTATGTTTCAAAGATTGACCGTGATAATTCAAGGGCTGCGAAGAGGATAAAGAAGCATCCTTTGTATCTTGGTATCAAAAAAGGTATACAAGAGATGCAGGGCGTTCAACCGAAGTTAGAGATAGCGAAAAAGATTATCAGGAGTCATCTTCAGGGGAAAAAGGATGCGAGGATAATGGTTTTTGCAGAATACCGAGATACGATAGACATGCTTATCCCTGAATTAAACACAATAGAAGGAGCGAGGGCAGTCAGGTTCATCGGTCAGGCAGGAACAGATAACGTAAAGGGTATGAGCCAGAAGGAGCAGAAGCAGACCCTGGATGAGTTCAGAGGGGGGACCTATAACGTTTTGGTTTCTACGAGTATTGGCGAGGAGGGTATTGACATTCCTGCTACCAGCCTGGTGTTGTTTTATGAGCCCGTGCCATCTGCTATACGGCATATACAACGGAAGGGGAGGACAGCAAGGGATGGGCTTCCAGGGGAGGTTAAGATATTGATTATGAAGGATTCCAGAGACGAAGGATATTACTGGAGCAGCGTTAGAAAAGAACGAAAGATGTACGGTTATGTGTATAGGTTGAAGGATAGGTTAGAAGGGAAAAAGGTTAGGGGGAGAGCTATAGAGCGGCAAAGTAAAATCACTGAGTTTTTTCACTAAAAAAAAGTATACTTTTGTATCTTTCTTTTTGTTATCTTCCATATGCAGGCATAGGCTATTTTTTTCTATTTTGACGTTTTAACACGATACTTATATATAGCCATATTGACAAATATTATCACGATATGGGCGGTGGAAATGAGAAGAGGAAAAGAACACGATGTTGATAACTGGCTTTACCGTATAGAAATATTACAGAGAAACACAAAAAGAAAAAGGATTTCTCATTCAGAAGATTTTAGAAGGAAGAAAAATGTCAGGAAATATTATGGATAGATGTATAGGTAGATACTGTAAAATTGTTACTAAAGAACCAGGGGAGGAAAAAGCCAGTGTGATTACTGGTATTGTTAAGGATATTGACCATGATGGCTTTGCCCATTAATCCGTGCTAATCCTTATTTTGCACAATAAACACTCTTCTTGCACAATAAACCCTGATAAGAATTAACAAACATAAAAGATCAAATAATTTCAACGGATTTTTTCAAATAATAAATCCTCCCTACTTATTCTAATAAAAGGTATTATATATAAATGCTACCCTCTGGCAAGGATTCTTCTGCCTAAAAACACTATTTTACCACACCATTTTTCAACACACCAATAATCAACAGAACCTCACAGACTTCTCATCCTGATTCCGTAGAAGCAATAAAGGTCGTTATGAAAACATCCTGTGCTTCCATAAGACATGGCTGAACATCCTCCCTTGCATTGTTCCGTTTTATCGCAGGAATGACAGGCAGGTCCTAGGTCTTCACTAGAGAACTGACGCGTATAAGCAAAGGAATCATGGTGGAACCATATGTCCCATAAATCATTTTGGCGCAAGTCGCCTTCTATCATTTCGTCAGGCAACGATAAGCATCCCTTGATCTTGCCGTCGCTAGTAATGCCACATGAGAGCAGTCCTGCCGAGCATCCTCCCCAGGGTGGCTTACGCGTATCGAACTCGGTGAAATACCCAAAACTATCGCCAGGCATTATCTCCATGCCCACCTTCTGAGCCTGAGGATCCCACTCTTTAATAAAGTTTCCCAGTTGTAGGTACGCTTGCGGCGTGAGCTCTAGTTCAGCGGCATCGTTGGCACGCCCCAATGGGAAAATCGGCTGAATTTGCCAACGGCTGACACCCAGAGATTGAAGTAATGCAAACAGAGAAGGAAGTTCCTTGAGGTTGAGAGCATTAACCGTTGTAATCAAAGTAATGGGTATATCAGCATTAAGAACCAGATCAATACCAGTTAACACACGACGAAAAAGGCCCTTGTGACAACGGATGTAATCATGGGTTGTTTCGAGCCCATCTAAACTAATCCCCACACCAGCAATTTCAACTTGCTTCATCTGAGCTATTGTGTCTGGACATAAGGTCGCTCCATTTGTTAGTATCTTTGTCTTTATATCAAGTTTCTTCAAGTGGACGGCTATCATCTCCCAGTCAGGTCGTAATAATGGCTCCCCACCGGTGAAATTAACCTCCTGGACAAGAAGTTCTGGAAACTGATCGCATATTGCCAGCGACTCTTCCAAAGTTAGTTCATTATCCCTTGGCAGGTCAGCAGATGAACCACAATGACGGCAGCACAGATTACACGCCAAGGTCAGCTCCCATCCGATGATAAATGGAAATCCGTCAAAACTCATGATTACAACTCGTTTTCAATGGCTAATGTGGGAGAGCTCCCAGAGAACCCCTATAAGGTTCAATTACCACACAACCGAGGACTACTTACGCTTACGAATGAAATTCTGCATGACAATATAATCGCCAGGCCTAAATTTCACAGGGTTACCTGACATAAAATCTTCAGCCAAGTTCATGATGGTCGGAGCTATTTCAGATGGCGGCATCTTGTCATTAACGGCATAGTCATATAGATATTTAGCCGTCACATCGTAAAATTCTTTTCCCGGTTTAACCTGGATTTGTTTAACTAAGTCACTTATGCGCCAGTTAATAATCAGATAGCACACTACACACCAGTGCTCTGCGACCCATCTGGGAATAGTAACTTCCAGCTTTCGGATTTTAGTTTTTTCCATTTTCTTTTCGATCTCCTTTAAATTTTGAGGAAACTATTAGGTCAAATCTAATAAGTATATCTGGAAAATAGACGTAAAATACAGGTAAAAACAGTAGTAAATGAGGAAATGAGGTACTGCATAAAATAGCGTTGGTAAAAAAGGGATTGAAAAACATAGGTTTTGTGGGCTATTCACCGTTTCTTTTTAACCACTCTTTAACCTTAGGGATATTCTTCTCTTTTATCCAATGACCTACTGCACGTTGGAGAGACCCCTTGTAACCAAAGATAGATTCTAATTTCTTGAGTATTCTCCCACTATTATTACTGATGAGAATTGCTTTTTTTAGTAGTTTACTAGTCTTTGAATTTCCCTTGACAATAACTAGATCTTCTTCCGAGAGATCGACATTCAACTCTTTTAACCTGAAATATATTTTTGAATGAGCATTATTTCGCAACTTATTGAAGACATAAGAATAATCTGCTTTTGGGATCGTCCTGAAATCATACACTTCTTTAACAATAAAAAAAGGTTCTGTGTAAAAGAGAGTTTGGAATTTTACGGTGGGGAATTTACGTTGGTAAATAAAGAAAAACCTTTACCACCATTCAACAAGTCCAAAAATGAATCCTTCTCTAAGAAGTCCACGAAACATATCTTTTGGAATATAGAATTCATCAAAGTTTTTTAATTGTTCTCTTTGTATGTTTATCGGAATTAGGAATAAACAATGAACATATGTCACCTTAACATTTACAGCAGTGCATTTAATGTTTGATCATTTGAGCCCGAACTATCTTTAGTATTCTCCTATTAAGTTTGGTATTGTGGTAAAAACCTCAAAACATCTTTGGTATTTTCAATTTTTACTGGTAAATATGCGTCAAAATCTCCCATCAAAGGCTTATTTTTAGACGTCATTTAGCCGCTCAAATCCCGATGCGGGCGTAACATTATCAAGCACGGTAAATATTAACAGGATTATTTCTAAGGAGAAAAATAGAATTTTTAACGGTAAAACCAAGTTCAATTCATTCCCTGTTTTAAATTTTATAGCAAAAAGTTAAAAATACATATTTATTTAATTTTTTAATAAGGGGCAAGGTTTTATTATGAGCAATAAAAATCAAAATAGCAAGTGCCCGCAAACGGGCAGAACTCACAAACCTATTGCTGGTGGGGGCATGTCAAATCTGGACTGGTGGCCTAACCAGTTAAACCTCAGGATTCTTCACCAGCACTCACAAAAGAGCAACCCGATGGGTGAGGATTTCAACTACGCCGAGGAATTCAAAAAACTCGATTTTAAATCCCTGAAGAAAGACCTTTATGCGCTTATGATCGACTCGCAGGACTGGTGGCCTGCCGATTATGGTCACTATGGGGGACTCTTCATCCGTATGGCATGGCACAGTGCAGGTACCTACCGTATGGGCGACGGCCGCGGTGGTGCGGGATCTGGTAACCAACGCTTACCGCCTCTCAACAGTTGGCCTGACAATGCGAACCTTGATAAGGCTCGCCGACTGCTGTGGCCCATCAAACAAAAATACGGCAAAAAGATCTCCTGGGCCGATCTGATGATTCTGGCTGGTAACTGCGCTCTGGAATCAATGGGTTTCAAGACCTTTGGTTTTGCCGGCGGACGTGAGGATATCTGGGAACCCGAAGAGGATATCTATTGGGGTAG
>CP070798.1:1294286-1303341 GCA_020343515.1 Thermoplasmatales archaeon | reverse complement strand
TATGAGTTCCGCCTCCCATTTCTGTCTGTCGTTGATCAGGAATATGATTTAATGACATTGAAACAACAGTTTGATTCGACCACTCACTTTCAACTCCAGGTTCGTCCACAGCTTTCACTTTAATATTATAGGTTCCTTCAATTGCCCATGAAAGGGAAAAATTATGCTGAACACCTGAAACAAAAAAATCAGACCATTCATCAACAATATTATCGCTATCCAAGTCCCATCCGTACCTAATTTTACCACCCTCTGGGTCAGTTGAAACAGTTGAATAATTATATGTAGTATTTGTCTCACCAATTATTTGTCCAATGGGAGTTTCTGGAACAGAAGGAGGAAGCTCAACCTCTGTTAATTGAAGTTCCCCTGGATAATCATCATAAATAGTTGCATGAACATCTGATTCATCATATCGTTCTTTTACGTATTCAAATACTTCCTCTGCTGAGACCAAATCATTTTCATTAGCATCTGCATATCCTGTAAATCCTTCTATTAAATAACTGGTGAATCCTCCATAACAAACCTCATCTTCTCGACTTGACATTAGCACGACTCTTCCACTTTCGCTTATTTCCTCTGCAAACTCATGTACCCAAACATTAGCATTCATCCTGTTGTCTTTCATATTACTTTTAAAATAAGGGGGATCATTAAACCCTCCAGCAAAGCAACTCTCAACAACAACACATACCCCTTTAGAATTTAATAAGGATAATAATAGATTAAGAAAGTCATCTCTTATATTTAGCCATGGAAATGTAAAACCTAAATATGTTACTAGCACCTCGTCGCATCTGTCATTTTCATCCCAAGGAAATCTATCTCTCGATAGTTGCCCACCATGGGTAGTAATATAGACTAATGAAAAGTCATTCTCATCCTCATTTTTACTTAGCCAACGAAAACCTTTTATAATATTCAAAAGTGTTGCATTTCTACCCTTCATAACTTTGATGTTTTCTTCATTCCAATGTTCGGAAACAAGAAGCATATTATGTAAATCTTCAAAATCCTTTAGCATCCATGGTCGATCTTGTTCAGGATGACCAGCATACACACCTACAGCAATTAATAGAGCCCAATATTCCGTTTCCTCATTGACAGAACTGGTCTCTTCAGATGTAACTTTTGTTTTATTATCAATTATACTGTTGTGATTTCCATCTATTCCCCCAGTGGGTGGAATGGCACTCATGCCTATAAAAAGAAATGCAATTCCAAATATTAGGATTTTTTTCATAGAATGATTCCTCCCATTTTATTATTATATCTATCTATGGTTTGGTATATAAATGCTACTCTCTATCATTGATTCTTCAGGCTAAAATGTATATTGGAATTAGATTTTTGGCATCAACCTAAAACCTGACTTCTCTTACTTAGAACCTCGAAAAAGCTCATCATCCCTAAGAAGAGAATCGTAATCAATAACGTGAAATTTTTGAGGTTTCTTAAGCTCAGATCTACAAGCAAATGTGTTTTCTGGATAGAAATCATCTAATCTCTTCTGAAACTTATCGATAACCCTAAAAGATCTCCTTGTGACTTCTTCTTTTTTTGGCAAACCAAGCAGATCTCGTTTTTCCTCTAAAGGAAGATCAACACCAAACGCTCTACACACGGGAGCAAGCTTGTGATAGCTAACCACTCTAAATTTCTCCTTCTCCAAGAATGCACGTAACGCAACTTTCTCAAAGCCTTTTAGAAAACAAACATGTTGAAACCTTACACGAATCAACTGAATCTCTGGGAAATGACGCTTCAACGTATGAAGAAGCGGACTATTTCGTCGTGAAATGATATATCCGTTTCTATGAAGCTGCTTCAACAGCTCAAGTGTAGGCCCTCGAATCCCTGAGTTACATACTCTCTTATTGGGTATATCCTCTGTATTCTTGTATACTGCGTCAAAGGAAACATCTAATTCTAAAGCCACTTGATACTTGGATTTTCCTTTGAGTACTTCTTCTCTGATCTTCTGAACTTTTTCTGTAGGTATTTTATATGGCATATTTGAAAAATCGAAACTGCTGGTATAAAAAACTATTTAATTTTAGTAGTTTAAAGAGTTGGTAAAGGCAATTGCATGCTACTACGTTTTCTAACAGATACTATTATTTGGTAAGGTTGAAAGAAAAGTAGATTTACATTTTATAGAAGCTTCTTCTAGGTTTTACCTCTTCGATCCTAACCCCACAAATCGGGCAAGCAGGGTAATAGTCAGGATGCAGATGACCACATTTAGGGCATTCACATGTCATTTAATCCTACCTTCCCCTTGTCTCTACAATACTCAATTATATCGTGTTACGTTTTGTGACTACTATTATTTAAATCCACTGTGTGAAAACAACAAAATGAAAAACAGTCCTAGGGTTTTTTGTGGGGGAGGATAAAAAGGGATTGAAAAACAGGTTTAGTTTGCATTATCTTAAACAAAAAAAATATAAGTTATAGCTTATGTTATATTGTTCAGGTTGATGAAAATGAAAAAAGATCTCCAAGACATACCAAGTTGGTTGTCATGGCCCGCTGAGGCAAAACAGCCCGACCTTAATTTCCTTAACGAATCTAGAAAAGATATGTTTGAGGCATTATCTCTTTTCCATAGTCATGTCAAGTACGTCATCTACATAATGGCATCCATTCCCACTGCACTGTTGATAATTATGCGCCTTTGGCCAAGTGCCCAGTCTGACCAAACAATGAATCTGATTGCAGGCATTATTCTAGTTTTCGTTCCAGTAGTTGGATTTGTTTCAATTGTTGTAATCCTAAGGTACTACGAAGTATACGTTTCTGCCTTGGTATTTGCTACGCGGGCCCATAATGCACTGGGATATTCACAGGCACATCCTTGGATGGAACGAACGATCAAACAAGCTCAAGATTGGTCATCTGTCGATAACTCCCATAGCTTTCTTAGAAAACGTGCAAAGAGCCTTAAAGATTCTTTCGCACTCTACACAATCATTATCAGTTTACTCTCTCTAGCTAGCCTTATTGCTGGAATTGTACTCCTATGGCTCGGTGTCGGCTAACAGGATGTTGACGGGACTCATATTAAAAACCAATCCTGTGTTTTGTAGAAGGATAAAAAGGGATTTAAAAACAAACAGTTTTGTAAGTATTCTAATTACTGCTGTTTAATAATGAGCTATTGAAAATCTTTTAGGCTAACGGTACCATACATGCATGGTTCTTTATAAGTATCTATTGGAGACGGTGACACTTCTAGTTTATCTGGTTCATCGGATATATCTGTTACAAGATCTCTAATGTCTTTATTTTCTAATCCAAGCATCGCTCCTATTTTATAGATTTTATTTGGAATCATATTTTATCGATTTATAATAACTATATCTATATATAAAAATTATGATTTTTCCTAGGTTTTGTAGAAGGATAAAAAGGGATTGAAAAATCGAAACCACTGGTATTTAAAGATGTTGAAAAACAGGTAATTAATGCATTAAAAAAAGAAAAGAAGAGAGGGGTTTGTGTTTAAAGTTTACTATGTTACTTCTTGACCAGTGTAAAGATGATTATCTGTGTACCTGTTGCGGCCTCCTCGTCGTGAGGTGTCGTCACTGTTATATCAATGCCGCCTAGACCGAATATTATTCCTGTTTTTACCTTTGTGGATTCCCCGACTTTAATGTCAACTTCCTTGGTGATTGTTTTATTTATAAAGCCTAGTATACCGCCCGTAACGATAATTGTCACTGGTTCCTTTGATGCATCTCCATCTCCTGTATTGTTAATAGTTGCAGTTACACCAAATCCACCATCGATTGCTGTTATTTCAAGACAAGGTTCAGCGTAAAATACTGTTAAATTAAAAGTGGCATTGCTTGAGAGCCATGCTCTATCATTGGCTAAAATCATACCTTCATATGTTCCGAAAGAAAGCGGATACCAACTGAGGTGGGGATTATCTGGATCTCCTATAGAATAAAGAGTATAATTCACATCCGGGTCGAATATCAAATTAATTCCATCGGCAGCTATCGCAACTGGATATATAATGCTAATTCCAGGCTCTATCATATCGGTTATGTACTCTATTTGAAGTGTACCACCCGGCGTAGATACGATTAATGCAATATTTTTAAGAGGCCCACCTGAATGATCAAATTCTAGAAATATCGTTTGTTCTGAAGAGCTCTGATTTTTCATAAAAAGAGCTACGGTATAAATTTTATCGGTCTCGGTCCAGTTGTTAAGCTTTACCGCCGTTGTAGGAGCTGATTTTACTCCTTGTTCTACCGCTGCATATGTACCATCATATTCCGGTACGACATATGTCCCACTCAAGCCTGTATAATCTATATAATACCATATTGTTAGATTAAAGGTAATATTGTCAAGGTCAGCCAGAACCATTCCAACACTGAGTAGATGATCGTCACTAACATTAGCGCTGATATTCCCAGGATGGTTGAGCCCTACATAATCTGGTACAATAATATCAGAAATTTCAGGCGGGGTAACATCTGGATCGAGTGTGAAATTCAACCAGAGTGTCTGATTTTCTCCAATATCAATCCAACCAACAGTTTCAAAGGCATATCCATCATAATTAGCATTAATAACTATTTCACCTGCTGCTACGTTCATGCTGTAAAAACCAGAAGAGATGGCAAAGGTAGAATTCGATTCGGAGTGTCCTAGATCGTCACGCCAATCAAGATCAATATAAGCATACTCAATAGGAAGACCAGTTTCAGAGTCGTTAACATATCCACAGACAACTGAATTCTCAGGAGGACGCGGATACATAGAAAAATTAACCCACAAAGTCTCATACTCACCAATATCCAACCAGCCTGTAGATCCACTGAAATAGCCGCTTACATAAACATCTAATCTGATTTCACCTGCTGCAACGTTAATACTGTAATAACCCGATGAGTTAGTGGGGGTATAATTATAATAGTTATGTCCTAGATCATCACGCCAATGAAGATTGACATTCGCATACTCAATAGGTAGACCCGTTTCAGAGTCGTTAACATATCCACAGACAATTGAATTCTCAGGAGGACGCGGATACATAGAAAAATTAACCCACAATGTCTCATAATCACCAATATCCATCCAGTCTGTGTTTTCATTAAGATAGCCACTTGCATATACATATAATATGATTTCACCTGCTGCTACATTCATGCGGTAATAACCAGAGGAATTTGTATAGGTATAGTTCCAATCGTAGTTTCCTTGATCGTCTTGCCAACTAAGATCAACTCCAGCATTTTCGATAGGAAGATCGGTGTCTCGATCTTTAATGTAGCCGCATACGGTGGAGTTTTCGTCTGCATTGATCCTTTGTTTGTTGAAACGGGAATGAACTGGTGGATGACTACTGAAGGGTTGATGGTAATCGTTATCAGCATCTAAATCAAAAGGATTGAAAAGTATATTGTTATAGTCTTTTCTCTGGAAAATTGAGGCTTGATCATTTTGTTCGGGTTGATTTAGCTCATTTTCTATTTCTTTCATGGTTCCTACTGCGGGAAAGGCAGTTGCAATCAACAGCATACATACAAAAATACCAATTATTTTTCTTTTCATATTTTTCCTCCACGAATATATTTTTGTAATTGTAATAAATAGTTTTAATTTAAATGTTTCGGATAAAAATTTTATCGAGACAAATGTTTCAATAAAATTTTAATTATAACATTTGTAACAATCAGTTGGTTTTGTGGGGAGGATAAAAAGGGATTGAAAACTATGCTTAAGGCATTATCTCTATTCTATTGTAAAAAAATCTTCAATTTCTTTTATATTTGGATTAACGATTCCGCTTTTTTCAACTGGAAAAATCACTTCTAACACTTGAATATCAGATATTAAATCTTCTGCAAACAAAGTGTTAAAAATGTTACAAAATCTTTTTACCTGCCCAATATGACTTGCAGTAATGCAGAGTTGCCAATCAAATAAACCATGAACATAGTAGCTAGACACGACATCAACTCCGATTTTAGCCGACTCCTTTTTTAATTCTCTTCCAATCACTAAATCTAATTTTTCTTTAGACGCAGGTTTACTCGTCCTTTTAATAAGTACAAAATATCGTTTTAAACCCCGTTTTTCATCATCAACTACTGCACAGTAACCCCAGATCGTTTTGTCTTTTTCCAGTCTTTTGATAATTCTCCGCACCCTCTGTTTGGAACAACCACATCGTTTTGCTATGGCGACAATGCTTCCCTTAGAGTTTTTCTGTAGCTCTTTGATAATCTTCTTTTCATCAACTATGATCTGTTCCTTACTACCTTTAGGCATAATATTTCTCCACAAACCACAAATCCATACTAACTATTATTTTATAAAACTAGTCATTTTGGTTTTCTTGGAGGAAGAAGTTGAAAACGGAAAGAAGGAAAAACGGGTGTTTGCCACCAACGAGAACTATGGTCCAAATGATGTAGATCTGCTTGAAACGCTGTTCGACCAGTATGATAAACGCTGGGGAATTGAATCAAGCTATCGGGTCAAAAAGCAGTATCTTCCCAAAACAACCTCTAAAAATTATATGATACGGTTGTTTTATTTCATGTTCGCAGTCTTATTGTACAACTTATGGATCCTGGCAGATATATTGATATGGCTGGCTCTTTTTGGAGTTGTTAAGGAGGATCATCTTATTGCTTCGAAGTATTTCGGTACTGTCTTGTATATAATCGATCCAGGGGGCTGACGATTATGCTTTTTCTGGTTGTTTTTTTCATTTGGTTTAGTGTTGACTAGGGTTCTATCTTCATTTTTGATTTTTGAGTGCCTGTTTTTGTCGTCATTTTGTTATTTTGGCAGTAAAACAAGTCGGTAGATTTGCTTGAAAAACCATTTTTAGCTCGATTCCACAAATTTTAAATCTACTTTCGGAACTACTGAACTTCAGTACCTCCGAATGCAAAAAAATGAGAAAGAATGAACTTTCAACAGGAGAGAAAAATGCAAAAGGACTAACTATTTTTGATGACTTAATGTATGTAAATATGCGAAGGAATGTTATTTTACTAAAAAAATTGGATTATCGACTATGAAATATCATATGGTTCTTGGACTGGATTCCAATCAAATTGAATCCCAATAATTGGAAATCCATTACCAGCAATAGGTATGGGAATAGGTAGGGGAAAATTGATTCTAGTAATGATTCCAAATATGGGTTTTGGAAATAGTCGAGATTTGCCCCAATAGTTTGCATCCCATGAATTTTTAAAGGCAGTCTCAAACTTCGCATGTCTTTTATTGCCGATAAAGTTATTTTTCTCGATTTTATTCGAGTAACTTAAATAAATATCTATACCACATTGTTTGTTATGTAAGATATTGTTTCCTGTAATCGTGTTATAACCAAAGAAATGATTTAAGTTTCCAAGATAAATTCCCAAATAGTTGTTTGAGAGCATATTATTGGTGACCAAACTATTGGTCACCTCATCAAGCCCAATACCTGCTCCGTTATTTGAGATATTGTTATCCATGATTAAAGCGTTACTGGACAATGTAAGCATAAGACCAGTGCCAGTGATCTTAGTGATTGTGTTGTTTGTTATTGTTGTATTGTTTGTCCTAAAAAGCCATATACCATCCTCTTTGATCAACAGTACATTGTTATTCTTTATTGTGCAGTTATTTGAATTGTATATAAAAATCCCGTTATCATTAATGTTTCCAGCCCGTTGTATAGTAAAACCACTAAGGTACACTCCATCAGCACCAATAATAACAATATCTCCTCCATTATCGCCATCAATTATAGTTGTCCCCTTATTTTCGCCGATTAGATTGACTGTCTTATCAATGTAAATATGGTGTTCATAATACGTTCCATTGAATACAAATATGGTATCTCCACTACTTGCATTATCGATTGCATCCTGGATTTTACTGTAGTTTCCTTGACCAGAACCGCCCACATACAGGGTGTCACCATTAGTAGTTGTCATTTCGAGTTGGGCACCAATATTAATACTATTTGATGTAATTAGAATCATACCTAATAACAGAAGAATAGTTCTTATTTTCAGCAATTTTCATTTCCTCCATTTCTATAAAATAAATAATCTTTTTCCCATTATTAAATTAGTTAATTTAAAATTGAACAATCTGTAATTAATTTGGACATTGTTACCTGATTTGTTCAAAAAAAAGATAGAGCATATTTGTATATTTACAGGAAAAAAATGAGAAAGAACGAAGGTTCAACATGAAGAAAATAGGCGAAAGGACTAAGCTATTTTTTATGATTTATCAACATAGAATCTGCGAAGGAAGGAGATTTTCTGAAATATTGACGATAATCTAAGCCATTATTTTTATAATCTCTTACTGATTCCAACTCAGTTGTAGTACCTTGAATTGTAGATGAAAATAATAGAAATCCATTGTAATCAGTAAATGGACATACCAAGTCTAGTGAGATACTTGATCTTCCCCTGAATATAATCAATACATATTCCTTCCACTCGCTTTCCCCATCATCATCTTTTGCTTTTGCTTTTATCAAATAGGCACGAGCCTTAGGCCACGAATGATTCAACACTACTTCCTCACCCGAAGCATATGGACCGACCCATCCAGAATTTGTCCCATCACCCCAGTCAACATAATAGAAGACATCATCTCCATTGATGTCTTTTGTAACAAATTTAAACCCCGCCTCCTCACCAGGTTTTACCCCCGGAGGTTCTTTTATCAAAGGTAGAAGTGGAGGTAGCTGTCCAAAATTATTAATGCATAGCCTCACATTCCCATGTACCCCTCCAAAGATAATATCTTCTTTTCCATCGTTATTATAATCTGAAGAAGTAAGCACACCCAATGATAAATCATCAGCATATCCTTTTTCATTTAATGGCAGTCTGCCAAGATAATAATAATTGAAACCATCCTGCTCGTAAAGGTAAAGGAAAAACATATCCATAAGACAAGTAATAATGTCGAAATCCCCATCAAGATTATAATCAAGAACTTGTAAACTCCCTGAACCAGTTGCTGAAGAAATATTCAAAAGTATCTCACCATTTCC
>CP070798.1:1284972-1294186 GCA_020343515.1 Thermoplasmatales archaeon | reverse complement strand
CTTCATCTGGTATCGGACAGATGATAACTGCCTGTTCGACTAGTGTATAATCGTGATCTGTTGGATAGTTAGGTAACCAGCATGTGTAATTTAGATCTGGACAGGGGCTACTGTTATCAACAACATAGAGGTCATGAGAAACGTTTTGTGCATCATTGTGATTATTTTCACTAGGATTAAATATGTCATACCTTGGATCACTGAATGCAATTGATGTATTCTCAGAGTCGACACCAGCGCAGGTGACATAATGTGCTTCTCTTCTTACCGAGCCTGGTGGAGGATCGTAGAATTCTGTTACGAATGCCCAATCAAAGGGATAACCTAATGGATCTTGCGGAACTTTGTTCATCCATCCTGTTCCTCCATCATAGGGGTCAGGGGACTCATAGTACCATTCATAATGATATCCAGCTTCTTTTTGTAGAACGTCGAAATAATAAGTATTCTGAGGAGTGAGTTCAACATGTGGTTCAAAATGAAACTGAATCCATGTTGGAGTTGAAAGATAACCAGGGTTTAAAGTTGCTGTACCAACTGGATCCTCCTCTTCAGATTCATATACATTAATCTCGACTTCGCAAGTCAATGTAGAAACACTATGAAGGGGGATTTTTATTGCATCAAGTCTTTTAATATTGGGTATAAAACTTTGATAATCCCACAAGGTAGAGTTTTGTAAAAATTTGTAGAAAGGCAAGAAAGGTTGCGACTGATCTATAATTTTTTCGCCTATTATGTAATCATAAAATCCTAGCAGTAGAATAACATCCTGACTTCGGTTTATCTCACCTGCTATAAATTCAAATGTAGGCTCATCCTTGATGGTTTTTTCAAAATTATCCTGAAGATTAGTATCCACTAACCATTGATCAATCGCATCCGCCATGTCATTTATGGAGGTTTTACCTTTACCACTGGTGTTCATTGCTCTCGCTAGCTCTTCAATTAGGAGTGGTACATTATCTTGGGAATGATCATCTTGAACACCATAATTCTCTACTAGAGTAAACTCATCTTCTCCATCTCCTGGCGTGCCATCAGGAATAGCGTATTTCGAGTCAAACCACCAGAAACAATTCGCTAATGCTACTGGTCCACAAAAAGCCCATTTTGCAACATCGTCGCCGCTGGCGATAGTATCAAGCTGACAGTTTTGCCCAGGTGCAATAATGATATCTCCAGGATTCACTTCACCTCCCATGAGAATAAGCTGTATGTCATCCCCAGTTGCATTTGTATCTGCTGTACCATTGCCCCCATCAACGATACTTTTCCATTGTTTTTGTTTTTGACTAAAATCGGGCATACCACTAGGCGCATAGTTTGGATACGGATCTTTCCAATACCAGCCATTGTCTGTGGAAAATGCTGCTAAATCATTGAATGTTTCATTTTTATCACTGGTTGTTTTAACAATCGCTGAGTTAAAAACAGGGGCTGAAGCAACCATTATCAGTATTGAAATTATTGAAAAAACAATAATTTTTTTAGCATAATTTTTCTGAACAATATTGTCCTTCATGCATTTACAAATACAATATGTTGATTTAAATTTTTTGTAATAATAAATTTATCTTAATACAAATAAGAGATTTTTAAAAAATCTATAATTTATTGGCAATAGCAGTGTCGTGATCAAATGTTTGGCAAAAAATATCCAGAGAAGAAAACGCATTAAATAAAAAATAAAGGGGGAAGGAATAAGGCTATATAATAGATTTTATATGACACCGCCTGGGTTAATCTTTATAAAGAACAAGAATACAAATCCGCCTTGTTCTCTTGTATCTGATGGTCCGTCTGGTATCCACACTCTAACCTTTACCCTTGTTGATCCAAATCCAAATATTAATCCTGATTTTATAGTTTCTTCTGCGCCTGCAGAGATACTTAAATTTTCACCAGATGTTTCCTTGCCAATAAATGCACCGCCATCAAGTGTAATCTTCCACTTTACACCAGATGCATCCAAGGCGCCAATATTTTTGATTTTTGCGCTCACTTTGAATAATCCACCTTTTATAACATCAATATCAGGTCTGGGTCCTGAGAAGATGGTAATTCTATGTGGATTTGACCAGCCACTCTCGGCACCATGCACATCTTTAGCCTTAACCTTAACATCGAATGGGCCCTCTTCATCCCATGAGTGAGATGCACTTCCTGGTTGTCCTGAGTTGAATGGTCCTACCCAGCCGCTATTTGTTCCATCATCCCAGTCGAACTTATAATAGATTTGATCTCCATCTGGATCTGTTGTACTGCTGTTAAACTCATATTCTACTCCGACTTTTCCTTCAGTTGGGCCTTCTGGTTTCTCTGGAGTCTCTGGCGGGGTACTTGTACTAGGAGTCGCAGCAACTGTTTCATCGACATAATCATTATTATCGTTAAACACACCCATTATTACTTTGATATTATCAGATTCGATGTCACCAAAATCATCGCCATGATTATCCTGATGCTCATCCCCATCCCAGGTAACACTATCTGTGTAAACGCCACCAGCACTTATAGAAATATCCTTCTTAAAAGCGTAATCCAAAAACCCAAAGTGATATTTAGCACCACCAGAGGTACTATAACGAGAGGTGATCTCTGTAATAGGAACTCGAATATAACCATTATACTGCGTAGCCTCATTGTTTTCAATTTCAATATCAACCTGTATTTCAGCGTCACCTAGCCATGCCACAGTCATACTAGCCTCTAAATCTTTCACACTCCTAGCTCCACAGGCATCAAGAGCACCTGGAAGCTGGTTGGGATAGTTACCCACTATTCTTCGATAATCTCCATCGAAGATAGAAGTTGGAATAGATGTTATTCCATATCCGGAGGCCCAATAATACGCCTCCAAGTTAAGTATATCACCACCGCCACCAAACCCCCATCCAATCATCTCGACGTACTCAAAATCATAGTCGCCAGATTTATAGGCATTATATATATTGGTATTCCATGAATGACAGGGTCCACAAAACTGACCAGTGGCTACCTCGACAAAAACAGTATGGGTATAATCATTCCTTCCATCACCTGTTTGTCCGTATCCTATAGTTTCTGAATCAAGTATTTCTAAGTCAGTGTTTAATGCAACAGCTCCAAATCCACTTAGGAGTAAAACTCCTACTAAACATATAGGTAAAAATTTTTTCATATGGTTCCCCCTAAAATCACTTAACATCTGTTAAACAATATATGACTCCCATGGTATAAAAAGGTAACGATATATCATATGGGATATGAAAAGTTTAAGGTTTTCTAAAAACAAAACTATTTTTCAATATAGGTACAATCGCCACTTGTTATTGTTTTATGCTTTCCAGAATTTAGAATGACTATCAAAAAACCTGACCGATCTATATCGTACACCTTCCCTATTATCTGCTCAGAAGATGTAGTAATTCTCACTATTCTACCAAGAGTATCTGATTGATTTTTCCATTCCTTAATGATACGATCATATTTTTTACTAAGAAAAAGTTTGTAATATTCATCCAAATTAAACAACAAATTTTTGATAAAGCTGTGATAATTTATAGAGGTCCCAATTTCTTCTGATAGTGAGGTTGAAATAGATTTAACCTTTGCTGAAAGAAGATTTTTATCTATATTTAGATTTATACCAATCCCTAATATGACATATTTCAAACTGTTTCCAAATGCTTCTGATTCTAGCAAAATACCCGCAATTTTTTTTCCATTTACCCGAATATCATTGGGCCATTTTACTTTCGCAGAAACACCGTAGCTAGCTATCGAGGTAGACACTGCTATAGCCGCAAGCAAAGATAGTAACGTTGCTTTGTCAGATGGACAGTCAGGCCTTAAAATGATTGAAAGATATACTCCTCCATCTGGTGACTCCCATAATCTATTGAATCTGCCCCGCCCTTTTTTTTGTATTCGAGCAAGTACTACCGTTCCTTCTCCTTCACCATTTTCCGCAAGTTCTTTTGCCTCAATATTGGTAGAAGGAATCTCATCAAAAACAACAAATTTTTTTACTAAATCGATGTCAAGACTCTTAGAAAAATCAAGAGTTTTTCCTATAAAGGAACATTCTTTCATATTTTTCTGATATGGATTTAAGGATATTATCATTTTTGTATGCCGATTGGTGCAATAATAATTGCTTGCAATTACTTTTTCATGGATATTATTTCTTAATTTCTTAGTAAGTTTTTTGTATGTAATCTGCTATTAAACCAAAATCATAAGAAGGAAAAAACTATGACGAGAAAAATCTTAATGATAATATTAGCAGCTTTAATTACGTGTTCCTGCTTTTCTCAGTTTTCAGGGTCCGTAATACCTGGTGAGATACAGGGAGATAATGTTTCTCTTCAATACCGTAATGTCACTGTGTATGCACCCGCTGTAGCGCAGACGTCTAATGGATACGTAGGTGTTATCTCTACAATAACGGTGACCATCCAAAACACTGGGAGTGGAAGGGTTTTTGTTGATACATTGCCTCTCACGCAAATAGACATGCAAGGTTCAGCACGTTTAGCTGTAAAAGTTGCCAGCTCACTGGTGGAAAATGATGAGAGAAGTAACATCAGTCCATCTAACTACGACTACTTTTTTGTCGTAAGAACCTCTTCACCGATTATAGGTGGGCCCTCTGCCGGAGCAATTATGACAGCCGCTGTTACAGCACTTTTGGAAAATTGGACAATTGATGACAAAACTGTTATGACTGGAATGATAAATCCAGATGGAAGTATTGGTCCTGTAGGGGGGATTATTCAAAAAATCGATGCTGCATACTCTGTCGGAGCAACGCGTTTTTTGATTCCTAAGGGCCAAGGGACTTATACCGATACCATAACAGAGACTATTTCAGAAGGCGATTGGACGCAAATTATTACTCGTCACGTTACTCGAAATGTCTCTGATTATGCATGGGAAAACTATGGCATAGAGGTTGTAGAAGCTGAAGATATAAACGATGTTTTATTGTATCTTACAGGATGGGATTTTCCAGTAGTTGAATCGGAATATCGCATTACCACAGAGGATTATGTTGATTCAATGAAGCCACTTGCAACAAGTCTCTTACAAAAAGCAAGTGAATCATATAAAAATGCAAGCAACGCGTTAAATAGTTCAAGTATACCTAATCGATATCCATTTTATTATAAGAATCAAGTAACAGATGTTCTGAATAATGCGAAGAATAACCTGCTGGAATCTCAAGACTGGTTTGAACAAGAATTATATTATACTAGTACTAGTAATTCGTTTCAATCCTTGATTGACTCGCATTTTGTGTCTTATGCTTGTGATTATTTTAGTTCAGATGATAAAGACGTTTATGTTATGTTTCTTCTCAGTGAAACAAAGAAGCTCCATAACGATAACAGTGAACTTGCAAAGAATGCAGAAATAAATGGAATGATATCACTTCAATGCGTTGGTGCAGCTCAAAAACGGGCATCTGATGCAGATGTATATATTTCAGACGCTGATGATAGCTACCAAAATAACGATTATTTAACAGCGTTATACAAAATTGCTTATGCCATGGAGAGAAGCAACAGTGTCGAGTGGTGGATTGATATTTCTTCTTCATTCAATGACACTGGAGAGATTAATGTATCCACAATTAGAGATCTTGCGGGAGAGTACATTGAAGATGCACAACAAGCTATTGTTTATTCAAGTATTATTCTTCAAGAATTGGGAAAATTATCTAGTTATCTTGATGAGGCAGAGGAGTTATTAGAAGCTGCAAGAGATGATAAAGATAAGGGTTATCCTGCTGCTGCGTTGTTTGAAACGTTGGAGTCACTAGTGAAAGCAAATCTTGCCCTAGAGCTTGTTGATGGTATTACTGATGATAAAATTGAGAGAGCGCGTGAGAGTGCAAGTGCCAGTATAAGTGAAAGTCGAGATCGTGGCATAGAGCCTGTACTCGCGGTAAGCTACTATGAATATGCCCAGAGCCTTGTAGATGATTCTTCATTTGATTCTGCAATTGTTTATTACAAATACAGTGATTTAATAGCTGGGACACTAGGGTTTACAACTACTGGCGGAGGGCATTCATCGCGGTACACGGGGATTCCAGAAATCACTACTTCAATATGGGAGCGGGGTATTTCTAGATATTCCAATTATTTCATTCTTTTTACAATAATTGGTGGCATAGGTGGTTTAGGTTTAGGGATACTTATTGGAGGAATGTCATCTAAAAAAAGGGAGACCCATTATGACTATAAACTGCAAAGAAGCATCAAAGATTATTACAAGAAACAAAAGGACCAATACTTTTCTGAAAATCAGATACCTAGAAGTATAAAGGATTATTACAAAAAAAACAAATAATACATCCGATTTACATTTTATAATGCAAGCTTCAGGAGAACTTATTGACAATAAAATAATTGTTAAAAAATCAAAGGATGTCGGACGACTTTATACTAAGAGTCATTTTGGCAAATCTCTTCCGGGCAATAAGATAGAGCTGGATTTAATAGAAAGTGTTTTTTTACTAAGTGAAAGCAAGATTAGAATTTTTCATAACAAAAATGAGTTGGGCTTTCAAGATCTTGTCAAAATTGCTGCGCTACAGATCCCTGATTTTGAAATAAAATATCTTATATTCAAGGACTTAAGAAACAGAGGGCATCCCATAAAACCATGTGGAGGGAAGGAGCATTCTACCTTTTATAAATTCAGACAAAAAAAAGGTGAAAAACAATGTTTCATCTCTGCATTTTCTGAACGAGATTTTTTAGATTTAGAAAATACAAAAAAGTTGATAAATGAGGTAACAAAAAAGAATGGAGAATTATGGTTTGGGATCGTCGATGAAGAAGGAGATATTACTTATTACGATGTTACCTTATTGGATTTTAGAGGGGATATAGGCATGAATGTTTTTCCAAAAGGAGAAGGAGTTCTTCTAAAAAATAGGACTCTTCTCTTTGATAAAAAACTGTCAGAAAATTTACTAGAAAAAGAGTTCTTTGGTAAACCGTTTGGAGACGGGCTGCAGCTATCTCTAGTTGAAGCATTGTATCTTTCAGAGAAGGGTGTTATTGAAGTTCAAACTGCTAATGGAAAAAAACTTACTGTAAACGGATTAAAAAAAATTATTCATAAATTGCAGCCAGACATTGAAACGAGATTTTTTGTATTTAAAGATTTGAAGAAACGTGGTTTTATTGTAAAAACGGGGTTTAAATTCGGTGCTCATTTCCGTGCATATACAAAACACATAGATGAGGCACATGCCGAGTATCTCATCCATGTAGTAGATAAAGGATTTAAAAGCACATGGGCTGAGATGAGCAGAGCCGTGAGACTTGCACATTCTGTGAATAAGGAAATTGTCTTTGCAAGGGTTGATGACGATATAATAGACTATATAAAGTTGGGAAGGTTACGGCCATAATGTATTTAAATTGACTAAACAATTCAATTTTGGCAGTTGTTTTTAGGAGGAGGTAAAAAAATGCTTCAAATACGATGGCATGGTCATGCATGTTTTGAATTGACAAATGATGTAACAATCGTTACTGATCCACATGATGGAAAATCTATAGGGCTACCTCCACCCTGTGTAGCAGGTGATATTATTCTAGTGTCACATGATCATTTTGATCATAACAGCGTAAAGTCGGTGGAAAAAGGTGATTCTAAAGTTGTAACTGATGGAAGGAAACGTACAATTTCGAACGTGGAGATAAATGGGTTTGAATCGTATCACGATGAATGCCTTGGAGAAAAACGAGGTAAAAATATTATATTTAAGTTTACCTGTAATGATATAACGTTTTGCCACTTAGGTGACCTGGGACATGAGCTTGATGGGCGAACTGTTCAGCAGATAGGAAACGTAGACATTCTATTTGTTCCTGTTGGTGGGACATATACTGTCGATTCAGAGCGAGCCTGGAAAATCATAAATACAATAAAGCCAAAAATTACTATACCCATGCACTTTAAAATAGAGGGCCTGTCGTTACCTATATCTAGTGTAGATCCCTTTTTAGAAAAAAATATGTATAAAATTCTTAAAGTTGGAAATGAAATAGATATAGAAAAAGAGGAGCTTCCAAAAGAACACGAGATCTGGGTGTTTACACTATAATTTGCCCTTGAATACTTCAGTATTTACACAATTTGGTGGGATTTTCCCTTTTAACCCCGCGATCATATTTTCTGCTGCCATTATAGCCATGTTCGTGCGAGTTTCAAAGGTTGCAGAAGCAGAATGTGGCTGTAAAACAACATTTTGTAACTTTTTTAGTTCTTCGCTTATATCTGGTTCATGTTCATATACATCGAATCCAGCCCCAAATATCCATTTATTCTTCAATGCCTTAACAAGTGCTCGTTCGTCAACTACTGGTCCACGAGATGTGTTTATGAGAACAGCATTTTTTTTCATCATTTTGAGTTCTTTTTCGCTTATCATATGATGAGTTGCCCTATTTAGTGGCACATGAAGGGAGATAAAATCAGATTCTTTTAAGAGGAGAGGCAAAT
Organism: Thermoplasmatales archaeon; assembly: GCA_020343515.1. Taxonomy (GTDB): domain Archaea; phylum Thermoplasmatota; class E2; order DHVEG-1; family DHVEG-1; genus JAGLML01. The sequence goes on along the minus strand of CP070798.1, from coordinate 1,285,675 downwards.
CTACTTTTTGAGCTCCCAACTCATTTTCTAATGTTTCATTTACCCTACTATCTACATATAAAACCTTCATGTTGAACCCTTTGCTTTTTAGAGCAAAAGCTGTGCCAATCCTTCCAACACCAACTATGCCTAACGTTTTATTTGATACATCTTGTCCTAACATAAGCATAGGTGCCCAACCTTTGAATCTACCTGATCTAGTAAATTTATCACCCTCTACCATATGTCTGGCTACTGAAAATAATAATGCCCATGCCATTTCTGCAGTAGTATCAGTTAATACACCAGGTGTGTTGCTCACTGGTATGCCTCTTTCTGTGGCTGCCTTGATGTCTACGTTATCATAGCCTACTGCATAATTAGCTATCATCTTAAGCCTTGGTTCAGAGCTTATAACATCTTTATCAATTGGATCAGTTAAAAGACAAAGAAGGCCATCTTTTCCTTTTAATCCCCGCATTATCTCTTCTTTTGTTAAAACTCTATTATGAGGGTTAATCTCTAGTTCGAATTCTTTTCTAAGTAAATTCAAACCTAGTTCTGGAATTTTTCTAGTTACAAATACTCGCATTAATAATCCCTTTGCAAGTTAACTCAATAATAAAAAGTTATATAGATGTTTCTGGAATTGTTATAAATTCTTTTGAAGCAGCTAGAAGCAGGAATATGCATCAATCTAACCAGCCTTGATTGTCTTAAATTG
>CP070798.1:1275653-1284872 GCA_020343515.1 Thermoplasmatales archaeon | reverse complement strand
GTCCTCAATAATGTCTTCAACCTTGTATGATTTCTTACATTTTTTACAATCAACTGTTAGATCGGTAAACTCTTCGACATGTCCTGATGCTTTCAAAACATCATAGAGAGTGACTGTTGGGGTGTCTATCTCTCTGCAATTATCGTTCAAAATAAAAAAATGTCTCCATAGGTTTTCAACGTTATTTTTTAACTGAGAACCCAATGGCCCATAGTCAAAAAAACCTGCAACGCCACCATAGATTTCAAAGGAAGGGTAGATGTATCCTCTCCTCTTAGCCAGCATTATAATTTTATCATAAATGTCTTGCGGCATCAGCGAAACTCTCCAGATTTACAACTACAAGAATAGCTTAACAGGATTTAAACATACATGACATGAGATCAATATCTGTAACCATGCCTATTAGTCTGTTTTCTGAGTTTACGATAGGGACGTGACTAATTTTGTTCTTGAACATTTTCTTGGCTATCTCACAAATTGGATCGTTTCTGTATGCTTTTATAACATCTGTAACCATCACCTCCTTTACTGGAACTGGAGGTAAATCAACAGTTGTTGTAGTATAGTATAGTCTTACAACGTCTCTTATTCCTTCCCAAGTCCAATCGTCTTCATCTCCACCCATACCCATATTGGTCTGGGATATGCTCTCACGGATATGACTGAGTTTAAATAGATCACCTTCGCTTACCATACCAGCAAGCTTACGCTCATCGTTTAAAACAGGGAGAGCATTTTCGTGCGTAATATTGATGATTTCCATAATTATCGTTATGGGATTTTCTTGGTATATAGGAGTGAGATTGGAAGTGTAATAATTCTCTACAACGTCATCATATTCCTCTGGCAAAACTTTTAGAATATCTGTCGGACTTATTATACCAGCAAGATTTTTTCTTTTGTCAACAACTGGTAGGCCATGTATTCTTTTTTCATATAACAACCTTGCAGCATCCTCTATCTCACTATCCTTGTTAATAACAACAGGGTCACTACTCATAATCAAAGCAAGCTGCTTCTCATCTGGATTTTTGAAGATATCATTTCTAGTTACAACGCCCACAACCCTCTTTGTATCTTTTTTTAGGATAGGCATACCCGAAACATTGTGCTTTGCAAGAATTTTCAGAGCGTCTTTAATGGTACCTGGTAGATACCCAACAACCAACTGTTTTGACATTACATCTTTTACTTGCATGTTTCACCTCTTATTTTTTTTAAATATATATACTAATTCTAGAGATCCCCTGTTTAAAACTACAAAGTTACCATACGAGGTGGGACCATGAATACAGTCATCTAAATTTAAAGCTTTCCTTGGAGTATATGTTATCATATTAAGTAGCTCTTGAGTAGAAAAAGCACTGGTTGAATTTTTTAAATAAATTAGTTCCTCCAAGACATTGGGAACATTAAGCATAGCATTATCTGTACCAAGCATTAAATCAATCCCTGTTTTTTTCATTAATTTTAGGTTTGTCTTTAGATTAAAAAATGCATTTGAACGAGGGCAAATAATGACTGGTGTATTTTCTTCTTTAACACGGGCTAGATCTGATTCTGTAGCTGAAACCATATGAACTAGAAAATCAGGTTTTAGGTCTAAAATAAGATCAATATCTTCTCTAACAGCTTCACTGGCATGCAAAGCAAATATTTTCTTCTCATGTTTAGCATGCTTTGTGATCTTTTCAATTTCTGAATACTCCCAATCAGAAATACTACTAAGGCCAATGCCATCAGAGTTTTTTAAAAGCAGCTCCAACTCCTTTTTATCGTACCTCATTTGCCAGGGTCTTGATAAGACCATGGAATTAATTTTTTTATTTTTCAAAGCATTTTGTAGTTGATAAACTCCGTCGATACCGTCCTCTCTAAAATCGCAAAAATGTGAAGTGCCTGCCTCTATCATTTCGTTGACAGAGGATTTCATACCATCTATTATTTCTTTCTCAGATGCTTTTCTCAACAATCTATGTTTTAATCCATTAGGTGGTGCAACGAGTTCCTCAGCGTTTCTCGGGAGTTCAATGTTTTTTCTTCTGACAAATGAATCACCTATATGTGTATGGGCATTTACAAAAGTTGGAACAATAAATCCTTGAGCTACAGGTTTTTCAGGTGGTGATCTCTTGCTTAATTCAACTACTTTATATCCTTCAAAACCTAAATAACCCTTTTTAAAACCATCTTGGGTAAGTATATCTCCTTTTACATATTGCATTTGAAAAGAAGTAATGAAAGAGTGTTTTTAAATCCTCTTTCCAATCTAAAAACAAATTTTTCTGATATAGAAATATTTTTGAACATCCGAATCGATTTCCTTTGTCAATTCTAGCCCATATAAATGAGATGATGTAAAATATGTTAGATGATTTAGAAAAAATTTCAGAAATAGACAAATCAAATATGTTGGATACCCTTGCTCAATTCCCTAGTCAGATTAAAGAAGCAATTGAAGTAGCAAACATTTCAGAGATAGAAAATTTAATTAAAATTGATAATGTAATTATCACTGGCATGGGAGCTTCAGGGATTTCTGGAGATATAGCAACTAGCTTGTATAGAGATAAGATAGATGTACCACTACATGTAAACAAAGAATATGATTTGCCAAAATGGGCTAGAAAGGATACATTGACAATATTTTTCAGCTACTCTGGAAATACAGAAGAAACATTAAGTGCATTTAAAATTGCCAGTCAGAAAAAATGCAAGATGATAAGTATTTCATCTGGTGGAAAATTACAAGAGTTGTCTAAAAAAAGACGAATTGCACACATACTAATCCCCTCTGGTTTTCAGCCTAGAGCAGCAATTGCATATTCGTTATTTACGTTAATAGTGATTCTTAAAAGAACTGGCCTGTTAAAAAATAATATTGAGTCAGATATGGAAGAAACCATTGCTACATGCCAAGAAATAATCGACAATAACAAAAAATCAGTTCCTGAAGAAAGCAATCTTTCAAAACAGGTAGCCAGAAAGATTCTCGATACAACACCTCAAATATATGGTTGGGGAATTTATTATCCTATAGCCAGAAGATGGCGTCAGCAATTTAATGAAAACAGCAAAGTCATTGCAAGAGAAGATGTCGTTTCTGAAAGCAATCATAATGACATTGTTGGTTGGTCTTTAAATCCAGAAGTATCAAAAAATTTTTCTTGTATTTTGTTTAGAGACAGAGATGAAGAATCCCCAAATATATCGACACGCCTTAACTTTATGAAAAGTCTTTTTGAAGAAGCGGTTGCAAATATTATCGAAATATATCCTAAAGGAAAAAAAAGACTAGCAAAAATGATGTACGCAATGTGTTTGGGAGATTTCATCAGTTGTTATCTGGCTGTTTTAAGAGAAATTGATCCCACCCCTGTAGAAATTATATTAGAATTAAAGCAGCGGCTCACAGAAATATAGCCCCCCCGGTTGATACAGGGTGGTTTTGACATTTTTACACATAATATTTATATATAATAATTCACAGAGTATAACATATTGTGGTGGGTGAGACAAGTATGTGCATTAAAGGAATTGAAATAGGAGCGGAGCCCTGTCAAAAGGGATATCCTGGAAATTTCTTGTTACACATTGTATTTGCAACCTGGAATATATAAAAAGGTGGTGAATAAGCATAGGAAAACGTCAAAATTTTTACATTGGATTTTCGTTTTCGATTTGTATACTATTATCCCTTAGTATTTTTCTTCAATTAAGTGCCTCAGCTCAAGATGAAAAAACTCTTTTTATTGTAATCCATGATTCAGAAACAAACCTTCCAATAGAAGAAAATATATTTTTGGAAGGCAAAAAATATTATATAGCAATAGGCTGCGAAGGCGAATATGGCTACGTCTACAATGTAATCGTAGATATCCCCTGGGAAGCCCCATATGTTACTAGCGAGGAGTTACCATGGATAACAGTAGAAACGCCAGATTTCGAAGAATATCCTGAGTTTGTAATAACTGCATTTAAAGATGAATATATATCGGCTGAACAGGAAATTAGTGTGTTGAAAGGGAAATTATCCGTGACAACAGATCGTGGAACGGTAAAGGAAAAAGAGAGCTTTTCTGTAATTGTTTGGGATCAATACAACAACAAAGTGGAAGGATGTATTTGTTACCTGGATGTGGATGGTTCTGAGGGTGATTCATGTAGCACCGGTTCAAATGGTATAGCTTATCTAATCGCGCCTGAGGTTACTGATAACGCTGTTATCAATATTAAAGCCTTTAAGGGAGGATATTTGTCGGGTTCAACTACAATACGAGTAGAAAGTGTATCAGAAGGGATGTTTATGGATGGGTTAACGCCTATCATCACAGCGCTAATTGTCCTAATCTTTGCAATGCTGTTTGTAAGAGTTAAAAAAGAATTCCTAAGAACTAAATATAAACCTAAGGTAGATCTTCCTAAGCAAAAAGAGAAAACTGATGAATATAACAAGGAAAATTTGGCAGGCAAGGTCAATCCAAAAAAAATTCATTTAAATAAAAAAATTGATGAAAAGTTGCCTGTCATGGAAAAAGGGCCTTGGGTAGAAGAAATAAGGATTCATAGACCAGAAAAAAAGAAGGAAACAAAATATGTGATGGAAGAGGCAAAGAAGGATGGTCCCCGCCTTAAAAAAGGCGAATGTGAGTGGTTTAAAGGAAAAGATTATATGAGGTATAAGATAGATGAGTTAACAGGGGAGATTGATGGACAAACGGAAGGAAAGTGGTTTGAAGGGGTAGATAATATTAAATCCAAGGTTGATAGAAAATTAAAAAATAGTTTTAGAAATAAAGATAAGAAGAAATAACTTTTATTTTAAATAGTGTTAGATGCCACCTTTTTATTAGGGCCATATGAACTAAATAGGAATACAGCATGATAATTCTACAGAGCCTTTGTTTTCTTCCCTATTTTGTATATCTTAAATGTAAGGAGTAAAAGAATGCAGAAAATCACCGAAAGTATTATAAACGGTAATTAACAATTGTTAATACGTGGTGCAAAAACAAGATGAAAATCATTGGCGTTGCTTCTGATATGGAAGATAAAGAAGATATGGAAGATATTGCAAAAGTGGCTGTTATTGGAGAAAGAATGAGAAATTTACAGAATCCTAAAAAAAATCAACAAATAATTGAGGAAAAATGTCAGCGTCCTGCTACAAAGTTATTTCTCTCTCAAAATCTCATTCATGGATGTTTACCACTTTTAACAGTTAAAGGATTGAGCTAAGCATTAATTAAGTAAAGTTCTCTGATTGGAAAATACAGGACATTTTAGGATAAATCTAGAAGGAGAAAATTAATGTAAGCTTTCCAAATTTAAGACCCAGAATTCATACTTAAGCAAACTTAACTATACTATGAAATTTTAACGTCATATGCCTCTAAAACAATATTTTTTTTATTTATGGTCCAGACAAGCTAATGGTATAGATAGATGGCATAGATAGATATCAGGATATACCCATATTGGTTGTAGATCTTTCTTCAATTATTATTGGAATCTAATTTAATAGCTTTTAAATACAACTTTGAACTTTATCATTTTTTATCATGAATAAACGTTTGATTACTGATTTCTATGAACTCACTGTAAAACAGGTGATGGATAGACGGGCATGGGATCTGCCCATCATTGCAGAAAACGAAGATGTCTATAATATTCTAAATATATTAGGTGCAAGAAACCACATCTGGGTTGTAAAAGATAAAGAAAAGAAAGAACTTGTCGGCGTAATAACAGAACATGATGTCCTTTCAATACTGGCTCCAAAAAAATTCCCATCTTATGTGTTCGGTATGCCCGACATAAAATCGATTCATCACGGTACTGCGAAAACTGCAGAGGATATCATGAGTGTACGAGTTGTTACCTGCAATCAAGAAGACAAAATTGTTGACGCTCTTGAAAAGATGACAAAATATCGACTTCGGCGACTTCCCGTATTGGAAGGCAAAGAGATAATCGGGGAACTTACCTTGCATCAATTAATTAGAAAATATTATGATGCCACTCAATATCACTCCTTAACAGAAGATGAAGAAGGTTGATTCTAACGGTATTTGATGTTGTATTACTAATTGCTTTAGCCCTGATATTTGCAAGGATTTTTGGATACGTATTTGACAGATTAAAACAGCCTGCAGTAATAGGCGAAATACTAGCTGGTATATTTTCAAGTTGGAATAGTAATGAATTTGCTATTTGAGTTATCTAAAGAACATAATGCCCTTCCAAGAGATGAGGCTATCTCTTGTTTAAAAGCTGAAGAGGTTTTTTACAATAAAGTTGCTTCAAATGAGGATGTACTTGTTATCAAGTCAGATGCTGCACATGATAAAATTAAAAGGATTGCTGAAAGATTGTCTTTCACATTTTTTATTGATGAACTGTTGTTTTCTTGCTCCACTTCTCTTAAAGAAATTAACAAATGTGCCGAAGATAATGCAATATATAGCAAAGGGTCAATAGCTATAAACTATAAGAATAGATCAACTTACACAGATTCACAACCTATAGTGAAAACATTAGCAGAAGTATACACTAAAGACAAGCCAGTAGACTTTAACAATCCTGATTTAGAGATGCGTGTTTTAATTACTGATACCAATGTATATGTCGGTTTAAAAATAGCTGAAGTACAGAGAAATAAGTTTGAAAAAAGGAAGGTGCAATATAGGCCATTTTTCTCACCTATCTCTCTTCATCCAAAATTAGCTCGGGCGTTAGTTAACTTATCTTGTATTAAAAGAAATGAAACCTTGCTAGATCCTTTCTGTGGTACTGGTGGTATATTACTTGAAGCAGGACTGATTGGCGCAAGGGTAATTGGTAGCGATATAGAAGAAAAAATGATAGAGGGCTCCAAAAAAACTCTGGATTTTTATAATCTTAAAAACTACAAACTCATTTGTTCAGATATCGGTAAGATTAACAACTACGTTAACAGTGTTGATGCCGTTGTGACAGATCTGCCGTATGGAAAATCAACAACAACGAAGGGGGAAAATATTAAGAGCCTTCATACCCGTGCTTTTCAGAATATTTCACAGGTGTTGAAAAAAAATGGATTAGCCATTATTGGGTTGCTAGGTAAAGATATGCTTACCATTGGCGAGAAGTATTTTTCGTTGCTGAATAATTATGAACATAAGGTTCATAGAAGCCTGACTCGTTATTTTGCCGTATTTCAGCGATAACCAAAATTTATTAAGGACTAAGATAAAAATATTCTCTGGGAGTAGGAGTACTTAGTAAGATATAGATTCTTGCGGTATATACAGTTCATCCGAGAAATCATTAAAACTCCTCACTCATTTCACAGATTTGTGAAAGTTAAACAACGGTATGGTAAAATCGAGAAGAAAATCCTTGAGATTCTTAATCACTATACAAAACTCTATGGCTATGTAGAAGTCAGTCTAAGATTAATGGCAGAGGAGATAACTAAGGATAATAAAACTGGTAACTCTAGGTATAATACAGTTAGAAATGCTGTTAACAGATTAGAGAAACATAAAATTATCCAGACTAAGGTTGTTCCTGTTATTAATGGATGGAATATTGAAAACTTTCCTGGTAGAGCCTTATCAAAACTACGAATGGTAAGGCTTTATGATGGTCATAAACCATGGGAATGTACTGGTGGAATTCGTTTTTTAAATGGAAAACATTTGATACCCACACAATCAAATTGTATTGTCTTAAAATGCGGTCCATCCTCTACTTTTGACCGTTAAGTTTTTATGTTATTAAGTTTGTAGATAGAATAAATCGGATTTGCACTCCTACTTTCAGCGAAAGCTGGGTTGATTTTTTTAAATTTCAACTTGAGTAGCGAGAGCCAGCGATAAAAATTAGGAGGTAATCAAATGGATGAATATTCCATGAAAGAAAGTCTAGAAAAGATTAAAGAAATATTGCGAATGGCAACGGAAATTGAATTTTTACTAGAACAAGAATTATCTCAGGAGGACTAGGTTTCTTCCACCGCCTTTTTGTTTTCAAAGATTACAATAATTGGAACATAAATAAAACCATAAGGAGGTTGATATGACAAAACTGGTAGATGAATGTATTAGCAAAATGAAGGATGGTAGAAGCTTTAGTTTAAAACAGATAGAATTTGTAAAAAACTATGATAGAAATCTAGATATGAACGGACTTTCTAAAGCGACAAGGGCGGCTAGGATTCAGAGACTATTTCAAATATTTGGTACCATAGGAAAAGATTTTGAGGAAATCACAGAGAAAGATATTGAAAACTTTGTTTACAAATTAAAAGACAGGGGAGTAACCAGTTATACTGTAGAAAATTGGAAGTGCGTAATTCGTGGATTTTTTAAAGGAACACCAATTGAAAGTGCAGAATGTTTAAAACGTGGTAAATTCAAATATCCCAAGAAAACCTCCAAAGACTTGCTAACAGAGGAACAAGTTAAACGGATAATCGAGGCAACGACCGATACTCAACATAAGTCGATTATTGCAGTGCTGTGGGAAACGGGTTGCCGTCCAGGCGAATTGTGCAATTGTAATATCTCGGATTTTGTGGAAATTGGAAACAAATGCAAAATAATTCTTGATGGTAAAACAGGGATAAGAGAAAGAACTCTCCTTATATCAGCTAAATATATGAAACGGTGGATTGAGGTACATCCGTTTAGAAATCAATCAAATAAACCACTGTTCATTTCAATGAGTCACCAGAGATTTCATCGGAGAATTACTGACTGGACTTTATCAGATATCGTTAGAAACGCAAGTAAAAAAGCAGGAATCACAAAAAATGTTACACCATATACTTTCCGCCATAGCAGGGCGACGAATCTTGCCCCTTATATGGCCGAGATGGAGCTTCGACATTTCTTTGGATGGACCAAGGACAGCACGATGCCAGGAATCTACATACATTTATCGGGAAAACACGTTGATGACAAGTATGAAAATATAATAACTGGAAAGAAATCAAAATTAGAACCCGAACCAAGTATTCTTTTACCGGTGGAATGTCCAAATTGCAATGAACCAGTTGAAAGCACAGCAATCTATTGTCACAAATGTGGTTATCCATTGAAGAAGGAAACAGTAGCAAGGGAGATGAAAATAGCTGAAACATTCCAAAGTCCATATGTACAAAAGATATTGAAAATTAATGTCGATGAGATTGTGAACAGGTTTTGGAACTTTAGAACTTACGTTAATACA
>CP070798.1:1266201-1275553 GCA_020343515.1 Thermoplasmatales archaeon | reverse complement strand
GGCTGCACTGTAATACCAACCCTGCGACTCTCAAAGATATACAGGGCAACTGGAGCAGGGGATACATGGAATGCAGGTAATTTATTCGCAGAATTGCTGCATTTTGATGATGATGAACGATTATTATTTGCGAACTTTGAAGCCGGGTATTATATTTCATCATCCAATCCCATACATCCTAACCTAGAAAAGATTGTAGGCTTTATAAGTGAAGCAAAATGAACGATATAGTTTTACCACAAGCAAGTTTGTTCTTGGGGATAATTCCAGCATTGATTTTACTTTACATCAGTTTAAAAGGGTACGAGGTCCATTATAAGGATAAAAACATATTCTTAACATTTGTAATTGGAATCGTTTTTGGATTCTTTGCAGCAATAGCCAGAATATATACAGTACCTCTAGTAATAATATATATAATATCCATCGCAATCTTTGAACAACTATTCAAAACAATAATATTAAATCTAAGACGACTGCAAGAAAAAAAAGAAACTACAATCTATGGATTGTCATTGGGGCTAGGATTTGGCGCCATATTTACCCCATTTCTATTGATATCTGTAGGATCGTCGACCATAAGTAATTTACATATTTTTTTGTTAATTATAATAGGCTCTTTTGGTTTTATTTTATTCCATGCAGCCTCTGGTGCGTACATTGGCTATGGAATATTCGCTGGTAAATTGACTAAATTCCTTGCACTTGCAATTATTGTTCAACTGCCATTTAACATAATAAGCGATTTGACTCGATTGTATTTTACCACAAATTATTTTGCATACCTACAAGTAGGACTTGTATTATATGGATTGATATTTTTTTGGTACGTAGTTAAAAAAATAATGCCACGTATTTTATCACAAAGCCAAAGAAGGAAAAGAAGGAAAAAAACAGAACAAACATAAATCGCGATTCAATATTGGTTATTTCGAAAAAAGAATTTCAATGACATATATAGAATTGCACTGAGGGGGATCAAAGGTACGTTTCAAATTGTTTGCTACAATATGGACATATTTGGGCGTCAAAAGGTATGACTTCCCCACAATTTGGACATATTCGGTTCTGTTCATCCGATCTTGTCGGGGGAGAAATAGGGATAAGTTCTCCAGATGTGATTCTTTTATAAGGAATATACATCGCAATGATTAATAACACATTAGAAACCGTGTTACCAATAAGACTATATACTCCTGTGGTACCAATCCATTGAGACCCCGTGAATATTTGTGAGTATGACGAAGAACTATAAGAACTTGAATTTATCAATTCTTTAAAAGCTTCAGAGTTTACCCAATCTCCAAAAAACAACATTGAACTTATCGCAACAACAACCGCAGTAACAACCATACAAATAAAGGCAGCAAATAAAACCATTCTGCCATTTTTATTTTCTAATTGGTACAATCCAAAGACCCAGATTAATCCGCCAAGTGCCGCTGATATTGGAGTAAATAAAAATATCGTTGAGAAAAAGTTATTATTTATGAAAACATCTGTCATATTTTCTGACCCATTAGGTATTGTTTGACTAACATAAGAGAAGGTCATAAATGCAATTACTACAGTAATCATCACCATTACGACGATTGAGATGATAAAAATGAGCACAGCATAAAATATGAATTTTCTATGTTTTTCACCAAACTCTTTTCGCCCTATAAGCATTAATATGGCTCCAATTAACGCAAATAAGCCACCGATACCTCCTACAACGGCTGCTGGGATTAATACCATAAAAAAACTGGTAAAATTTTCTGGAGTGATATTTTCAGGGCTAAAAGAGAACCAAAAACTATACATAAAAATTGTTGCTAAGATAGAAATTATCCCTGATATCATCAACAATAATAGACCTGTTTTAGTATAACATTTCATATAAGCACCAACCACCACTTTCTAAAAAAATGTAGGGCTTAATCTTTTTTATACTTTACATTAAAAAAAAGTTGATATTTTAATATAGATAAAAATATTCACACGCGAAATAATATAGTGGAATAACAAGAGATGTTCAGCATCTAATGTTCTCCACTATTGGCAAATATTGTAGCAAATGTTTGGATATTCTCCTTATGCTTATTCTTCAAATTTTTTGGCACAATAAGGACATGCTTTAGCATCCATCGGAATAGAGCGGCCACAGTTAGGACATCTTCTATCTTGTTCTTTCTTCTCTCCACCAACAGGTGGACGTATAGCTAGCCAGACAACTATTACAATTATGAGACCGATGAAGCTTAGAAATATTGCTGCTAAAATCAATAGAAGTACCCAAAGAATTCCTTGTTTTCCCCTTTTCTCAGCATCTTTATAAATCCAGATACAAGCTAGAATGGCAATTACAAGCGGTACTATAATAAGTATTAAGCACACCGTTAAACCGAGTCCCATAAAAAATGCTGTCTCTTCTGCACCCCATGGATAATCTTGTGCACTTGCTACTATGGATAATGCTACTGTCATTAAAAAACATGTTAATGCAATTATCGTCATCTTTTTAGATTTAGTCAACCTTTACACCTCCGTCCGTGGATAATGTTGATTCTTTAATTACTTTTTGTTATTTTAAAAAAGTGAAATGTTTTAATTTCATCTATAATAACACCGATTGCCAACCCGCAGACAACTCCAGTTAATAAGCCAGTTATCACACGGATTGCATTCGTACTTTCCCAGAGGCCAAAAAGCTGACCCGCACCATCCGCAGCTAGTGGAATTATACCAACTATTATTGCAAACAAAAACTTCTCATTTAACTGAATTCGATAGAAAATCATGAATCCTAAACCAACAGCTAAACCCAACCATATAGCTGTACATCTACTACAAAAAGGCATCTGATTGCCATTAGCGAAAAAGGACCGTTCTGCTTTTTGATGACATAACCTATCACCCGCAGAATACACAAAATTCCATGGAAAACCCATATCATTAATGGTTTTATCATTATCAGACATAGCAACAAGACCTGAAAGCTCATGAACACTATTCTCTGGCAAAAAAACAGGTGCTAAAAACTGTAAACAAACCCACAATGAAAATAGTAATAAGAAAACAAAGGTTAAGCTTCTAAAACACTTTTCCCTTCGTTCCATTTTCAAACTCATCTCTAGAGCAAATTATCAGTTCCAATGCAACAATTGCAAGGACGAGGCCTATAAACAGTCCAATAGAAAATATTCCAAGGAACGCACATATTGCTGTAAAAACAAAATAACGTCGTTTGAAAACGGTTATAGAGCCAGTCAATGCAAAAATTGAAAAAACAACAAGAGAAATTGAAAGTGCTAATTTGTCAAAAGAAAACATTGACAGACTAGAAGTAATAAAGTCTAACTCTGGGATAAGCTGTCCATCACTAGAGCTGTAAATCACAGCAGTAAAAATTCCAAGAACACCAGTTGTAAGTAATAAAAATGAAGCTATAATGGGCTTGTTTGTCTTCTTTTTTATAGATGATAAAATTGTTTTTCTTGGTTCCCCATATTCCTCCCATCCGCGTTCATCATCTGACTCGGGGGTTCGTTTTATTACAAATGAATGGCTACATTTGGGGCAATCTATAACATGTTTCTCTGTGTTGTCTGGCAAGTCCATTACAAACTCATGTTTGCATTTTGGACATGTCGTTTTACCTTTCATAGCTTTTCAACAACTCAGATACAATTAATGAGTTAAGTATATTTCTATAAATTCTTGAATTCGCTGAAATTTGATACTTGTTTGGTTGACCATTTATTATAATAACGATTTCTACATCATATTTAAATATAATATGCTTATTCCCGATACACCAAAGGCGATTATAGATGGCAAGATTTCCGGAAGCTATGCAACGATTGCTAAACAAAAAAATCTGCATGAAATGTGGTGCATCCAACGCACCAAGAGCATTGAGATGTAGAAGGTGTAGATCAAAGGAGCTCAGAGTTAAGGCTAAAGAGGGCAGGGGCGCTTAGAAATAAACCATTATCTTTAAAAACAATACTCCTTTTTGGTTTGGACAGTTGAATATATGCCTGAGACAAAAATCAAAAAAAATGAAGATTTTAATGAGTGGTACAACGAAATTGTAGAACTCGCAGAGTTATGTGATAAAAGATATCCCATCAAAGGAATGAACGTGTGGCGCCCCTACGGTTGGAAACTGATGAACCACGTAGACCGGTTGATTAGAGATGAGATGGAAAAAACCTCTCATCATGAAGTATATTTTCCACTTTTAATTCCAGAGTCATTATTCAAAAAAGAAGAAGAACATATCGAAGGATTCGGCAGCGAGGTATATTGGATTACACATGCGGGTGAAAATGAGCTGGAAGAAAGATGGCTTCTAAGACCTACATCTGAGACAGCAATGTACCCGGTGTTTTCTCTCTGGATTAGATCGCATGCTGATTTACCATTGAAAACATTTCAGATCGTAAATACTTTTAGATATGAGACTAAACAGACACGTGCATTCATTAGGGTCCGAGAGATACATTTCTTCGAAGCTCATACATGTCATGAAGATTTCAAGGACGCAGAGAAACAGATTGAAGAGGATAAGGCTATTGCAAATAGATTATTTAAGAGGCTTTGTCTTCCTTTTATCTTCAGTAAAAGACCTGATTGGGACAAGTTCGCTGGTGCTTTTTACACGATAAGCATAGATGTTCTTATGCCATCCTGGAGAACACTTCAACTAGGCTCTATACATCAATATCGCGACAATTTTTCTAAGCCCTACGGGATTTCTTATGAGACTGAGGATGGAAAACATACGTATGTACATCAGACTACCTATGGTATGAGTGAGCGTATACTTGGTGCTCTTGTTGGCATCCATAGCGACAATAAAGGGCTTGTTATACCACCCGCTGTTGCCCCTACACAGGTAATAATAATACCTGTTATTTTCAAAGGTAAGGAAGAAAAAGTACTTGAATTATGCGATATGATTTGTAAAAAACTCATGGATGAGGATGTTAGAGTTGTTGCAGATAAAAGAGATATTACGCCAGGAAGCAAGTATTATGACTGGGAGTTGAAAGGAGTTCCGTTGCGGGTAGAGATTGGGCCGAAAGATATAGAAAAGAAACAGATCGTGCTTGTGAGGAGAGATACTGGGAAAAAGAAAGCTGTTTCGCAGGAATCTGCAGTCAAAACGATAAAGGAAGAACTTGTTACAATTTCTAAAAACCTATGTGATAATGCAAAGAAATTTCTTGACGAGAATATGCATAGGGTTCATAGTATCGAGGAGGCAAAGGATAAAAAGGGAATTGTTGAACTTCCATGGTGCAAGAGTGAGGATTGCGCCTTGGAGATAGAAAATATTTTAGATGGTAATACCATTGGGGAACCCATTGAGGATGTAGAATGTAAAGATTATTCGTGTCCCTTATGCGGTAAAACTGCTGAGACATGGATGAGATATGCTAAAACATATTGAAGGAGTTGTATAGATGAGTAGTAGAATAACTGGTTTCCTTAAGGAGTATGTTTTTGGATTGAGCATAATCGTTACAATTATTGGTTTTATTATCCTCTTCATGGGAGTTATATGGTATGGTTTCAGAGAGGTAGAAATTGGGTTTTATACTGATATTATTCATCAGTTAGAAGAATGGAATGCATATTTATTGGTAATAGGGCTTATTATTTTTGGAATCGGGGTATACTATCTCTACAGTTATCTAAAAAATAGGAAGTTTTTTTTAGAAGAACTTGAAACTAAAAAACGTTCCGAGTTTCTTAAAAAACATGGTGAGATTAGGGATACTGTTAGAAATTTGCCTTCTAAATATATGAGAATGTTGGAAGAAAAAGAAGAAGAGTTAGGAGTCAAATAATAAATTTATTTGACCTCTTCATTTGGATGGTGAGTAGCGATCACTGAGTTTTATGTTGTTCTTGTTGAACCGAAATATGGGGGCAATATCGGCGCTGTGGCACGTGTTATGATGAATTTTGATTTTCACAAGTTGTTTCTAGTTAATCCATGTGATTTTGATGACGAGTGTTATACTCGTGCAATGCATGCCCAAAAAATACTTGATAATTCAAGTATATTTTCATCGTTTGATGATGCAGTTAAAAATCTTGACTATATTGTGGCTACTTCATCTTTGGAAAGCCAGAATGATAAAAGACATCTTAGAAACGCTACTATGCTAGAAGATTTTGCAAATAAAATATTTCAAGTGAAGGGAAAAGTAGGTCTCGTATTTGGACGTGAAGACTATGGCCTGTATAATAAAGAGATAGCTAAATGCGATTTAATGGTTAAAATACCAACAAGTGAATCATACTTGTCGTTAAATCTTTCACATGCGGTGTCTCTTGTTTTATACTCTCTATATGCTAAAGGAGAATTTATCCCAAAGGACAGAAGAACTATTGGAAGGATAGAGAAAAGAAAAATGTATGAGTTTTTCTCGAATTTATTGGAGGAAATTAACTATCCAGAACATAAGAAAGAAAATACCAAAATTATGTTTAAACGTGTTATGGGAAGAGCAATGCCTTCAAAATGGGAATACCATACATTAATGGGTGTTTTTGGAAAGGCGATAGAAAAAATTAGGAGACAAAAGTAAAAGGATAATTAGATTGTCTCGATAGTAAAATAGACTTTATTATTTTTCAATGCAGCATGAACCTTGTCTGCAAAAAAAACTAGATCATCTACACTGGCAGCATCCTTTCCCCAATCATAAACAAAATCGTAGTTGCCTTTCGTTGCCTTGAAGCCCATATTCATCAATTGGTTTTTAATCTCTGATGGGGGCGCTCCTTCACTGTTAAACATAATGGTAAGATAAGTCTTCATTGAATCACTCCTTTAATGAATTAACTCAGGAGTATTAAATATTGCGATAATCAGGCAACATATATGGGGTATGGAATGTAACAAAGTACCAGTATAGCCAATGCAATGAGGAAGTATAATTTTCTTTTGGTATCTAGCTTAGTAATGTCGTTGAGCGGTGGAGGATGCATCATACCCATCATAAAAACAATAATTATCGCAAAAAACCACCACCCTGTAAAAATCATGATGAAAACTGCTATCCAACCTGCATATTTTTGTTTTTCTCCAAGGAAGGCACGGAAAATATGTCCTCCATCCAGCTGACCAGCGGGTAGAAGATTAATAGATGTTATAAGAAGTCCAACCCATCCAGCAAATGCTGTTAGACTTAGGTTTATAGCGGTCCCTACTGGAATATTTAATAAAGCCGTGGATAAAAAGGTAAAAAGCAGAGAACCACCTAGCATAATCTCCCCAGGTGCAGGCTCGGTTATTGTAGCAGGAGTGGAATTCAGTATCCCAATTGCGGTGACAGGCAGTGCAACAATAAAACCTGATAGAGGACCTGATATTCCAACATCAAAAAGGGCTTTTTTATTTGGCATGGGATCCCTACTTGAAATTAATGCGCCAAATGTGCCAATGTTGAATCTGGGGAGAATTGGCGGGATGGGCATGAAAAAAGGAAGGGATGCCCTAATACCATGCTTTTTAGAAATAAAATAATGCCCCATCTCATGTACAAACAAAATACTCATTAAAGGGAAAGAAAAAAGTAAGATGCCATTGAATAAGTTTTCTGCTTTAAAAATATCCATAACAGTTGGAATACTCCATATATCAAAATGACCCATGTACAGGATTGACCCTGTGAGAGATGCGGTAATAATCGTAGCAATCAAAAGAGAAATATTGATCCATACGGATTTTTCCTTTCTTTTAATCTTTTTGATGATATAAATAATGTGTTCTCCTTTTTCATGGCGAAGCATCGGGATATGCCCTTTTTCAAAAAGAGATATTCTTAGCGAATCAAACTTTTCTTCAAGAGTTTCTTCATCTATTCTGCAGAAAAACGCAGCGGTTTTAACATCAAATTTTACATCATAAAAAGGAAAACGCTGACCAACTTCTTTTTTTAGTAATTCTATATCTAAAGTTGTTTCCTGATTTATTTGTCCAAAATTGCTCCAATCATTAGCCATTTGTCTGGCGATATAGCAACTATTTTATAAAACCTTCGTCAGCAATAACGTTCATGAAAATGCAAGATTTGTTTCAGAATAACCAAATGGATTTAGTTAGGAACATATAGAAAAAGTTGATAATCTTATGACACATTTAAAGGTGAATTAACGTTGAAGGGAGAAATAAAAATGGATATGGAAATTAAATTTCCTGGCGGTAAAAAAGTAGATGCAATTTACAAAGGTTTCACCATTAAAACTGATCAACCCGAACATGAAGGAGGAGAAGGCACGGCTCCTGATCCATTCTCGCTTTTTCTTATATCTATCGGTACTTGCGCAGGATTTTATGTGCTCAATTTCTGTCAAAAACGTAATATCAACACTTATGAGCTTAAAATGATTCTAAGAACAGAGATAAACATGGAAACACACATGATAAACAAAATAAGTATAGAAATTCAACTTCCAAAAGATTTCCCAGATAGTTACAAAAATGCAATACTGAAAACAGCTGGTTTATGTGCTGTTAAAAAACATTTGGAAAAACCACCTACTATTGATATCTCTTTAAAAAAATAGTAGCTAACATCATATTTATGTACATTGTTTCCATTGCTATGGAGTGAAAGAAGATGACAGTTACATTAGTTGTTGGTACACAATGGGGAGATGAAGGCAAAGGAAAAATTGTAGATTATTTTTCAAAAGATGCTGATTATGTAGTACGATTTCAAGGGGGTAACAACGCTGGTCATACCATAAAAGTTGGAGAGGACGTCTATAAACTTCATTTGATACCATCTGGAGTTATACAAGGAAAAACCGGTGTTATTGGAAATGGTGTCGTGATAAATCCAGAAATCTTGATTAAAGAAATTAACGAACTCACAAATCGAGGTATAAAACCGAATCTTCTTATCAGCTATAGGGCAAACATAATAATGCCTTATCACAAACTCTTGGATGGTGCTGAAGAGCAGTATCTTGGTGAAAAAAAGATTGGTACTACAAAGCGGGGAATCGGCCCATGTTACAGTGATAAAGTTTCGCGAAAAGGCATCAGAGCAATTGATCTAACAGATAAAAAAACATTAAATAAACTACTTGACAGAATATTACCCATAAAACAGAAGATTATAAATATCTACGGCATAGATAAAAAAGTCGATAAAAAGGAAATTCTAGAAACATATAGCAATTACGGAAAACAATTGAAGAAGTATATTACAACGACTCACCTCTTACTAAACAAATCAATACAAAAAGGTAAAAACATTCTTCTTGAAGGAGCACAGGGTACAATGCTTGATGTCGATTTTGGGACATATCCATATACAACTTCATCACATGTCATTGC
>CP070798.1:1256665-1266101 GCA_020343515.1 Thermoplasmatales archaeon | reverse complement strand
ACCGTTATTGGGGCTTGACTCGTGTTGTGAATTATCATAAGATAGTACCATTTTTGTATTGTTATTAGCCAACTCTATTTTCGTTTGATTAAGATCAATCTCCTTTGTTCCTGATCTCCCTCGTACACCTATCGTTATCAAATCAATTCCATCTGTTGCGTCCGATACATGGCCTACCACCTCCACGACTGCAACACCTGTTGATACTTCCTCTATTGTCTCCTGTCCAGTGAAGAGTGCTTGCATTTGTAGGGTATTGGCAACTTGAATCAATACAGAAGCGGCAATCCCTGCCACCAAAACCATTGCTATAAAAATAATCATAGCGCCTATACCCATACTACCTGTTTCTTTCCTTTTTAGTAATCTTCTTAATTTCATCTTTTCCCATCCTAGCGATTATATTCCTATAGTGTTAAGATGAACAATGGGTGTTTTCTTTATATAAATTATTCGCAGATGCATATGCAGATGCATATACTTGTGTATACTTCATCTGGTGTGGCAAATTAAAAACAGAAAAATATATAATTATTCCCAACCAATATATTATATATCCAGGTTTTTGAAATTTAAAAACGATAGTTTTTTATCTAATATATCTCTGTTCTAGTTTTTCTACCTTTTTCTCGAGCCCTTCCAAAATAGTCTGAGCTCTTAAGAGATTGCGTTTTCTTTTCTCATGCACCTTCCATTTCAAAGGAGCAGGAGTCGTTTGTCCGAATTTATACTCAGTTGTTTTGCCAGGAACAGTTAAATAAGAAGGTGGTTTCATTTTTTTCAAGAAATCACCCTTGAATTCTTTTTTATCCAGCATTTCCCCTATGGCTTCTTGCTCCTGAGAGGTAGGTTTCGGTTCTTTAGAAATGTTCTCAAGTTCGTCTTTTAAGGATTCTATTCCCTTTTGAATATTTTCGAAATTGGATTGAAGGTCTTTAATTAAAATGTCTTGTTTCTTTTTGGTAGCCTCTTGAACTTTCATCCATTTGTCAATCTCTGGATTTATCTTGTACATATCATGTAAATCTCTCTCTTTTGTATCAATCGACTCAGGTCGACTACTAGGCCCCATAGTATCCACTGATTTCTCGGGTAATTTAGGTTCTTCTTTTCTAGCTTCAGGTATCTTTTGCTCAGAACTATCTATAGTCTTTTCGACTTTTTCCTCTGAAATTGGCGGAGGTTTTTGGGTATCTGTTACATCTAAAAAAATTGTTTCTTTAAGCTTCTCTTCGACAGTTTTCTCTGCACTTGATGGTTTTTCGATGAATCCTGGCTTTTTCTCTTTTTCAACCGTTGAAGGAGCGGCTGTAACGGTTTTTTTACCTCTTTTAAAGAGGCCAAATACTGAGCTGATGCCTGAGATGGAGACTTCAGGTCTAACTGCTTGTGAAGACGGCTGAGGTTTAGCTCTACTTATAAAAGGCACTGGTATTTTTTGCAGTAAAGGTTGGGATTTTGGTGGTACTTCAGAGGGTAAAGTTTCGGGAAGTATCAAAGTACGTCTATGATCTATAAGAAGAGTAAATAATAATAACCCAAATAAGAGGTAATAAGGAAAATTAGATAAAGATATTTCTTTAGTTGTGATCCCTAATCCTAATCCAGCTAACATGAGTGAGGTGGGAAGGAAAGAACGATATAGGTTTTTTCTGGTAATTTTAATGTGAAGAAACGTGTCAAAAGCGACTACGAATAAAGACAAAAATAATAACTGTAAATTGTTAATACCTGAAAAAATATAAAAGGGAGTTAGTTCGAATATGAATCTAGGCTCAAAAGCAGCTCGAAAAAAGAATATAAACACGAACTTGAAAGTGATAAAAATCCCTAAAAATATAAAAAAATAGAATGGAATATTCCAAATAACAATATTATGTTGTTCCATGTTTGGCTAACCTTATTCTATTCATTTTTTTGGCAAAATAAAGTGCACCAATCGCTCCAATAACTATCGCTAATAAATTGATAATGAGTGAGGAAATTCCTACCAATATCGGCCCATCTATCCAAGGAATAACGATCATATTACTACTTCTCATCAAGTCTTCTGTGCTGTACTCTACAAGGGTTGTTGCTTCTAATCCACCACGATCTTTTGCGATAACCTTTAAATGAGTGAACCAGGTGATGCGGAAGACAAATGTCAGATTGAGGTTACATTTGTCATCAACTGTTTCCTTCTTGTCAGAATGAGAAAAGATAGATTTTTCTTTCGAGAGTAAATCTCCCTCAGTGGATGTTTCGGTAAATGTATTACTTTTGACGTAAGTGGTCGTGTCGTTATATTGTCTGAAAGTGAACGTTGCTGTTTCTTTGCCATAATATTCTAAAATCACGCTGACTTCAAATATGTCCTCCCAGGAATTGTAATCTAATATAACCAAATATACTCTTAGGGTATTATCCTGCGGTACTATCCGTGTAGTAATTTGTGATGGTCCGACATTCAGTACTCCCACGGCGGACTGCCCACCAGCACGTGCTTCAATAGGAAAAATAGCAGTTAACAAAAGCACTACTATGGTTCCAATTAAAAGTTCTCTTCCCATTTTCATAGAGTTGGTTTACCTCCGCCTGTACTTCAAATGGGTATGGATCATGTAGCCTATGACTAAGCAAATTATTACTACTATAGCTATAATTAGTAAGAAGTCTAATGTAATTACTGCCTCCTGTGATGACTGAGGAGGACCAACAGCTATGAGAGTGTCATATTCGTATATTTCCTCTCCTATTTCTACAATATAGTGAAGGTAAGCAGTGTTGGTTTCTCTGATAGCCTTAATTCTAATGATTACTACATGTTCTGAAGTGTTCGTAGAGAATATGACAAATGGGGTGTTCACCTCATTATCCTCACTAAATACTTTTAAGATAGAAAGGTTCTCACTTCTCAGGTCGAATTTTATATCCCCATTCCCAGAAACATAGGTAGTAATATTTTTTATTTCACCTTCGCCCATTTCCAGGGTTTTTTGGTACTGAAAGGTTATATTTCCTGGAAATTCCTCAAGTTCATAGTTACCATGAGCAGCAACAATTCTTAATATAGGAGCATCCACTCCAAAGGATGTTCCAAACGTCACAGTAGCGACGGGGATAATATACGAGCTGGGGACCTCACCACTGATTGTTCCTTCCACATCTCTTTTTCCAGGTGGCCACGCTTCTGAATGAATAGTTATACCATCGACTACTATGTTATTGTAGGGAGAGATTTTTGTGTCATAATCAAGGAATTCTAGGGTGTCTTTAGATAAGCCATAATCAATGGTTATAATTAATGGAATGTTCCTTGTGTTTTCAATTCTGAAATAATCATTACCTAAAGCATCCATTTTAGTAAAAGGATCAATGTTAAATATAATTATATCACCATGTGTTTTTGCAATGCCAACATATGGTTTTTCTACAACTACCTTTTCAGAATGTACTTTATCTCCATCTTTATGCGCTTCTAATGTCCAGTTTTCGTGATAGAATGTTGGTTGGGAGGGGAGAGTATCTTTAATGCCTATACAAAAACTGTAGTTGTTTGCATTTTTTGCACAACGTGTGGAGTTAATATAGTCACGACCATCGTATTTTTTTATGTCTATCCATGGGCTCTCACTATTTTTATTATATTGCCATTCATAATAGTTGGTATCGTCTCTGTCTCCTTCATTAGGAATGGAATCTCCAGAATAAAATTTCAGATTTAGTTCTTGAAAATCCTGAGTATCCAGTGTCACATTAAAATAATGCCATACACCAGCAACAATCACTTGATTGTCGAAACGTATCCTTGTTTTTTCTCCCAGCATATGAATTTTTACCGTTTCTCCATTCTGAGCAGTAACAAAAACAGAAATAAAAGGTGAAAATACTGCTATTAACACAATAAACAGGACCATACAGGTTTTACGTTTTATCCCACCACCTCTCACATTTTAAACTGCTTGGGCTATTCACCAACATATCTCTTATTCTTAATACTGTATTAAAGTTTTTCCCTTAGATATTATCTTAAAATAAGAGAGAACTGCTTACACATATTAAACGAAAAATCATCTATCGCTAGAACCTTGAAGGCTTCTTCTCCAGAATAAAGCCTTTCAAAAATACTATCGTTCTTAATTAATAGTATAAAAAAGAGGATTAAGAAGATTATATTATTAGGCTTGTGTTTGTAGGCGATAATAGATTGATGCGTTATAATCTCCTGGATATTGACCCATCGGGATATTAACCGCCCACTCTATATCTGTTGTTGACAAGCTTGTATAGTTTTTTTCTGCAGGAGTATATAAAGATCCGACGCCACTGTTGTTATAATAGTAATGTGGTCCGGTACCTGAGAATAAAGTAAGTGGGCTTAGTTCTCCACCCGCCGTCAGTATCGATGTGTTTTGTATAAAGTAGGAGGGTTGTGTTTTGTGTGTCAGGTTGGTTACATTAGCTGAGAAAGAATAGTTACCATTTGACCGGGTTTCAATCGTGATGTAACTGTCGTTATACGCAGGCGAGTCACCAGGGTTTCCTGTAATGGTTGGCCATCCTGCACTTATAATCTCAGTATAACGATATACTCCAAACTCGTCGATTGTTTCACCAACAATCGGGTTATCATAAGAATGGTAACCTGATGCATCATCACATGTTATATTAAAGTTCCAAGACCAAGTGTCATTAAAACCAGGAACGTCATCGATAGGATCTGGAGCATATCTAAATTGATATCCTGGTGTAAATGCAAATGTTAGGTTGTAAGTTTCAGTATTACCAGGGCTATGTCCTGGATCAGATCCTGTTACATTTGCTTCACTGCAGCTACCTAGTGTAACTGTGGTAGAATTCCATAAAAGTCTAAATGTTCCAACATTACCAGTTGCAGTTGTGTTCTCATATTGTAGTTTCATATTAATATTACTGCCCAATGTATTATTGTAATTGTAAGAGCTAGTGTCGTCACCAAGATCATGCCAGCATGAAATGTTTGCAAATTCTATATCATCCCATCCTTGGTCACTGCTTATATTTATATAGAAATAGTATTCTTGATTAACATCTATCTGCTCATTTAACAATGAATCAGCAGTTGAGTTTTGGAAGTCATACCAATTAATCCGAGGTTCTAATTGCAAAACAGTTACATTCAATGTGGTAGCATTGTAATAGCTATCACCTTGGTCTCCAGGGTCAGCACTACCAATCATAACCATAGGTCCAAAAATGAACACATGGGAGAACGCTGAAATAATCAGCACCAATACCAATAGCCCAGAATGAATCTTTCTTTTTCTCTCCTGCACTGTACATCCCACTCCTAGTTTATGTTAAGGTTTATATGCGGTATATATTTTATATACTTTTCGTTATTTGGATAAATATGCAGATGCGATTGCAGCTGCAAACATTTCCGTTTCTACAGTAGTATTATCAACAAAAAAGTCTGCTTCTACATTTACCATTACAATCAACAGGTCTATCAAGTCTTAAAAAAAAACGGTATTTATTTCTTTCTATGTTTTATCTGAGCATATATAAGACAGACTACGGCAATAAATATTATTATTACCACGATTAGTGTTATGTTTATTGTTGTTTCATCTACTTGTCTAAATGAACCAACATGTATCTGAGTGGTAAATTTCTTTATTTCTCCATCTATTTCTAGAATATATTGGAGAAGAGCAATTGAATTTGGCATAATACCTCTAACACGGACAGCAATAGGATGTTCAGAAGTGTTCATAGATTTTACCATAAAAGGGACCGCGGATTCAGATCCCCCACTGAAGATTTTAATTATATCTAGATTTTTCCCTGTTATATTGACAGTGACATCTCCGTTTCCACTGATATAAGCTAAAATATCCTTAATATCATTATAATAAATATTCAGGCTTTCTACGTACTGAAAGGTGATATCTCCAGCCAAAGATTCAAGGGCAAATCCACTACGTCCAACATATATGTTTATTGGTAACCCATTAGACACATTTGATCCAATGAGGTACACGATTTCTTTTGGTGGTATAATATTTTGCACATGCCCTCTTACGCTGGCCTCCTCCGCTTTGATTGTTAGTATACCTGGTTTCCATGTTGATCTGGATTGCAACATGATGCTGTACTTTCTCATCTCATTAGGTTTAAGGATTTCAATGAAGTCGATTGTAGAAAATATGTTTTCATACTTGCCATAACTCACTGATAACCTCAATGGTAAATTCCCTTTATTTTCAACTGTAAATTTCTCAGTAGAGATGTAATAATCTTCTGTAAATGGTTCCACTTCAATTACGACCGGTATAGACTTTAAAACAATAGAGGACACTGCGTTATCAACGTAAATTTGCTGAGAAAGCAATTGTTCATCGTAAGCTAATAATTTCAAAGTCCAATTGCCAAGGTTAGCATATTGATCTATGCCGATGTAAAAAGAGTAAAATTCAGCATCATAACGGCAATAACTTTCGTTAATATATTTGGAATTATGTTGAACATCCTTCCAACTTCCTTGATCGTATTTCCACATATAGTAATTAGTTTCATTTCTATCATCTGCACCTAAAGGGGTTTCATCAAAATAAAATACGATGGTAACTTCACCGATTTCACTATTTAGAGTAATATTTACATAGTGCCATAAACCCCGAATCAAAACTGGTTTATCATATTTGCCGCGGGGTTCACTATTCGGAATATACATTGATAAATCTTCAACTTGTACCTCATTAACACTACTTGTTGTTAACGAAGAAAGATTTGTCATCAAGACAAATAAGAGAATGAAGGCTAAACAACGTTTTTTGCTAAAAGTCATGCCCATTTCATTGATGGAATAGGAAATTTGCTAAAACTATTTTTCTATTTATAGTTATTAATCATTAATCAAAAAGGATGATAATTAATAACTATCTACTATACTTGACCGTTTAAGGTGTATGTTATCGTTGAAGAGTAGTTACCTGGAAGTGTTCCTATAGTTATGTTCACCCAATAGGTTACATTTACTATATCAGCGTAGGTGTTATTTAAATGAGGTCTGTATGTTGTATTAGTCCCCCAAATGTAAAGCGGGTTGCTGCCATCGAAGTTGATCCTGGATAGGTTTCCTCCTGCTGCTGATAAAGATGTATTGAGAATCCAATACCCTCCGCCAGCTCTTGTTAGGTTGGGGAAATTAGTGCTTAAGGAATAGTTTGCATTACATTGGGTAGTGACAGTGGCATTTGGCGACAATTGGATATTGTTATCACCGGGGGCGCCAGAACCGAAGGGGTTGTCTGTAACTTGAGTTATATGGGAGTACATGTATATGCCATATTCATCGATTTCATAGCTTTTATAACCTGAGGAATCTTCAGCTGTAATATTGAAATTCCAAGATTTTGTATCATTATGGCCAGCGTTGGTATCCCAGCCGCCGTCACCTGGAGCATATCTCGTCTGATTGCGAGGAGTGAATACAAATGTTAGATTATGAGTGTTAGCACTTATAACAGTCTCTGTACAGTCTCCAGCATTAAAGATAACTTCGTCATCAGGCCACAGCAAACTCCAGTTAGCGGTTCCAGTAGCGTTTTCATACTGTAGAAACATGTTCAGATTACCGCCAAGATTACCGCTGTTATTATATGTAGTGCTCTCGCTGCCATTATCATACCAGGCCGTGATGTTTATATAATCTACATCAGCCCATCCCTGATCGCTTGTGATATTGACGCAGAATTTATATTGTTCTTCAACATCTATCCAAGAATTTAACTTGGAAAAACTAGACGAGTTTTGGAAATCATACCAGTTGATTCTAGGCTCAAGTGTTACAACTGTAACATTGATAGTGGTGTTAGTATCCAACCATGATGTGATATCTGCTGCCTCTGTTATTTTCACTAGAGGAATCATAATGATCATACCGTTGGTAAGTATTGAGAGTAACAATAGCGTTACCACTGTGGTTGGTAGGATTTTTCTTTTTCCCATCCTTTATTCCACTCCTAGAGTATGGATTTCTTTTGAGTGTGCACCCATCCATGTTAGTTTTTAACTGATTAACTATTTCTTCTTTTTAACATTTTTGCCATAGAATATGCAACTGCATATGCATGTAATTCTTATTTTGACGTTATATGAAAAACGAAAAATTTACTCCTTTAGAAATATTAACAAATATTATGATTTTTTATTACTGAATGATTTTAGTCGCCACCCTTGCAGTATACTCTCCTGAGTGAGTGCCAAAAGGTATGTCCACCCTGAATTGCACGTCTACAGTTTGACTAATGTTATTACTTGAGAAGATCCCTGAAATGTTGAATATGTCGATCGCGTTAACTTCTCCGATGCCGTTAAACATTTTGTCAGAGGTAATGTCATCATTGGGATCAGCGCCTGCAAGTATCCATACGTTGTTGGCGATGGTGATTGTATCCATCCATGTTGTATTGGTAAGGTTTTCCTCAAAATAGATGCTCATGTTGAAATTATAGTTTGATGAGTAAGTGATGGTGACAATATTAGAGGTGTCGCTGAATCCCGGCGATGCAATAACATCCACCCAGTCAGAATCAGGCAGAACAGATGTATATCTGTAGACTCCGTACTCGTCTATCTTCCAAGCTTTTTTACCAGCTGCGTCTCTCGCTGTTATGTTGAAGTTCCATGAATACGGATCATTGGTAGTATTTTGGGTTGCATCCCACGTGTCGTTGCTGCTTGCCCATCGCACTTGACTCCCAGGTTTGAAACTGATGTTAACTATTCGGGTTGTACTGTTTACTATGGTTTCTGAGCAATTTGTAAGAACAAATAATGCTTCGTCATCAGGCCACAACATGCTGAAGTTAGCAGTTCCTGTGGCGTTTTCATACTGTAGAAACATGTTAAGGTTCCCGCCATGGGTTTGATTGTATGTACTACTATCACTGCCATTATCGTACCAGGCTGTTATGTTAATGTATTCTAATTCGTCCCATCCATTGGGTTCCGTGATGTTTATAGTGAAGTAGTATTCATTGTTAACGTCAAGCAATCCTGCCAAGTTGTTGAGCTTTGAACCAGTGCCATTCATTAAGTTATAAGTATTGATAATAGGATCGATAGGTAGGTAGTAGTAGCATTTCGCATCAGCGCTTGCTGGAGGAGTCTCGTCAGCGGAACCAGATTTCTTCCCTATGCTATAGAATTCATAGTATCCCTTACCACTTGGAAAGTCAAAACTCCAATTCCATGGATAAGTGTCATCCGGGTTACTATTGTTATTCCAAGTCTTCCACTCTGTGTAATTTCCTAGAGTTGTTGTAGCATTGACATAAATTTCGTCAATGTAAATATCATCGGCATCAGCAGATGCGTCGCACTGAAATCGAATATTCATGTTATTTGGGAAATTATAATCTGTTTCATTAATCCAAACTATTTCATGATAAAATTGTCCGTTTAC
>CP070798.1:1247114-1256565 GCA_020343515.1 Thermoplasmatales archaeon | reverse complement strand
ATAGATAGTGAACTGGTTGAGATTACCACAGAAGTATGCGGACTTAACGGTGGGAAGCATACCGTAAAGCTTACACAGGAGAAAGCTGGGGAAGTAGAGTCGAGCTACAGGGTCAAAAAGCAGTATCTTCCCAAGACGACATCTAAGAACTACATGATACGGTTGTTTTATTTCATGTTCGCAGTCCTACTCTATAATCTGTGGATCCTTGCAGATATTCTAATCTGGTTAGCTTTATTTGGCATAGTAGGAGCGGATCATCTTATTGCTTCGAAGTATTTTGGAACTGTGCTCTATACTATTGATCCTGGGGGCTGACGATTATGCTTTTTCTGGTTGTTTTTTTCATTTGGTATAGTGTTGGCCAGAGTATTATCTTCATTTTTGACTTTTGAGTGCCTGTTTTTGTCGTCATTTTGTTGTTTTGACATAAAAAATTAGTGGGATTTTATTCTCTGATTTGTGATTTTAGCCCGATTTAGAAAAATTTAAATCTACTTTCGGAGCCGCTGAAACTTGTAGAAAAATTTATAAAATGGTTATTCTTCTGTCAAATCTACCTACGTCGGTGGGAGCATAATTATGCAGCAGGATATCGTTCTGAAAGTCTCTGAAGCTTTTCAGCAAGATGTTGGATATGGGAGGGCACGTATTGATCATCAAACGCGTATTGACCTTGACTTATCTATCGGAGATGTTATAGAAATTGAGGGTACAAAGACAACCGCTGCTTCTGTTTGGAGAGCGCATCCGTCAGACGAGGGTAAAAAAATCATTCGCATTGATAACTTGACGAGGAAAAACGCTGGAACAGGTTTGGGAGAACGGGTAAAAATAAGACGAGCAGATGTGAGAGAAGCAAGAGAAGTTGTCTTAGCGCCCTTAATGCCTGAAGGGCAACGGGTTGAATTTGGGTTAGGGATAGACACCTTAATTAGAAAGAACTTGCTACGACGGCCCATTACAAAAAGTGATGAAATAACAATACCAGGTATTGCTTTCTTTGGAAGTGCGCTTCCTTTTGTAATCGTTGATACTAGTCCTCATGGAATTGTTTCAATAACCGAAAGGACTGTACTTAATGTTAAAGAAGAAGCTGCAAAAATGGCAGAAGAAGTGGGGCCAAGGGTTAGCTATGAAGATATTGGTGGGTTACACAATGAAATTCTAAAAGTTAGAGAAATGATAGAACTTCCTTTAAAGCACCCAGAGTTATTTGATCGACTTGGTATTGATCCACCCAAAGGGGTTTTGCTTCATGGTCCGCCAGGAACAGGAAAGACTCTTATTGCAAAAGCTGTTGCCAATGAGTCCGGAGCCAACTTCTATACAATCAATGGTCCTGAGATCATGAGTAAGTTTTACGGCCAAAGTGAGGAAAATCTTAGGAAAATCTTTGAAGAGGCGCAGAAAAATGCACCATCAATAGTATTCCTAGATGAGATTGATGCAATAGCCCCGAAAAGAAGTGAGGTTCATGGAGAGGTTGAACGCCGTGTTGTATCACAGCTATTAACACTTATGGACGGGCTAAAAGGCAGAGGAAAATTGATAGTTATCGGTGCAACTAATATTCCTGATACCTTAGACCCTGCGTTAAGGAGACCGGGAAGATTTGACAGAGAGATCAGAATAGAGGTTCCTGACAGAGAAGGAAGAAAGGAAATTCTGCAAATTCATACTAGGGGGATGCCTATTGATTCCAATCTAGACCAATTTTATTCCGGACAAAAAGTGGACACCAAGAAGACACAGGATGTAATCAAAAAATGCATTGAAAAAATTAGGATTTCTGATCTCATAGGAAACTTGTCAAAAGAAAAGGAAAAAAGTAGAAGGGATGCCGTCGGAGATTATTTAAAAGTAATCTTTAGTAGGTTCAAGACTGATTTACCTGCCGAATTTTTTGAAAAATTAGTAGCGTTGCTTACCGATGAAATAACTATTTTATTGCCTTACGACACATGGGATTCAGAGCGCGGATTAAGAGTAGAGCATCAGATAGATGAAAGGTTTACGGCGATAAAAGAGAATCCAGGGGATTTCATAAAAAGGATAGCTAAGGAAATTATTCTTGATGAGATTGCAGATATAACATATGGTTTTGTTGGTGCTGATCTTGCAGCTCTTGCTAGAGAAGCGGCAATGAATGCACTAAGAAGATATTTGCCAGAGATTGATTTAGAACAACCTATACCGCCTGAACTTTTAGAAAAAATGGAAGTTACAATGGCAGATTTTAAAAATGCACATCGTGGAATTGAGCCTTCTGCCATAAGGGAATTTTTCATCGAGGTTCCAAAAGTTACATGGGCAGATATTGGTGGATTGGAGGAGGTAAAACAGAACCTACGGGAATCGGTAGAATGGCCTCTTACTCAACCTGAAGTTTTTAAACGCATGGGAATTGAAGCACCTAGAGGGATTTTATTGTATGGCCCGCCAGGAACAGGAAAAACGTTACTTGCAAAGGCGGTTGCCAATGAATCAAATGCAAACTTTATCTCTATAAAAGGACCCGAAGTGCTCAGCAAGTGGGTTGGAGAAAGTGAGAAGGCCGTTCGTGAATTATTTAAAAAGGCACGACAGGTAGCGCCAACCATAGTGTTTCTTGATGAAATAGATTCTATTGCTCCGAGGAGGGGTGTGTACGCCGGTTCCCATGTTACTGAAAGTGTGGTAAACCAGCTATTGACGAGCATTGATGGTCTTGAGAGTATGGAGGGTGTTGTTGTCATCGGGGCGAGTAACAAACCAGACATATTAGATCCTGCTTTGTTAAGACCAGGACGGTTTGACCGGTTATTAATGACCCCTGCTCCAGATAAAAAATCCCGATTTGAAATCTTTAAAATCCATACTAGAGATATGCCGATAACTTTGACCGAAGACGAGGTTAGAAAAATTGATAAAGAATTTGAACAAGAAAAAATAGAAGTAACCAAAAAGGATGCTAAATCGATAGTAAATATTAAAGAATTGCCAGATAAAGAAAAGTTGCTATATTTACTGGCAGATAAAACCGAAGGATTTTCCGGTGCCGATATAGAAGGTCTATGCAGGGAGGCGGCAATGCTTGCATTACGCAGCGATATCAAGGCCGGCGAAGTTACAAAAAGTCATTTCTTAGCGGCGATGAAAAACGTTCGGCCAAGCATAACAAAGGACTTGCTTGATCATTATGAGAAACTCAAAGAAACTCGAACTGCTGACATACTAAGGGATGACAAAAAAGGAGCCGAATTCGCATAGCCAAAAAGGATAAAAGAGACATTCACATACATATGTGCAGGTTTATAATAAAAGGAGGGATTAAACAATGAAAATATTTGAGGATGAGTTGAGAGGAAAGAATGTGATGAGTGAGGAGGGGGTGTATCTGGGTATTCTGAGGAATTCTATATTTGATGAAAAAACAGGGTTGCTAACAAGTATTCTTATAGAACCTTCAGAAGATGTGGATCCAAGGTTATACCATTTGGATGACATGGGGCACCTTGTGTTTCCCTTTGAGAGTGTAAAATCAGTGAAAGATGTTATAATAGTTGGAAGTTGAAAACTTTTAAAAGTTTGACTTCGATGAACAACTATTGGCCCCTAATGTTTTCATGGTGTTTCAGTAAATTATATACTATTTAGAAGATTAGCAAGGTTAGCAAGGAGATTAACGATAGAGAGACCCCTATATTTCGTGTGGAACTCTACATTTGGGTAGTGTAGTTTTTTTAGTAAACAATTGACGAAGTAAATCCGTGTAGGTATGTTACTTGCGCTATTTGAATTTTGTGATTTTTAAAATTATAATTATAGAAAAATTTTAAAATTAAAATCATATATTCAAACATTTCCACACGAAACAATCCCCTCCGCCTTCCCGCCTTGCAACAGAAGAAGAATCCCGTTGAAAATTTACACAAAACTTTATTATGCCTTAATCATTTACCAACAAACGAGGAGGCCTATTTTACGATCAAAAATCATGTAAGCACAGATCTCTTTGGCAACCTGCTGCAATCTGAGGAATTATTCATCGATAGAGAGGTAATGAGGCCATCATATATGCCAGAGATTCTACCACATAGAGAAAAAGAAATAAAAGACATAGCGACAGTTTTGGTACCTGCCTTAAGAGGAGAAACCCCGTCAAATGTTTTTATTTATGGCAAAACTGGGACAGGGAAGACCGCCGTTACAAAATTTGTTGGTAAAGAGCTTCTAAAAAAAGGAGCAGAGACAAAAAAAAAGGTTAACTTTATTTATATTAATTGCGAGGTTGTAGATACTCAATATCGACTTCTTCAAAATATTGCAAATCATTTTATTGATGAGTGGAATGATCACGTCCCGTTTACTGGTTGGCCAACTGACGAGGTGTATTCCAAAGTAAAATTTATGATGGATAAGGAAAAATGCGTGACTGTTATCGTTCTTGATGAGGTTGATAAACTCAAAGGCGATGAGGCACTCTATAGCCTTTCACGCGTTAATAGTGAACTCGAAAACGCCCGGGTTTCAGTTATAGGCATTTCAAATGATTTGAAGTTTACTGAATTCTTAGATCCAAGGGTTAAATCAAGCCTTGGAGAGGAAAATATGGTTTTTTATCCATATGATGCTGAGCAGTTACAGGACATATTGCACGACCGTGTTGAGATAGCGCTAAAGCCGGATATGCTAGAAGAGGATGTCATCCCATTATGTGCCGCGTTGTCTGCTCAAGAACATGGTGATGCTAGGAGAGCGTTAGATCTTTTGAGAGTTTCAGCAGAACTGGCTGAACGGAGCAAATCCCCAAAAGTTACCCGGCATCACGTAAAAACTGCTCAAAATAAGATTGAAATCGATCGCATCATAGAAGTTGTTCGTACGTTACCTAATCAGTCCAAATTAATAATTTATTCCATACTATTGCTTAATAAGCAAAGCAAAAAAGCAGGTAAGAATCAGGCGATGACCACAGGGGAGGTATATGAGGTATATAAAGAGCTCTGTAAAAAAACCCGCTATAATTGTTTAACTCAGAGAAGAACCGCGGATTTGATATCTGAGCTTGACATGCTGGGCATCATTACCGCTCGTGTTATTTCAAAGGGAAGACACGGAAGGACTCGTGAGATTCAAATGTCCTCCTCATTAAAAGACTTAAATAATGTCTTGCAGGAAGAAGAGATGTTTAAGGATCTGGCAAATTATTGTGTAAAATGCCAGACACAGCTCGCCCTATAGCTAAAATATATATTTAGAAAATGTGGGATGCTATAGTAACGGTAAATCACTTGTTATTTGGTCAATCAAGTTAGTCGGGGCGGGGCCAATTCCAAGGACTGTTTTGGTACCTTGAGGTATCTCAGTGTGACCCGCATCCTCGATGATAATTGATACAATATCTAATCGCTCTGCCTTCTTTTTGAGGGGGAAAAAATCATCAAGGCTTTCAGCTGTTAAGATTACTTTTTTACCACCTTCAATGTGCCATTTGTTGAACCATTTGGGGTTTTTTTTCTTGGTTTGTAACGTGCATGCGACTGCGGCATGAGCGACCTGTGCAGATAGTTTTCCAGGGGAGAGGTTTAAATCTTTCCTAGTGATAATAACCATTTTATATTCAAAATCCATCTTCTTTTCCTTCAGATTCATCTTTTAGTTCGCGAAAAGATTGTTTTCGCCATTTTTCCCCCAGCTCATAGGCTTTATCGAAATTTATCACTCCTTTTACTAAGATGGTTTTTCCGTCGTCTTCGATGTGTTTGAGAGGTACACCTAGGAACCGCCTGCCCGATTTTATAATTATCATATCGTTATTTAAGGAAACGCTCTCTCCGATTTTTCTTCCAGCGTTGTCTGTTACAAATCTACATAATAAGGTGTTTTCCTCATTTTCAATTTCATCTTCTTTTTCCTTGCTTTTTTTCCTATTGAAAAAGAATAATCCACCTATAGTTACAATTATGTGATGCAAAATACTAGTTGCCAGAATCATTGCGCCATTGAATCACCGTTTTTGTTATAAATCTTTGGTGATATTCTGGTGAGGAATGAAGAAATTTGATATGGCAGTTGTTGGCGGCGGGCCCGTTGGCGGGTATGTTGCAAAAAGAATGGCTAGTTTAGGGTTTAAAACAGCACTCTTTGAAGAGCATAAAAACATTGGAGCGCCACTCAATTGTGCGGGCTTGGTTTCATCGAGAGTGTTTGAGTTGGCAGATGTTTCAAAATCAAAGGTAGTGCAAAACGAGGTCTTTGGTGCCCATATCTATTCTCCATCTGGAGAGATGTTAACGATAGGTGGGGACAAAGCACATGCTCTTGTTATTGACCGTTCGCGGTTTGATAAAGCTCTTGTCAATGGGGCAGAAAAGAAGGGCGTTGAACTTTATTTAGGGAGTAAAGTTACATCTGGTAAGAAAAGAAAAAATATATTGGAATTGGAGGCATTGCAAAAAGAAAATACAAATCAAATATGTTGCTCTCTTGTAATAGGTGCAGATGGTTCACGTTCAACGGTTAGAAGCATATTTGGTTTTCCTCAACCAACTGAGTTCCTAAGAGGCATAGGAGCAGAGGTAACAAACATTAACTTAAATCCTAAATTTGTCGAAATTTTTTTAGATAGGAATATCGCCCCGGGGTTTTTTGCCTGGGTTATCCCTATTAACAAAGAGGGGTCTGAGGCACGAATTGGTTTGTGCATTGATGCTAGGTTAGGGCATACTTTAAAGCGGTGCTTTACAGCTTTATTAAAAACCAAGCGATTACAATATGTAAAAATTATTAGATATCTTGGTGGAACAATACCTTTAGGTGCGCTTAGAAAAACTGTTAGATCAAACATCATGCTGGTGGGAGATGCTGCAGCTCAAGTAAAACCAACATCAGGTGGAGGGGTATATCCTGGTTTGCTATGTGCCCGTTGTTGTGTATCGGTGGCGGCAGAGGCGTTAGAGCGCAATGATTGCACCGCTCAATATCTTAGTAAATACCATATGTTGTGGTCTAAAGAAATTGGTAGAGAGCTATTGTTGGGTATGAGGTACAGGAGATTTTTTAAAAATTTGACTAATGGACAGCTTGACAGGATAGTAAAAACATTGAACAATGAAAAAACAATCGACGTCATTAATGAGCATGGCGATATTGATTATCCTTCAAAACTTGCTTATCCATTGTTAAAAATGTCTCCCTCTCTTATAAAATTCCTGCCCTCGGTCTTTAAAATAAGAAAAAAATAAAGTCTATTTGGATTGAGGAGGCGGTGGGACATAGTAATCCTGATCTTCATATCCTGTTACCTCTTCATGTATGATTTTTCTTCCTTTTTTCTTCTTCCGTATCAGATATACGATAATGATGAGGATTATTACAAGTAACAGACTTAGTAGACAAGGCAGGAATAATCCCAATAAATAGAAAGAGGATGTGCTGAGCTTACATACAACTACGTTAGTTTCTACGCTGTCGTCTGCTTCAAACGAAAGCTCTATGTATTCTCTTCCATCACTTGTTTCCCCTTGTATCATCGATTTATTTAACGTGTCTTTTGCATCTACAGATATCCCCTTTGGGAATATTATGCAGTAGGTCACAGGCCGATTTTCTAAGCTTTTTAGGGAAAATGTCTGGTTAGAGACAGTAATGCCTGGAGGCCAAAAGGAGAGATTAAAGTCAATGGAATAAATGTTATTGGCATATATAGATATTTTAACAGGGTTAACATTGTCCATGTTAGCGATGTCCCCATCCCACTTTAACGAGTCATAAAACACATCTTTATTGACAGCACCTTGCATTTCCAAATTGTTCAATACATCATATAGCCTCGTGTTGAAAACCACTTTTTTGTTTGTTAAATAGACATTTATGTCTGCCGTTGTAAAAACATTTTCTTCAGTACATAGCCTAAAAGCATCGGAGTTCAAATATGTTAAATTGATTTTCCCAGAGATGTTGAATTCTGCGGGGAAGTGCATTACACGGATGTAGGTATCCTCTTTTGCATGGGAGGTTGCAGTTAATTTGGTTTTCCCAGTGAAAAAACTAGGAAGGTCTAAATCCATTTTACGTATCTCAATCTCGATGTATGTCTCTATGTCTTCCTTTGGATATTCTAAGGGCGCATCAGAGGCAAACTCGCCAGAGATTGGAGTGCTTTGATTCCAACTGTAAATGTTTTTTCCTTCTAATGTAATATTGTTGGGGAGGCGTAAAAACACATCAT
The DNA here is from genome assembly GCA_020343515.1 of Thermoplasmatales archaeon. Classification (GTDB taxonomy): domain Archaea; phylum Thermoplasmatota; class E2; order DHVEG-1; family DHVEG-1; genus JAGLML01. The sequence continues at coordinate 1,248,350 of CP070798.1, read as the reverse complement.
AGGGGCGCTTTATCTCATCAAGTTTGTCACCAAATTTTATATCATCTGCAGAAATATTTGCTTTTGCGCCTGCGTTAATAAGACCAAAAAACGCTCTTGTGGGTATGTCACAGATCAATAGGCGTATGTCCTCATCAGTTAATTCCGCTTTTATCGGCGGGTTGTCGTCCATACTTGTTATATTGTAGGGGCTTGAACAGTTTATTGTGGTCTCAGGATTCCAGTGGAACGACATTTCCATGGTCTGGTTAAGGGATGAGTTTTCAATTGTCGAGATGATGAGTTTTTCTATAGTTTTTATTGTTTTATTGTATAGATCTTCCCATGAAAAAAATCCGTTGTCAATAAATAATCTCATGCCGTCAGAGGGGACAAAATCTAGTTCGGTAATCAAATCTGGTAATACATCGTATTCTCTTATATCCACGGTTTTCGCAGCAATCGTTGTTTGTAACGCAATCTGGTTTATATTGCTAGTATCTAATTCAAATTCTAGGTAGATATCGTCCTCCGATGTTCCCGGTGTTGATGGTTCAACGAATTGAATTGATAGTTCTGCCAACGATTCGGGGTTCTGGCCGTCTCTATTTTTCACTTCCCATAGAATTCTATTCACGTATATAGCTCCTGTTGTATATCGGTATTTCATAGAATCGGGCAGCGTTACGGCATAGGTATTGTTCCATCCCGGCTCTGCTTGTAGACTAAACGCATAGTACACAATAGCATCCATGTCTAAAACACCGTTCACAAAGTCATATGCGTTTACTGTTTCGTCTAAACCGAAGAAAGCAGCAGTCAGGTTAACGCTATAGTCATCATAGAATTGTGTGTTTTGGTAGGATGGTTTTTCGTTTAGAGCGGTAACAGTTGCATTTTCAAACGATTTTTTAATTTGATTTTTTAGCAAGTCACGGAGTTTTAGTTTTATAGCTCCCATGGTTTCAAGATCGCTAATATTTGCACTTGAAGCTAGATTGTGTATTTCGTTGTTAGTGTATGTTGTATCAAACACCGTCACCTCATTAACATCCATGGTGACACTAACTTTCAAATCAGTAGCGGTTTCAAACTCGACATCTAAACTAGCATCTACAATGCTTTTTATTTCATCCTCTGCAACAGCTATTTCAAAGAAAAATAAGGGATATACAATCAAAAGAACCAAGATTAAAGCTAATACTTTATGCGAAAGCATACACCCACATCCAAGTGGGAGAAATAAACAGATGTCAT
>CP070798.1:1237468-1247014 GCA_020343515.1 Thermoplasmatales archaeon | reverse complement strand
GAGATGGATATTAATCCTTGGATGATCCGAGGAAAGCTTTCTGATCCAGGTTATAGGACACCGATTAAATTTGACGTGGATGATGATCCAGAATATGACATAGAGACAGGTTTTGGATTCTTTCGCTATGGTATAGATGAAATTACGGAGGGTGGAACGATTGATCACTCAGCATGGGCCACGGCTTTTGACTTTATGCAAATAAACAACGGTCTCGATGATCAACTTGGAGATATTGAGGTTTGGCAGGAGTTTCATGTTAATCTTGGACTTATTAAAAACAGTGCTGTTGATAAATCGATAACTTCTAATCAAATTGTTAGTTCCAATCCATCAGCCAGAACTGGCAAATTAGTATCTATATTGAGGCAGTTAATGTCCCGGATTTTTATGCTAGAAGGTTATGGATTGATGGAAAGAATATTGGGAGTAGGGGAGAACACGTTCTTAGCACATTTACAAAATCTATTGGATAAGTATCTTCATAATTCTCAGAAAGATGGCATTGTCAATGAAATAAATGGTGTTGAAGGGGTGTTAGGAGCTAGTAAAGATTATATTGTTACAAGAGTGGGCTATCGTTCTCCAGAGGGGCAAAAGATACCCTTTAGATTTGAAAAAACATTCGCGGTTGCCAAGGACAATATTTTCAGGCCTTTTATATTCCAGCATGAAATGGATCCTAATGATATAATAAGTACAGCGAGCAATGATGTCATGTTTGGATTCCAGTCCTACCGAGAAGGCCACAGCAATCCATCATATGACATCGAATTTTCCGTTAACTTTGACCCAGCTGTTTATACCGTTACACAGTTTACACCAAGATCTGGAAAGATATTTTATTATTATCACAACGTTGGACCCAGCGAAGCATTAGATATAACGTTTTCCTCAAATGTTATTAAAGGAGGTAATAGTAGTGAAGAAAAGGAAGGTAGTCTTTCTCTGACATTAACAATTGATGCACCTGAAGCAATAGTAGGTTCGGGTAAGTGGATGTGTTTTGATCCTAAGATAATTGGCGATGGTGACCCGTTTGGGGGAAAATTTTTCTATTCTGCAAGCCACAAATTTGATGTTGGCATTACAGTTAGTTCACCCAGGTTTGAGGAAAAAGTGGAGTTCAAGGGCATACCTACAAGTGCTAAACTTGAATGGGATATTGATGTTAATATAGACAATGGAGGTATGTTAAAGTTAGATGTCGAGGGGTATGTCGAGTTAGATATGAGTAGCCAGCTTGATGAGGTAATCGTTTATTATCCGAAATCTGAGCCTCTTGATTCTGATATTGTTTTTATTGATGTCAAGGGAATTCCAAGCTATGAAAAGACTGGTGCTTTGGCAACACTTTATGTTGATCCTGACGATATCTTAAACCCCAGTAATTATGTATATGGAAAGGCTTATCGTGATTTTAGCTCAAATCTTGATACAATACAGGTATATCTCCCGGATGTTACTATTCCAATTGTCGAAATTACCGACATTCCATCTTATTCTGATGTAAATGCAAAACTTGAGTGGAATAAATTGAAGGGATATGCGAGAGCTGCCCGATATTCTACTGGTGCTCCTGATCCTGTTCACTTCAATCTTCTTTTTGATACATATGCATTGAGCAACGTTTTAGATATCGCCGATGGTTATATACAGGGAGATTTTAAGATAGCTAAGAATGGATATCTTGGTTTTGACACATCCAAGAAAATGTTTAACGATACACTTAAGATTAGTAATACGGCCTCAGAGAATTCACTAGCTATATCTATTGATGAGGTTTCTGCAAATGATCTTTGGGTTGATTGGAATCTTGATACCTCCGGAGAACAAGTAACGATAAAGAGTTTAGGTTTCAATGGCATCCTTAACACACTTAAGAATTTCCAAATTTCTATTGCTCTCGAAGGAAAGAATGGTAATTTCAATGCGGATTGGACTATGGGTGAATCTGGAGGCTTTGAAATAGATTTTTACCAGGATGAGGATATTAAACTTGACTTTGATCTAGGTGATGAAAACGATGATTTTGATTTTAACGGCTACTTCGAATTGAAAAATAAGCTTCACTTCGATATGAGCTGGAAATGGAAACAAGGAAGTTATGGAGATCCTGCCTATTTCAAAATCAATGAAAATACCAATGAAGCCAATCTCAAGGAGTTAAATTTGTATTTCACATACAAAGACCAATGGGGTGCAAATGTCACGCTTTACAATTCTGGAGTGTATGTATGTGTAGAATGGTATTGGCAAAATAGCATCCTATACATTTGGCCTGTTATCAAGGTCTATGGCACATTAGACCTTCACCTCTTGTTAAATGGAAAATGGTATTACAATGTGGAGGATAATTGGCCATAAATAGTCGGGGGGAATAAATTTATGAAAATCAAGAAACGGTTTGGTAAAATAATGGTTATCCCACTTTTTTTCATACTTGTGACTATGTCTGCAACGCAGGCAGTTGTCAAGATTAATGACACGAGTGAAGAAGGGACGAATCTTAACATCATCGGGAAAGATGAGGGATTACTCCCTATTCCACTTTCCAATGGCCCGTTTTTCACATGGGAAGACGATTTTAACACAATGGAATGGATTGATATTAGTATGTCATACGATTTTGAAGTTGTTAATGGCTTTGCACAGATAAAAAACACCTACGAGGTATGGACTGATCCTGATTGGACGAGACTCAAACCCATTACTCTTACCAACAATGCAGGTCAAACTTTAACAGATTATGCATTAAACCTAACTGTTGAATATGATCCAGATATGCAGGACGATTATGATGATATAAGATTTAAACACGAGGATTACCCCAATACTTGGCTTGATTACTACATTGAAACCAAAGATACAAGTTCGGCTAATGTCTGGGTAAACATACCGGAAATTCCTACTGGTAATAGTATGATGTACTTATTCTATGGAAATCCTGATGCTGAGGACGAAAGTGATTTCTATAGTGTTTTCTCTGATTGGGATGAGGAATGGGCGAATGATGAACAGATTTCCTATTCTGCAACTAAAGAAGGGGCGTGGGATCCTGATGTTGCGTACGGAGTGGATTCTGATGATAATGGTCTTTTTTTCGTAGCTTGGGAAGAAGGAACAGCGTATTTTTTTCCGCTAACTGTTTTTAAGCAGGAGATACGAGGATCGATTTATGATACTGAAGGAAATTGTGAAGAATTTGATTTTACGATATTCACAGAAAAAGGATTCTATTATAGGAATGAGAATCCCTCTGTAGCTTTTGGTGGTGGGAAGTTTTTCGTTGCCTTCGAAAATTATATCAACCCTGTAAACAACGATTATATAAAGAGAGATGTAAAAGGAGCTTTAGTAGAAACAGATGGAGATGTTGAAAAAACTTTTAATATTTGTACTGGTTCGGATGTTGCAGCTGATCCATGTGTAGCGTTCGACACGGTAAACAACCAGTTTTGTGTCGTATGGGAGGATGCAAGGGAGGGTTATAATAATTTTAATATTTATGGGAAGCTTTATGATATTAATGGAACTCAAGTTGGTAGTAAAAACATTTGTACAGAGGGAAATAGTCAACTTGAACCATGGGTGGCCTTTGACCCTGTTAACGAGCAATATATGATCGTGTGGGAGGAAGGACTAACAGCAGATAATGGGCCTTTTAGCCTATATGCCGGGTTATTTGATGAAAATTTGAATCAAATAGGTGATACTATAACAATAGTGGAGGGAGACGATGATACAGATTACAACTTTCCCTGTGTGAGTTTTTGTGAAGAAACCGAACGGTTTCTAGTTACATGGAATGATGGTGACATTAGCGAAGGAGACTGGTGGGGCAACATCTGGGGTAAAATCCTGGATGAATCAGGAGATGTCGATGTCGATACATTTAAAATCAAATCTGGTAATTTTGTGCGAACCGATATTGTAACCTATCTTTCATCGTCATATTTTGTATCCTACGACGATGAAGAAAATATCTGGGGTAAACTTGTGTCATTTAAAGGCGATATACTAAGCGACGATGTTCAATTATCAGCCAGTAACTCTGCTGTTGCTTTTTGGGCAAATATGGCCGTTGGTGATGAAAAAATATTTGTTGCTTGGGAGGACACCCGGATTTACCATTCTCCTCCATGGAACGATTTGCCTGATGCCTTTGGAAACATTTGGCGTTTAAATATCCCTAGTGGCTCACAAGTATCATCTCAATTTGGAACTGAAAAAAAGCAAATTTTATCAGCGCAGGTTACCTCAAAGGCTGTTGAACCAGAAATTCTGATATCTTGGCACAAATTTGGCGTGGATTTCGATGGCAGTATCACATTCGATATTTTGGATGGCACTGGCAATATTGTTCTCATTAAAGATGCAAGTGATGGCGAGGATTTATCTGGTATAGACCCAGAGGTTTATCCAGCGCTCCGTGTTCAAGGCCACTTCACGCGCAATAATCCATCATACACTCCTACTCTAGACAAATGGAATATTACCTATGTTGGCTATGACGAGGTTCCACCTGAGACAACCATTGGGGAAATCATTGGTGAACAAGGTGAGATCGATTGGTATATTGGCAATGTAAAAATAATTCTTAACGCAACCGATGGCCCTTATGGATCAGGTATAAATTATACCTATTTCAGAATAGATAACGGAGATATTCATGAATATGATCATCAGGTTGGTATTAGACTGCCGCAACATGCAACAGGTGATCCTAATACTCCCCATGGAGAGTGGGATGTTTGGTATTGGTCAGTTGACAAAGCAGGTAACGAAGAACCTAAACAAGGTCCTGTTCATATTAAAATCGACAAAGTAATGCCACATTGTGACATATGGGAGCCCCCAGACAGGGGACATGTCCCATTAGAGGGGAATTTCTGGGTAAAAGCAAATGCTACAGATGAGGGATCAGGAATCCACTATGTTTTATTTGATGTAGGACCTCCTTATAGTAATCCAGCGAAGGTTTATGATGATGATCCACCTGGTTCAGGTAACTATAAATGGTTATGTGACCGTGGATATAATAAGAATCAATGGAGACACATAATTGCTCAGGTCTATGACTACGCAGGACACATGTATGAATCCAATATATACGTGTTTTTTTGCGGTGCAACTGAATACAAACCAGGATATGCCTATCTCTTCGGAAGCCCCTATGGTCCTTTTACCATTTTATCTATTCTGGATCTCGCATTAGCAATTGATCAAACGAGTCTTTCTCTAATCCTAAAAGAACTCAATGAAGACGCCACGCATGTAGATTTTGTAGCAAAACAGCGTTTCCTTAAAAAGGAATTTACATTCACAGACGATGATCTTTCAGATGGTTGCTCATGCGAATTGGATGTTCCTTTCGGAATCTACAGTATTATCGCCAAGGTATACGACAATGACCACTTGCTTGAAGAGCATACTATAATCTCAAAGATGTTAGTTCTTTTGATTTAATCAACATAGATCTTTTCTGCTTCATCAAAAGATATTGCTTCTGGAGACTTTTTAGAATAACAACAAATCCCTTCAGACATGGAAAGCAGAGATGAACTTAAATCGATTAAGCTTGTAAAGGGTCATATCAATATGGAGATGAAATCAGCATAACGTTACAGATGTTGCGACATTATTTTATACCAAACATTTAAATCTAATCACTTCATTACAAATATCATAGATAAAAATATCCGGGGAGGATAATATATGAAAAAAAAAGCAATCGGAATTTGTGTTTGTATGCTGCTGATAGCCGCTACTATTTTTCCCGTAGCAGGAACCTTGAACGCTAGTAAAAACAAAAGTTTGAAGCCTGATCAGGGAATCAACTTCGGATGTTATAGCAATAATGGTTGTCCAAACGGAACAGTTAGTTATTGGAAATTAGATGGGACATCAGGGCATGTAATTGATTATTTTAATGGTAACGATGGTACTAATTATGGTGCCACTAGAGGTGTAACAGGTCAAGTCGGTAATGCGTTTAGTTTTGGCGGAACTGCTGAAAATGATTATGTAGAGATACTTCATGACAGTAGTTTAAACTTTGGAACAGGAAATTTTACCCTTGAGGCATGGATAAAATATGAGGGACCGACTAATGGTTCGGTACAGTTTCCTGCTATCATGTCTAAAAGACCAGGACCACCTGGATCAGATCCAAATAAGGGTTTCGCTTTTTCTATCTCATATTGGTCGGGGGCTAATCTTGGGACTTTACTTCTGCGAATAGAGGATATGAACTACGCTCCATGTTCCATCCCCGTTGACGATGGAGAGTGGCATCATGTGGTAGCGCAACGATGTGGACAGAACCTCTTTTTCTACGTGGATGGTCAACTTGATGCTAGCGTTAATAGTTCCAAAAATGCAAGCTCTACTGGTATTTTAAGTCTTGGATGGGATAGTACTTCAAGTATTGATACTGCATGGGAGGGAGAGCTTGATGAAGTCGCTGTTTATGACGAGTGTATCCCTGCTTCAACAATTACATCCCATTATGAAAATGGTTTAAAGGGACGTGGTTATTGCGTAATTAATATCTTTGGTTTTGATCATGAACCTCTGTATGGTGCCTTTTTAGAGATAGTAAACGGTAAACTTGTTGTTAAAAACATGGTGAATAATAAGAATGGAGTCCGTGTATATCTTCCACCAAATGATGATTATGAATGGAAGGTTGAATTCGATGAAGGTTTAGATGCAGATATACCATGCTGGAAAATAAAAAGCAGAGGAATTATTAATGAAAAAACGGAAAATATAAGTAAAGCAACAATGCAACTTATAGGGCATATGCCAACAATGGATGTAGAAATTGGAAAAGAGTTACAACCCGAAAAAATACTTGTAAATTATTACGATGGTGACAACCCACTACCTAAGCTATCAGAATGGTATGAAGGGGATATGATTAGTAGCCCTTGGGAATGGTACAAAGACGAATGGAATGACTTTACTAATTGGATTAAGGATATTCATGTTGATTTCTGGGACGAAATAAGTGATGTAACTTATAATATTGATACTGGTAATTGGGAATATCATTATCATTCTAAATTGGTCAGTTTAGATGTAAGTGGCAGAGAGTCGACTAGGATCAAAACTCCAAATGCAAATGCAGTTGACACAGATCGAATTTCCATCCACGCAGTAGATTGTACAGCTGATTTTGAAGGATATAGTGACTTTTCCATAGTGACTGGTGCTAATTCAACGACAGATTCAGGTATGTTTTCTATAATTGACGAAGTAATGATCACTCCTAATGATAGACCAAGTGAACCAGATATAAATGGTCCACCAGAGGGTGAAATTGGAACAGAATATGATTACACAGTGATGACCACGGATCCACAAGATAAGGATTTGTACTACTTTATATATTGGGGTGATGGCACAGATACAGGTTGGCTTGGACCCTATACTTCAGGGGAAGAGGTAACCGAAGGTCATACATGGTCTGAACAGGGAACATTCAATATATTTGTAAATGCCAAAAATACCGATGATATTGAAAGCGATTGGGGAACACTCGAAGTTACCATGCCTAAGAACAAACCATTCAATTTCAACTTTGATCTGCTAAGTTGGCTATTTGAACAGTTTCCTAATGCCTTTCCGATACTGAGATACATTCTGGGACTATAAGGTTGCACTAAACCTTTCTCTTTTTTCTTTTTAATCAGATAATCAGGATTACTTATTAAAAATCCATTCACATTATTTGCATAAACAGTGCAAAAAAGCCTCTTACATGTTTTCTCATTTTTGTGAAATAACATTTGCAAGGCTTTAAATGTCATATATGCCTCCTATATTCGTTAATTGTCGAACATATTAACGGCAATATTTAAATAACTTTTGAATATATAATATTTTGTTTGTAAAGGGGGACAAATAAAATGAAACAACTATTATTGGTATTGGGAATATGTTTTTTGTTAGCCATTATGCCAATGACAACGGCAATTTCAATGCCTAAATTATCAACAGAGATCTCAAAGACTGAAAATAAACTAAAAAATTATTCTATTGTTGAGAAACCATCTAATATTGGTGTTTTGGATGAACCACCAAACTGGGCAAATGGAAATTTTTCAGGTGAGTGGGGATTGAATCTTCTTGGCATTCCAGTAACCCCACTTGGATGGATGGAGGGGTATTATCAAAATATTGGCTTCGGCCGTCTTGAAGGAGTTTTTGCAGAATTCAATGAAACTGCGACAGGAAAGATATCTGGAATTATGCTGTATGTCTTTTTCCTTGGAGGAGTAGAAGATATTGCAACCGGAAACGGAACTTTCGTATCAGGCATTGGCGTTGCCAACGAAACACATTTCTACTGGAGAATTAGCGCGATTATCGGTCCAAGCTTCTACATATATTGCGAATATACAAAATTCGAATAATAAAAACATATCTCCCTATCTCTTTTTTAAAGGGATGGAATCAATCTAAAAACTGGTTTTATTAGTCTGAGATATATTGTCCTTTCTTATCCATTTTATGTAACTGCGGATCTTTTTGTGGTTTCTTAACTCTGTTTTTGTCATTTCTTTTAGTTGGTAATTTGTAAAAGTTTTATGCATTTGATGTTGACATGCTTTGCAAACCGGAACAACATCAGCGTCTTTCCATTTCCCATGGTATTTCTGTTTAGGAATTATATGATGTTTTGTTGGTGGACCAACTGGAAATCTTCCCTGTTGTTTGTAGAACTCTCGTTTACACAACCAACATTTACTTGCATTTTGGTTTTTCATTTGAATCTCGCAGTTTTTTAAAGGAGATATTAGTCAGATAGTTTTTGGTGTATCCTTAAACGTTTAATGTGTTGTTCCATTTCATGAGGATTGATAATGCCTTTTTCTGTTATTATCCCATTTAGATTTGGTAAGGGGGTTAAGTCATAGTATAAGTTAATTGGTGTCACGGTTTCAATAGTACCTGATAAAATCTCCTTGGGATCTTTTACGTCGTTAAGTTTTATTTTATAGCCTGCGGGTAAGATTTTTGCTGAGCTACACAATGCATAGAAGTCTGTTTTCAATTCTCTTGCAGCTATTGCTAGACCAAGGGTACCGATTTTGTTAACTAAACCATAAGAAGACAAGGCATCTGAGCCCACAAATACAATTTGTGCATCTGGCACAAAAGAGAAAACCGCGGAATCAACAATGAGTGTTACCTTTATCCCTTTTTTACCCAGTTTTTCCGCAAGATATACTCCTTCATTCATGGGTCTTGATTCTGTGCAAATGATGTCAAATTTTTTTCCTGCTTTTTTTGCAAAAATAAGAGCATCAAGAACTGTTGAGCTATAGGAATGTACTATAATGGTTGATTCGTCTTTTATTAAATCGGTGGCTAATTCACTAATTGTATGGCCTGATGATTCAAACTGTTTTATAAATTTTTGACAACAGGCATTTACTGCCTTTCTTATTTCCTCTTCTTTATCCAAATCTTCAATGGTAAGTAGGGTTTCATTAGCTAGATTAAAAATAGGTGCCATTGTAGATTGCGCCCTAA
>CP070798.1:1227750-1237368 GCA_020343515.1 Thermoplasmatales archaeon | reverse complement strand
ATATCTAATAAACTAATATGATTTCTAAAATGTTTCGAATCGAAATTCCAAATATGTTAATTTTTTAAAATGGCTAATATTATGAGTCAATTAAGAAGATTATAAGGACAATTTCTACAATATCTCTAAGCCGATACGTATTTATATTACTTGCCAATTGGTAATATTATATATAATAATATATAAAGGGTGATAATTATGAAGAAAAACAACCTATTTGTAAAAGGATTGACTATTGCAGTATTAATCCTTTTCTTTGAAGCAAGTGTTGTAACAGGTTTTAATGGAGTAACGGATAATGAAAGTTCAACACCAAGATTTAATCAAGGATATGACCGAGGGGATGATTTTGATTGGGAAGTATCAGGAAATAACACCTTCACTGGTCATGGAGGAAGTTACCCATCGGGTAAGGTTGGTATTGGGACATCAAGCCCAGCGTACAAATTAGACATTAGAGGTTCTGATTCTTCTCCATTACTCAATGTACAAAAAAGTGGTTCTGGAAGAGGAGTTAGGGTATATACTTCAAGTGCCTGTGCTCTTTGGGTTGCGAATTCTGGTAATCACGGTTTGAGAGTGACTCATGCTGATGGAGATGGAATCCACGTGGAAGAAGCAGACGGCTGGGCAGGGTATTTCAATGGAAAAGGCTACTTTGCTGACAATGTTGGTATTGGAACCCAAAGCCCAGGTAGCCCCCTGGAAGTTTACGGAATAATTGAATCTTCATCTGGTGGATTCAAATTCCCAGATGGAACTATACAGGTTACCGCTGTAAATAGTAGTGGGTATGGAAATACTCTTGACCAAGCTTATGATCAAGGAGGAGTTGGAATTGGTAGAACAATTATCGCTGATTCGGGTGCAGTTAATATAGATGGTCCTGACGGGTTGACAATAAATGGTAAGGTTGGAATAAATACAACAAATCCTAACTATTTACTGGATGTTTTTGGAACTATGGAGGTTGTTGCTCGATTCTCAGGTCGTGTTAAAGGTGTAGATGCGGTTGAAGATGATGAATATGTCACGAAAAAACAGGTGGAAAGTATAAGCAGTATCCATTATTCTTCAACTTATTATACACCTACTAGTACAGATGATCCAAACGGAAATGAAGGAGACACCTCATGGGATAGTAATTATTTCTATGTTAAAACAAGCGATGGTTGGAAAAGAGCCGAATTAGAAACATGGACATCAGCATCTCCTCTTATAAAATAAGTTCTAAATATCATTTCTCTTTTATTCATAAATCAAAGATATCGTGAGATATTTCCTGTATATGATGAAAATACTATTTGAAAAATCTATTAAATAATGTTATTTTTTCCATAATATTCTTCAATGATAAGGAAATAATGATACTATGGATTTAAAATTGCATAAAAAGGCACTTTTCTTATCATACTTCACAGTTGGATATAATATAATCGAGGGAGTCATTTCAATCATTGCGGGATTATTAGCTGGTAGCACGGCACTTATAGGATTTGGTTCAGATAGCTTTATTGAATCATTATCTGGTAGTATAATGATTTGGAGATTTCAGAAACATGGTAAGATCTCAGAGATGGAGGAAGAACGAATTGAGAAAAAGGCAGCAAAATTAGTTGCTTATACTTTTTTCATTTTAGGAGCATATGTTTTCTACGAATCTTTGAAGAAACTATATTTTCATGAAAAACCTGACCCAACTCTATTAGGAATAATAATTGCTATCGTCTCAATCATAGTAATGCCAATTTTATTTTATATGAAAAATTGGACTGGAAAAAAAATAGAAAGTCAAAGTTTAGTAGCTGATTCAAAACAAACACTCGCATGCATGTTCATGTCTGTTTCACTATTAGTTGGATTAAGTCTAAATTATCACTATGGATTTTGGCAAGCAGACCCTCTTGTTGGTTTGTTGATTGTGATTTTCCTTGTTAAAGAAGGATATTCAACTTTGAAGGAAGAATAACTATATCCAGCATTTCGATTAATTGAACCTTAATTAACAATCGTTAAATTTAAATATAATAGAAGTTGTATAATTGGTTGAATGCATTTGATTCTAAAAGCTGCTATAGCAATATCAATTGCAGCTCTGATAACTACTTCAGCATATTCAATAATTTTCATAGGGGAAGAAAACAACAATAATAAAACCAATGCAAATAATAATGAAAACACAGATTTTCCAGAAGCTATAAATGATAATAATGATGAAAATAACAGTACTATAGATAATGAATCAGATATTGAAAAGGATTTCACTCATTATGTTTTTGTAGAAGCGGGCACTACCGTTTGTTGTAAAGCATGTGCACAGGTTCATATCGATCTAGATGAATATTATGAATCTGGGAAATATCCGTTTTACTATGTCAGTATACCTGTTGAAAATGAAAAAGCTGCAGAATATCTCGCAAATTACAATATTTTGGGGTATCCAACTGTTTATTTTGACGGCGGCTATGAAATTATCTATGGAGCTACAGATTGGAAATCTACATTTGAAACGAAGATTTCCTCTGCATTTAACAGAAAAGTTCCCAAAGTACTTGTAAATGTTACCGCTGCGTGGAATGAAAATAATGATGAAATTGAAATAAATATTATTTTAGAAAACTACGAAGAAACCGATTATACAGGTCGATTGAAAGTATATTTAACAGAAATTGTATCGACAAAATGGCAGGGCGACCAGCCATATAGTTACGCATTTATTGAGTTTGCAATTGATAAGAATATTGAGATTTCATCAGATGAAAATACAACAGTTTCAAAAACAATTGATTCATCAAATCTAGATCCAGAAAATCTTATGATTTTTGCTGTTGTATTTAATTCAGAAAAACATGTCGGGTATTCACTTCCTCCTGATAAAAATGCTTTTGATGCCTATTATGCTGATGTTGTTGATGCCACAGAAGTTATAAAAGGTGGAAATCTCCCGCCAAGAACTGGTATTTCATCTCCAACACTTGGATATATCCATCGTTTTGGAGTTGCAAAAAGAATATCAAATATTGGAAGGACAATACTGCTTGGAAGAACAAAGATTGTTGTTGATGTATCTGATGATTCATCAATTGAAAAGGTTGAATTCTACATCAATGATAAACTTATGGAGACAATTACAGAAGAACCATATGAATGGAAATGGCATAAATTTACAATAGGAAAAAGGACAATAACTGTAAAAGCTTATGATAACGAAGGGAAAACCTCAACTGCTAAAATGGATGTTTTGGCGTTAATTAAATGGCAAAATCCCATATTTAAAAGGATCTAAATCATTTTATAAAAATTATTTAGGATGTTGTTTTTTTGATTTTCCCATCTTGTAGACAGATTACTCTATTTGTATCCTTTGCAACCATTTGGTCATGTGTTGCCATAATAATGGTTTTTCCCTCTTGATTTAGTTTTCGTACATGCTTCATGAGATCTTTACTTGTTTTGCTGTCAAGATTGCCAGTGGGTTCATCCATAAGAATAAGCGTTGAATTATTTGCAAGAGCTCTAGCAATTGCAACTCGTTGTTGTTCACCACCACTCAGCTCGTCAGGTTTTGAGTTTGCCTTATCTGCAAGCCCAACTATTTTCAATAACTCTTTTGCTCTTCTTTGTTGTTCACCATCAGATTTTTTTGCAATCATCATGGATATCTCGATATTTTCAGAGGCTGTCAAAGTTGGGATGAGATTGAAAAATTGAAAGACAATTCCAATTTTATTACAACGAATTTCGGCTAATTGTTGATCAGGTAATGTAGTAATGTCTACCCCATCGATTATTATACTTCCGTCGGTAGGGTTATCTAATCCAGCAATTAAATTTAAAAGCGTTGTTTTACCACAACCTGATTCACCCGTTAGAGCGATGAATTCCCCTTGTTTCACTTTTAAATCTATACTTGCTAGAGCTGTTGTTTTCACCTGAGTTCCATAGATTTTTGTTAAGCCAGAGATGATAAGGATATCAGACAAATCGCATCGCCTCCACAGGTGGCAATCTTGAAGCTCGCCATGCAGGATATATTCCTGCAATCACTGCAACTACTAGAGAAAACAGTATACAAAAAAGAAAGATGGTAGGATCAAATGAAATTGTTGAAGGCCCTACTGATGATTGAAATGATTGATACTGAGTTGGAAACATTATGGGTAATATCGAAATAGATGCTATGAAGCCTATAATATAACCTATCATACCACCTAGAATTCCAATAATCATCGTTTCAATAAGAAACTGTTTGAAAATGAGTGATTTCTTTGCTCCTAATGATTTTAGTATTCCAATTTCTCGTTTCCGTTCATTTACAGCAGTTGCCATAGTATTTACAATGCCGAAAAAACCAGCAACAATAGCGATGATGACCATAAGTAATGATGCGTTTTGGACTGTTTTAATTACATCCAATGATTCCTCTATTATTTGATTATTTGTGATAACATTGACATTTGCTACATTTTGAATATCCAAGATGTATTTATCCATTTTTGAAATATCATCGACTCTAATAAAAACGAATGAAACCATATCTTTTGTGTTATAGATTTCTGCAGCTGTTTCAAATGGTATGAAAATTGAAATATCATCATTTGTATTAGTTTGCTCTATCACCCCCGTAACATTGAATTGAGTTTCCCTTATTATTAAGATGTCTCCAACTATGAGATTGAATTTTTCTGCTATACTTGATCCGAGGTTTGCAGAAAATGTATCACTATCATTTAGATAGGACCCATGTTGTATTTTCCAATTTCGAAGAATCATCATTTGACTTGGATTTATACCAGTCACAGTCACCGGTTTTCCTTCAATTCCCGTACTTTTTACAATAATTGGAGCAGTAACGATACCATTGATTTTTGATATATTTTCAAAATCTGAAAAAGGAATTGCTTCTCCAACCTGCTCACCCTCTAAAACGCTCACGTATTCATAGGAACACCAATGTTGCGGAGTAACCATAGCATCAGAACCTAAAGCATTTGCTCGTTCAATCACCTGGCCTTCCATTTCAGCCCCTAAAAAAAGAAGACCTGCAATTGTGGCAATACCTACGGTTATACCAAACAGCGTTAAAAAAAACCTCAGTTTCCTTCTCATTATATTTTTGAAAACAAGTTTAATCATATTCATTAGAAGAATCTCCTAGATTTTTCCTTTATCATTAATCTTTTTTGCAACTAGAACATAGGTGCCATCTGAATTTTTTTTGATGTTTCCATTTACAATTACATTGTGTTCAATGAACGGAATCGTTTTTTCTGAAAGATAAGTCTTACAATCTACACGAAGGTGTGTATATTCCTCTCCACAAAATGCATTTCTATCGCACTGAATATAGATATCTATTGGCATCATGAGAAAGGAAGATTTTTCTTGTTCATTAGTGATTACAACACCTTCAACTTTGATTTCATTGCCCATGTAAGCTGCTGGATCTGCTGTTACTTCTAATGGAGTTAGAATGATTTCATTATCTCCTGTTTCAATATTATTGCCACTAATTATTAACCAATATGAAACAATAATTATAATGATTACAGCTAAGATTATTCCACCGATTATGTTTTGCTTTCGTTCATCCATATTTTCCGCTACTTCAATTGTTTTTCAATTAATAATTCTATTCCATTAATTTAATCTAGATGGATTTAACAATTGTTAATCAGTATATTGCATCTAATAATATAAATATATTTTGATAGCAATCCAATGGTATAAACAAAAAAATTATTAGGACATATAGTTTTGTAATTATTTGCCTGGAAAACAGAAATTTTAATCCTTAGGTTTCGGGTTCGAGCGTCTAAATGACGTCACATTTATACTTTTTATATCTGTTGAACACTCACTAATTTTGGGAATCTTCAAATCACATTTATTTGCAAAAAAGAAAAAGAGAGAGGAGTTATTGTTTTTATTTAGTCATAACCCCCGACTAGTATACCGTTAGCAAAGTATCCACTTGCATTACCTTCAGGTGGTTGGATTGCTAAGTCATAGATTGGACCTGCTGGACCTGTTGATGGTTCTTTCGAAGTAATAGGAACCGCAGTGGTAGTTGGTGAACCAGGTTGATTTTCAAGCATCAAATCAAATAATACAGTATCACTAGCTTCTTTCCATTCTGTTTGATTAATGTACATTGTATGTTTCGTAGTAACTTCTAAGTTACCATTGAAAATAAACCGATTCTCTGGTGGACCTTCAGAAAATTCATATGTCTCTATAACTTCGGCAGGTACCAAAATTTGTCTTACAGGATCATAAGATTGAATATAATCTCCAACTATAATATCTTCAATAGATTTGGTTAGTTCTAGTGAACCCATTGCCATGGTGATTTGGGTTCCTGCAGGGCAACCATGATTGTAGAATCCAAGAACAAAAACGATCCTTTGGCCCCAATCACCTATTTTACCATATATATCCTTAGCTTGAGCTTGGATAAGGCAAAATCTCCATTTTTTAGTATAGGTATGCCATACATCTACTTCCTGACCGGATTCAAAGGGACCAATCCACTCTTCTGTAGTACAATCACCCCATTTTATATAGAGATATATATCATTTCCATCTGGATCTATGGTTGTAAAGGTGTATTTAGTTGGCCGTCCCGCAATTGGGAATCGTGGGCCATCTATTGTTGGTGCATAAGGTGGAATATTTGCAAATATATCAACTGGCCATGGATCCGACCATTCACTTTCTTCTCCTGGGTAACCTTCTGGATAAAGATCCCTAGCTTTGGCTCTAATCTCATATGTCTCTGGTTCACTCCAACTATGAGATGCCGTCACTACTTCACCGGATTCAAAGGGACCAGGGATCAATTCTTCTCCAGTCCCATCTCCCCAATCAACAATATATTCTAAGAGATCGACATCAGAATCTGTGGAACAGAATGTAAAATTTAATTCATAATCCTCTGGTCCAGTTGTTTCACCATCTATTGTTGGTGCTTCTGGTGGTACATTACCAGTGTGTCGTACATGTGCAATAAGGGTATCTGCATCATACCCGTTATCAGTAACTCCTGCTATTACGAACTTTCTCCCAATTATATGCTTTAAAGAAAATGGTATATCATGATAATCACCCAACTCTCCTTCTGCAACAAGATTTCCGTTTAAGTCAACTCTAATCATATAAATTTTAAAACCATAAGGAGGAATATCACCCCAACCACCAGCTACATAATGGTTATCACCATGAATACTAACTCCTGCCTCCAAACATGAATAATTATAGTCACCATAAATAATGCCGTAATCTCCCCACTCTGAATTACCATTATCATCTGTCTTTAACAACCAAGCATTACTGGTGCGACGATCTGGTATTGATTCATTGTAATCCTCCCAATATTCTCCACAAACAATATATCCACCATCGTTTGCTATTTCAATATCATAACCTCTGGCAGCACGTTCCGGAGCTTCATCACCAAAAATTTCAAACCAAATCGGATCCGGATCCAAATTAGAATAGACCTTTGTAATAAAACATCTCGGAACCGATATAAGTTCGGGAGGATAGGGTGGAATTACCCATAACCGTATACAAACACCGGTAACAATATAGTTTCCATCTGAAGTCTGCTTAACTGCTAATGCTCGATCATACCCAATTGGCCATTCCACTTCTTCCTCAAAGTTAATCTTCTTCTGGTGTTTCGATTGCTCCCCGTCTTGACTAATCCAAAGTAATGAAATATGTGTATTCCAGAATTCCTCATTCGTAAATCCTGCGCAACCAGCAACAATGTAGGAACCATTTTCACATTCCTCAATATCATAAACTTTATTTTGACAGTATAACGATCCAAAATGCTTTTCCCAAACTAAATCTCCATCAGATGTAAGTTTTATAACAACAATTCTTACTGATAACCAACCGTGGTATTCATCTTCCCACCAATAATAACCACCAGCTACGTAATGATTATCAGAGGTTGTTTTAACACAAGTCGCAACAGCTTCATGCCCACTTATTAGCTCTTTATAATGCCATACAATTGATCCATTCTCGTCTGTTTTAAATACATGAAATTTACTTTCTCGATTATATCCAGAATAATTGTAATTTGCAACAACGTATCCACCATCTAATCCTTCATCTATACAATTAGCCCATTCTGAATTATTAATTTTACCATAACTAGAAACATCATATAGCTGAAAACCACCTAAACTTCCCGTTACTGGAACCACAGTTGCAATCAACAGCGTACAAACAAATATTCCTATTATTTTCTTTTTCATATTTTTATCTCCATATTTTCAACAAATTTTTTAACCCTGCGAGGTAGGATTTTCTATTCCGTCTCGCTCGTTATTTATCACGAATCTTATACATTATTTTCTCTGATACGCCCATTTATTTGCTATAAAAGCTGCTCCAAAAAAACAAAGCAATTATAGCAATGACAATAATTTTCTCTAACAAACCTTTTTTCTATCTCCGTTTTCGATTTTGACCTCCCGAGAATGAGGTTCCTTTAGGCTTTTTTTCCGTCTCGGTTCGTTATAATACCTAAAAAATAAACGTAATCGAGAGAGAGTACATTTTTCAAAATTGACAGCATTACCTTACTTACCTCCCTAAATTAGATTGTGTAATTTGTACACAATCAATTTCTGTAACACATGATGGGTATATATACTTTTCCCATTTCCCCATAAACCCAGTAAAGCTAAATATGGGTAAATGCATTATAAGATGCATGGAAAAATTACTGGGTAAACCCCGTCCGATAGACAGCAGAAACAGGGTAACACTTCCCTCTGAAGTTTTGAAACTCCTAGATCTAAAACCAAACGATGAAGTTTTCTTCAGGGTTAATGAGGGTAAAATAATAATGGGCAAAGCCCTGATAAAATACGAGCTTATTGATGAGATTATCGGTATTAAAAAAAAGTAAGGCTACATTCCTAGTTCTTTTTTTATTCGTTGTGCTCTCTGGTTTTTCACATACCAGAGGGTTGTTTTCATATGTTCTATAACGTCATCGAGGGTTTTATCTTGATCTTTGAACTCGTGCATTAAAACAATCTCATACTCCATATATTTTTCTATTACATCTCTTCTATGTTTTTCAAGTTGAGGATTAGTCTCCCTAATATCCGTTATACTATACGATTTTTCTTCTTTCAATATATATCCCTTCCTCCAATCAATCCGACAACTATTGACAGGGATTAATAATTATCTTATTATTATTTAAACCCATATTTACTGATTTTCCTACAAAATATAAAAAAAATGTAATATTTTTTACGTTTGTAGGATTTTGGACAAACCCTAATATTATGACGGTATTGTAATATGGCGCCCTCCACATGTTATTGATGAACTTAAAGGAAGACTTTACTCAGGTGAGATAAAAATATACAGACCATATATTGGTGCAATAACACAACAATTTATTTTTGCAGTAATTATTGCTGACAAAGAAGTCTTTTACTAGCAGGATAAAAAGGGATTGAAAATCAAACAGTTTTGTAGGTTTTCTAATTAATATTACTGTTGTTGAATCATGAGTTATTGAAAATCTTTTAGGCTTACGGTACCATACAGGTTTCCTTTATAAGTATCTGTTGGAGACAT
>CP070798.1:1217935-1227650 GCA_020343515.1 Thermoplasmatales archaeon | reverse complement strand
AACATCATTGAATTATACATCCCCGATAATGTATTGCGAAAGTTAAAACCTGGTATTTCGAGCATTGGGACTATTTATTCAACTTTTGAACAATTGATTAGTAATATGCAGAAACATCAAGACCGTGCGCAAGAAGTATTGGAAAAACATGGAGAAACATTAGCGAAAAAAATAACAAGTGAAATTTATAAATAAGCGTTTTTATTTCCTCCCATTTTTCTGTTTCTCTATCTCCAACTTGTTTTTTATTATATCCAGTTCTAGTTGCATTATTTTCTGTGCCTTCAGTAGTTTCTCGATTTGTTGGTCTTTTTCTTTCAACTGTTTATGTATATCGCTAATATCTGCTTCTCTTTCGTATATCAACAAATTCTGCATATGTTCCAAGTATTTCTGTGCCAATTGCTTATCGTTCATCTTACGATATGTAGATAGATAACCGCTATGCCCCATCAAATGTGAAGCTAGGTCTGCATTACCAAAATATGATCTGAAAAATTTACGCAAAACATGGAAATGCATTTTCAAAGTGCCATGTTCCCTCCTTGTTTGCATATCTTTTTCTCCATACCCTGCCTTTGTAATTGCTAAATTCCAGCCTCTTCTTAGTGTTGAAGATGCGTAGGGAAAAATATGCTTATCTTCTGTGTTTCTCTGATAATTAAAATTGCTCTTTCTAGTCACGGTGTCCATATATTGATCCTTGGTTCGTTCCCATTCTTTTAAGACTTCTACTGCTTCAGGTGTTAAAAAAGTAGTTCTTCTTTTGCTTCCTTTTGTTATACCTGCTCGAATGTTTATCCTGGCCGGTGTTTCATCTAAGTGTATATCTTCTGGCAATAGTTGGGTTATTTCCTCTATTCGCATCCCAGTTGATAATGCTATGAATGCTAAAGCCTTTGTACGTATATCTGCATAATGAAGTATTTGTTTAAGTTCCTCTTGGTCTGGCACATGCTCTTCGATTATCGGTTCACTGCCTTTTAACCTGTGTCTTATGGTTTCCCATATGTCCATATTCCTAGCAGTTTTGTCATACATGTAGAAGAATCGTCTTATTATGCTTATAGAACTCTGTATGCTTGTTGGAGGGCTGCCATTTAAGTATTCCCAATATTTGATTATGTCAGCTTCATAGTCTCTTTTTTGGTTGAAATAAGTTTCAGGATTGCAGCCTATTACATCAAAGTATTTGTTTATGGTGCTTCTGTATGTTTTTATTGTGCTTTTGCTTGTGTATAAGCCTTTTTTGAAAAATTCATCAATTTTATTCATGTGTATCACGATAATGGTATATGCATAATGGTTTAAATAATTTGTGCAATAATTCAAACGTTAAATGGTTTAAAAACTCTATTATCTATCATTTACTAATTGATCGATTCGCAGGTTTTGATTCAACAGACAACTGGGATAAACCCATATTTTTAGGTGGAAACATAAGAGGCATCATCAAAAAAATACCCTACCTCAATAACCTTGGCATCTCTACCCTATGGATTTCTCCATTTTATAAAACATCTGCGTACCATGGATACCACATCACGGATTTTTATCAAGTGGATCCTCATTTCGGCACAATGGAAGATATAAAAGATATAGTAGACACCTGCCATCAACATGGGATACATATAATAGCAGATTTTGTCCCCAACCATTGTTCAAGAAAACATCCCTTCTTCCTAGATGCACAAAAAGACAAAAACAGCCCATATTATGATTGGTTTTATTTCACCAAATGGCCCAATGAATACCTATGTTTTCTAAGCATCAGGGAGATACCTAAGATAAACTTAGACAATCCAGAAGCAAGAGAACATGTAATACAGGCTGCAAAATTCTGGCTCATCCATGGTTTAGATGGATTTCGACTTGATCATGTTATAGGCCCTTCCCACACGTTTTGGAAACAATTCAGAAAAGAAATAAAAGAAGAGTACCCAAACAAAGTGCTCATAGGTGAAGCATGGATGATGGGCATCAAAAGACGGGAGCTAAAAACCATCAATATTAAAAATAAGTTGATAAAATGGCTGTTTGGCGCCTCTTCAAAAAGCCTATTAAAAGAATACATCGAAGAACTCGACGGCGTATTGGATTTCAAATTTCAAGAAATGATAAAAAGATTTGTGATAAATGCTGACTCATCAAAACAAGCATTTAATAAAAACATTCAACGTCACTATACTAATTTTCCAAAAAACTATTTTCTACCAAACTTCCTAGACAACCACGACATGGACAGGTTCCTCTTTCAATGTAGAAATAATATAGAAAAACTCAAAACAGCGGCACAAATACAATTCTCTCTAGATCAACCATCAATAATCTACTACGGCACTGAAATAGGAATGACACAGACAAAATCAATATGGAATATACCGGTACATGGAGATTTGCAAGCCAGGCAACCTATGAGCTGGAAAAAACAAGACAAAAAGCTATTAGAATTCTACAAAAAATTGATAGAAGAAAAGAAAACGAGAAATAAATGATATAAAGCCGAGGTGGAAAGACAATGGATTTTAATCTATTTTTGTGGCCCATGCTTTTGCCAATGATAATCCCTATTTTATATTGTACTAGATACAAAAAGGAATCTTTAGCTGACATTGGGGTAATAACTGGAGTAATGTTTTTCATTGTGATTCTATATTGGCCTCTGTTAACAACCAATTTTCTTTCGACTCACACATATATAACAGTAAAATTTCTTCTATTCGTAATACTCCCAGTAATATGCTTACAAATAATTAAACGTAAAAAATCTCTAGGTTTCAAGCAATATGGAATAAAAAAAGAAGGGTTGAAAAAGAGTACTTTGTGGTGTATCCTATTCTTGCCGATAATGCTTGGGGTAACAACGGTAATTCATTATATCAATGGTGTAACCATAGAATCTGATGTATTAGTTGCGACAGTCAGCTTTTTTGAAGCATTCACCGAAGAGTTCTTCTTCCGTGGAATTCTATTTATTTTTCTAATTAGTAGAACCAACCTCAAGATAGCATATATAACATCACTAGTTAGTTTTGTATTAATTCATCCACAACATTTTGAAACTATTTTCATCATTGGACCCGTAGTTCAGGGAATATTGACTATCGAAATATGCCGTAGATCTAATAACCTGATTGGAGCATGGCTACTCCATGGAGCAAATAGATTCTTCACAATTGCAATAATTCCCTTGCTGCTTTTAAGTTGAGATATCTCAAAATACGTAATAATCTGAAGGAACTAAGTAAAAAGTGCTACCTGTAGGCCATAAGCTTCATTAGAACACGCTAAGATATGAAGATTATGATTTTATGTGACAGAATAAACCCCCTAGAATAAACTCGATTTATTGAGTGAATATTTCAAGTAGGGAACATCTCAAAGATCATTTCACCAAGATTTCTTCTTGTACCAAACTTTATAAAACCCTTGTCATTCTAGGGATTGGGGATTTTTATGGTCGTAAACATTGAACGATTATTTTCTAAAAGAGCAAAAAAACTCCGAGCATCTGAAATTAGAGAACTTCTGAAAATAACCCAGATTCCTAATATGATCTCCTTTGCAGGTGGGCTACCCAACCCCCACGCTTTCCCAGTAGAAATCATACATGAATGCATCGAAAAAACCTTCAAAAAAGACATCCGTAATGCACTTCAGTACGGAACCACAGAAGGCCTTGCAAGTCTTCGAGGTGCCCTAGCGGAACGAATGAAAAAAAAGAAACAGATTAATTGTGAACTATATGATCTCTTGATCACAAGTGGCTCGCAACAAGCACTATCTCTTGTTGCAATCTGTTTATTAGACCCTGGTGATACATACCTCACAAGCGTCCCAGCGTATCTTGGAGCCATCCAAGCCTTCTCTGCATATGAAGCAAACTGTGAATCGATTCCCATGAATGAAGAAGGTATCGACATTGATTCCCTCCGCAGAAACATTGAAAGACTCAGACGTACAGGAATACAGCCAAAATTCATTTACACTGTTCCCACTTTTCAAAACCCCTCTGGAGAAACCATGTCTCTTGGCCATAGAAAAGAACTGCTAAACATTGCCTCAGAATATGATTTCCTCATCGTCGAAGATGACCCCTACGGGGAACTATATTTTGAGGGAGGTCCAATTCCACCAATCAAATCCTTCGATACCAAAGGACGAGTCATATATACCAGTACTTTCTCTAAGATACTGGCCCCGGGTTTTCGATTAGGCTGGGTGGTAGCCTCAAAAGAAATCCTCGAAAAACTTATTCTCGCAAAACAAGCAGCAGATCTCTGCACTAATGTGTTCTCACAGTATGTTGCATATGAATACGTACATGGAGGATATCTAGATAAACAAGTAGAACAAATCCGGTGTATCTACAAGAAAAAACGAGATATTATGCTTAAAACAATAAAGAAGTATTTTCCAAAAGAAGTAAAATGGACAATGCCCCATGGGGGTATGTTCATCTGGATCACCCTTCCCAAAAGAATCGATACCCGTTTTATGTTCCAGAAAGCAATTGCTAAAAAAGTTGCGTACGTCGTAGGAGATGCGTTCTACCCAGATGGTTTGAACTTTAATTCAATGCGCCTAAATTTCTCCTACTCCGATGATGACACAATACGAGAAGGGATACAGCGTCTCGCAGAAGTCATTAAAGAAGAACTTACGATATCCTACGATGAAGAGCCGTTTGTAGCAGAAGGTGTCTGATTAGATAATTCTCTCTAGATTGCCCAATTTTCAATAAAAGGATTAATGAAAGTGAGAGTAGACCGTAAGCCTCCTTAGGTTAAATTTGACCATTAGAATAACATTATGGAACATAATAAAATAAGTAGAAATTCTTTAGCTATTGAGATGGGTTGATTTTACTATCTCAATTTTCCTCATATTTTTTTACTTGTTGAAATGAAATTATTAAAATACTCTTTAATGAAAGATGGTTGCAATATTTATTTTATACAAAACATTTAAATTTAATCACTTCATTACAAATGTCATAGATAAAAATATCCGGGGAGGATAATATATGAAAAAAAAAGCAATTGGAATTTGTGTTTGTATGCTGTTGATTGCCACTACTGTATTACCAGTAGCAGGGAATATAAACAAAACTATTGATGAAGAAAATAAGGTCATTGCAGATGAAACACACGATTTTATGATACAAAGTGGGAAGGAAAAAATACCAATTAACGTAAACTTTGACAAAACAAATCTTAATCCTACTTACAAATCACTTTCCCGTGGAGAACCTCCATATGAATTTATCAAAGAACCAACAACTATTATGACCTCACATTATGACTACATGCCTGGTAGCTATGCAAGCCACCCCATTCGTATTCAAACAGATCATGGAAATGGACATTACCTTACATTTCATGGACAAGAGAGTTCAACTGCTTCCCGTAGGCAGTATTGGGCGTACCTAGATTCAAGCTGCAATATTCAGGATTGGGATGTTATTACATCTTATAACACACGACAGGGTTATGGTAGTATTGGTATACATCCTGCGACAGGGGATTGTATTGCATCTTGGCATGAAAACCGAGACGGTGACCTGTATGAAACAGCACTTACCTACGACGACTATGACGACTCGGAAACCCCTGGCTTCTGGCAAGATCCGATGACCATTCTTGCAACAAATGATTTAGAATATATCTGGCCATATATTTATGTAGGGCCCTCTCCTCTCGAGGGGTATGTACGAGTGTATCAAGTAGCAAATGATTATACAAATCTTCCATCTGGTAATCCCTGTGAAGATGTTAGGATTATGTATACCGATGTTCAGGATGTAAACGGTGCTGATCTTTCCGGTCTTCTAGACATTGGAAACTGGGAAAATGTAACCGTTATGACCGACTGGCGTGACAAATCATGTCGCCCATTTCAGGCATTTGCTGTCGATTACGACAACCCTGGAAAAGTTGCATTTATCGGGTGTGCTGCATGGCTTGAGGGCGACCTTGGCGATATGCCTGTTGATGAAGGTGCTTTTGTCTGGGAATCCTTCGACTATGGTGAAACATGGAGTACTTCTAATTTACATTCTGACGGCCCAGGAAACCCAATATATCTTGTTGATAACCCAGGTCATTTCCCAGAGGCCCCAGATGAGCTAGAAGTTACGATTGGAGGATGGCATAATACAGCACTATATGACTCTGATGGAAACTTGCACTGGACTTATCTGCAACAATATGGTTATACAGATGAAAGTGGAAGCTACTATTTCCCAGACTTTATGCCACAAGCGGAGATGGTGTGGGATGGTAGCAGCTTTACTTTCCACGAAGTACCTGAACTACCGGGTACAGATCCTCTATCTGGACACAGTGTCCCATGGGATGAGGACAACACCTATCCAGTCATAGCCTGGAGTACATACCCCTCTACTACATTACCAGTCTTCCATGAAAACGTCCAAAAACAGGCAGTTAATACAGATAATAACTGGATGATACAGGTATGGGTGGATGGAACATATCATCAATTAGGTACAGACGGAGATCCAAACTATGAAGACTATATTGAACATCCAATTGTTTTCATCTCTGTATCAGTTGATAACGGCGATACTTGGTTCCCTCCAATTGAGCTAACCGATATATTCAGTGAAAAATTTGATTTTTCTAACCAGATCACAGTTTACCCATATGTCTGCGACCAAATAATTGATATTGGAGATGACTGGGGACAGGTATACATGTACTACTTTGATGATACCGAGTTTGGATCGAAGGTCCATGGAACTGGTGCTGACGGGACTGGCAAGATTACGTACTGTTCGATAAAGATAAAATTCAGCGATTTCTACGCGGATGCAGGTGGACCATATGAAGCTCTAGTTGGAGAGGATATACTCTTTGAAGGAAGTGCAACTGGTGGACAACCACCTTATACATACCATTGGGATT
This sequence comes from Thermoplasmatales archaeon, assembly GCA_020343515.1. Classification (GTDB taxonomy): domain Archaea; phylum Thermoplasmatota; class E2; order DHVEG-1; family DHVEG-1; genus JAGLML01. Next base: position 1,220,724 of record CP070798.1, on the reverse strand, counting down.
TTGGTAACGGCGACACTGCAGATGAACAAAACCCGGTTTATACATATGCCGATGCTGGAATCTATGATGTAGTGCTAACAGTGACAGATGATGAAGCTCATACAGCATCCGATACAACAACTGCGACCATATTGGGACCAAATCTTGATATAGATATTATCACAGGTGGATTATTCAAAGTAAAAGCGGATATTCAAAATACAAGGAACGTTGATGCAACTGGTGTACAGTGGAGGATTAACCTTAGTGGCGGCCTCATATTACTAGGTAGAAAAACCGCTGGTGTAGATGATATCCCTGGTGAAGGAGAAATAACCGTGACTTCAAAGTCAATACTTGGATTTGGATCAACAACGGTGAAAGTTGAAGCTTGGATACCTGATGGTTCATCAGATACAAGAGAACAAAAGGCTATTGTATTGTTGTTTTTTATTCAGGTTAAACCAGGTGGCTAATAACAAACTCTTAATCACAGGGTCTTCCCCTTCTTTTCTTTATTATAATTCCACAGAGTAAATAGTGGAATGTATCATTTTATAAATTGTCTAGAGGATGTTCTTATATCGTCTTGGTGCTAAGAGTTATATGCTCCTACAATTGTAGAACGTCCGTAACGGGAACAGGTATTAGGGGTTCAGTGTTTATCGATATTTTCACTTCGAAAAAATGTTATTTTTGACTTATATGAATTTTTCAATAATAATCTTTGCGTTACTGAATATCTTACTAGGGTTGGATGGGAGATATTGTTTCTTATTTACTTTTTAGGCAAAACATTATATATTTAATTCAAAGCCTTTATCTTACTCCGACTACCAAAGGCAGAATTAAAAAACCGCTTGTTGATTTCTCATCTGACGACCCTTCAAAACATTCTGCTGACAAAGTGATTGTTGCTTTGCCAATTCCTAATATTAAACCCGATTTAATAATCTCTGATTCTCCAGCTGACAGATTTTCTATAGTACCTGTATTTTCTTTACCATAAAAAATTAAGCGGCCATCTAAGTTGATAATCCAGTTAATAACTGATGCATCTGTGTCTCCAAAATTTTTAATTTCTGCATTTATACCAAAACCTCCAGATATTGAATGTATCTCCAAATGAGGTCCGGATTCACCTGGTTTGTATTTATAGAATATATCCAAATCATTAATACGATTGCCAAGTTTTTCAATATCAGTAGCATCCGCCCATGCAACATGAACTGTTTTAGTGGTATCTATATCTAAGGTAGCGAACCAGGATATATAGGTGCTTTCAGTAGAGACAACCTCGGTAGTGCCCCAATTACCATCGCTCTGCTTACTTTTATAAAAAATATCACAATCATTACCAGAACCTCCAAAATCAGTGACATCTTCCCATGCTACATGAACTGTTCCAGTTGAATCTAAAGCTAAAGAAGGTTTACCTGAATCACTTGTACTTTCGCTTGAAACTATATCAGATGTTATCCAGCTTTCACCAAACGGTTTATATTTATAAAAAATATCGGAATCAATACCAGAACCTCCAAAATCAGTGAAATCTTGCCATGCCACATGTATTGTCCCTGTAGAGTCAACCGCTAAAGAAGAAAACCAAGAATCAAGAGTGCTCTCAGTTGAGACAGTCTCAATGGTACTCCAATTACCACTACTCTCTTTATATCTATAAAAAATATCCCAATCAAGTCCGGAACCTGCAATATTAGTTAAATCTTCCCATGTCACATGAACTGCTCCCGTAGAGTCAACAGCTAAACAAGGATTCCAAGAATTTTCAGTGCTTTCTATGGAAATTACTTCAGCAGGAGTCCAACTGCCCCCGATTGGTTTACATTTATAAAAAATATCAACATCACTTCCAGCACCATTGAAATTTGTGCTATCAATCCATGTCACATGAACTGTTCCCTTGAAGTCAACGGCCAACGAAGAAACGGAAGTATCTTCAGTGCTTTCTATGGATATTACTTCTGTAGGGGTCCAGCTGCCCCCTTTTGGTTTACTTTTATAAAAAATATCCCAATCATTACCAGAACCTTCTATATCAGTCCAATCTTCCCATGTTACATGGATTGTATCATTAGAATCTATAGTTATGGAAGGGAGCCATGAATCCTTCGTGCTTTCTGTAGAAACTACTTCAGTAGGTGTCCAGCTGCCTCCTTTTGGTTTACTTTTATAAAAAATGTCATCATCTAAACCAGAGCCTCCATAATTTGTAGGCTCGTTCCATACAATATGAACTGTTCCAATCGAGTCTACAAAAAGAGAGGGAAACCAGGAATCTATAATACTATCTTTTGTTACAACCTCAGTCGTTGACCAACCTGGAGAGGTTTTTCCAATATTTGAATTTGTCCATAATATTTGTTCTGATACAAAGGTATCAAGTTCAAAGTAATCTATGACATTTATATTACGTATATTATTATTTGGATTTGAGATAGCGCTTGCTCCAAATACACTAAGAACTAATATACTAATTACCAGTAATGGCAATATTTTTCTCATATTCTTTCCACCTCTGTTAATAAACATTCTTATAAAAATAATACTTTTTATTAAAAATTTGAACAAAATGATAAATTATCTTAATATAGTAGATGTTGTGTACAGAATTTACCTATTTTATTTCTAAGCTATAATCCTTAAATTTTCCTAATTTCCTTCAATTAAGTCAAATAAATCTGTTTTTTCAAAAAGAGGTTTATAAACTGATTTTATCTCCCAAAGAATATGTCGGGATACGAGCGCCTATTTGACGTCACATTTTGATGTATTATTTCTGTTGAAGATTA
>CP070798.1:1208071-1217835 GCA_020343515.1 Thermoplasmatales archaeon | reverse complement strand
GTCATCTGAATTCTAGACCCATCTGGCATTGTAGCATCAAGCATAGGCTCAGAAATCGAGATATGTTTACCACATTTTTGAGCGAGCTTAACTACAAAGGCAGAGAGCTCTTCTTCTTCATCAAATTGTATACTACCTTTTAATGAACCGTATCTTCTATGATATAAAAATAGGGGTACACCAGAGCCATCGCATGAAATATCTTCAATGTTTGGGTCTCGCATCAAAACTTCTAATTTATGAAGTCCCAGGAATTGCTTTTCCAAGAAATAAATAATTTTTTTCTTAGATGGATCATCAACTCTAATCATATAATCATCGAGAACCTGGTCTATCTTTTCAATGAGATATTTTTTTTCTCCCTTCTGTTCCAATTCCTTTGTATCTAAGGAAAATCCAGCTAAAGTCTCTTTCATGAAATCCAAAAGTTGTGCTTCTTCTTTAGATAATTCAGCCTCAACTAAAATATATTGTTTATCAAGAGTTTCTTTCTCACGGATTATATCGGCATATGCAAATGGTTCATGTAAAGGATAAAAGTCAAGTTCTTCCCAACCACCTTCTGAGTAACCCAAATTTTTTATTATTTTGGATTTGAGTTGCTGCACTTCTTCTACTAAATTAATTTTTCCGTCAGGGTTTATGCTTTCAAATTGAATTTTTTGTGGAGATGGTTGCTTGTATTGAATATCTAGTTTATTAGAAGCTTGACTGTAACCTTTAAGGCGCTTTATTTTTCCAAAGAAAGAATGTCTAAATTTCCCTCCTGGAGTAGTTTCCTCTGTTGTATGGATTGGTAGGTGTTTTTTCTTATCCATATGTTCCTTTGTTAATACAACTGACTTTGTTTCTTCCGTAACGCTTTTCGTACCAGGAATCTTAGAGGTAGCTGGATGACGTTTGATTGAAAAGAATTTCTTCGGTTCAGTTTTACCGGTTTCCTTTCTCCTGCTGGCTATCCCCAAGAGTTTTTCAAAATGTTTAGGTTTTTCAGGTATCTCTTTATCAGAAGGAGTAGTAGAGGCAACTGATGTGATATCATCTAATGTTTTTTTATGCTCATCTACTTTGAATGTATCTGCTTTTTTTATTTGTTGATCTAACCATTCAGCCTCATCTGAGGTTAATTTCTCCACAAACTCATCAAGATGTAGATGAGGCTTCTCTTTATCAGTATGGCTTACCTTTTTTGTAGTTTTTTTATTTATTTCGATATCAGTCTCTAGGGATCTCTTAGGAGCCTTTGTACCTAGTTTAAATGAAAAGAATTTCTTTCGTTCAGTTTCACTGGTTTCCTTTTTCTTTTTCGCAAAGAGTTTTTCAAAATGTTTAGGTTTTTCAGGTATCTCTTTATCAGAAGGAGCAGTAGAGGCAACTGATGTGATATCATGTAACCCTTTGACCTCCTCTTGACTTGATTTTTTAAAAGGTTTATCGAGATGGGATGTAGGTCTATCTTTATTAGTTGAGTCAGGCTTTTTTGTATTTTTTTTAGATAAATTCTTTAACCCTCTTTTCTCTTTACCCAGGTTAAAACGCTTGTTCAGTTTAGAAATAGCAGGTCTCTCTCTTGTTTTTTTACCCGACAGAACAAATTTTTTTTTCAGTTTTTCTATTCCAACTTTTGATTTACCTGAGCGCGTACTTTTTTCTTGTTGTCTAATTGGTTTTTTTTTGTCTTTTACAAAATAAATGGAATCTTTTTTTCTGTTTACGGGTGAAATTTTTTTAACGTCAAAGCTTTCTAATTCTTTTTTATTTGAATGTCGTTTTTCAAACCTGTCAGTTTCATCTTTTAAAATTATTTTATTTTTTTTCTCAAGTAAAATTCTATCTATAACTCTTTCCATCTCAGAGATATTCTTGATTTTGGTGGAGGATAACGACTTTTTATTATACTTAGCATCTTTTTTCAAAATGCCCCTCCTTCAGCCTAATTATCCATCGCATGCATCCCATCATCCCAATTTATGAGGAAATAAACCTAACTATTTCACTATAATATTAAATTTGTAGGCACATCTCATCCAATAGTTTTGATATGACTTATTTGTATTTATAAGTTTCTTTATTCCAAAGAGAATTCCACAAAATAAATAGTTACACACCAAATAAAAACCAAGTAGACTCTCTAACTAACCATATGGGATAGGAAATAAAACCTCCTATCCCTCTTCTTTTTTAAATTCCTGATTCACCAAAACCTCAATCATGTTGGACATAGACCTCGAACTATATGCTATAAATGTATCAAATAAAACCCCCAACGAAACACTTATATTAAGCAGGGGATTTCAAAGAAGGTAAAGGAGGTAAAAAATGGGTTTATCTGGGAATTATTCTAAAAGAAGAAATGAAAAAGTTGAAAGGTATAACATGAAGAGGTCTGATGGCTATGGGGAATGGTAAAGCAAAAGGAAAATCTTTCTGGAAAACGTTGCCGGGCATTCTTTCTCAGATTGCTGCTATCATAATTGCCGTGACTGGATTGATTGCTGGGCTTCATGCGGCAGGAATCATCGGTGTTCCGCCAGGTGACGGAGGAGGGAATGAAACTAATGGGAATGGACTAACAAGTTTCACATTCTATCCGAATCCAGCATCTCTTGGTGAAGAGGTCACTTTATACCTCAATGAAGCCGTAGCCGTTCTGGTCACCTATAATGGGCAACCCCTCCCAAAAAAAGTATTTAGCGGAGGGAAAGTCCTGGTTGTAACTGTTCCTGGAAATGCTGTAAGTGGCTACTTGGAGTTAAGTTGGGATGGAAAATCCTTAAGGGCAGAGGAACCACTGACCGTAATTGGATAGTTAATGCCGCTGATAGTTAATTCCATTAGAGCATCAAACGTTATTGAAGCTTTAAAGCTCATGATTAAGTGAACTATCTCTTGGGAATTAGGATGAAATTGTAGATTTGGAGGAGGAATATGGAAAAAAAGGACTTGAGAACAATTGCTATGTTTTGTTTAATCGGTGGAGTCGTCTTGTGTACTTTTGCTCAGATAGTGCCTTGGGGCAATATCGATATGACCCCGTCAGGTTCAGTTATATTTTACAGTTGGGGTATGCAAGCATCCTCATCCGGTTTTAATGAATTGGTATTGTATTTATAGATTTCTTACCGATTTGAATTCCTCAAAATATTTTGGTTCGGGTGAATATTCAAATAAGTTAATTCCTATTTAATTCCTATGTTTTTTTCATTTTTGGTTATGCCAATAAGCATACTTGGAATAGCACTTGCGATTGTTGATTACGTATACATGAAACGTCAGGTCAGGTGGGGGCTTTTTTCTGGAATATCAATAGTTCTTGCAATTGTTTTCTTCTATATGTTCATACAGTTTGGACTAATATCTTCAAATGCAATGATATCATCATACTATCAATATACTACAGGTTTCTATTTGATGATATTTTCTGCTGTCTTGTTTTTCTCTGCGTATCTTATTACAGGGATAGGAAAGGAAAAATGAATAAACATATCATAATACTCGGAATAGCTCTTCTGCTTTTGGCTGTTGGGTTGAGTGGTTGTACAGAGCAAGATGAGAAGAGTAGGTTTATTGGGGCATGGAGAGCGGAAACTCCTGAAAACGGAGAAGTTGAAATCATATTAACATTTTATAATAATGGAAGTGTGAAAACAACATCTACATTATCATACCATGGCGAGGACGAGACAGAATGGAGTAATTATGAAATAAAAAATGGTAAAATGTGCGGCATATCACAATTTAATGGCAATTATAATTCTACCTGTTTTGATTATGAATTTACGAATGAAGGAAATCGTCTTACATTGAGATATGAAGGAGTATCATCTATAGTATTAAATAAAATTTGATAATTATGTTTATAAAATTGTAGATTTGGAGGAGGAAAAATGGCGAATGGAAATGAAGATTTTTTTCTTAAAGAAATTAAAGAAAAATTACAGTTACAACATGAAGAAGCAAAAGGATATGTAACAAAAGCATCTACGCTACTTGGTTTTATTGCTGTCGTAATTGGTATAGTATCATCATTTAGTTTGCCTGATTTAACTGGAAATATTTATTTCAAGAGTTATAATTACTCGGTCTAAGAAATCATCAAGGTCTCTAATTATTTGATTAGGTTTTGTCTTCCAACCATATATTAAAATGATTATACTTAATGAAATTCCAATTATTAAAAGTACGATTATAGCATAGAAAACAAATACTTCATTAGAAACACCAAATACTGATGTAATTAGATTTCTTACTTCATTCTGAAATAAACCAATCAATGAAATAAGAACTATTGAAATAGCCCCCCATATTCTTGAGATATGAAAGGAACTTTTTGAAACCATATTACCAAATCAACATACAATCTTATATTAAAATTTATTCCAATAGTATTATGAATAAACCCTAACCAACCCCAACTTACCAACTCCATTTTACCAACCCTCCGTGGAACGGAACCTGTTTTTTGGTGATTTTTGACCTATCTTTGCATTTAACAATTTAAAAATACTGAGTTAAGTATTATTAACAAATCTATACTATTTTTATTTAATGTATAAACTAAGTAAGGTATAAACTAAGTATGATTCGGCGACTGCACAATATAAGAAAAAATCTATAAGGCGTTATCTGTTACCGGCCTAAATAGGGAGCATCTTTGTTTCAGAAAATTAAAGTAATTATTATGGGTGCAGCAGGTAGGGATTTCCATAACTTCAATGTTTACTTTAGAGACAACGAGAAATATGACGTTGTCGCATTTACTGCAACACAAATACCCGACATATCGGGTAGAAAATATCCATCAGAACTATCTGGTAGCCTTTATCCAAATGGGATAAGGATATATCCTGAAGAAAAATTAACTGAATTAATAAAAGATAAAGAAATCGATGCGGTTGTTTTTGCTTATAGTGATATACCATATTCCTATGTGATGGGGAAATCTGCGTTAGTAAATGCAGCAGGTGCCGATTTTATATTACAGGGCCCTAAAAGTACGATGCTTGTCTCTAATAAACCAGTTATTGCAGTCTGTGCAGTGAGAACTGGATGTGGAAAATCACAGGTTTCAAGGAGTATATTTAAGATACTGAAGTCTAAGGGATTCCAAGTTGCCTCTATTCGTCATCCAATGCCCTATAGCATGGATTTAGCGACACAGATGTGCCAAAGGTTTGCAAGTTATGAAGATCTGGAGAAGTACAACTGTACTATAGAAGAAAGAGAGGAATACGAGCCATATATTGAGATGGGCGGGGTAATCTATGCAGGTGTGGATTACGAAAGGATTTTGAGGGAAGCCGAGAAAGAGGCAGATGTAATTATCTGGGACGGTGGCAATAATGACTTTCCTTTTTACAAACCCAATCTCTTAATAACAATCGCTGATCCACATCGTGCAGGTCACGAGATCTCCTATTACCCTGGAGAAGTAAACTTGAGATCCGCTGATGTAGTCATAATAAACAAGGTAAATACAGCAAAAATGGGGGATATAGAAACTGTTCGAGGGAACACAATAAGTGTAAATCCCAAGGCAAAAATCATTGAGGGCGTCTCATTTGTTACGGCTGATGATAAAGGAATGATTGAAGGAAAAAAGGTGCTTGTGGTGGAAGATGGACCCACAGTTACGCATGGAAGTATGAAGTATGGCGCTGGTACAATTGCAGCGAAAGAGAATAATGCAAAGGAAATTATTGATCCTAGAAGCTATGCAATTGACTCAATAAAAGAAACATTTGAAAAATACCCCCATCTTACAAACGCCCTCCCAGCGATGGGATATGGCAAGAAGCAGATAAATGAACTCGAACAGACCATTAACAATGCTGATTGTGACGTCGTGGTGAGTAGCACTCCAATTGATCTCACAAGGGTACTCAAAGTGAACAAACCTATTGTAAGGATAAGGTATGGTGTTGGTGAAGAAACTGTGAAAGAATTAGAAAGCATAGTTGAAGATTTCTTAAAAACAAACAACTTACTTTAACGTTTTTCCCTTCAGGACAAATTGGGCTAATAACGATTCTAACTGTATGTGGGCATTGCTTCCTTCAACGATTCTGAATTCGATTTCACCGGTCTTTTCTATTAATTGAACCTTTTCTTCATCAGGTATGGTAAGATCAAAGATTGTTCTATGCATCTGTTTTACAATATCTTCTCCACTCAAACCATATTTTATTAGAAGATCGTACAGTTGGTTTCTAGCGGCCATAAAATTGCCGCTAAGTGCAGTATTAATCAATGCTTTCACATCTTCTGGTCTAGCAGTAGCTGAGGTTTCATAAAGAAGTTCTGCAGTTATTTTTTTGTTAATAGATGCACCTACTTGTAAAGTGTTTATGGCCTTTCTCAGATCTCCTCTTGCTATAAAAATAAGGGTTTCCAGACCGTCAGTTGTTATCTCTAATTTTTCCTTAGTTGCTATTTTACGCATATATTTTTTTATATCTTCTGCTTTTATCGGTTTAAAACGGAAAATAGCGCATCTAGACTGGATAGGTTCAATAATCTTGGAAGAATAGTTGACAGAAAGAATGAATCGACAGATATGGGTGTATTTCTCTATAGTCCTTCTGAGAGCTGCCTGTGCATCTGGGGTAAGAGAATCTGCCTCATCAAGAAATATTATTTTAAATTGCGTGTCCCCAATGGGGGCAGTTCTTGCGAAATCCTTGATTTTTCCCCGAATAATCCCGATTCCTCTCTCGTCACTTGCATTTAATTCGTAGAAATTTCGTCTCCAAATTTCTTCGCCGAAAACTTCTCTTGCTAGGGCTAAAGCTGCCGTTGTCTTGCCAGTCCCAGCGGGTCCTGCAAATATTAAATGAGGCACATTTTTTGTTGCAACATATGCCTTTAACCTTTCTACAATGTTATCTTGACCAACAATATCATCAAGTATTTTTGGCCGATATTTTTCTATCCAGATGTCTTGCATTGAATCTATCATGTAATGTGTTCCTTTGATTAATGTTTTTGTGTTATAAAAATCAGTATTAACACGACAACTACTGAAAACATCAAATCTATGATAAATTTCTTTAAGTTAATGCTGTTTTACCCCTCAGGGTTTTTATGAAATTCATTCCTAATTCTGCTATTAAAAATAGCATGCTTAAAGAAATAGAAATAAATGATATTGATGACCTATTTTCCGATGTCCCTAAAAAGATCAGAATAAAAAATCTTAATCTTGAAGATGGTTTGTCCCAGCAACACGCAGAAGAAAGATTGCGAACATTGGGTGAAAAGAATAAATCTTTTAATGAAATGCCTAGCTTTTTAGGTGGAGGAATCAAACCTCACTACATACCTGCAGTTGTAAAATCAATCGTCTCAAGATCAGAATTCTATACTTCTTATACACCATATCAACCAGAGGCTTCACAGGGCTTTTTGCAGGCAATGTTCGAGTATCAAAGTATGATTGCCGCGATCACAGGTATGGATGTAGCGAATGCTTCTTTATATGATAGCGCTACAGCATTAGGTGAAGCAGCATTAATGTGCACTCGCATTAATAAAAAGAAAACGTTTGTTGTTCCATCCAATATTTCTAGGGATAAAAGATGTATTTTAAAAAATTATGCAAAAGGGTCGGGAATTAGAGTTAAAGAGATAGCATACAATATAAAAACAGGCAAAATCGATTTGGATGCTCTAGAAAAAAATATGGATGATGATACTGCGGGAGTGTATATTGAAAACCCTAATTTTTTTGGTGTTTTTGAGGATGAAGTTAAAGAGATAAGCAAGATTGTAAAAGATAAACAGTCGTTATTTGTTGTTGGTGTTGATCCAATTTCTTTAGGAATTGCAAAGAGCCCCGGCGAATATGGTGCAGATATTGCTGTCGGGGAGGGTAGGAACCTTGGTAATCCAATGGATTTTGGTGGCTCTGCGTTAGGTATTTTTGCATGTAGAAACGATTTTCTACGGCAGATTCCTGGACGTCTAATAGGTTTAACCCAGGATAAAAATGGAAAAAGAGCATTCTGTATGGCCCTGCAAACAAGGGAGCAGCATATTAGGAGAGGCAAGGCGACAAGTAATATTTGCACAAACGAAGGGTTGTGTGCCCTTGCTGCCGTAGCTTATCTTTCGTGGCTTGGAAGCAAAGGATTAGAAGAACTTAGTATAACCAATTTTAAGAAAGGGCAACAATTAGCAAAAAAAATTACTTCGATAATTGGATTTGGGGAAGTTTTTAGTGGCGTTCATTTCAACGAGTTTGTCATAAAATGCCCCGATGTACATAAATTGGGGAAGAAGTTGTTACGTAAAAATATCCATGGAGGATTTATTTTAGAGGGGACGTATCCTGAACTAAAGAATTGCATGCTTTTTGGCGTTACGGAAATGCATAGCGATGAAAGCATCGAAAAACTTGTTTCTATTCTTAAGGAGGAAAGATAATGTACAGAGGTGCAGTATACGATGAACCATTGCTGATTGAACTCGGAGAAAAAAATAAGGATACGCCTATAGGTGTTTTAACGTCATCCCTTCAAAGAAAAAAACGAGTAAACATTCCTGATCTCGATGAAACCCAGATTATTAGACATTTCTTACGCTTGAGTCAGATGAATTATGGAATTGATTCAGGCATTTATCCACTTGGCTCTTGTACTATGAAGTATAATCCTAAGATCTGCGAGGAAATTAGCAGATGGGATTGTTTCGCTATGACCCATCCTTATCAAGGCGAATCAACCGTTCAAGGAAATCTTCTAATGATCTATGAGCTAGAGCAGATGTTATGTGAAATAACAGGCATGGATAGTTATACCCTTCAACCTGCGGCTGGTGCTCAGGGGGAATTTACAGGGCTACTCTTAACTAAGGCTTATCATGATTTCAATGAAGATTTTGAGAGAAACGAGGTTATTTTACCGGATACATCACATGGTACAAATCCAGCAAGTGCTACCATGGCTGGATACAAAATTATAGAAATACCTTCCACAAAAGAAGGAACAGTCAATCTAGAAACGTTAGAAAAAACGCTTTCTAAAAAAACAGCTTGTTTTATGCTTACAAATCCAAACACCTTAGGTATCTTCGAATCTGATATACTAGAGATATCAAAAATGGTGCACGATGCAGGTGCATTGCTATATTATGATGGCGCCAATATTAATGCTATAATGGGGAAAGTAAGACCTGGAGATATGGGATTTGACATTGTTCATCTCAATCTACATAAAACCTTTTCAACTCCGCATGGTGGAGGTGGACCTGGCTCCGGTCCAATAGGTGTGAAGAAGAAATTTGAACGATTTCTCCCAGTCCCTAGAGTAGTAAAAAAGAACGGGAACTATCACTTTAACTACGATTACAGGGATTCTATTGGAAAGATTAAAGAATTCTACGGCAATTTTTCAGTATTATTAAAGTCGTATGTTTACATCCTGTTGATGGGTGCCAATGGACTCAAAGAAACTTCAGAGGTGGCAGTGCTCAACTCAAACTACATGAAGAAAAAGATTGTCGATTCTAAAAAATATGAATTGCCATACAAAGAATTGAGAAAACACGAGTTTGTTGTGAGTTGTGAGCTTTTACATAAAGAAAAAGAAATCAGAGCGTTAGATGTTGCCAAACGTCTCTTAGATTATGGGTTACATCCTCCTACAATATATTTCCCATTGATTGTGAAAGAAGCGTTGATGATTGAACCTACTGAATCTGAATCAAAGAAAAGCCTGGATAAATATATCGAGACATTGATTAAAATTGCTGATGAGGACTCAGAG
>CP070798.1:1198040-1207971 GCA_020343515.1 Thermoplasmatales archaeon | reverse complement strand
TGCAACTGCAAGGGCTTTCTTAACATTCATTCTATATCGCTCCTTAATCAGTTATTAGAAGAACTTCCAAACCTTCATTTCTTTAGTGGCATTGTTACCAGCATTATCGTATGCTTTTACCATTATTGTATGTCTAAAGAACACACATTCATCCCACAACCAGCTTTTTGGAATGCTAGTAAAAACTCCCTTTAATTCATCATCAATATATAACTCGGTGCGGTTTAATCCAGATTCGCTATCTTCAGCCCAAAACCAAATCTGTATATCTCCAAATATCACTGGTACTATAAATGGAAATATCTCCTTATCTCTGATGTACACTGCCCTCTTTGGTCTTGAAATCTCTACATGTGGAGACCCAGCTTCTATCATGATAACATGTGGTTCTGACCAATCACTCGCAGCATTATGTATATCTTTTGTTTTCACCCTTATTTCATATTCGCCTTCTTCAGACCACGCATGTGAAGCACACATTGTCCCACCAGAACCATATGGTCCAAGCCAACCACTGAAATTACCATCGCCCCAGTCCCACATACAGTATAAGTCATCTCCCTCTGGGTCAACTATTCCATCGATGCAGAAGGTATATTCTACCCCAGGTCTTCCATAGTGTGGACCTGTTATATTTGGTGCATCTGGTGGTTGATTCCCAACTCTGACTATTTTTATCGTTGTCCCGTTAATACTACTATTATCAGTTATTCTAAGAGCAACTGGGTAAAATCCATAACTGGACCATGAGTGTGTTGCCGTTGGAGTAGTATGGTTTTCATCAAATATTCCATCGTTGTCCCAATCCCATTCGTATAGATTGATATATCCATCAGGATCGTAACTCGCTGATGCATTGAAGAGGACCGTTTCCCCAGGATCCGGATGTGTTGGTGTCCAGGTAAACTTAGCGATTGGATATTGATTCGAATGATTATAGGGAATGGTAAGTGGTCTGACTATTGCATCATTTTGGAACTCTCCAACTAGGGTGCATTCACCAGTGGTAGTATCGCAGATGTATAACTCACCTTTTTGTGTTGTAATATTACTACAGCTAACAAAGTATAGTTTATCATTGTCTTTATCGTACGCTACATCAAGGACATAGTTAATGTCGATGCCGAGCGGGCCGACTTCTGTAGCCCAACCATTCTCAGTGTCAATCGTCCAAAGTTTATCTTGTCCGGGGTCGATACCGTAGCAGGTACCATTCATGTCGCATCCAATGCCTATTATGTAATCTGGACCGCTGCCGTAAGGACCGATATACGTTTGCTTACCGGTCTCTGAGTCAATTTCAAATAGTCCGTTGTAGCTTGAAGCGCCAAACATTTTCCCCTGTGAAGGATCCCAGGCAATATCATTGAGAGTTTCACCGCCACCGCCAAGCTCTAGGTATTTCCAAGTACCTATTTCCATGTACCATAAACTACCGTAATTATACTCAATGAAGTACCAGTAATTGGGAGGACCAAAACAAGACCCGCTAAAAAAAGGTCCTGTGCCTTGTCCTATCTTTGTCAGATTACCTGGGTCATCCAGGTCAAAAATAACAATCCCATCTAATTCGTCAAAAGGATCATCGCAGAAACCATACGCTAGACTTCCACGAACCGACAATTCTTCAAAACAATCAACTGTATCCAGAAGACGTGTGTTAGCAAGAACATCTTCTACAATATTTCCAGTTGATGGAGTAATACTCATTCCAAGGAACAATACTATTACGGCAACCGCAATTCCTTTCTTAAGTAAGGGTTTTTGCATAAAGACCTCCCCAGATAATTCCATATATCTATCGAAGCTGTGGTATATAAATGCTACCCTCTCGCATGGAAATACACTTATATCAGATGTGCATTATAAATCATGGGGAAAGAATGAATAAAAAGATTTTATACAATAGGTTGCCTACAAAAAGTGGAGAGATATGACTGTTTCGCCTGTAGATGTTGTAATTTTTGCCCCACTCGCACCCCTGTTTGGTGTCTTGCTATTTTGGTTTATTCAACTATTGTTTATTGAAAGTCAAAAGTATCTACTTTCAAAGATATGGAACCGCCATAAACCATTATGTAGATTTACAAATTTCCTTGGGGTGTTATACCAGACAATATGTCATGCTCTTGGATATACAGTGACGAAAAGCGGCATATCTAACTTTTATGTCAGCGTAGACTATGGAAAAGTTGCACCAAAAAAAGAGAAAAAAGGAATATTTGAATGGATGTCAAACTCCTTTCTTTTCATTGGGCCATTCTTTATTCCTGCATTACTCCTTCTCATCTGTTTTTTATTGATAAAAGGAAGCGGTGTTGAAATTGCACAATCTATAGATTATACCTTTGCCGAGGGATTGATAAACTTTGGCACAAATCTCTATGCTTTCTCAGAAAACCTTTTTCTTTTCTTAGTAAGCATCGATTTGTTGCACCCGCCCCACATAGGATTCTTAATTCTGCTCATATTCCTTGGAATGGGCATACGGCCAAGTTACATCGGTGAAGAGAAACAAAGAAAGGTTAACATGTTATACGATCTGCAGAACATTAAAGCCCACATATTCCATAAACCGCTCTACATCTTGATGTTGTTCCTACTAGCTTATGTTTTCTCCTACATTTCTGTTCTGTTAAAAACAAATTGGTATACATCTTTACTTTCAATCTTTGGATGGTTGTCCATTGTAGCCATTGTGTCGTTAATAATTGCTCATATGATTATATTATTAATAAAAACCACAGATGAAATTCCAGGACACTGGAGGCTTCTTCCTTTTCTTACAATCCCAATATCATATGCGTTAATGCGTTTTATACTCCCCTTTCTCACCCAAAAGGAATATATTGCCAGTATTGCTCTTTTTGTCATGCTTATCTCTACCATTATAGTTGTGTTCTTATTGCTAAAATATACAACCAATAAACTTAAAACCACTACAAAGATGAAAGAATCAAGGATTGAGGATGGACCAAAACGATCTATTAGAAAGTGAGCATGTAGAGAAAAGACTGTCTCCACATCCGCTTTCCTTTATGCGACTTCAATCGTTGTGTTTATTTTTAATAATATGGGGTGTTTTAGTAGGATGGTTGGTTAATTTTTCAGAGTATAAAGATTTGTTAAGCGGCAATGAATGGTTCCCTGTGTTGGTGTGGGGCCTTGGGTTATTACTAGTTGGTGTCATCGCTTCATTACTCACTATTCAATGGAGCATTTTCTTTCTTTATCTAGGGGTGTTTGCTGGAGCAGTTGGCCTTATGTTTTCGCAGGGATGGCTAGTCGAATCCGGTATTTTCATTCCATTTTATTCAGTGGCCATCTCAATTATTGGTTTTTTAATTGTTGAATTGTATCGCAGATCACATAAATACATTATATCCAGCCTCCGTATAATCTTCAAGGGAGGGGTAATAACGAAAAGGGAAAGAACTCTTAGATATGACAAAATAACAGATATCGATGCAAAACAAGGGATATTTGGACAAATTTTTGGTTTTGGAACTATTATTCCTATAAGTCAATCTGGTTTTGGTCTTGGTAGCGACAAATCGTTTGCTGCTGGAGGAGTGGAGGTGGGTACAAAAAAGGTCGGGTTTTTAGGATTATTTGGTGGAGGTAAAGAAGTACAAACACCAAGGGCGAGAAGTTATTATGAACTACACGGCGTGTATCCTTATAAGGAAATTAAAAAATTAGTAGAAAATATGGTGCAGGGCCATGTAATCACTCCCTATCAGCAAGACCAGGTTGCCTTCCAAAAAGAGCAGGTAGATATACAAAAACAAATGAGAGATCTCCTTAAGAAACAGATCGACTCGAAAGAGGATGGAGAAGAACCCGAGTCGTAGGTATATTTATAATCTAAAATTTATTTTCTAAAGAGACATGGTACCAAAAAAAATATTTTTTACAAAAGGCGTGGGGAAACATAAACATGAACTGCAGGCGTTTGAGCTAGCATTACGTAACGCCGGTATTGAAAAAAGTAACCTGGTTAATGTTTCCAGCATTATTCCTATTGACTGCATGATAATTTCAAGAGAAAAAGGAATAGGGCTTCTTAAGCCGGGTCAGATAACATATTGTGTTTTATCCCGAAATAGTACAAATGAGCCGAACAGATTGTTAGGTGCAGCTATAGGCGCGGCAACCCCGCGGGAAAAAAATTCACATGGTTACATATCTGAGCATCATAGTTTTGGTGAAACAAATAAAAAATTAGGTGATTACGCCGAGGATCTTGCGGCGACAATGCTCGCTACGACACTTGGGCTAGAGTTCGATCCTGATAAAGCATGGGATGAAAGAAAACAGGAGTACAAAATGAGCGGGAGGTTCGTACGAACTCAAAGCATAACACAGACAGCGAGGGGTGATAAAAATGGGCTCTGGACAACTGTTATAGCAGTAGCAGTATTTTTAGAGGAGTAAAACCCAGATGAAAAAAGGTAGTAGTTACTTACAAAAACCAAGGATTTACCCAAAAACACCAAAGATTACAAACATGGACATTTTAGATTTGGTTAATTATTATGCCAACTCAGAGGCATACAACGGAGGGAGGCTAGTTGAAGCATGTAAGGTATATGAAAACATGATCAAAGAAGATGCTACGATTTGTCTTACACTCTCCGGTGCGTTAACTCCAACGGGACTTGGTGGTTTTATCAATCAATTGATAAAAAAAGGGCTGATTGATTTTATTATTTCCACTGGCGCAAATTTGTATCATGATCTGCATTTTGCTCTTGATTTGCCGATTTACCAAGGAGATTTCAGGGCAGACGATACAGATTTATTAAAAAACGGGATTGTTAGGATATATGATATTTTTTTACCCAAAGAAACGCTGTTAAAAACAGATGAGTTTGTACAAAAAGTAGTAAAGGGCTTTTTACCAGATGGAACGGTCTCAACGGCATGTCTGCATAACTATCTCGGTAAACAATTATTAATAAAAGGAAAAAAACCAGATTATTCTATAATTGCTACTGCCACAAAATATGATGTACCGATATTTACCCCATCTCCCGGTGACTCATCTATTGGTATGAATCTAGCTTTACTTAAAATGTCGAATAATGACGTAGTTATAGATACAGATTTGGATGTTCTAGAGTCGACAGCAATCGTGTTCAATAGCAAAAAAACAGGTGCTGTTGAACTGGGTGGTGGAGCTCCTAAGAATTTTTATATGCAGACGCAACCAATGTTAAGTCAGTTGATAAACATAGACAGAGGAGGACACGATTATTTTATTCAAATCACTGCAGATGCTCCTCACTGGGGAGGCCTCTCAGGTGCAACACCTTCAGAGGCGATATCATGGAAGAAAATTAAATCAAATAAATTGAAAAACAATGTTGTTGTATACTGTGATGTAACTATTGCTGCTCCGCTTCTTTTCTCATTTATTTTATTAAAAAAATACAGTCGAAGGTTAAAACGATTGTACCGAAAGAGAGCGGCTTTTTTAGATAAATTGAAGTATGCTTATATTAAAGAATAAGTGGGAGTTATACCAGGTGACTGAGGGGGCAAGGTTTTTAATATAGTTACAGATGTCAGCTTCCCGATAAACGAATAACTCATATATCAAGGCGAATAGAAGGCGGATCTATGGAACAAGTATTTATAAAATGGTTTGAAGAACTAGGTATTGGAGATGTTCCATTAGTTGGCGGAAAAAATGCGTCTCTAGGGGAAATGATAAGAAACCTCGGTGAAAAAGGAGTCAGTGTACCCTCTGGTTTTGCTATAACTGCCTATGCATACAAGCATATGATCGAAAAAGCAGGTGTAGATCTAAAAATTCGAGAAATACTCTCAGATCTTGATACCCATGATGTCAAAAATCTGGCAGAACGCGGGCAAAAAATCAGGAGTCTTATCAAAAATACTCCTATTCCTGCTGAATTAGATAAAGAAATCCGGAAACATTATCGATCTATAGAAAAACGTTATGGTAAAAACACTGATGTTGCAGTGAGAAGTAGTGCAACTGCAGAGGATCTACCTGATGCAAGTTTCGCAGGGCAACAAGAGACGTATCTTAATGTTAGAGGCGAAGATGAACTTGTAAAAAGGGTAAGAGATTGTTTTGCGTCTCTCTTTACCAATAGAGCAATATCATACAGAGTAGACAAAGGATTTGATCATTTTAGTGTATACATATCTGTTGGGGTACAAAAGATGGTTCGATCTGATCTTGCATCAGCAGGTGTTATATTCTCTATAGATACAGAGAGTGGTTTTCAAGACGCTGTATACATTACTGGAGCATATGGCCTTGGAGAAAATGTTGTGCAAGGTGCAGTAAATCCGGATCAGTTTTACGTTTTTAAACCAACATTGAAGAATGGTTTTAAACCTATTCTTGAGAAAAAAATTGGTTCAAAAGAAAAACGTATGATATATGGAAAGAGAGGGACTAAACAGGAGTTGGTGAATGAGGAAGACAAAAAAAGGTTTGTCATTACTGATGATGAATTACTTACGCTGGCAAGATGGGCATGTATTATAGAGGAACACTATCAAAAACCGATGGACATCGAGTGGGCCAAGGATGGCAATACTGGTGAGCTATTTATCGTACAAGCACGCCCTGAAACCGTTCATTCTCAAAAAGATGTTGCATTGTTAAGTACATATGTGCTGGAAGAAAAAGGAAACCTACTTGTTGAAGGTGAAGCAGTGGGTAGCAAGATTGGTCAAGGAGAAGCAAACATAATTGAAGATGCAAAAGACATTAGCAACTTTCAAAAGGGGCAGGTTTTGATCACAGATATGACTGACCCTGATTGGGAGCCTATTATGAAAGTTGCAAGTGCAATAGTGACCAATAGGGGAGGGCGCACCTGTCACGCTGCAATAATTTCTAGGGAGCTGGGCATTCCTTGTGTTATAGGTACAGGTGAGGGCACTTCAAGAATTGCTAAGGGTTCAAACGTAACCATTGATTGTTCAGAAGGTATTGGCAGAATATATGAAGGTTTATTAAAATTCAGAGTTGATGAAGTGAAATTAGATGACCTCCCAGAGACGAAAACAAAAATTATGATGAACGTAGGGGTTCCGGAGAAGGCATTTCAACAGGGGCAAATACCGAATAACGGCGTCGGTCTTGCAAGAGAGGAATTTATTATTAACTCCCATATTGGTATTCATCCATTGGCACTTCTAGAATATAACCAATTAAAAGAGAAGGCACATGATGATCCAAAAGTGGCAGATGTTATCCAAAAAATCGATGAAAAAAGTACCAGTTATGAAGATAAAGTAGAATTCTTTGTGGATACGCTAGCGCGAGGCATTGCAAAGATAGCATCTGGTTTCTACCCCAATGAGGTCATTGTACGTTTATCTGATTTTAAAACCAACGAGTATGCAAATCTTATTGCAGGATACCTTTACGAACCAGAAGAACATAATCCTATGATTGGATGGAGGGGGGCTTCTAGATATTATGACGAGAAATTCAAAGCCGCATTTGGATTAGAATGTAAGGCAGTTAAGAAGGTTAGGGAGGAGATGGGGCTTATAAACGTAAAGCCTATGGTTCCGTTTTGCCGTACTCCTGATGAAGGACGTAAGGTTATAGAAATAATGAAAGAGTTTGGATTGAAACAAGGAGAAAACGGGTTAGAAATATACGTAATGTGTGAGATTCCTTCAAATGTGGTAGTTGCAGATCAATTCGCAGATATTTTTGATGGGTTCAGCATTGGTTCAAATGATCTAACGCAACTTACGCTTGGTCTTGACAGAGATTCGGATCTTGTTGCACACATTTTTGATGAGAGAAACGATGCAGTAAAACGGCTGGTTTCACAAGTTATTAACGTTGCACACAATCATAAGCCGAGGAGAAAAGTTGGCATTTGTGGGCAGGCACCATCTGACTTCCCTGA
This sequence comes from Thermoplasmatales archaeon, assembly GCA_020343515.1. Lineage (GTDB taxonomy): Archaea > Thermoplasmatota > E2 > DHVEG-1 > DHVEG-1 > JAGLML01. The sequence goes on along the minus strand of CP070798.1, from coordinate 1,200,055 downwards.
GTTTGCAGAATTCTTGGTTGAGCAAGGCATTGATAGTATATCCCTCAATCCTGACACCGTTGTAAAAACAAGGCTGAAAATTGCTGAAACAGAAAAACGTTTAGGACGATAAAAAATTTGTTCAAACTCTTTTCTTATTTTTATTGGGAACACCCTGAAAGATTTTTATTGGGGTAAGTAATTTATGTGTCTATGGAAATCATTCCTTTTATTCGATTAAAAAAAAGAAAAATAATAACAGAAAAGGGAGACCTACTATCTCTCGATGAGACGAGGAAGCTAGTCAATAAGGAGGGGCAAATATATATCTTAGACCTGGACGGTATAGAAAAAAATAGGCCGAATCTATGCCTATATCCAAAAATATCAGAATTTCAAAAGATATGGGTTGATGCAGGTCCACGTGTTCTAGGCGACATTGTTGATACAGTGATGGCGGGCGCAGCTAATATCACAGTAAGGAAAAAATTATGGCCGGATCTACATGTTCCCAGCATAAAAGAGATTACAGAAAGCAGGATTTATACCGATATTGATACTACAACTCATAATATGTACGGTGTCGATTTCTCATTATTGGATTACATTGATGGCCTGGTAAATTTCACTAGCAAAAATCATATAGAAAACGATTTTAAATTCAGTAGCCATCTAAAAGATTTATGTGCAAAATATAAAATGTATGCATATGAGTCAAGCCCAGAAAATTTTCCTTATTGGAAGACACTTGGCGTTGCAGGGTTATTGATAGATATAAACGAAATAAAAGAGGCACATAGAAATGGAATTTGAGGAAAAAATCATTATCGCCTTTTTGTTCAAACGTAGCGGAAAAAACAAGTTAAAAGAATCAGAGATTTACCTTCCTTTATCTCTTGAATTAGGCTGGTTTTCTGCCAAAGAAGCGCGCCAATTTGTAGATCATGCCTTAGAACAAAAACTGTTGATAAAAAAAGATGGGGGGTTAACTCCAAGTTTTAGTGTTGAAAAAATCAATGTTCCCATTGGTTTTTCTCCTTCAAAAACAATATTTATGAAAAAAGACAAAGGGGAAAAAAATAATGTGATGTATGCAATTGTGCATCGCATTGGCGAAAAGACAAATCGATATCCTGAAGAAATCGTCGATGAGGTAATACAGAAGGCGTCAGAAAAGAATATTCTTCCAGAGGTTGCTGCACTGTTAGTAGCAAAAGACCATAATATTGACATAGAAGACATCCTCGAACATGTCGAAAATAAAATACTTAGAGAAAATGAAGAATGATAGGGATCAAAAGCAATCCCATACAAGAAGTTATTTCTGAAAGTAAACACACTTTCATTGAACCGTCTATACATTTGTATCAAATGTTAATTTTTACTCACATATTTTCATAATAAAAAGGGATTGAAAATGAGGTTATTTTGTTAGAGTTTGATGTGGGAATAGAAAAAGGTTAGAATTTATCTACATGCAATATAACTTTTAAGTTTTGATACATCCCTTTTGGCACTCTCAAGCTCTTGTAATTTTTTCTGCTCAAAAACTTTCAATATTTCAGATAAATCCGCCATATATTTATAAACACAAACTGGTCTGCCTCTTCTTTTCTTTTTAAAATTCTGCCTTTTAACACATCCTCTTTTACGTAGTTCTTGCAATGCTTCGCTAACACCAGGTTGATACATATTCGCCCCATGTTCAATATCACTGGAACTGCATTCCCCAACCTGTGAAATGTATATTAATGTTTTAGCAACATTTGTTGACATACCTAACTTGATAAATAATTGAATTGCTGTGTTATCATCCTTGTTTAATCGATATACTTTCTTTTGCTCCATGTAATTCTTTCTCTCATTGGATATTCAAACTAAACTTCCGTATCCTCACTATCTTTATAAAACCAACTAAAGGTTTGTGGGAGGATAAAAAGGGATTGAAAAAGGAGATTTATTTTTCCCTCAAGAGGCATAAACTAACCTATAATGACTTTTCGCATGCATACTTCTACTTAGACCAATCTTTCAGC
>CP070798.1:1187622-1197940 GCA_020343515.1 Thermoplasmatales archaeon | reverse complement strand
GAGAAGACGGAAAGTGTTGGAAGGTTACAAACGGAATTAGAGCAGAAACGAAGGGAAATAGAAGAGAATACCAAAATGATTGCACAGTTGGAAACAGAGAAGGATTTTACACCTCGTCAACAACCGCAGAAGAGTTTAATAGACGAGTCTATCGACTTTGAGAGCAGAAAATCTATCGTAGGTGAACTTGGGGATGAAAGGGAAAGAGAAGAAAAAGAAATAGGATTTGTCGAGGAGAGTGAAGAAGAGCAGACGATTTTGACGGAACGACTTAAACTATATGAAGAGATTGATAAAGTTCTTGATAGGTATGATGATGCCCTTAAAACTAAAAAAGTAGAAGATGAAGAATGAGGATATGAGATTTTAGTGAAGAGAAACGATTGGTGTAAGAGGTGCTGGGGCTTCTATTGAGACTGTTCTTTCTACGCCTGTTGATGGGAATAGAGTTATTTGGATAGAATCTCCATTTTTCAGTTGAAAATCTTCTGAAAGTTTTATGGTGATATATGCCATATCTGTATGGTCATTGATGATGCTGTAGTCGACTAACGATTTATCTTTGTCAAGGGTGACCACAAGACCGAAGTTGTTTTCATTCTGGTTGTTCCAGAGAGAGTGTTCAAAGAGTGGATAGGAGTGGATGAATTCTGCATTTCCGCTATAGTATAGCATTTGTATTTGTTTTCCATTGAATAGTTGTATTAATAATTTGGATGTATCAATGTTAGTGGAGAAGAGTGGTTTGATTAGTATGGCGATTTTTTGAATACGTTTCTCTCCTTCTATAGAATAGTATTTTCCTATTACATCTTTGATTTGTAAATATATGGAAATTTCATCTAATGCTTCGTTCATCATTTGTTTATAATCTTTTTCTGTTTCTCCTTTTGAATTGCTCATTGTAATTGATGCGGCGGCTCCTGCTATTAATATGATGCCAGCTAGTAGTATCGCGGCTGCAATTCCGGTGATTCCTTCGTTGTTGTATATATTTGCCATTTTACATAGTTATTTCGATAGAAATAATATATAAATCTTATTATACAATTGTTACCTACTATAGATAAAAATAAGTGAGATGAACAGTCTTGATCCGTTTTTTCTTTAAAGCCTTCTAGATGAATGTAAAAATGTCAATTTGTGATATTTGCAATTTGTTTTTCCACCGGCAAAGCTTTAAATAGTGTCACTTGGGAACAGTATGCGTGAAAACCATTACCGTGCTATAAAAAATCACGGGAATTGAAGTGAAAGAAGGTGAAAAAAATGGAAAAGAAATATATGGAAAGGCTAGTGGGAAAGTACTGTAAAATAGTTACGAAAGAACCAGGTGAAGAAAGAGCGAGTGTAGTTTCTGGCGTCCTAGAAGACGTTGACTATAACGATGGTTTTGTACTAATTAATTCTAAGCAGGGATTAGGGTGCCTAAGAATAAACACTATAATTGCAATAAAACCACGATGTATAAAAGAAGCAACAGGAAAGAAAAATAAAAAATCCCTAATAATTGATAAAAAGGGTATGATGGGTATTGGAACGATGATCATTTTTATTGCAATGGTTTTAGTGGCAGCAGTTGCAGCAAGCGTACTTATCCAAACAAGTCAAACATTGCAAGAGAGGGCTTACAAGGTAGGTGCTGAAACCATACAGGAGGTTTCAGGTGGATTAGAAGTAAAAGATATTGTTGGGTATACAAACGAAAACAAAACATATATTGAATTCATGGCCATGGTTATGACACTTACAGCAGGTTCCCCATATATCGCTTTGCAAAACGTTGTAATAACTCTCCAAATCGACAACATGACAGTATTAGCATACGATGCAAACATTGTTTCAAAAAACGTGAGTTCAGACGGAGTATTCCGTACATTGGATCACTCATTACTAAATGCTAGCAACTTTGGCATAATCGTCATACATGACGCAGATAACTCAATATTCGGAACCGGTGGTATGAATTTTGGTGATACAGCGTTTATTATAGTAAATCTTACAGCTGCAACGCAGAGCGTTGGGGTTGGTCCAAGGGCGGACGTTTGGGGAAATGTAATACCTGAGATTGGATTAGACGCAGTATACTTTTTGAGAACGCCTGCTGTATTTGAAAATAGAATAATTCAGATGTACTAAAAATCACAAAACAACGGTCTCACAATAATCAAAATTCTATTTTTCTCATTTTTTCATTTTTCTCTCTTTTAAACCTTTTAAACTTATTATATCGTTAGTACCTATTATCAAATCCTTTTTTTGTTTTATGCGTGTCTTATTTGATTCTTGAGTATCCTTAAAATGTTGGAAACAAACAATTACAATCTTTTTCATCAAAAGCATGGAATTTCGTACTATGAAACATTTATGAATTATCTATGATAAATGGTACCGAAGTAAAGAGAAAAGTATATATATGAATATATGGCTATTGTTTAAAGATTACAACAGTAGTATAAATAACTTAGAGGAGGGGGTTGACGTAGAGTCAAGTCTGGGAGATTCTGGCAAAAAGGATAAAAAACTAGCACAGGAGAGGGCTTCTGATTCTGACTCTAAGATAAAAGAAATTGATGCTGAACTAGAAAAAAAAGAACGAGATCAACAGAATAATCAATTAACCGACGACAGCAAAAACAATATACGGCGCATCATAAAGCTAGAGCCAGAGAGTGAAGATGAGGACTTAGAAGACAGTGAACCCACGAATGCAACTGACGATATTTTATCTGAGGAAGAAAAATCTATAGAAAATACGTCGGAATCTTCAGAAAAAAAAGATAAAACAACGGAAAAAGAAATACAGGATAGAAAAGATTTAGATTCCCGAATAAAGGAAAATAATGATTTGATTAGGGAATTAGGGGAAAAGGTAGGATCAATATCGGAAGATATGAATGACCTTATCGGTTTATACGAAATTGTTTCTGGACAAATGAATCCCTTTGTTGGTCTTTCAAAAGTCACAAAAAAAAGGCTTGATGTATTGGAAAATTTTGACAAAGAAATCGATTCATTGAAGACAAGGTTGGATAATTTGGAGTCTCTTGTTGGAAAAATAGATCTTAATGAAGATAATTTTAAAGATTTTACTGAAGTGGAAGATATCGAAGGGGTCATTGAGGGAGCGTTGGAGTTTGTTTTAGAAAGAAGAAAATTGGATGAAATAGTTGAGAGAGCTATTGAAAGTGTAAAAATGGGTACTTTATCAAGCAATAATATGGGAGGGTAAAAAAGATGGATGATGAACAAACAAAAGAGAAAACCTTAAATGATTTTGAATTAGGAAATGAACTGTATACTCTTGTTGAAAGCAACGTTATACCGGCTTTCATTGCAGATAAAATAAAAGAAAAATTAAAGGATGCTGGCATAAAGCTTAGTAACAGCCAGCTCTATGAACTTGTAGAAATTATAAAGAAAGAAATTCAAACCCGGAAATATTCTTATACTGATCATCATCCTCAAGAAAAAAAAGAAGTGACTCCACATATGGAAAGCATAGATAACACAAAAGATGAAGATGTAGAGAAGGTTTTTAAGACAATAGAGAACTTGGGTAATAGAATAAAAAGAATCGAGGATACTAAGGTTGAGTATCCTAGGGACTCTGTGGGGAAAATTGTTACGCCGGAGGATATTCATATACCAGAAAAAATTTCTGTTCCCCAGTACGGAGCAAAAGCCCCTGCTTTGCAAGAGATTCCGAATGATCCTGAGAGGGTTGTTGTATTAATGAAATGGCTACAATTTCTAGTGGATAAGGTTGGAAAAGATAATCTATCAAACGTGTTGGACTACTATGTTGACATTGGATGGATTTCAGATAAGATTGTCACGAACTTGATTGAGTACTCTGAAGGGGTAACTGAGGAGAAAAAGCATAAGGAAACTGCTGAGAAGAAAGAGTTACAGGCAAATGATCATATTCAGTCGTTATTGTTTATCCAGCGTCTCAAAGGAGGACAGCCAGATAACTATTTTCTACACAGAATAGAAAGAAAGATCAATAAAATGACAAAAAATCTAAGCGCTACTGAATAGGATTTAACTATCCTTTAACTCGTGATGAATAGAGTACATACCCAGAGTAGGGTGAGGATTCAAATAGACAATAGGAGGGGATATACAAAATGGGTTTCTCAACAATCGTAGCAACTGCCGTTTTAGGTGGTTCTTGCATTATGATGATTACAATTTTCAGTGGAGGGGTTCTACCTACAATTTCTGATTATCATGAAGCATTTAAAAACATGGAAGACAGGGCAGTAGAGAGGTTTCATACTAATATAAATATCACTAATGTAACAAATACAAGTGGCATTTACTATGATCTTAATATTACTATGAAAAACACGGGTTGTATAACTTTAGAAACCACTGATTTTACCATGTTAATAAATGGTGTAAAAGAACGATTTAATTGCTCCGAATCTTACTTGTATCCGGAAAAAGAAGTGATTTTCACACTTAATTTAACCGGAAGTGGGTTACTAAGGATTAAGGCAATTACAGAAAACGGTGTATCAGACTATGAGGAACATGTCATATAAATAGGAGGAGAATATGGGGTTTAGCCTTACGGGCACGCATATAGTATTCTTTGTCGCTGCTGTTTCTATTGCAGGAGTAGTATCAGGTGTTTTTGTTGCAATAATTACGGATGTTACCAGCAGTTTTTCTGATAGAGGAGAGCGATTAACAGAAGAAATTGATACAGATTTTAAGATTATTAATGATCCTGAAAACATACCTGATACAGGAGGGGTTTACATATTTTATCTAAAAAATATTGGAAAGAGTAAACTTCCAACGGATAACGAGACTTTTCAAATATTTGTAGATGGAGATATTCTGCCGAAAAACAACTATAACCTTACACCTGCCCATATTTATACTTCTGATGTTGCTGAGATACAGGTGGATAATACTACGATCTCAGCAGGCACGCATCAGCTTAGGGTGATTGGCCCCTATGCAGTAGCTGATACCTTTCAATTTACCATTTAAAAGGAGGGAAAAAATATGCCTAAAACAAAATCTATTGAATTAATAAGAGATGGGATGACAGATGGGTTCGCTGAAAAATTTGGACGGGAGATATCAGAAGGTACAACGGTGTTTATGGAGGGAGCAGAGGGCGCAGGTAAAAGTGTTCTTTGCCAGAGATTTTGCTATAGTTTTTTAGAAAATGGACATACCTGTTCTTATCTTTCCACCCAGTTCACTGTAAAAAGCTTCATACGGCAAATGAGCTCTTTAAGTTACCATGTTAGAAAATATTTGCTGAAAGGACAGCTTTTTTTTATCTCTACAGAATCTATCTTAGGAGAGAGTCTACCCAAAGAAACCTTCCTCGAAAAATTATTTACTTGTAAGAAGTTATTTGAGTCAGAGGCAATATTTATAGATTCAATTTCGACTCTATTAAATGAAAGCCTTAATTATGAGAATTTAGGTGATCTTCTTAATTTTTTTACCAGATGGATGGGCGTTGGGAAGATAATAGTCCTAACGGCTAACCCAAATGAATGGGACCAAAAAATCCATCAGAAATTTATGTTAACCTCAGATATGCATTTTGAACTCGCACTGGCAAATATACCAGGGGTCGGCGTATCACATCAAATATATCTTCATAAGTTTACTGGTGCACAATATAGATATCAACATGCAACAGCTTTTTTCGTGAAACCAAAAATTGGAATGTGCATTGAATCCACCCACGTGGCATTCTAAAAAAACAGAAGATAATATGACAATAATGGATAAAGAGGAAATAAAGAAAATAATAAACGAAAATGAAAACCTTAAAATTTATCTTGAGGAATATAATAAAAATATAAGATCACGGGTAGATAAAACACTTACCTTTTATAAGAAATTACCTTTTGATTTGAAAAATGAGAAATATCCCAATGTAATATATCCTACAAAAGGCTCTATATTCGTTCATGTATACAGAGCTGCGGACATGGACGAACCAGAGTACCATGTTATTGAACCAGTTTTAAATGATAAAGAGAGGGGGATATATAAGGAGATACTGGATTTAATTCTAGAAAAAGTTCCGTACAAAAAAGATGCAAAAGACGATAATGAGTTGAGAGAGATTATTAAAGAAATTATCGACGAGCTTACTATTGTAGGAGATACCGAAGGCAGTGATGTTATATCAGGAAGGGGGTTATTTAGTAGATTAACCGCTAGAAAAATAATGGTTACTTATGATGAAAAGCTCAAACTTGAGTTTGCCTTGATAAGAGATATAATTGGTGGTGGCGCACTTGAATGTTTTATGAGAGATCCCTATCTAGAAGATATCCATGTCATTCCTGGGGAAGCAGTCCATCTTGTACACAAAGTTTTTGATATGATTAAGACAAATGTAAAAATAGATACAGACTCTGCACCTTCATTTACACGAAGTATGAGTGAAAAAATAGGAAGCCCAGTAAGTATAGGGAAACCCATCGCCGATGGTACGTTACCTGATGGAAGTAGAGTCAATATTATTTACAGCGACGATGTAAGCCTCAAAGGACCTACCATGACTATTCGAAAGTTTAGTGAAACACCAATTAGTGTAACCCAGCTCATTAAATGGAATACTATCTCATCTGAAATCGCTGCGTATCTATGGCTTTGCTTAGAATTTGGGCTTAACGTGTTTGTATGTGGCGAGACAGCAAGTGGGAAAACAACTACTTTGAATGCCATAGTCCCATTTATACCGCCCACGAGAAAGATATATACAGCAGAGAACACTCCTGAGATGCATGTACCGCATCCTGTGTGGCAACAATTGTTAACTAAAGAATATGGGCCAGAAGAGGGGAGAGTGGACCTTTTTGTACTTCTGAAAGCTGCGTTACGGTCCAGACCTGATTACGTTATACCTGGTGAGATCAGAGGAGTAGAAGGAAGAATATTATTTCAGGCTATGCAAACTGGTCATCCATGTTTAACCACCTTTCATGCAGGATCCGTAAAACAAGTCGTACAGCGATTCGTTGGGGAACCCATTAAGGTTCCGAAAACCTTTATGGATAACCTCAACGTGGTTGTCATTCAACGTGCAATACAACGGAAGGGTAAAAAGATTAGGAGATGTCTATCTATCGAAGAGATCGAGTCGTATAACAGGGAACTAGACGCTATAATGTCACGTACAGCTTTTGAATGGAATCCCCTCGATGATATATATTTCTTCAGGGCGGATAGAAATAGTTACATATTGGAGGAAAAAATCGCGAGGATGGCAGGGTATAAACATACGACAGATATCTATGATGAACATAAATATCGAACACAACTGCTGAAGAGATTGGTGGAGGGAGATGTGGAGGACTATTATGAGGTAACTGAATTTGTTTGGAATTTCTATAGGAAAAAGACAGGGATATTATCTGTAGAGACTTAGTGTAGAGAATGAATGAAGAAAAAGGGATACTAAAACGGTTTAAGATTATTTCTAAAAAGAAGAAAAAGAAAGGTAGAATAAAAAAGGAATTCCGCATTGCTTACAAGAGTGTCGAAAGCCCAGAAAATTATTTTAAAAAGATTTTATTTCCATTAATAATATTAGGATCGTTGGTCTTTTTTTTGCCATCCATTTTAGATATTTTTTCTATACCATTAGCAGTAATTCCAGTTCTATTTCCCTTTGGCGGAATTATAATTATAATACTTGGAGTATTACATCCGTATATCACTTGGAAGAACAAAGAAGTAGAAATCAACGAAAGTATGCATTTTTTTATAACACATCTAAGGGTTTTAGCCATTTCGGATCTAGGACTGAAAGATATAATAAATGTGGTAGGTGGGAAAAAAGTTTATGGCTATCTAGGGGAAGAAATAAGAAAAATCGCTAAGCTGTCCACCACCTGGAAGGTGTCAATGGAGAATGCCTTTCGATTTATTTCAGAGCGAACACCAAGTAAGATACTCAAAGATTTTCTGGATCGATTCAATCAGAGTGTGTCGAGTGGTGTAAACCATCGGGATTTCGTAGAACAGGAGCAAGGAGGAGTTATGGAGGAGTATATAACTATGTATGAGTCAAGCAATGAAGTTATAACCCTTCTGAATGAAATTTATGTAGCCTTGCTCACCGCTATTGGATTCTTAATGGTTTTTGGCATTATTGCCCCTGCGATCGCTGGCGGAGACCTTGGTACGTATTTTTATGTATCCTGTTTTGTTTTTATAATTTCTGAGGTTTTTCTCCTCTATTTTGTACACTCGTTTGTTCCAAAGGATGAGTTGTGGCATACAACCGGTAAAAAAAGCTATGAGGAAAAAAAGGTAGATAATGTTTTTAGACTCTCTGTTTTTTCTGTAATTTCCATAGGTGGTATACTCTTATTTACGAAATATGTTTTAGCAATATCTTTTTTACAAAATATTTCTTTTGAAATACTTGTTGCTATATCTCTTACGCCGTTAATAATCCCTGGGATTATGATGTTATTGGAGGAAGAAAAGATTTCACGAAGAGAAAAAAATTTCATGGGGTTTCTTCCTTCTTTGGGGTCAATAGCAACCATGAGAGGAGGAAAGATAAGAGAATCAGTTTATTATCTAAGTAGACGAGATTATGGAATCCTATCTGAGAATATAGGGAGGCTCTCTAAACGTTTAAAAACAAGGATCGATGACAGCACTTCTTGGGAATGGTTTGGAGTTGAGACACATAGCAATTTAATACAACGATTCAGCGAGATATTCAGAGAAGCCACATTTGCAGCAGCTAACCCACGTTTAACATCAAATATGATCGTCGAAAACATGAGGAAAATCAAGAATCTACGTTTTAAAAAATTAACAATTTTAAAGACCGGCAATGCCCTTTTCTACGCTATTACCCTAGGATTAACTCTTACCATATACGTGACTCTTGTTATCTCGAGACACATGAATAATATAACCCAAGCAGCCGGTGATCCTTTCAAAGCTGTAGGGGTCCAGATGCCTATATTGCGAGCTATATCTGAGGAGGCTATATCAAATGCCTTCATAATAGTTTTTTTTGTTTTGTTAATTCATTGTTTTATAATTGCGTTTACAATCAAAGTACTAAGAGGGGGACATAAATACATAACTCTCTTTCATTTTGTTCTTCTGGTGTGGATTGTCGCAATAATAGGTACAGGGATAAATATTGGGTTAACTGAGTTTCTGGGAATGTAGGGTTTCGAAGGAGATATCTAAAAACTATTTTTATCATTGTAGATCGACGATGTTACCTGTGTAGGCAGGTGGTGTAGTAAATCGTATCAATCCGCGCACACCAACCTCGGGATAGACACCACCTGACACTTCGGTACGGGTTCCCATACCTGATGGGGGAGAGCCGTCGCCGAAACAAGCTGAGGTATTAATCATTAAAACTACTATATCCCGGTTGTTTATAACTGGAGAAGTAAAGCTACAAGAACTATCGATATCCCTGATTAGTATTATGCCATAAGAGGATGAATCAAGACCGCTTATATCCATAGTATTGAATAAGCCATATGAAAGGCTATCATTAAAATAATTACTATCGTAGTATAAAATTACTTTTTTATCAGTGTCAGAAAGATCTATATGAGATTGGCTAAGGTCAACAGCATCGGAACCTACAATTGGACTAACAAATATTGCCATCTGAGTGATATTAATTCCATTTATTTTACCAGATACATGAGTAACTTCGATGCCATTCGCAATATCCCTGATGGTTTCTCTACCAGTCTCTAACGCTTGTTGTTGCATTGAGTTCATTGTTTGAATAACTACAGTAGCAGCCACTCCAGCGACCAACATCATGGCCACGAAAATTATCAAAGAACCTATGCCCATTGAGGCCTCTTTAGTTATAAATAATTTTACCGTAGTTGACATCCTGTCCCCCTAGTCTACCATCCCCCTCTATTTTTTGGTAATCAATGGAATGGAATAGCTGGTGTTATAATAAATTAAAATTATAAAACGAAGAAGAGCATAAAAATGTTAGGTTTTTTTAATGCCATCTAAAAGAAGGAAAAAATTGAAAATGAAGTAAATTAATCTAAATTATCAGTATTTTTAGGTTGTATGGAAAGTTTAACCAACTGATACACTATTTTTATTGTAGACCTAATACTTCATTTGCATATGTTGAAGGTGTCCTAAAAGCGATTATACCCCAGGACCCAATCTCTGGAATAATGCTACCCCATATGTCCGTTCTTTCAGCTAAACCAGGGCTAAAAGTCGAACTTGCATTAACAGTTAGCAATACTAGATCTCCCCTGTTAATTATCGGTATAGCAGTATTAGTACTAAGAGA
>CP070798.1:1177124-1187522 GCA_020343515.1 Thermoplasmatales archaeon | reverse complement strand
GCTCCCAGACCATCGCAAAAAATATCGCTAATAAGTCGTGCTTTGTCGTCTATTATTTGTAATGCACCTTCAGGACAATTAGGAATACAAACACCGCATCCATTACATTTTTCTTCATCGATTTTTATAATCTTTCTCTTCGCCATACTAATCCTCTTCGTAACAAAATTTAATAGTTGTAAAAACTCAAAAGGCGCTAGGATTTCCACAAACCATGAATATTGCAGTATTCCCGTGCCTCTACCATGTTAGCTTTGATTTCAAATTCAGCTTGTGGTTTATCACCCGGCTTTAAGAATTTTCTATACGATACACCATCAGCAATAACTTGAATCCACTCAATATAGTGTTTCTCTTCCATTGGATGATCTTGATTTTGACCAACTTTTACGAGAACACCGTTTTCTGTCTTTTCTATGTAGGGAACATGTTTCTCAATTGATGAATCTTCAGTTTTTTCCTTCATAAGTTCCATTGGTTCTCCACAGCAGACCAGCTCGCCAATATCTGCATGCAATACCTCTACAATATTTCCACAAATATTACATTTATAGATTTCTCTTAATTTTGTCATAATCCACCTCCAATATTTTTTACTTCTTCTTTTTGTTTTTATAATCTTTTATTGCCTCATGAAGTGCATCAGCTGCCAAATTGGAGCAATGCATCTTTTGAGGCGGCAAACCATCAAGTTCATCAGCAACATTACTACGTGTTATCTTGATTGCCTCATCAATGTGTTTACCTTTAGCAAGCTCAGTCACCATGCTGCTTGTTGCAATGGCCGAGCCACAACCAAAAGTTTTGAATTTTATATCAGTAATAATGTCGTCTTTAACCTTAATGAATATCTCCATTAGGTCCCCACAGACTGGGTTTCCAACTTTACCATATCCATCAGGGTTTTCTATTACACCTACATTTTTGGGATTCATAAAATGTTCCATAACCTTTTTACTATAACCAAATTCTGCGATATATATCACCTCTCTTTTACCAGTGGTGAAAGCGCCCTCAATCTCTGTACCGTGTCCCTCAGGGCTTCCACTATAAACGGCACTTGTTCAATACTGTTGGAACGCCCTAGAGTCAATACTACTGATCCATGAGCCTCTTCATGTTTCAATCCTATTGCCAATAGAACATGCGATGGCTCCAATGTTTTATGAGAACAGGCCGATCCAGTTGCCACTTGAATATTGTACATATCCATGTTCAATAATATGCTCTCTCCTTCAATATGACTAAATCGAAAACTTGCATGATGAGGAAGTCTCTGTATAGGGTGACCAGTAAGATAAGCTTCATCAATTTTCTTAATTCCATTGATTAGTTTATCCCGTATCTTCCTAAGTCTAGCGCTTTCCTCTTTCATTTCTTTCTTAGCTATCCGTGCTGCTTCCCCCATCCCAGCAATGGCAAACACGTTTTCAGTCCCTGATCTCAATCCGCGCTCCTGTCCACCACCAGGCATAATAGATTGAATTTTAACTCCGGGTTTTACATACAGTGCACCTGCGCCTCTTGGCCCATATAAATCATTAGATGATAAAGTCATTAGATCTATTCCTTCATCTTGTACATCAATCGGTAAAAATCCTGCAGCCGCTGTTGCGTCGACGTGTAAATATCTCCCCTTACCATGAACAATTTTACGTATCTCTTTAATGGGCTCTATAGTGCCAATCTCATTGTTTGCATACATTATTGACGTCACCGTGGTGTTCTTCGTTAACAAATTTTCAAGTTTCTCAAGGTCAACTGTGCCAGTTGAATCAACTGGAATGGTTTTGAATGTGAAACCATTTTTCTGAAGTTCCTTCATAGGATTGAGAACCGAAATGTGCTCTATAGCACTCGCTGCAACCTCTTTTCCATCGTTTAGGTTTCTAAGTGCTGTTCCCCGTATAGCTAGATTGTTAGACTCTGTTGCACCACTTGTAAAAATTATAGATTTCTCATTCTCTGCATTAATGAATTCTGCAATTTTTTTACGGGATTCCTCTATCGCTTGTTTTGCTTCTAATCCAGGTGAATAAAGAGATGAAGGATTTCCATATTCTTTTGTAAGATAGGGTTTTGCAAATTTGAATACTCGCGGATCAACTGGCATCGATGATGCATGATCAAGATAGATTCTCTTCATATGTTCCCCATTAAAACCACATGGTTGCACCAGATTCAAGCGCAAGATCATTTAATGTTCCTGCACCTACAATTTTTACACCAGGCAGCAACTCAACTTTTTCTAAACCCAACATCTGTTTCGATGCTTCACAGGCATAGATTTCAATTCCCATTTCAAGGGTCTTGTTAATCATCTCCAAAACACTTGGAAAACTCCCAAGTTTTATCTTTTCAGCCTGGCCAGGCATCAATATTTTCAATCCAGTGCCTAGATAATACACCAGTGGTTTAATATCCATCATTTTTGCAGTTTGAGCTAAAACCAAAGGTGAATATTGTTTCTCAGGCATATCGGTTGTTTGCACATATAGAATTGAGTTTTCATCTTTCATATTTTTTTACACCTACATATAGTTTTTTTTATCTCATTTCGTTTTTTTTATATAGAATGTCATTATTGTGCCTTTTTTTTCAAACTTTAAAATCTCATGTCCTGTTCTCTTAGCCCATCTTTTAATATCTTCTTCAGCCGCTGGATCATCTGCTTCGATTTTTAGCACCTGCCCAATCTTAATTTTGTCAATTTCTTCCTTCGTCATAGCGATTGGCATGGGACAATATAACCCAACGCAGTCTAGTTCTGCATCAGCATTGAAGGCTGAGTTCATCTTCTTCACCTCTTTTTTTATCCACCTAAATAATCCATTTCGTACCAATATCCAGTTTTACTGAGATGATCAAACTCTTGTTCAAGTATTAAATAATGGTTTTTTTCCTGGTCAATTATCGTGTCAATTATTTTTTTCACCTCATCCTCTGCAACGTTTTCTTTTATTTTTGTATAATATTCAACAGCTTCCTTCTCGCTGTCCATTCCCATGCGAAGAGCATCTAGTTCATTCGTGTCTGGATTGGCTCCCTCTATTGTTTTAAGATCTTTTGGATATATTTGTATATCGGCAAATTTCTTGCTGGAATTTATCAAAGCATTCCATTCATTTTTTCCAATCTTATCTTCAAACATTTTCTGGAAAACATCTAAGTGAACAAGTTCGTCATCAGCAAGACTTTCAAAGATGGTTCTCCCCATCTCACTAGAAGTCTGAGTCGCTGCTTTTTTATAAAAAGAATAGCCATCCTTTTCCATTTGTATTGCCGTTTTTATTGCATCTTTTGTCTTTATTTTTTCTGTCAGATATATTCCCCCAATTTTTCTATTAATTTTTTGTTCACCACAACTAATCTAGTAGTTTTCAACCAAGATTTCATAGTAGCTCTGTGGATGTTTACACGCTGGACATTTCTTCGGTGGCTCTTTACCCTCAAAGACATATCCACAGTTTCTACATTTCCATTTAACTATTCTGTCACTTTTAAAGACCCTTTTCTTCTCTACATTTTCCAAGAGTTTTCGATATCGTTTTTCATGATGCGATTCGACTTTTCCAATTTCTCTGAAACTTTGAGTAACCTCTGGAAATCCTTCTTTTTCTGCGGTAGATGCAAAACTGGGATAAAGTGTTCCCCATTCCATTTTCTCGCCATCTGCAGCTTCTAATAGATTCTCTGTAGTAGTTCCGATGATTCCCGCTGGATATTCCGCCGTTATCTCTACCATTCCACCTTGCAGATGCTTAAAAAATACCTCAGCATGTTCTTTTTCATTATCTGCGGTCTCCAGAAAAATCGCTGAAATTTGTTCATAGCCTTCTTTTTTTGCCTTGGAAGCAAAAAAGCTATATCGATTTCTTGCTTGTGACTCCCCTGCAAACGCTGCAAGGAGATTTTTCTCAGTTTGTGTACCTTTCAAACTTTTCATAGTATTTCATCACCTCTTTCAAATATAATACAAATTCTTATCATGGTCCAATGTGCATCATAGGCCAATACTCATCAGCAATTTCATAACTCTCCATGCTTTCCTTTTCAACTTCTAACAGTTTATAATGGCCCATTTCCATAGTTGCAAAATACATCAATGTGTTTTTAATTTTCACATCTTTTTCGAAAAACTTTGAAAGTTCCAGGTAAAAATCATGCGCGGCCTTCTCTGCCTCCATGGCTTGTCCAAGAATTTTACTAATAGGAACATCTTCATCAGTTATGTTTATCTCAGGAAGTGGTACAGATGATTCTTTCGGTAATGTAAGATCTTTTCTAGGATACTCTTGCTTAAACATCTCTTCGATAAGTACTTTGTGTTGTTCTTCCTCTTTTGCAAGAAATTTCAGTTTATCTTTCAATAGATAATTGTTTACTCGTTTTGCAAGTTTTAGATAAAAATTTTTACTATCAACCTCGCTTTTCAATGCAGCGAGCAGTAAATCCTCCAAATCGTATATGCTATAGTCTACCACATTTTTCACCCTCGATTAATCAAGCAGTCTTTTTTCTCCTGTTATCTTCCTAATATCGGTAATATCCTGTGATGCCTCTAGACAACCAAGATATCTACCGGTTTCATCTCTAAGCGCAAAATACTGAATCAATATTTTGTGTTTATCACCCTCCTTGCCAAGAGCTAGGTCGATCCAAAAGGTTGCCTTGTCTCGTTTCCCAGTTTTCATTTCATTCAAAATCTGCTCGACCTTAGCAAGACTTTTCTCAGGATGGCATTTGCGGGCATTCCTTCCCACTGCTCCCTCTGGTCTTTTAAATATTCTTGTTTTATGTTTATTCCATGCCATTACTTCGTCGTTTTTATCAAGAACTGAAAATTCAACTGGTAATGTTTCAAGAACAGCCTCCAATTCATCTTCCAGTAATTTTCCAATCATTTCCCATTTCCCTACTGTTTTTTTTTAATGTGTTGTTTTACTTTGTAGTTGTTGGAGATTTTCGGCATGTAAATCAAGATGATCAGTTTCAATCTCAACCAATGCACTGAAAAACTCTTTCATTCTTGACTCTGTTGCCTCTTCGCTAAATTTTACGTAGGATTTTATCGCACGGTTCTCTCGCTCCCAGCCCTCTTTTGTATTTGCCTGGGAATTTGCACTACAAGCCACTTTTTCTAACTCAGGCGGGCTTATCTTCAAGAATTTTGATATAGCAGAAGCGTGTTCGCGTTCGACTTTCATCAATGCCTTAAATTTCGCGATACTATAGTTATCGCTTGCTTTCTCCGCAGCGTTTTTTGCACAATTGTAAAAAGCGGTGTTATCTAACTCAAGTTGTAATGCTGCCTCAAGGTTTTTACGTGATACTTCACTCAATGTCACATTGAATTCATCTGGATTCCAATCGTTTGCCTCTACGAAATATCGTTGCTGTGCACCACAAAAAGGACATCGTTTTGGTGCCTCTGTGCCTATATAAGGATCGCCACATATTCTACATCTGAACACCTTCACCTTCGCCATATCATTTCACCTCTGCCATCTTTTCTTCAATTATTTTACCGAAATTTTTCTTCCTTTACCTGTCGTTGGAGTCTTCTTTGATACCCGGATTTCCAGGATACCATCTTTTAGTATCGCTTCAGCCTTATTTGGGTTTACCTCCTCAGGAAACGTCATATTCCTGCAGAGAGTAGAATAACTCCTCTCACGTCTAACGTAACCTTCATCCTCTTCCTTTGTTTCTGTTTTTGTTTCTCCGCAGATACTTATTGTATTTTCTGTAATGTTTACATCCAGATTTTTCTTTAAAACACCTGGCACTTCAGCGATGATCTTAAATTTGTCACCAGTGTCCACCAAATCTAGAGGAGCTATTTTAGTATCTGGTTCTAACCAGCGCGCAGACCACGGGATTAAAGGTCTCCTATGTCTCCACCACATTGGTGTCCACGGGTCTTCCATAAAAAAACGATCCATATTTTCAATGAGTTCAAACGGGTCCCAAACCGTAGGTACTGCCGTTCGTTCTACAGGAGTTTTCTTGCCTTTTTTTATATTAATTTTTTTCTCTTTTTTCTTAACCATTTTATGCCTCCCTAACTTAGGTATTTATTTTCTTCTTTTTTTTGTTTATTTGACTCGCTTCATTGCCACACCACAACAATGGGGTGTAGCCTTTGGCTCTTCATCAAACTCTATAATGCCACAGGAACAATCTTCCTCTGGACATTGACATTCATACTGTATTTTTTTTCCAGTTGTTTCACATCCACAAGTTTTACACATAAATATTGCCTCCTTTTTTACGCATTTTTCATTTCTTTATATATTTTACTAACTCATTTCCTTTTTTCTTTACTTCCGATAGTTCTTTTTTATCTGGGACATAGTTGAGATTAATGCTCTTTACAGGCATATCCCATGATAGTTTTTTAAGAATAGTCTCAATCTCGCCAACAGCCTGACCGCCCCAACCATAGGATCCAAAGACAAATCCTACCCTGTTCTTCGGTCTAAGCCCTTGGAGATAGGTAAGAAAACCTCCCATTGTTGGAAGCATTGTATTATTGAGTGTTGGGGAACCCAGGAGTATTAACCTAGATGAAATTACATCGGTGATAACATCTGAGATATGATTAGTTTTTAAATTTCTAATGGTAACTGGAATGCCCGCTTCTTCAACCCCTTCTTTAAGTGCATAGGCTATTTTTTCTGTTGAACCCCACATAGAATCATAAACAATCAATGCTTTATCTTCAGTTTCATAATTTGCCCATTTCGTATATTCTGTGAGAATTTCTGGAATGTGTGAACGCCAGATTATTCCATGGCTAGGTGCAATCATATTAATATCAAGTCCAGAGAGCAATTCAAGAGCTTTCTTTACTTGGTTTCCATAGGGCATTACTATGTTTGCATAGTATTTAGCTGCCTCTTCATTTAAAATACCCCAGTCAATTTCATCGTCGAAGCGTGCCGATGTTGCAATGTGTTGACCGAATGCATCGTTTGGAAGTAGAAGCTTGTCTTTAGGGCTATAGGTAACCATCGAGTCTGGCCAATGAACCATGGGTATGTGGACAAAGTGAAGGGTTCTTTTACCAATGTTAAGTGTATCTCCTGATTTAACAACCTTAAAATTCCAGTCTTTTTTATAATGTCTCTTAAGTCCTTTTAATCCTAGGGTTGAAGTTATAACCTTCACATTTTGGCAAATATCAAGAAGCTTTGGAAGAGAACCAGAGTGATCCATTTCGACATGATTTGAAATGATAGTGTCTATCTTTGAAGGGGGTACAATTTCTTTTATTCTGGAGACCATTTCATCAAAGAGATAATGTTTTACTGTGTCAACAAGTGTTATTTTTTTATCAACAATAAGGTAAGCGTTGTATGTTGTTCCTCGTTGGGTGAGATATCCATGGAAACTTCTTATGTCCCAATCGATGGCACCCACCCAATAAATATCTGGTTTAATCTCAACTTTGTTCATATAAATCATTCTTTTTCAAAATCTTCTTTACCTGCTCCACAAACAGGGCAAACCCAATCATTTGAAAGGTCTTCAAATTTTGTTCCTGGTGCTACTCCGTTGTCTGGATCTCCTTTTTCAGGATCATAAACATAACCACATACCTTACAACCATATCTGCTCATCTTTTTTTCCTCCTTTTTTATTTCTTTATCAACTATGCTACTGTAAGTTGGTGCAGTTTTTGGTGAAAAACCACCCTTAATTTGGTGATAATACTCGTATGTCAAAGGTTTATCCTTTGAAAGTATAACTGCATCTTCTACCTCACCTATAAAAATAGTATGACTACCAACATCAATTCTATCTATAACTTTAACTTCTACACATGCGAGAGTGTTGTCCAATACAATAGGCACCTGATTTTTTCCAGGCTTGTAATTGACATCTTTAAATTTATTAATATCCCTTCCAGATTTAAAACCAAAATTGCCGATGAAACTCATAGGTGTTTTTTCCGAAAGAATGGAAACAGTGAAACAATTACTTTTTTTGATATATTCATGTGTTAAATTCTGTTTATTGATACTAGCTGCAATTGTAGGTGGTTGCGAGGTAACTTGTATTACTGCATTTGCAATCTGTCCATTTATACTTTGTCCGTTTTTTGAACATATCACATATAGGCCATATGAAATATTGTGCAGTGCTTCAGGATTCATTTTATTCAGGATCCTTTTTTCATACATTTTTTACATTTTCCTTTAAAGTATCCGTGTACCTCTTCTACCTCATGTCCACTATTTAAAATTTTATTAATATTTGGACATTCGATATCTATGTCAATTATATTTCCACATTTTTTACACAAAAAGTGATGATGTATTTTATTTTCGAAGTCATATCTCAACTCAGTACCAGATATTGTAAGTGATTGGATTATACCGTGTTCTTTGAGTGTTTCAAGTGAATTATATATTGTTGTTTTTGAAAGTGAGGGGTTTTTTTCTTTTAATTCAGAATATATTTCATCAACGGTTGGATGAGTTCTGTTTTCATCAAGATACTTAAGTGTTTCCAACCGCTGGGGAGTAACTTTTATTGAATTTTCTTTTAACAGTTTTACATATTTTTCTAACATCTCAACCAAATTTGTAATGATTTCTAATTTGTAATAATTACAATATAATATGTAATACAATTTGGGTATTTAAATTTTTCTATTATTAAATGTTCAAATATTGTGTACGAATAACTGCAAAAATCGAAATTTGCTCTACGTTCTCGCAGGAAAAAATATTTGTCCACATGATTATCCACATGAGGTTCTTATTATTTAGATATCCGGTTCAATCGCATGTTGCAGCTGAGTCAAAAAAAGCAGCTAAGAAGAAAATAGTGTTTTTACCGTTTCACTTTTTTTATTTTAATAGCTGTCGTCTATTTCATTTTCACCTTCGTCAAATACACTGTCGATTCCATATTCATCATAATCTGTTCTCCGAGCACGGCGTGTTGTAGTTTTTATGAGTTTTTCGCATATTTTACATTTACCCTCTTCATCATACTCCCGCCATTCCATACAGTTTGAACAGAATTCATCGCTTCCCACAGTAATTTTTGTAGTCCTTTCCTTATTTTTTTTCGGAATGCCTTTCAACCTCAAACAATGCATAGTTTACAGTGTTTATCTTAATTTTGCTTTTCATGAACACTATCAGATCAATGTTTTTATTCAGACTGCTTTGTATCATAAAATATAAAATTTTGTGGAAAACGTTTAAATTAAAGACACCGTGTTGCCTTCTTTAGGGCTCGTAACAAGAAATTATATCAAGATATTTTGAGTTTTAATAGATAACATTATAACTTATATCTGGAGAGAATTACCAATAATATTCTAAGTCTCGTATTTAGCGGCTATGGGCATTCTTCTTCCTATACCAAAAGCTTTTGGGGTCACTTTAAGTCCAGGAGCTGCCTGTCTTCTCTTATATTCATTTCTATCAACGGTACTGATTACCCAATTTACTACATCAGGATCAAACTTTAGATCAAGTATCTCCTTCGGAGTTAACCTTTCATTCAAATAATGGTGCAATATAGGATCAAGAATCTCATAAGGAGGTAGCGTATCTTGGTCTTGTTGATCAGGTTTCAATTCGGCGGATGGTGGTTTATTGATAATCTCTTCTGGTATTATTTCAGATTTTTTATTTATGTAATTAGCCAATTGGTATGCCATTGTTTTAGGCACATCAGAAATTACGCTGAGGCCACCAGACATGTCACCATATAATGTACAATAACCAACAGCAAGCTCACTTTTGTTCCCTGTTGATAGAACGAGATAACCAAACTCGTTTGAAAGCGCCATGAGGATATTCCCTCGGATTCTGGCTTGTATGTTTTCGAGAGTAACATTTACTTTCTCTCCTGCTTCCAAATGCTTTTTAAGTGATTGAACATAGGAATTATATATTGAAGAAATAGGGATTTCTTTGAGTTGGATGCCAAGGTTTTTTGCAAGTTTTATTGAATCTACTATACTTCCCTCTGAGGAAAAAGGTCCAGGCATTGTAACCCCAAGGATATTTCTAATCCCTATCGCTTCTTTAGCCAGACAACAAACAACAGCAGAATCAATGCCACCAGATATCCCAATAACGACTTTTAAAAAGCCACATTTTTGGATATAATCTCGTAAACCTAATATTAATGCTCTATAGACGCTTTCGATCGTATCTTGAGGGCGATATGTGTCTGTTATTCCTGAGCGTTTTATGTCAATAGTTTGAACTTGTTCTTTGAAAGTGGGCAAGATTTCTATGAGATTCCCATTTGGGTCGATACACATGCTTCTTCCATCAAATATGAGCTCATCGTTTCCACCCACTTGATTAACAAACACAAAAGGAATACGGTGTTTTTTTGCATGATTTTGGAAAATACGAAACC
>CP070798.1:1166469-1177024 GCA_020343515.1 Thermoplasmatales archaeon | reverse complement strand
GATTGCCTGCTATTAATAATCAAGCTCGTACAAAATTTTCCTATCTTTTAAATCTAATTATTCCATAAGATCTCGACAAAAGAATATTTTATTAGGACTATATTACAATTTTGTCGTCTTTTTTGGTAAGCCGTTTAATGTTTACCAGACAATATTAGGTATATTTGGTGATAAAAAAAATGGTAGAATGTGAAGAATGCGGTACCAAGTTAGGTATCTTGGAAGGCTATCGACATCCAACAATGGGAAAGAAGCATTTGCTATGTAGTCCCTGTTTTGATCAAGTATCAGAAAGTGTGGAAAAATGGGGAGAGTTTGTTCTTTCAAATTCTTTCAACATGGGGGCTTCTAAAAGTAACTCACAGCAGGATTGGGAAAATATGCTGACAAGTTTCAATCAAATACAGAATATGTTTGACAACTTCTGGCAGAAAAAGAAATCTGTATGAAGAGGCGAAAAAATGATAATTGATGATGAACAAAAGTGGAAGTTGAAGTATCTGACAGAGGAAGAGTTAGAGCTTTTATCAATAATAAAATATTGATTTGTTAGAATTATTGGAATTTTGTATTTAAATTCAAAACCTCACCTTTAAATGAGGTTTCAGCCAGAACAATCCTATTCTTGTACTGTTCAAATGTTGGTTGGCCAAAGAGAAAAAGATGTTAGCATAAATATTGATTTTGTGATTGAAGATTAAGCGGAATTGCCATTTCAGAATTATATTACTAAATTCATAAATATAGGGTTCTCCGTATAGCAAAAAACTGAGGTTTTACAGTTTAATAATTCTGTTCAAAGGGGGCAAGTTTTTATATAGGATGATTTCATTCAACACGAGCATGAAGGAAGAAAAAAAGAGAAACCTTGTAGCTGTATTGCTCGTAATAATAATAGCGGTCGTTTTGTCTCTTGTGATATTGTTACAAACTGACGCAGAAGGTAAAAGCATACTTGATAACATCATTGAGAATCTTTTTGGAGAAGAAAAAACCATAGCAGCGGGAGACCTTGCTGATGTGAATTATATTGGCAGATATGCTTCAAATAATACGGTTTTTGATTCATCGTACAAATATGTCGAAAATAAAACTGACGGCGTACCGCTGAAAATATTTGTTAGTTTTAACAAGAGTGAACTACCACCTCAAGGATACGAAAGTTACTCTTCAGAAATTATTGATGGCTTACTTGAGGGGCTCATTGGGTTAAAAGAAGGCGCTACAACAACTATCGGTCCTATACCTCCGGGTAAGGCATATGGAGATAAAAAACTTGAAATTGGCGATACTTTCACTACAGGTAATCTTGCAATGGTTTTAAACCAAACAGTACAGGTTACCGCTTTTACTGATGAAAACTTGAGTTTAAAATGGATAGATATGGAAAATCTAGGTAAATTTACAATGCCTCAGTTGATTATAAAAAATCTATCGAGTACTGACATCAGCGAAATGGTTATTTATCCACCACCATACTACTTATGGGAAAACTCTTCGGAGATAATCAACATTACAGATGAAACAGTTATAGTAAATAATACTCCAACAAAAAGTGAAAATATAACTGAAATTATTACAGGAATTCAGTATAACGAAAAAACAATGTTTATTTTCCCAGATGCAACAACTGCTGTGTGGAATAATACCACTATAACGATTAGCTCTTCTCCCGAATTAGGCAAAAACTACACGTTCACTCAAGAGAGCCCATACGGTTCTATAAACTTGACATTTACCGTAGAAAATATTACAAATGATATAATAAATATTTCATTTGTATATGAGGGCGAAAAATCCTATCAAGAATCCGTTAAGACTCTTGAATTCAACAGAATCTTTATTATGCCTAGGCTTTACAACAACATTCCAGGGATGTATATGTACATTTTTCAAGAAGATATCGAAAAAGCAGGATACAGTACACACGAACTAGCTGGAGAGGAACTAATCTTTGAGGTCACGATAGAAAAGGTTTACAAATCAAGTTGATTTTTTATTTCCTTTTCAAGGATCTCCAAAAACTCTTCTTCTTTTCCTTTTGGTATAGTGGCACCAGCAGCAATGTTGTGTCCTCCACCAACGCCGTTTAATTGTTTGGCTGCATTTCTTAATGCGGAGGATAAATCCAATCCTTTATCCACAAAAGCTTGAGTGGTTCGTGCTGACACTTTTACATCTCCATTCTCAGTGTTTGCAAAACCGATCAATGGAAGACTACTGTCTACTTCTTCTGAGTTTAACATCATATTTGTGACAATTCCAATAATGGTATCACGTATACCTTCACCAGCGTGAAAGAACTGTAAAAACGTTCTTTTCTGTATTTTTTCTTCTTTTGCAAATTGTAAGCCTTCTACTAAATTACGTCTATGTCCCCCTAGTAGATTTTGAGCTTTTTGTAGCCATTTACCTCTGTCACCCAGGCACACATTAAGTCCCACCTCATATTTGCCATATCTAGCCGTGGAATTCAGCAGTGTGGCAAATTCTTTGGCATCATGTAGTTCTGTACCCGGTTTTTCTTTGCTAAGGATATATATTTCTCCAATTATTCTACAGGTGATTTTATGACCAAAGCCTTTAGTCAGAAGCATCTGTACAATAGAGGATATTATTTTTTGCCTCTCTTCTTTATTTAGATCAATCCATTTTCGCCAACAATCTCCATCCTTACACCGAATATTTAAATCCTGTAAAAATGAAACACACGCGTCCTCCCTCCTACTTAACCCCGGGATGAATGGATCATCAGAGTACTGTAGTAGCTTATACATGGGGCGAGTTTCTCTCCCGAAATATCTTATATCAAGCTTATTTTGAATAACTCCAGCTTTTTTTCCATCTGCTAATATTCTGCGGTTAGTCCCTTGAAGTTTACAGAATCTTCTATCTTGCAAATCTCCACATGCTCCAACGACAGCTAGCGCGGATAAATCAATATTTTTTTCATCAATTGATTTAGATACAAGATATGTTGCACCAGCCCCACTAATATCATATGACCCGTCAAAACCAAATAGATGTGGATTTAAATGAAAAGGTAGGTTTGAATCTTCCTCACAGGCATGATGGTCAGTGATTATTTTATTGATACCTGGATACTCCATGCTAATACTGCTTCCAAGGTCTGTAAACCAGACAAGTTCATGGTTTTCATTTGTTAGTCTTTTTAGAATAAGCTCATCCAACTGTTTTACACATTCGATAGAATATTCTTTGCCTAGTCTTTGAAGCGTTTCGGAAGCTATTGCCCCTGCTGTAATACCATCTGCATCTATATGGGTTACAATATGAACTTCTTTTGATTTTCTTATAGTATCTCCTAATTCTCTTGCTCTCTGTAACACGTGAGTGCACCTAAATAAATGTAATAACTTGAGGTAAAATTAGTCTTTCGAAAATAATTTATAAAGAATGAGACATCAGTATGTTATTTCTCTGCCATGGCTTTGTATTTTTGATATCTAGCGTTAACGTCTTCCTCAAGTTTTTTATGCAAACGCTTCGCCTCCTGAGGAAATGACTTTGTAAGCGTGTTGTATCGAACCTCACCCATGATGAAATCGCGCAACGTACCATTTGGCTCTTTAGAGTCAAGTTGGAATGGATTTTTACCTTCCTCAGCTAAACGCGGATCATACCTATATAACGGCCAATAGCCTGCTTCAACCGCAAGTTTTTCTTCTTGTTGTGTTTTTCCCATGCCAGCCTTTATCCCATGGTTTATACAGGGCGCATAGGCAATAATAAGTGATGGCCCAGGATAAGACTCTGCCTCTTTTAAAGCTTTGATTAATTGGTTTTTACTTGCACCCATGGCAACAGAGGCAACATATACATAGCCATAAGTCATTGCCATAACACCAAGGTCTTTTTTCTTTGTTTTTTTACCAGAAGCTGCAAACTTGGCAACAGAACCAATTGGTGTAGCCTTTGATGATTGACCACCTGTGTTTGAATAAACTTCTGTATCAAATACAAGTATGTTGATATCCTCATTCATCGCAACAACATGATCAAGACCACCGTATCCAATATCATAAGCCCAGCCATCACCACCTACTGACCAAATTGATTTCTTTGTAAGCATTGTCCTATCTTCCCAAATTTGATTTAAGATATTATCTGAGTGATTTTTTTCAAGAGCTACTTTTATTTTATTTCCCCATTCTTTTGAGCCTTCTGCATCGTTTTTAAATTCTAACCATTTTTCAAAAGCCTCTTTTGATTTACCTGAAACCATTCCTTTATCGATAGCCTGTTTAATTAAATCAGCAAGTTTATTTCTTCTTTGAATTGTTGCAAGGACCATCCCAAAGCCATACTCAGCGTTATCTTCAAATAATGAATTTGCCCAAGCAGGTCCATGGCCATCCTTATTTTTTGTGAATGGTATAGATGGTGCTGATCCGCCCCAAATAGAGGAACAGCCTGTTGCATTTGCAATAATCATTCTATCCCCAAATAGCTGGGTAGCGAGTTTAAGATAAGATGTTTCACCGCAGCCAGCACAAGCACCAGAAAATTCTAATAAAGGTTGTTGGAATTGTGATCCTTTGACTGAAAATTTATCAAATTCTCCTGACCGTATTGGGATTTCCTCAGAATATTTCTGATTTGGAACTTGATTAAGTTGTGTTGCCAAAGGTTTCATAATAAGTGCTTTTTCTTTTGAGGGGCAAATATCCGCACAATTGCCACAACCAACACAATCCTCAGGATAAATTTGAATTCTAAAGTTTAAATTCTCTACACCTTTTCCAACCGCTTTTTTAGCAGTAAAACCTTTTGGTGTTTTTTTCAATTCTTCATCTGTGGCGAGAACTGGTCTAATTGCTGCATGAGGACAAACCATTGCACATTGATTACATTGGATACAATGCTTAATTTGCCATTCTGGAATATTTATAGCAACACCACGTTTTTCATATTTTGTTGTCCCAGTTGGAAATATCCCCCCTGGAGTAAATGCACTAACAGGAAGTTTATCGCCCTGCATTGCATTCATTGGATGCATTACATTTTTTATAAAATTAGGGTCATCGGTTTCTTTTGTTTTCCCAGGTTTTAAATTTGCCCAGGAATCAGGGTTCTTTATTTCATTAATATTTTCTAAGGCAGCATCAACTGCTTTCCAATTCATCTCGACAATTTCTTTACCCTTTTTACCATATGTTTGTTCAATTGCTTCTTTGAGGTATTTAATAGCGTCATTAACTGGTAAAACCTTTGATAGTTTGAAAAATACGGCTTGCATAACCATGTTAATTCGGCCGCCAAGACCTATTCCTTCAGCGATTTTCACTGCATCAATTGTGTAGAAATCAAGTTTTTTTTCAGCAATTATCTTTTTTAAAGAACTAGGTAGTTGTTTTTCCATTTCATCTAATGACCAAGGGGCGTTTAAAACAAATGTGCCACCCTTTTTTATCCCCTCTAAAAGATCATACTTGTTAACATAAGAGGGGTTATGGCATGCAATATAATCAGCATCTTTGATTAAATAGGTTGATTTAATTGGTACTTTTCCGAATCTAAGATGTGAGACAGTAATACCAGCAGATTTTTTTGCATCATACGCAAAGTAACCTTGTACATACATATCAGTATTGTCACCAATAATTTTTATTGCATCCTTATTTGCCCCAACTGTTCCATCTCCCCCAAGGCCCCAGAATTTACATTGAACAAGGCCTTCGGGTGTTGCATCTATTTCTTCTTGTATTGGTAGAGATGTAAATGTAACATCATCAATTATTCCAACTGTGAAGTTGTTTTTCGGTTCTTTCATTTTGAGATTATCAAAAACAGCTTTAGCCATTGAGGGGGTAAAGTCTTTTGAACCAAGGCCATAACGACCTCCGACAATTAACATTTTTTTATCTGTGTGTTGATAAACTGAAGAAACATCAAGATAAAGTGGTTCACCAAAAGAACCATTTTCTTTAGTTCTTTCCAAAATTGCAATTCTTTTAACTGTTTCTGGAACAGTTGATAAAAAATGTGCTGTTGAAAATGGTCTGAAAAGTCGAACTTTTACAATACCAACTTTTTCCCCTTTTTTATTTAAATATTCAACAGCTTCCTCAGCTGCTTCCACGCCAGAGCCCATCATAACAATTATCCTATCTGCATTAGGTGCACCAACATAATCAAATAGATGATAAGACCGACCTGTTAGTTTTGATACTTTTTTCATTTCCTCCTCGGCTATCTTTGGAACAGCTTGATAAAATTTATTTGCCGCCTCGTTTAATTGGAAATATATATCCGGGTTTTGAGCGGTTCCTCTAAGATGAGGCTTCTCGGGATTCAGAGCTCTTTCTCTATGTTTCCTAATCATGTTCCAGTCAATAAGTGGGGGGATATCGTCATAATTAAGCATCGCAATTTTTTGAATTTCATGAGAACTCCTGAATCCATCAAAAAAATGTAAAAAAGGAACACTAGCTCGAATTGTTGCCAGATGAGCAACTAAAGCTAAATCATTTATCTCCTGGATTGAACCAGATGCAATCATAGCAAATCCTGTTGCACGGGCAGCCATTACATCCTGATGATCACCAAAAATCGAAAGAGCTTGACCTGCTACTGCACGAGCAGAAACATGAAAGACACAAGGCATTAGTTCTCCAGATATTTTATACATATTGGGGATCATTAATAGTAGTCCCTGTGATGCTGTATACGTTGAACAATAGGCGCCAGCACTTAAAGCACCATGAACTGCTCCTGCAGCACCCCCCTCAGATTGCATCTCAACAACTTTTACCTGCTGACCAAAAATGTTTCTTCTTCCTTGCGCTGACCACGCATCTACCACTTCTCCCATTGGAGAAGATGGCGTGATGGGATAAATTGCGGCTACATCACTAAATGCATAGGCAACATGTGCAGCAGCTGTATTACCATCTACAGATTTGCAATTTTTTTGTTTTGTTTTATTCATTATCTAAACCCCCATATCAATTTGTTGAAGATGCCGTTTTTTTTTTTATTCTCTACACGCCCATCCATCTAACGAATATTTCTTCTTGGGCATTTGTAGACTCCTGGTAGGGCAAATACACGGTATAAAGGTTCTATACATAAATATTTGGTATAATCATATGAGAGTTTTGTTGCTGCTTTGGTTTCATAGTGGTATCATGTACTTACCTTTACCGTTGGATATTGCTACAAAACATAACAATTAAATAAGGTCGATGATTACCACATCGCCAGGAATGAGAAGTTAAAATGGTCATGTCTATAATTCTGGTACCGATTGGGGGCTTAGTATCTTTGCTTTTTGCAGCGATTCTTTACCTTACCATTAAAAAGCAAAGTCCAGGCAATGAAAAGATGCAAGAATTGAGTCGTGCTATTCGTAAAGGAGCTATGGCATTTTTAAAAAGTGAATATAAGGTTCTCATTGTGTTTGTTATTGTTATTGCTGCGCTTCTGTTTGTAGCGTCCTTTATTGAAGGAAGTTACATGGAGCGAGGTTTATCAGTAGCATTTGTAGTTGGTGCAATTTTTTCTGCCCTATCTGGAAATATCGGCATGCGAATTGCAACATTGGCAAACGCAAGAACTGCAGAAGGAACAAAAAAGAGTTTGAATAGGGGGCTTTCAATTGCATTTTCCAGCGGTACTGTCATGAGCATGTGCGTTGTTGGACTTGGAGTAATCGGCGTCTGGGGTCTTTATACAATTTTTGAAAACACACAGGTACTCTTTGGATTTGGATTTGGTGCATCATCAATTGCACTCTTTGCAAGAGTGGGTGGAGGAATCTATACAAAATCTGCTGATGTCGGTGCTGATCTTGTTGGAAAGGTAGAAGCAGGGATTCCTGAAGATGATCCGCGAAACCCTGCAGTTATTGCAGATCAGGTTGGTGACAATGTCGGTGATGTTGCTGGAATGGGTGCAGATTTGTTTGAATCTTATGTAGACTCAATAATTGCAACGATGGCACTAGGAGCTATTGCTGGTGGCGTTGCAATTAACACATATGGAGAAAATGCAGTTATTCTACCTCTGCTTATCGCAGCAATGGGAATCTTCGCCTCAATTATTAGCACTATACTTATTTTCCTGGGAAAGGGGAAGAATATATATTCAGCTTTACGAAATACATTATTTCTAAGTACGATCTTAACCGCGATATTTGGAGGGATTGTAACTTGGTATACTGTCAATTCTCTCAATCCATTCTTTGCAATGCTTGCTGGTCTTATAGCAGGTATAATTATTGGATTAACAACTGAATTTTTTACTTCTGAGAAACAAAAACCAGCTCAGGGAATTGCAAAAGCAGCAGAGACTGGTCCAGCGACAGTTATAATAAAAGGGCTTGTAACTGGTATGATGAGTACGGTGATTCCTATCATTGCAGTTGTAATTGCAATGCTTGCAGCCTATTGGTTTGCAGATTTCTACGGTATTGCTATTTCAGCTGTGGGTATGCTAAGTATTCTTGGTGTATCCCTTGCAACTGATTGCTATGGGCCAGTTGCAGACAACGCTGCAGGAATTGCAGAGATGGCAGGAATGGGAAAAGAAGTAAGGAAACGTACTGAATCACTTGATGCGGTGGGTAACACAACCGCTGCAATGGGTAAAGGTTTTGCCATTGGCTCTGCAGCAATTACTTCTCTGGCACTAATTTTTACCTATATTATATCTACCGAGCAGATAGCATTGGATATTGGGAAAGTTATTGTTATGACCGATCTTCTCTCACTTCAGAATCCTCAGCTTGTATCTGGTATCTTTATCGGAGCTATGCTTCCGTTTGTATTTACAGCTCTCACCATGGGTGCAGTCGGTAAAGCAGCGTATTCAATGGTGGAAGAGGTTCGTTATCAGTTTAAAAAATTTGACCTTTTAAAGAACGATAAAAACAAACCTGATTATGCCCGTTGTGTGAAGATCAGTACTAACCGTGCATTGAAGGAGATGATTATTCCTAGTCTGATGGCTGTTATATCTCCAATAGTGGTCGGTCTAGTATTAGGACTTCATGGACTTGGTGGCCTTTTAATTGGTTCTATATCTACTGGTTTTCTACTAGCCATTTTCTTGGCTAATGCTGGGGGTGCCTGGGATAATGCTAAAAAATTTATCGAATCTGGTAACCTTGGTGGTAAAGGTTCAGATGCGCACAAAGCTACAGTTATAGGAGATACGGTTGGAGATCCCTGCAAGGACACCTCAGGTCCTTCTCTAAATATACTTATTAAATTAATGTCAATTGTATCTTTGGTATTTCTACCATTGTTTATCATTTTCAGCTAGTAAGACTTATGGAAATAATAAAATAATGAACAAGAATTATAGTATTTGTAATTGCGGAGGTTCGAAAACATATGAAAAAGAAATTTGAAGAAGGAGATATAAAAATAATTGTAGATTACGATAAATGTACGGGTGTTGGAGAATGCGTTACTGCCTGCCCAGTTGAGATGTTTGAAGTAGTAGACGGAAAGGCGATAGCGAAAAATCTTGGTGAATGCATAGAGTGTTGTGCATGCGTAAATGCATGTCCAAATGAAGCCATTGAGCATAGTAGTTGTTGAAAGCGGAACTAAATTATACTAATTTTACATTTTTTTCTTTGTAACACTTTCTTTTCTGATGTATATGACCACACAGTAGGGTAACTAGGGGCTAGCGGTAATCTGTCTATGATATCAGCATAATGTTACATATGTTGCAATATTATTCTATACCAAACATTTAAATAATCTTGAGTGTATGAGTTATATAGATAAAATAGGGGGGTTAGATAAGTTGAAAAATAATTTATTTAAAAGAAGCTTGGTGTACGGAATAGTTTTATTATTCATAGGATTGAGTGTTACACCTAGCATGGGAGGATATACCGAAAAAATCAGTAATCAATCAACTGAAGAAGCTCATACTAATTTTCCTTTGGATGGTGGATTATTGGCGTATTGGAAATTTGATAATTGTTCTGGTGGTATTGCGTATGATTCTTCTGGACATAGGTATCATGGGACAATTTATGGGGCTACCTGCGATGGTGGTTTTATTGTTTTTGATGGAGTTGACGATTACGTAGATTTTGATAATCATTCAGAAAACCTAGGGTTCAATAAAACTGATGACTACAAAATTTCAATAATTGGGGTTAAATCTACATCAACTGATACAGGTGTCATTTATGGTATGAGTCATTCAATTGGTAATAGAAAATACGTTGAGCTTGAATTAAATTCTGACGGTAATTTTGTATTTAGAGTGGGAACAGAAGAGTGTGTAATTAACGTATCATCTACTGGGACTTACAACGATGGTTTATGGCATAACGTTGAATGCGTATATTATGGTAGCGCAACTGATCCAACTTTAAAGATTTATGTAGATGGTGAACTCGAAGACAACATAACAAAGTGGCAATGTCCTTTTAGTAATGAAGATTTTTACACAGCGAAAATGGGGCGGAAAAGTCATGATTCAGTAGATTATTTTGATGGTGTAATCGATGATGTTAAAATTTACAAATCTACTACTGGTAATCGGGCTCCGGGTAAACCTAGCA
>CP070798.1:1155798-1166369 GCA_020343515.1 Thermoplasmatales archaeon | reverse complement strand
AAATGCTCCGATCTGACAATTAATGTCTTGTGTTTTTTACCTACATTTATTCCGACCAGATAGGCATCACCTTGCATTCCCTCAATTTTCCCGGTGTATCCATGGAACCTGTGATGCGGCATACCTTTTTGGACTGAGGGATCTAGATTTATATTGACATGTTCACCAATTTCAAACTGCTGTATAGCCCTCGTTATGGATGACATACCCCTTTGTCTTGGTTTTTTTCTAAGTACATGTCTACTTTTGCTTCTTTTCCCTCTTGATCGTTTCACCATATACTTATTCCCCCTTGATTTTTATTACGTCAAGCTCTTTCACTTTGCAGGGAATACCTATCATTTCGCTTATGTTTGGCTTGGTTTTTCCGTTATCGCCAGATATTAATTCCTTTACATACATTCCAGATTCTGTTTCAATTGTTATTCTAGCTATATTATCCTCTACTGATTCTATATCGCAGTTATATATCTTTCTTTCTCTAACTTTTTCGGCTCGACGATGAGCTACTCTGGTTGGTGTCAACTGCTTTATTTTTTTGCCTTGTAATATCTGGGCTACTTCTTTAAGTTTTTCTTTATTTAAAGGTTTTTCACCTTCAAGTATTACACTATAGGTTTTTCTAAATTCAGAACTTTTAATTCTCACAATCTCGTCTCTAACTGAAAATCGGATGTTACTGATCTCTATTTTATCTTTCGCATAGGTATTTGTCTTTTTTTCATAAAGAGATAAATCTATACTACGAATCTTTGGATTTTTTATCTCTAGCACAAAAGGACGGCCATTTCCAAGCATTAAGGCATCGATATCTTCTCTCCCGCTGCCATGAAAGGATTCATTGGTGCCTCTTGTCTGGTCTAATGCCTTGTTTGAAGCCAGCTCTTCAACGCTTGTGTCATACATCTTTCCTGTGTAATTACAAGCCCTGCACCCTCTACCCCTACAAATCCTGCAGGGCCATTTTGTCTGAGGAAAACCTCTTTTCAATTTTTTATACCGTCCATATATAAAAAGGGATTTTATTTGGAGATTTACAACATCAAAGGCAGTATCTACTACTGCCATGATATCAGGTGTTTCAAAATCCACTGTTTTTTCCAGTTTTTTTTCAAGGATCTTGCCTATTTCTCTATTTATTTCCATTTTGATGGGCTCTGCATCTTCAGTTTTTATAAAATCCCAAAGTTCTTCTTCCCTCTTTAAAATATCCTCATCAATTTTTGAACCAATTAAAAATGTATCAAACTCGTATTCTTTAACTGCATCTGAAACGAGGTTTGCAAAATGCTCGGTTTCATCTAACAATCCTTCACAGAGCCAGCAATCCCTCGGAATTATCTTTTTATCGAATTTCAAATTGTTTCTTATTGATTCGCCTTTTTGTTTATTTGGTTTTCCTATTTCTATTTGTCTAAATAGTCTGCCTAAACAGCAGTCGCATAGTTGATATTTGTTTAGAATTTTTTCTGTCATTTTTAGAATTTTTTTATCTTTCATCTTGCTTGCTGAACAACATGAGCATATAAAAATTTTGTAGTGACATTTGATTAAAACAGTTTAGAATATAGTAGTTCGGAGACAACCAGATAAAAAAATATTTATAATATAATAAACAATATATAAATAATGATTTGTGAAAGATGCAGGAGGCGTTTTGGTATAATGGGAAAAAACTATTGGGATGCAAAAAGCGGATTGTGTCCATTTTGCAATGTTTAAAAGCCGTACTTCTTTTTTAATATTCACACATCATGAAAAATCCAATAAAATAGAAAAGAAAAAATTGGTACAAAAATAACTTATAAATCACAATTACAGTAGTTAGGAATAACACTGTAGATAAAATCCAATTCAGGTTGTTAACACCAACCGAATGGAAGCGACAGAATAACGAGAATTCGTGCCAATGGGGTTATAATATCTCTGTATTTTATGTAGCCAACCGCTCAATATTTTAACTGTTTTTTTGGCTTTTTTACAATATTTAATCTTAACCCGCGAATCATAATAAGGAATCGTAATAAGGATTGTTAGATAGTGATAACTCTACTATTTTATCATAGTTTAAGCAAATTCAATACCAATCGTCGTCCCATAAATCAATATTTGAATAATCCTCGCTATTATCGAAGCTAAATATTTTAATAACTTCTTGTAGAAATTTCACTAAGCTCCACCTCCTCTTTTCATCGTGCTAAAGTCTATTATTGGTAGTATATAAACTTACCCTGGTAAAACGTCAAAAGGAAAAAAAGACATCCTCCAACCCTGTTTAAACCTGAACAAAGGGATTTCACATTGAAAACACATCTAAAAAACTGAGAAATTTTGTTATGGCATTTCAGTGATTTGTTTGTTCACCGACAATATAGCTGTTTACTTTAATTGTCTTTTGATATTAATGGACCCCGCAAATAGGTCATTTATCCATTATTATTCCTCCTCTCACGTATTTTGAAAGGAAGGGAAAAATAGTTAGGGGAATAATATGAACTAATCCTTAGTACGATAATTACCTCCCTTTCAATACATACAATATGTTTAAGGATTATTTAAATTTTTCGACTATAAAATATATTTATTGCAACATTTATAACAATATTATACTTTACAGATTTTATTTCGGCAAGTCATTATTTTTATTTAGTTTAATTATTTACATTGACAAAGAAATCAAAAGATTTTATGGAGAATTGATGTATTTTTGTGATAAACTCCATCTTGCAAAAGGGTATATTATTCGAGAATACCAAGAGGGATTATAACGCCTATGTAAAAGATCTATCCATATGTTGTATTTTTTCGCAAACCTTAGCAGAAGGGCGTAGTAACGATCGCCAAGCTTCTCAACAATAAACCTGTTTACAACTGAGGTTTTTAGCCTGCTTGAGAGCCTTTGTTCGATCAATTTTTCGTAATCTTTGTATTCTATAATGCTTAATGCTGCAAGAAAACCTGAGGTAACCGCGTACCTCATTCCAAAACCCCAGAGGTAATCCTGTAGACCAGCAGCTTCTCCAGTATATATCTTATTGTTTTCAACAAGCCTTGGTTTTTGCAAAAAACAGCCTATTCCTCCGACATTTTCCTCATTTTTTATATCAATATCAAACAATTTAGTAATGATTTCATAAGTTTTTTTAAAATATGCATTTGCATTAATACCTGTCTCATAAAAGTTTATACTACACATGGTACCGTAACCCTTGCTTATCAAAAGGTAAGAATATCCGTTGTTTGATGCCTTTTTATTTAAAAGGGCAACAGCAATGTCATCAGATTCTGTTTCAAAACTTATTCCTTTCGCAATAGCAGAGTATTTATTTTCAGCCACCCCTGTTGAGATAATGTCCATATTTTCTTTTTTTGTTTCCGAATTAAAATGGATATTTACTCCTAAATCTATTGCCTGATTTTTTAGACCTTGATCAAGACTGTTATCATCAACTCCTCTTTTTACTAAATAAAATATTGGTTTAGAGCAGGTATTTTTTAACAGTTTCTTCCCATCCGTCAAGCATATTGCTTTAAATGGGCTACAATCAAAATTGACTTTAACATTCATAGACCGTAATTCATCTATCGCATCTATTGATGAGGACCAATTTTCAAAACCTTCTAAATCACCAAGAAATCGTCTTCCACAGTCATCTCTTTTTTCAAAAACATCTACTATATAACCAGCACGGACTAGATTTATTGCAGCACTAAGACCTGATAAACCTGCTCCCATTATTTTGATGTTTTTCATTTTATATGCTTAGTTATCAATGCGTATTTAAAGGTTTTTTTACTGATTTGAAATATTTCACTATTTATCTTTAGAACTAAGAGCGTCAACCTGTTAAACAACATTTTTAATGGAGTATCGTATATCAAAGTAAAATTTGGGAGGTAACCCTCATGGTTGAAATTTCCCCGTTTAGAGGCGTCACATACAACAAAAAAAAGATAGATAACATTTACAGGGTAATGTCCCCGCCATATGATATTATATCTGAAGAAATGCAAGATGAACTCCATGAGAAGCATCCATACAATTTTGTAAAACTTATTCTAGGTAAACAATTTCCAGATGACACTGAAAAAAATAATCGATACACTCGAGCTAAAAAGCTATTTGATGAATGGCAGAAACAATCGGTATTAGTAAAATCTAATAAAAGTGTCATTTATCCCTATAAAATTAAATATACAATAAATAACCAGATAAAAACGATGAGGGGATTTTTTGTTTTACTGAAATTAGACCCTGAATATAAAATGGTAAAAGCACATGAAAGAACACTCTCCAAACCGAAGGCAGATAGATTAAATCTTATACGTGCTTGTCATGCAAATCTCGAGCCGATTCAGCTGTTGTATATTGACGAGAAAGACAAAATTAGAAAAAAAATAGACGAAACTCTCAAAGACCCTACCATGGAAGTAAAAGGATATGATGGTTTTAATCATAAATTATGGAAACTAGATGACGATGATGTCATTGCCATGATTAAAAAGAAACTTAAGGATGAAATTTTGTTTATCGCAGATGGACATCATAGATACCAAACAGCAATTAATTATGCCACAGAGTTAAAAGAGAAAACAGGAAATATTGACGAGAATGCAACCTTCAACTACCGCATGGTTGTTCTTGTAAACATGTTTGATGAAGGACTTAGCATTCTACCAACACATCGTCTAATCAAAATGCCAGAACTTGATTTTAAAACGTTTATTGAGAAGCTGGGCGATTATTTTACTGTTGAAGAAAAAGAGATTGATAGTAGTGGGAAAGATTATGCCTCATTTGGTAAAGCTATTATGAAAGACATTGAGTCAAAGAGCGAACATAAATTCGCCTTGTATTGTAAAAATAAATACTATGTGTTGACATTAAAAGACGAAAAGATAATGGATGAGCTTACACCTGATCGCTCTTCAATGTGGAGAAAACTTGATGTTTCCATTTTACACAAGATCATTTTGGAAAAGTTACTTGGCATCCATGAAAAAGACCTTGAAGATCATGTAAAATATACAAGAGTTGACAGTGAAGCAATACAGCTCGTAGAAGGAGAAAAGTTTGACTTCTCGTTTTTAATGAATGCCACAAAGATAGAAGAGTTAAAAGCAATAGCGGATGCAGGCGAACACATGCCTCAGAAATCAACCTATTTCCTTCCAAAGATGCTATCTGGCCTTGTAATGTATAAGATGTGACTATGCTCAAATATTGGATGATTAAATTCTGTACCATATACAATGTCATTTTAGATATGGCATAATCGTTGTCATATTGTCATTTTGTAATATTTACAAAAAAAATTTAAATAGTTGTAACAAGAAACATACAAGTGGTGAGGAAGGGAAAAATTTTGAGTCTTTTTCTTCATATTTTTCCCCCCTCCTTCCTCCCCGTTATACTTTTTCTAAAGATATTTTATAAATCATTGTTCTTCAGAGAGATCTTTTTTCCTAAATACATGGACCAAGCTAGAATCATCTGTTTATTTCTACAACACCTTGATACAATTAGGTTTATTAACTTAATCTTCCTCAAAAATAAATAATTCATCAATGGTCGTCTCTAACGCTTTAGCAATATCATGTGCCAGTTTGAGCGAAGGGTTATATTTTCCTTTTTCTATGAAGAGAATGGTTTCTCGTCGGACGCCAATCTTTCGTGCAAGATCTTCTTGGGTTAAATCGTACCGTGCTCTGAGTTCTTTCATTCTTGTTTTCATTTTATTTACCTGCCCTATCGTAGTAAAACACAGAGAGAAGGCACACTATAAGGCTTCCACCGAAAAGAAACACAAATGCCGGAGCGAATAGTTCAATACTGCTATGTGTCATGTATATGTACACAATTGTTCCAACTCCAAAAAATGTCATATACATAAAGGCGTTCCTTGTTGCCCTACCAACAATTATTTCTAATCTCTCATCGCTTAAATTGTACATTGCAAAGTAGGGAATGAAACTAAGGAAGCACAGGAAAACCGTCTTCCCCTCAACAAAATACAACAGACTCACAATGGACAAGAAACCCAGATACCAAATTACATTTTTCATTTCATATCACCCCTTTCTTGCAAGGTATAAATAAGATGCAATAAAAACGAAACCTGAAACTAGTACCACAACTGCTGTAACTTGGCTTCCTGGTAGTTCATAATCAAATAAGATTTCAAAAAAGAGAGGACCGAAAACCGCACTCCAGATTGCAGCGATAAATCCATAGTATCCTGCCTTGTAATTTGTTAGTTTCAACCTTTCATCTTGTGCAGGCAGTCCTTTTTTTATGTTTTTTATTCTGTCCCATAGTATATACATTGCTGAAGCTACTAATATTAAGACTATCCCTATTGGCATTATTTCATTTAATTCAAGGTTTCCTGCATTTAGTACAAAAAGGGATAGTGTCACTAGTACTGCTGCTGCTATTAAAATGCCTGTTACAATTCCTATTTTATCTTTCATTTTTTTACCTCCTTTGTTTATATATTAGTTAGTGATAACTTTTTATTATTCATCTCTAACTTTATGTTTGTTATCAATAATTTATTATTAATTATTTCTAACATTATGTTATATGTATATAACATATAGTATTTATAATTTTCTCTTCCACAAATACACCAGAAGATAAATTGGACAAATGTAAAAATGGTTATGTTCAGAAGCAACCTAAAAAATGAAAACTTAAACTTAGTACAACTACTATTAAACAACTATCAATTGTTACAACATTTGTTTAAAAGCATAAAAAAGAATCAACCCATAAATAGGAAGATCAAACTTGATAATCAATTATTTTGAATCATATTAAAATAAATCTTGCCAATAATAAGAAGTAAAACTCCCATAACAATGAATATGAAACATATCACATTGAAGAACATGGAAAATATCAATCCAAATGCTATACATAAGACACCTAAAAGATATGTTCCAACTCTACCCAAATATCCCATTGATGCCATTTATCCTCCAAGTCTACAATTTCAAAACAACTATCTATTTAAAAGCGTAACTTAACTGTAAAGTAAAGATCTCAATTCTATAGATGCCCTAAGAGGTAGAAAAAAAGAAAGATGGTTTTATTTAAGATTTATAGTCCCACGAAGTATCTCAGTATCGGGAACCCATTTGGAAATTGTTCAAACAACCAACCAAGCAGATTAAAGTTGAAATTGAACGGCTTCGGCATAGAAACTTCTAGTGTCCCCTCTGGACCCTCAGCACCAGA
This sequence comes from Thermoplasmatales archaeon, assembly GCA_020343515.1. Classification (GTDB taxonomy): domain Archaea; phylum Thermoplasmatota; class E2; order DHVEG-1; family DHVEG-1; genus JAGLML01. Next base: position 1,159,126 of record CP070798.1, on the reverse strand, counting down.
ATCATCTTTGGCTTTTGCTTTAATAGTAAAGGTTCCCTCACTTGTCCATGTATGACTCTTTGTAACTTCTTCACCAGGACTGTATGGTCCAGTCCAATCTTCTATATTGCCGTCTCCCCATTCAATGTAAAGGTATAATTGATCAAACCAATCAGGATCCTCTAAAGTGAATGTATAGTTATACGTTTCTCCTATTTTTCCAGATTTGGGTCCATCAATGTTGGGGGCGTTTGGTGGACGATTATTTCCTACTCGATATCCTACAGTATCGTCTACATAATAAGCATCAAAGGGTTTGCTACTGGGTGGATATGAATATCCTTGGTGCCATTCGTCATTTGATACTGTTGCAATTACCATGGAGTTATCCTCAGTTATACCGGGGAAACCGTTAGCACTGCCAATCCATGTTGTGGAGTCGCTCCAAGTGCCACCAGCAGTAATTGAGATATTTTCATTAAATGCCCAATCTAAGAATGGGAATGTGTAAAGTAGACCTGCTGTGTCTTTCCATCCCTTGCTCGATTCAAATTCTGTAATGTAGACTCGTATTGTACCATCATATGTACTTGCTTCATTATTATCAACTGAAACATCAATTTGCATCTCAGTACCGCCAAGCCAAGTAGCAGTAAGATCTATATCAATGTCTTTTACAGCCCTATTGCCACAATAATTGATACTACTTTTATATGCACTCTTTGCACTAGGAATACTTCCTGCACCAACATTTACTCTGTGCCCGCCGTCCCACCACAACGTTGGATACCCATAAAGGTTATAATCATTTTTTGCCCGAGCATAAGCTTTAGAATTCTTGTTACATACCAACGAAACATAGTAAAAGTCCAATTGGCCTTCAGCATAAAGTTCCTTCAAGGCTCCATGTGCATATTTACAATATCCACACGTTGTGCTAGTTCCATAATCTCCAAAAACAGTGTGGGTAGCACCTTCACTGGTAGTTACTTTATTTAATGATTGTCTTGATGGTTCTGAAGATGATATAGTTCCTGCAACAGTAGAAAACAACAGCATACAAACAAAAATTCCAATTATTTTTCTTTTCAATTTTTATGCCTCCATAGTATATATGGTATAGTACCCGGATTTTATTTAAATGTTTGGTATAAAATAAAATCGATGAACAAAATTTTAATGTGCTGATTTCATCATCTTAACTTTACATTGGGAATTGTAGGATATCGAGTTCCTAAATAGTACCATATTAATAAGTTTTTTTATCTGTTAAATCTGCGATTCTTTTATTTAAATCGATTTCAGCCGATGGATGAACCGCCGAGCCAGAGTTAGATCCAACCAACATCATTCAAATTTACCTTTGCATTCTGCATCAAAACTATTGTTTGAATGCTTTTCTATGGCATCTAATAATAATAAAACAAATATAATGTATAGATGTTTTGCAATATTCTATGATCCAAGAAGTTGACTCGCCACCATACATAATCGATATAAACAATCTAAAACGATTTGATGAGAGAAAAACAGTGTTCGGACGAATGCTTCACGATGAGAAGGCAGAGTATTACAGGACGGGGATGTATGATGAAATCGAAAAAGTTCTCTCCGGCAATCAAAAAGGATACTCTCGTATCGAATTTGCAAAGGTAATGGGCGCATGGGCCGTTTACGATTATTTCCATAAAGCCTTCTCTTGGGAGAAACTAAACGACGCTAATTCAATAATGAATAAACCTACATTAGGAAAATATCCTATATCAGATAGGGCTTTTATGAACAAAAAGATTAAAGGAATTGCCAAAAAATATGGCGCTTCCCTTGTTGGAGTTACCAAGATCAATCATAGTTGGATATACTCCAAAGATATAAATGGTAAAACAATTGAGATTCCTGAAGAATTTCGTTTTGCCATAGTGATGGCTATAAGAATGGATCCTACAGCAATTAACACTTCGCCAACTTTTACTGCTTGTGCTGAGACCGCTATTGCATATTCTCGTATTGCTTTTTGTATTGGTTGTACTGCCGAATTCATTAGAAGTTTAGGATATAAGGCAATTCCAATGGGCAATGATACTGCTTTAAGCATACCTCTAGCAATTGATGCAGGGCTTGGAGAGTTGGGACGCAATGGCTTACTGATAACACCTAAGTATGGACCATGCGTCCGGCTCTGTAAAATATTCACAGATATGTCATTAACGACAGATAAACCGATAGTATTTGGTGTAAATAAATACTGTAAAAAATGTAAGAAATGCGCGGAAGCTTGTAGGGCTAACGCCATCCAGGTCAAGGAAGAACCATCTTTTGATATTGCATGCCCTTCAAACAATCCAGGTATATTTCGATGGACCGTGAATCAGAACAAGTGTTACAAATTCTGGATAGAAAATGGAGGAGAATGCTCCAATTGTATTGCAGCATGCCCGTATTTTCCAATTAATAAAAGGATTAAGGACACAGATGAGCAATAGAATCTCTTTCTAGCATCGTCTAGAATCCATTAGAGGAATCTATTCAATTCTTAAGTGGTATTAGATCTTCGAGCACATCCAGAATTGCATTTAAAACATCTTGAGAAACAGTTGCCCTAGTTTGTAACAAATATGCTCTAAGTTCAACAAGATCCAGTAAAGTTCCAGTTAATCCAGGGATTTGAGCAATTAAATACCAAAGATTGACCCGGGTCATTCGAAAATGATACATCATCTGTATATAGATGCCAAGTAGTCCCCAAATTGAAGCATCAAGTAAATGCTTTTGCTCAGCATTATTTATCTGTTCGAGGTTCTCTGATTTGAAAGATTCAGCACATAAATTGTCATTTACGGCAGAGATATTGGGCATCACCACTAGCAACGAAACAGCAAACAAACAACCAATTACTATCCTTTTTCTCATATTATTTACCCCGTTATTAACATTAATACTGTTCTATAATTTAAATGTTTGGTATGAAATAAAAAAATAGATTATTTCGAAGCTTAATTATAGATAGACATAAAAATAAATAGGAAGTCATGAAATACATGCTCATTATTGCCCAAAAAGATGAATACGAAAGATAGCCAATTTCATATAATCTTGCACAGTTTCTCGCATAATAAAAACCGATTTTTAATTTTAACTTACACGTTTTTTAATTTTTATTGACTTGTTAGCTAAAAACAGCCAATAGATAAGCCCTATATTTATGAATTTAATAATATAATTCTGAAATGGCAAATTAGCACAGATTTAGCTATTAAAATCAGAGAGTTTTGTAATTTTAGATATTATGTTTAACGTTATCAATTTCAAAAGCCGGACAACGCTCATCTTCTGTTTGTGGTTGGGTACA
>CP070798.1:1144854-1155698 GCA_020343515.1 Thermoplasmatales archaeon | reverse complement strand
CTTTACCCTGACTACTACCTGATAGTCCGCAGACTCATCCTTAGGCGTCGGAACTTTCAACCTAAGTACATTCCAGCATCCTAGATCTATGGAGTATTATTCTCAGTTTCCCGAGGTTATCCTCCACCTAAGGGTAGATTATCCACGTGTTACTGAGCGGTATGCCGAGGGCCGAACCCTCTCGACTCGCATGGCTTAGTCGGATCCCAATAGCAGTGACCTCCGGCAGGATCGACCGGAATCTGGCACACTATTATTGAATTGGTGGGTAAATCAAATTTCACCAATACACGTCGATCGTCAGATTCAAGAGACCGCAAGATATCTACATGATATATCTTGATTTTCTTGAACCTCCACATCCATTATTTCCCGGAATTGAAATGGCCTACTCACAGATAGTATTGATAACTTACTCTCATAGGCCGGCCGGAAAAATCCGGGTGATTAAATTTTGAGGTAAACTTTCGGTATATAATATTCATATATAAAGGTTATACATATATTTTTTGGTGATTATTATATGGGTAGAGTAGAGTATATTTTGTTCAAAAGAAGGGGGTATTTTGCCAAGATACTCTCAAATTCGATTCTCCCTGTGTTTACAATTTTATCTCAATAATACCTTTTTTAAAAAAGTTATTAGTAGCCAGAATCACCATTCACTCTTGGTCTTCAATGCTTTATATAAGAAGTACGCTAGTCCGCCATACAACACGACGGATCCAAATATAAGCATTGCGATCGCTGATATTGGTAATATCATAACGTCTTTCTTCCTTTAATCCTCATAAGTACAAAAGAGAGAACAAATGCGGTAACCGCTAAGCTCACTCCCCCTACCAGTAGTGCAAACGTTGAATATCCCTCATACCGTCCCATAATATTCTCGATAATTACCATTATGAACAATCCAATGAGTACGATGGGGTTTACAACTTTTATAAGCATCTCCCACCATTTTCCGATTTTAATTTCTGATACATCATTCGCATGTTTCCTTAATCTATGTAGATGAAACATGTATCCAACCACGAGACATTCAAACAGGGCGACAAGAGCGATACCAAAGTTTGCCAAAAAATAATCTGATATGGACAACCAATGCAGCCCACTTCCAGTTGCATAGATAAGACTCACCAAGAAACCGATGAGACATATAATACCTGTACTTTTTTCTTTTGAAATATTCCATTTATCATTCAGCCCTACTGGAAATGGTTCAACCATCGAAAATGCAGAATCTATACCAAATGTTAACAATGCGATAAAGAATATGATGCCAAAGAACGCCGCGGCAAAAGGTAGTAAAGATATAGCCGTTGGATATACTACAAAAGCAAGTTCGGGTCCAACCTTTACCACCTTCTCTAGTCCAACTTCCATAGAAAATGCAAGGTATCCAAGCACACTGAATACCGCGAACCCAGCGAGAAAACTTGTTCCAGCATCTATAAGACTAATTATAATAGCGTTGTTTGTAATGTCTGATTTTTTTGGCAAGAAACTTGCGTATGTTATCATTATCCCTCCTGCAATACCCAGTGACCATAAAACCTGTGAATATGCAGCTAACCATATTTTTGCATTCCACAGCTTAGAAAAATCAGGCGTAAGGTAATAGCTTATCCCTGTCATTGCCCCCGGAAGGGTTAACCCTCTAATGGTTAGTATGATTAATAGTATCGTTGGCAGAGGCACGGTGATTAAGACCACTTTTCCTATGCTTTTAACGCCTTTACGGAGTATAAGATATATCATCAGCCATATCACAATTAAACCAAGAACCACGGGGACTTTTATGTCCCCTAATATTTCTGGTTTGGATGTTAAACCAAGGAAATTTCCTACGAAAAAACTCTCAGCATTTGATCCCCATCTTAAATCTAGGGAATATATCATATAATTAAAACACCATGCTATAATTACGGAGTAGTATATCACAGTGAGAAACTCGACGATAATGGGCCACCACCCTAACCATTCCCATTGCTTACCTATTTTTGCAAACGCTTTGGGTGGGGAACCCCTAGCCCAATGACCCAGAGTAAATTCCAAAATCATTAGGGGTATGCCGCAGGTGAATAATGCTATAAAAAAAGGGATGAAAAAAGCTCCTCCACCGTATTCATAGCACATGTAGGGGAAACGCCATACATTACCGAGACCAACTGCTGAGCCGACAGCTGCCATGATGAATGCGAAACGTGAATGCCAACGCTCTCTTTTTTCTGGAATATCTGTCACCTTTTTGTCCTAAATTATATGTTTAATTGGGTTAAAGGCTCCCTATAATCTTAAACCAGTTGTTTTATAAACATCAATGTAGGGGCGGTGGTGGTATACCTTCTGGTAAGGTTGGTTGAATATCAGGCGCTTTCCACTGACGTAGATTATCAATGTTAACAAGGAAATACATGAAAACTGGGAGCGTAGTTTTCATCCAGTGAACAAGATGATCATGTTTTCCCTTTCCTAACCATGGTTCATAATCGGTTGATAGAATTTCAAAAGTAAAACATGGTATGCGGAATTCCTGGAAACACCAATCTACGGCAGTCCCGCTCATATAAACTTTTTTACCCCTCCATATAAATTCTCCACCTGGCTCATACTCTGTGTTTTCATCGACCCAACTCATTACATGATCGAATAAGCTTTTTTCTTGCTGTGTCATCTCAAAAGGAGGTTTAAATACTCCCCAAGGACTTATGATATTATGTGCTGCTGTATGACAACTTAAATAAAAAGAAAAATCTTGATGATCAATTCTCTTTATTAGATCGCTAACTGCTTTGGTCTCTGGTTCTGAAAAAGGACGTCTACCGCAGTTAGTATAAAACCCTCTACGTGGGAAATTGATATAAGGGATTTTTATCCGACCGAATAGTTTTCCGATACGGAGACAGCGTCCGCGTAATCTACCGAAATCGACATCGAAATTCCTATTCAGATCGATACCATTTTCATTCCATCGTTTATCATTTTGTCTTCCATCAGGATTCAGTAGAGGAACAATGTAAACCTCAGTAGTATTCAAAATATGAGAAATTGTTGCATTATTACCAAAGTTAATGAGAAGATATTCAGCAAGATACAGACAAGCCTCTCCACCCTCCCATTCATTTCCATGGATACAACCATCAATAATGCAGGATGATTTTATTACATCATTCCCTTCGTTTGTTATTCTAATACACCAAATATCCTTTCCGAGGACACTTTCACCAATAGAATGTACATATACTAAATTAGGATATTTTTCGTTCAACTCGTTGAGTGTTTGCATGGTGCCATAGTAGTCATGATACTCTCCGTCCTTCCAATCTGGAAGAATAAATGGTTGATCCAATTCAATTTCTGTTGTTAATTGCTTTTCTAGCCCCTTCTTTTGTTCCTCTTCAACACAGCCAGTAAAAGTTCCAATGAATAAAATGCTAATGAGAAAAAGTAATTTTAACTGAGATAGGGGCTTAACCATTTTTTCCTCCCGGTATATTTATTGTAATTATCCTATTTAATTTAAATGTTTGGTATAAAAATGAAGTAAAAATCACAAAAGCTTAGTGAAATGATTTCATAGATACATGAGATAAAGACAAGATAAAGATATATTTTTAGATATTCAAAAATATATATATATATAAAACGTTAGCAATAGTGCGTTTTTATGATTAACTAGATGTTAAATAATTTGGAACTTTTTCGATGTGGATACACATGCTTTTTTTGCCTCTTTTAACTTAAACCTTTTCCAAAAAGCAAGGATGGACTGGACGGGATTTGAACCCGTGGCCTCCACCTTGCGAAGGTGGCGATCTTCCACTGATCTACCAGCCCTTAAAAAAAGAATAGGTGAGATGATTATTTGATTGTTTCTCTTTCAGCTGTACTTTAACAACCCTTTTTTCTTTGCATTTTTTAATGCTTCGACAACTGCTAGTTTCTCCCCCATCATAAACTTTTCAAGTGACCCTCCACCAGTGCTTATGTGGGATATTTTGTCCCTAAGATTCATCTGCTCAATAGCTGCAACAGTATGCCCTCCACCAACAATCGAAAACGCGTCTGAGTCGGCTACAAAGTTAAATATTTCTTTTGTTCCTTTTCTAAATGGAGGATTTTCAAAAACTCCGCAAGGACCAGATAAAAAGACGGTTTTTGCATTTGTTAAAACCTCTTTGAATTTTTCTATAGTTTTTTCACCTATGTCAAACAAGTTGTGTTTACTGGGCAATTCGTTGAGATCTATCTCTTTTCTGTTTCCATTTTCTGAAACTGCAAAATCTATTGGGAGAAATATCTCATTTTTAAATGTATTTAGCACCTTTTTAATGTCATCGAATTGTTCTGGTTTTCCTTCTTCAGATAAAGCCAATTCATTCTTCTCGCCCAGATCATAGCCTTCTACTTTTAAAAATGCATTTGCTGGTAGTCCAGTGAGAATAACTTTATCTGCGGTTCTGTTATGCAGAACATGATCTATAGTTACAATAACATCAGAAAATTTTGCCCCTCCAAATAGAAATACACAAGGCTTTTCAGGGTTACTTACAATTTTTCCCAGTGTTGTTAATTCTCTTTCCATAAGTCTTCCTGCGCAGGAGGGCAACACTGCTGTAAAACCAGTTAGCGAACATTGGGCTCTATGGGCCGCAGCAAAAGCATCGTTTACAAAAAAATCAGCCAGGGGATATAGATTTTGTACAAGCTCTGACTGTGCATGTTCCTCAGCAGATTTTTTATCTGTTTCGCCTGAAAATTTCCTGACATTATCTAAAAATAAAATCTCTCCTGCTTGAAGTTCTTTTATTGCATTTTTTGCTTTCTCACCAAAAATATCATCAACAAACTTAACTTTTTTCCCTAGCAGTTCTTGTAATACTTTTGCATGTTTTTCTAATGAAGTAAAGTCCCAACTTCCTTGCCTTCCTTGATGAGCTAATATTACAATCTTTGCATTCTTTTCCAACAATTCTCTTATAGTAGGAAGAACAAGTTTAATTCTCGTATCATCTAGAATGTCCTGAGTGTTCTTGTCAAGTGGCATATTGAAATCTACTCTTAATAAAACAGTTTTGTTTTCTACATCAAAATCATCTAATGTATTGTATTCGTTCATATGTAAAACCTCCACCTGCGCCTGATAATCAATATTGTTTATTTAAACCTATAGCTTTTCTCAATTTACATCAAATTGCTATTATATGCTTAGAGAAAGAATAATGATTGAGTATGTAGTGGGGGCTCATGTTTTACTTAAAAGTACTTCCTTTTCCATTCTCGTTTTTTTATCTCGAAACATATAGTTTACAAGATCAACGAGTCTGCAGGAATATCCCCATTCATTGTCATACCAAGAAAGTATCTTTATAAAATTCCCATGTTCACCCATTACCTTCGTGGATAATCCATCAATGATCGCAGAATGAGGATTGCCAATAAAATCGGTAGATACAAGCGGTTCCTCTGTATATTCCATTATGCCATGAAGTCGGCCCTGTGCTGCGTTCTTTAACGCATAATTTACCTCGTCTCTGGTGACATCTCGCTGTAATGTACAGGTGAAATCAGTCAGTGAGCCATCTGGCGTGGGGACTCTTACTGCCAAACCGTCAATTTTTCCTTTTAGCTCTGGTATAATAAGTGAAACTGCTTTTGCAGCTCCAGTTGTGGTTGGGATGATCGAAACTGCAGCAGCTCTTGCTCTTCTTAAATCTTTATGTGGAAAATCTAAAATACGTTGATCACCGGTATAGGAGTGAATCGTTGTCATAAATCCTTTTTCTATCCCGAATTTATCGTTTAACACTTTTACCGGTGGAGCGAGACTATTTGTTGTACAGGATGCGTTTGATATAATATTGTGTCTATCACTATCGTAAAGATGTTCGTTTACGCCTAATACTACTGTTAGATCAGGCTCTTTGGCTGGTGCAGAAATAATAACCTTCTTTGCCCCTGCTTCAAGATGTTTTGATGCACCTTCGCGAGTGCGAAATATGCCTGTAGCTTCTAATACTACATCTATATCTATCTTTTTCCAAGGTAATTTCGAAGGGTTTACTTGTGAGAAGAATTTAATAAGTTTCCCGTTTACCTCAATTCCATTGTTTTTATTATTAATGTCTCCATCGAATTTCCCGTAGATGGAGTCATATTTGAGAAGATGAGCAAGTATCTCGGTGTTACCAAGATCATTCACGGCAACAATCTCAAATTTTTTACCGTAATTTGAATGTTGAAATGCTGCTCGCAAGGCGTTTCTTCCTATTCGTCCAAATCCGTTTATTGCTATTCTGATCATCCCATCCACATTTTTTAAAAATAGATTACTCTATATAAGCTTTCCGAAAAGATGTATGGAGTCTGAATCTACAATTTTTAAGTTTATAGACTCTCCTATTTCAACTTTTTCGTTTGTTATTACTGGTTTATAATTTTCCGCTCTTCCCACAAATGTATCGTTTTTTACTTTTTTTGTAATGAGAACAGTGTATTTTTTCCCCTTATGTTCTTTGTTTTTTTCCTTCGAGATTGTACTGCACACCTCCGTTAAATATTTTGAACGTTCTTTTGCTAATTTTGTAGACACACGTCCTTTCATTGTTTTTGCTTTTGTTAATGGACGAGCAGAATAACGAGTAATATTAACAATATCCGGTTTTACTTTCTTTAGTAACCTTGCAGTACGATTAATTTGCCTCTCCGTTTCAGTTGGAAAACCAACAATAACATCTGTTGAAAGTGTTAAATTTGGATATTTTTCCCTGAATTTATCTACTATTTCTAAAAAATCTTCTACCGTATATTTTCTATTCATTTGTTTTAATAGGTTGTTATCTCCCGATTGAACTGGTAGATGGAGAAATTTATAGATCTTCGGATTTTCGTAGGCAGAAACAATGCCCTCAAGATTTTTTTGGGCAGTAAATGGATTCATCATTCCCACTCGAATCCTGAAGTTGCCCTTGATTTTACAAATATTAAAAAGAAGATTACCAAGATTATCTCCTGTGTCGAATCCATAGGAGGCAGTATCTTGTGCTGTAATTTGAATCTCTTTACAGCCTTGTTTGAGAGCGTTGTATACGTCTGATGAAACTTCTTCTATTGGAAAGCTTCTTAACTTTCCTCTTGCGAAATGAGTGATACAGTAAGAACAAGAAAGCGTACATCCTTCAGCAATAGATATTGGTGCAGAAATTCCATTAAAATTTTTAGGTGAAAGCGTTTTGTTTTTTACTTCAAAATTAATTTCCTTTTCTAATATTATGTCATTAATATGATATAGGTATTGTGGTGGTACCAAAAAAGCATTTGGAACAATGGATTTTATTAAATCAGGCTGTACAGAAGGCATGCATCCAGCAACAACAATTTTTTTGTTTGTTTTACTTAATGCTTGCATGCGAGAAAGCATCCGTTGTTCTGTTGTTCCTATAACTGTACAAGTTAGTAAAATTAGAATGTCTGCTTTTTCACTACTTTCTACAATTTCATGATTTTCTTTTTTCAAAATACCTCTTATTACACTTTCATCGCTTTTATTTGCAGTACAGCCATAGGTTTCTAAATAGATATTCATTATTAGTACTGCTAAGAGAGATGATTCTATTTAACTGCTTCTGCTATTCTCTCTAAAACAAATTGTTTATCTAGGTTTGACAAAAAATATCCTGCACGTGGTCCTTTTTCCTTCTCAAGTATTATTTGGTAAATTGTTTTGAAGCCTTCATTTTTTGCATTCTTTTTTCCTTCTTGTTGCCATTCCCCAATAACTGTATAAATCGTCCTATGAATATTTTCTGCGTCCCATCTAATTTGGGAAAGAGCGTGACCAAGTGAGAATAAGAATCGCTTTTGTTCTTCTGTTAAATTTATTTTTGGCATTTTCTTTTTTACTTCAAATTTTTCCGAATCTGGGGCAAAATTATCTAACCAGTACCTTGCATGTTCTGCTCTTTGTTTCAAATGTTTTTCATCTTCCTTGCCCAAATTCTTTGGGATTTGCCCTGTTCTGAGAAGGATTTTTTTAACATCATTCCAAATTTGTCCAATTTGGATAAGTGTAACCAAATGCCTATATGGAAGCTGATATGGAATTGCTTTAGGAATACCATATGGCTGCGAAAGCTCATAGGTTTTCTTTAAATCCTTCATTCCTTTCGCTGCTTCTTCTTTTCCAAAATACACTCGTTCCTCTTTATCATATTCATCAACTAAACTAAGTAAACCAAGACCTGAATCAAATACGATATGTTTACCTGGTTGATTTTTCATAATTAAAAACCTAAGAACCTCTGGAGGTGTCATCTTCAGCATTTCTTCAGCACTTAATGCCGTGCCTTTGGAACTGTGCATTGCACCTTTTCCCCTAAGCATAATGAATTCATAAACAAGTAATACAGGATGAGGGTAATCATAAACTTCCTCTACAATCTTTGCTCCGGTATCTCTCGCCCCACCTACCGTCGCTAGATCTTTTCCACAAGGCTCGAAGGTGACACCTAGCATTTTCCATCGCGCAGGCCAATCAACCCTCCAGGGTAGCTTACCAACTCCTCCTTTTCTTATATCTGCCTCACCCTCGTATCCGCAATCACATTTGTATTCTATAATTGGATATTCGTATAGGATTGGTTTTGCCGTAGTTATCCTTTCACATTTTCCACATCTGATGTTAAAAGGAAGCCATTCTTTTGGAAGTTTTCTTTTCGATATCTTTTCTATTATTCTTCTTATTTTATCGGTATTTTCTAAAGCTATTTGAATCACTTCATTGTACTCCCCATTTTTATACATCTTACTAGCACGGTGTAACTTAGGATCTACACCTATTTCCTCTAAAGAATTTAAAAAAGAAGTTAGATAGTGGTCTGCATAACTTTTGTGTTCCTCACAAGGGCAAGGTATTTCAGAGATGGGTTTCCCTACATGTTTTTCATACGTTTTTGGAAGATAAGGATAGACTTTCCTTAGAGGATCGAAATCATCTGCAATATAAATAAAATCGGCGTCTTCGCCTTTTTTCATTAGCGACCTGTACACTGCGTCAGTAGTTAAAATTTCACGCATGTTTCCGATATGAATTGGACCAGAAGGTGTTATACCAGTAGCAAGAACATGTTTCTTTTTCTCCTTGATTAATTGTTCTGCTAAAACATCTGCCCAATGCATAGGAAATTCACCAGTGCTACTGCTTTATAATACTCTAGCTCTAATTAATGCTCGAAGGGGTATCCCGCTTACATCGTTAACCGCTGTCTTATTGAGAATACATACACAGAGTAAAGGATTCCCCTTTTCAGCTTTTGTTGCCTTTATGGTACTTCTCAAAGTCTCACCAGTTCCAATAACATCATCTATTATCACGATGTTTTTCTCTTTTACCGATGCATAATTTGAACAGATTGCACCAATTTTTTCGTGATGTGGCCGGAAAATTGTCAGTTCTAAACCAAGATCTTCAGCAACAGAGGTAGCGTAAGGGATGCCGTTTATTGCAATACCAATAACCGTATCAATATCAAGGTCTCTCTTTTCAGACTCTTCTAATATAATATCACTTAAAGCATAAGAAATAGCCCTTATTCTAGAAGGATATACACCGATGGAACGCCAGCCGATTTTAACATCACCCACTGGTTTCTTTTCTTTCCCTTTATTTAAGAGCCAAGCTGCGGTTTCCTTCGATACATTAAGTTCTTCAGCTATCTCATAATCAGTCAATCCACTCTCTTTGTATTTTACTGCTCTTTTAATGAGAGATTCTATTTCTTTCATTTAACTAACACCTTCTTTGGATATGTATATATCTTCGATATTTAGATGTTTGCTCTACATAAAGACGGTATTTAGATATTAGCAATGTATGAAGATTTTCAAATGATTTTATAACGTAATTTTTCGTTTTGAAATATGCGCTAGTTGATAGATGTCTAGCTGGTCTCACAAATGGATTTGTAGGTGTAATAGAGGGTACCTCCACAGTAAAGCTAAAATAGTAGTATAGCATGTTATATAAATTAAGAGTGATACAATATGGCAAAAGAGAAGAAAGGAGAAGGATTTCATTCTGGAGCAGGACTTATTAGATACTTTGATGCAGAGGAAAAAACCGCGCTTAAAATACCGCCTTGGTTTGTAATAGTTGCATGTATAGCAACTGCCGTTATAGTCACAGCTCTTCATCTTATGCAACCACTCTAAATTTTCAAAATTCAATTGTTTTTCTTCTTTTCTAAAATAATCTATATTACATTGCTAATCGCATTCAATCATCATCTGAATCAAAAATTGATGGCAAAAGATTAATATACAATAATGTATTTTGCTGTATAAATATTGTTGAAGTGGATGAGGGATGTTAAAAGGATGAGGATGTCAATATGGAGGAAATTTTATACAATATAGAGATACGTAAAATGGAAGGCAACTATCTGGGAAAAATGTATTCAGATATTGATGGTGTTAAAGAATTTAAAAACAAACATATAAGCGGGTTGCTTAGGGATATGACAATTGATATGCAACTTCTTCTTGACGAGTTCTCTAGTTATCCTATGGATATCACAGAAGATACAAGCTAAAAGAAAATAAAAAGTCAAATATTTTAAAATATATTCTTCGTAATTTTCTTATACAATCTATGTTCTATTATTTATTTTCCAATAAACAACTTCCAGTAATTATATTTATTTGGTTTTCATTTTTTTTGCCCATTCTTTCTGTCTCTCAATATCAATATATAATCTTTTATTCCACTTAACGAAATTTTAATACCAGTAAATCCCTAAATATGAATAAATTCAGCAGTTCCTTGTTTTATACCAGATAATCCT
>CP070798.1:1132984-1144754 GCA_020343515.1 Thermoplasmatales archaeon | reverse complement strand
TTGTTGTGAATTTTGGATTTATAATACGGTTTTAATTTACCCTTTTCAAGATCTTTTAATGCTACTGGCCAAAGATACTCGGCACTACCTACGAGTACACTATCTGCATGGCATTTAGCCTCCTTTGGCAAAGCAGATGGATGAGGCCCGCTCAAAATAACAGTTTTGTCTAATTTTCTAAATTCATCTGCAACTTCATAAGCTTTTAGGGCGATAGCAGTTTTAAAATGTATATGTACAGCATCACATTCTTCATTTAAATCAATATCTTCATACTTTTCTATAACCTTAACAGTATGTTTTTTTGGTGTGACAACTGCCAACTGGCGTGCATAAATTGATGAGATCCACGAGAAAGTAGAGAAAATCGATTTATCAAAAAATTTTAATTTAACTAAACAATTTTCTCCTAAAATTAACAGTCTCATACGTTTATATTAATCTCAAAGGATTTAAAGGTTTTTTAAAAAATTGCTATATTGCATGATTCCAATTGTAAATTATTTAAACAACTTGTAGTTAACTATATTTTAAAGTGGGAGTGTAGGATTAGAATGGTTGAAAAGAAGAAAGGTAAAGCTGAAGAAACGGGTGAATTAGTTGGTAAAGGCTTAAAAAAAGGATGGGGGATAACAAAAAGCTTTGGAAAGGGAATGAAAAACGCAGTTGAGGGTAAAAAGAAAAAGAAGTAATTCTAATATTTGTTTGGAGTATAATATTGTTAGGAGATGATAATGTGAAAAAAGTTGCAATATGTATAGTTGTGGGTTTGTTTCTTCTTGCGTGTGGTTGCGTTGAAGAAAAAGAAGAAGTAGAAGTTGAAACTGGTAATGTTGAGTTTCTAGTTACAGATAAGGTTACAGAGGATTTTGATTATGTAAATGTTACCTTTTCTGAGATTAGACTTTTTAATCAAACTGGTGATAATGATTCTTATATATCAGTTATGTCAGAGAATAAGACTGTTGATCTTATTTCTTTAAATTTGAGTCATATAAATGAGAGCCTTGGTGTTGCGGAGATTGAGGTTGGTAATTATTCTAAACTTTGGATTAATGTCTCTAATGCTATTGGTGTGTTAAATGAAACTAAAGAAACAGTAAATATTTCTGTTCCTTCTGGTTGGTTAAAAATCCAACAATTGCATTTATTTAATATTCAGAAAGGGAATAATACAATTACAGTAGATATCGATCTTGAAAATTCTATTCATATGTTTCATGGTGGTGAGGAATACAAATTTATACCCGTTATAAGCAGTATTGAGCATAGTCATGAAAAGAAGTTACAGTTCCGTGAGCATAACAGGAGTAAAATTAGAAACATGGTGGGTAATCGGGAGCCAGCGATTGATATTCTTATCAATGATGGCGTAGTTAAAAATAAGGTTACTTTAAATGCTAATGAAACCTATGAATTTAATGCATCAGGTACACTTGATCTAGATGGTGATGAACTAACTTTTTCATGGGATTTTGGCGACGGGACAAATGCTACAGGAGCCGTTGTTACACACAGTTACAGTGATGGACAAAAAACATATCAATTATGGCTTACCGTGAGTGATGGGCAAGATGAAGCTAAATGGCATGTAACAGTTAAAATTAGTAGTTGAAAAGTTGGAAATAGGTTAGGTAATTAAATAAGAAATAGGTCCTAGTTAGACATTCTTCTCCCCATACTCGAGTTATTACAATTAGATTTAATTTTAACAAATACATGCCATTTTTTACAATGGTTCTAAAGAATTAATTATACTCTATGGTCGTCTTGGGCAATGAGGTAACGTTATCTTTTCTTTGAATTTGGGGTTTGTAGCCTCAACACAATCTTTAGGATCACAACAAGTATGGCAGACGCGCTTGAAAGCTCTATAACCCATAAGTTTAACATCTGATGATAGAAAGCCGTCTTTGATTGGCTCTTCCTGCAACAGGTCGGTGCTAAGATATTTTTTGTTATCGTCCGGTAAAACCGTGACAACAATGGCTTCCTTACCTAGATTTTTCTGAACTTGTATTGCACCCAAGAAATTAGCGCCAGAGGAAATGCCGACACCGATTCCAAGTTCTGCTGCCAATTTTTGTGCCATTATAATTGCATCACCGTCATCTACACTAATAATTTCATCTAATCCACCTAGGTCTAAAATTGATGGAATAAATTCATCAGAAATACCTTGGATTCGATGATTGCCAATTTTATGGCCTTTTGACAGAGTTGGAGAGTTTGCTGGCTCCAATGGATGTAATTTGATATCAGGATTCTTTTCTTTAAGAAACCCTCCCGCACCCATAATTGTTCCACCCGTACCAACTCCTGCAATAAAAGCATCAGGATGCAAAGAACGATAATATAGTTGCCACCAGATTTCAGGTCCTGTAGTCAAATAGTGAGCTTGTATATTATCCTCATTGGAGAATTGACGGGGTAGAAAAGATTTCTTTGTTTTTTCAGCTAGCTCTTCAGCTAGTTTTATACTACCTAGAAATCCTCCATCCTCCTTGCTGACAAGCTTAATTTTTGCTCCTAGCCCTCGAATAAGATTTATTCGTTCTTTGCTCATCCAGTCAGGCATAAAAATAACCACTGGATGATTCAAAGCACGACCAATTGCAGCAAAAGAGATACCTGTATTACCACTTGTAGCTTCAATAATAAGATACCATGGTTTAAGAACCCCTCTTTTGTAGCCCTGCTGAATAATATGAAATGCCATTCTGTCTTTAATGCTCCCTGTCATATTCATGTGTTCAGCTTTAGCATAAATAACTCGTTTCTCATCTTGAAACTTATATTCAATAGCAAGCAGTGGAGTATTGCCTATAAGGCTAGATATACCGCGAACCAGAGAATTAACATTTTTTGATGCCATGATCAAATAACCCCATTATTCTCTTCTAATATATCAATTGAATTTATAGTTTTTCTTGAGAGTAATAGATGATTTGCTACTGTCATATGTGGCAATAATTTTGATGAAATCACCGTTTCCAATGAACGTAAAACCCTTATGATCAGTATCTCTGTTAGCCAACATTATTCCTCGCAGGTATTATTGCTCTAAAGCGTGAATTGTGTTCTCATAGGAATATTGACATATAAGAGTTGAAATCAATATCCACCAATCTTAAGGCTAGGATCTCCTATTAGGAGCCATTGTTCAACATTTTTTGCTATCAAAGCTGAGCCGGTTGAACTGGTATCGTTCCAATCTATAGGAAAATTGTCTAAAAAATTGGTGATTGTGTTACCCCATGTTTCACCAAGGATATCTGTATTGTTTAACCCGTACTCTCCAAAGAAATGCATATCCAGCCATTCAATTCCTCCATAGCCGACATTAATATCAGGTGATTCGTAGCTCAATGCTGTAGCACCAATAGTTGCAATAGAACCACCCGTTAGTTTGCTTGTTAATGCCCAGCTCCAACATTTAGGAATAGGTAATCCATATACCCATGGAGAATGTAGGAGACTTACGTTAAACATACTATTGAAACACCCACTTCCTGTAATACATATGGGCAATTTTTTTCCATTGAAAAGGAACGCCATATGGCGTAGTCTAAATCTAATCCATTTTGTACTATCATTTGGCGGGTATGTTCCCCATGAGGCAGGGTTTCCGTGTCCTGAAAACCAAATAAATCCGCAGCCTTTGTTGATTGCCTTTACCACGTCTTTCCAATTTTTAAAACTTCCATCTGATGTCCACAGTTTTACTGGGTTAAACCCAGGCATCATGTCAAGTCCCTTCTGTGTGTATACCTCGCCGTCATAATATGGTGTTTTTTCAGGATATGTATCTCCTGCAACCACTACCATGTTTTTAAACCAGGAATCTGAGCATGGTTTTGATTCATAATTTATTATTTTTTTTACCATTATTCTGACGTCGAATCGATTCCGACAGGGAAGTCGCCCTACGAAGACATCTGGATATAAATCAGGAATA
Organism: Thermoplasmatales archaeon; assembly: GCA_020343515.1. Taxonomy (GTDB): domain Archaea; phylum Thermoplasmatota; class E2; order DHVEG-1; family DHVEG-1; genus JAGLML01. The sequence continues at coordinate 1,140,796 of CP070798.1, read as the reverse complement.
TCTACTGCTGCTTTGTCTTCCGGCCATTCTCCGTAGATTCCATTGCCGTTTGTATCCCAGCTACTAAAGTTGCCATTTTTATCATATATATCTGCAAAATATAAGTCGCAGAGGAATTTTCTTTCTATAAATTCGTCGTATTTTCGATCAAGGTGGCTATATCTGACAGGTATCCACCATGTTTCTCTTGCTAATTGGTTTTTCCTGCCGCCTATGAGGAGAACGTAGTTTATGCCCCATTGTTCATGTGCTTTTTTTATGAAATATTTGATTTTCTCGGCCTTATCTCTCCCATGCCAAAACATCTGATTATAGACTTCTTCTACATCTATAAGTTTTGTTTTCACTCCATGGTTGTTTTTATGTTTAACGAGGGGTTGGATATATCTCATAAAAGGTTTTGGTGATATTATTAATAAATCATAGCTGACTGTTGATTGCGCTTCGTTGTCGATTTCTTTGCTTTGTAAGTTATATATTAATATGCTGTTTGAAAAAAACAGAAACGCTATCATCAAGGCTATTATGGTAAAGCTTCCCTTCATTTTTTAGTATCCCTAATTACTTTAATTATAAACTATCATAAATAAATTTCGATTTAAATATATGCCAAGAAATCTATTTAACTATATTGAAGGAGGCATACATTTTTTATAGAAATATTTTATTCGATGTTAGGTAATTATTATGGTGAATGATCTATTAGATAAACTTGTGGATAAATCAATTACTAAAGAGGAGCTTTTGGAAAAGGTTAAACATAATTTTGATTTGCTTCCCAAAATTATTGATGGTGTATCTTCTCAAAAGGCAGCAATTAGATACGGTTGTGGGAAGGTGTTAATGGATCTAAGTGAAGAATATCCGGATAAACTGTATCCATATATGGATTTTTTTATAAAGTTATTAGATAGTAAATATAGGATTCTTACTTGGCAGGCGATGTTTATCATAGCTAATCTCACAAAAGTGGATAAAGATAGGAAATTTGACTCAATTTTTGATAAATATTACAGCTTTATCAATGATGAATATATGGTTACAGTGGCAAATGTTGTTGGTCACTCTGGTAAGATAGCACTTGCCAAACCTCATCTTATTCCGAGGATTACAAAGAAACTTCTTAAGGTGGAGAATATTAAAACAACTCAACATCTTACAGATGAATGTAAAAAAGTTATCGCAGAAAAAACAATACAATCTATTGATACATTTTTTCCCCATATCGAAAAAAAGGATGAGGTTATTTCATTTGTAAAAAAACACATTGATAGCTCTAGAAAAACTTTAAAAAGAAAATCTGAAGAATTCTTAAAAAAATGGAATAATTAAACTCCAATGATTAGAATTTGGCTTTAATCTTCTCTTGGTCTGAAAAACCAATCGATATTAAGACGCTTTTTTTTTCTTTTTAAATCTTCCTCATCTTTTAATGCACTTTTCATTTCGTCTTTATTTTTAGAATCTTTTTTAGAGCTTTTGTCCTTGCTTTTAATATTATGTATCTTGGATTTTGGTAGTCTCCAATTTCTATAAATCATTTTTCCATAAATTATAACATCTCTATGGATATAATTGTTATCATTGAAATTTCCAATGTTTAAATCTAAGGCCTCATGTTTTTAACTCGGCATCGGTATCCCCCAGATTGGAAGCAAGCTACATATTACAACCACTGAGGAACAAAACAGCTATTACTAGGATTAATAATAATTATTAAGAATTTTTACGTTATATATTGGCTTTAGGGTGAAAAAACAATGTCAAGTATTTTTCCAAAACCAATAACAAGTTTACCTGAAGTGGGCATTCCTTTAGAAGGAGTTAAAGGTTATTTATCTCAAGGAGAAAATAATCAGGTTATTTTTATGGAATTTGAAAAGGATGTAGAGTTGCCTGAGCATTCGCATGAAAGCCAATGGGAAGTCGTAGTAGAAGGAAAGGTTGATTTAGTAGTTGAAGGATATAAACAAACGTTTAGAAAAGGAGAAAGATTTTTTATTCCGCGGGGTGCAAAACATTCTGCAAAGGTATATGCTGGATATACATCTGTTGCATTTTTTAATCAAAAAGATAGATACAAGAAGAAATAATATTACATTGATTCGACGGAGAGTCCTGTTCATTACTTTGACCTGTTTAAACTGTTGGAAGCTGAGCCACCATGGCATCATTGCCATATCTAGTAAGACTTTAATCAGGATATAAATTTGAATACAAACTGTAATTATAGCCTCGATATTAATCCATTATTAATAATGCAAGAAGCGCTTTTGTACAACTTTCTAAAGGAAAATTTTATATTCATAACTAGAATATTTAAAAAGGGAGTGAAGAATATGAAAAAATTGATATCAATAATTTGTATAAATATTTTCATATTTTCTGGATTTACAGGAATTGTTACAGCAGGAGATTATTCGATTGAATTCTTTTCTCCGCAAATTGTTGACAAAGATGTAAATGTTGTTCCAATATCATGTCCACCTAGTGATATTGATTACAAAGTTTTGATTGGAATTCACCCTGATTACAAGAGTGCTATGACTCACGTAACAAAAGATTTACAGGTTCAAAATGAGTTTCATAAAGCTCAAAAGAATAAACTTCTACAGTGTCGAGATACATATGACTATATCATTGTTACGACAGAATCATTTTCAAATGCTATTACATCCTCTGATTTTATAGATTGGAAGACTACATTGGGATATAGTGTTAAAATCGTATTGAAAACTGATGATGAGATTACAAGTCAACCTGGAGATGATCTTCCAGAGCGAATCCGGAATTTCTTAAGAGAATATTATGATGAATGGGGGATTAAATATGTGTTGATTATAGGTGATCATCAGACGATTCCAATGCGGTATTGCTATCCTGATCCTTCAAATCATTACAATGGTTCAGGAAATCCAGGCAGTGGTGGTGAAATTCCGACTGATTATTATTATGCGGATTTAACAAATTCTGATGCAGATTCCTGGGATAAGGATGGCGACGGTTATTATGGTGAATATGGGCAGGACGAACCTGATTTCGAAGCAGATGTCTATGTAGGAAGAATTCCAACGAGTATTTCATCAAGAATCACCTATTCACTTGATAAAACGGTAATGTTTGAGCAGAATACAGGTATTTGGAAGGATGCAGCACTACATGCTGGAGCGTTTTATTATTTTACTAATGAAGGTAATAGTGGAAATCCCGCGATGGATGCAGCACGATCCTTAAATATTATTGAACAGGATCTTATGGGTGGATGGACAATAACTCATTTCAGTGAACAAGAGGGTTTAGAAAAATCAGTGTATAACTGGTCAGCATTAAACCAAAATGCTTTTATCGGTACATGGCGAGATGGAACTTTTGGTATTGTAAATTGGGGATCTCATGCATACATGGACAGGGCTGCACGAAAGGTATGGAGTTGGGATGACGGTGACGGTGTTCCTGAATCAAATGAGATCACATGGCCGGATTTTATTACTGATTCTTCCAATCTCGATGATGATTATCCTTCTATTGTTTTTGCAATTGGGTGTCTGATTGGCACTCCTGAAAAAAATCCTTATGGTAATCTCGGTGTTGATTTAGTGACAAAACCTGATTATGGTTCAGCTGTAACAATTATTAGCTCAACGCGTACCCCGTATGGAGCATTAAATTGGATACCAGAGTCGGGAGGTGCTGATTCTATTTGTTATGAGTTCAATCGTTTCATGATAAATGATTCCAAATCAGTTGGTGAAGCCTTTTATAATTCGAAATATTACTGTACTGAAAATTATGGTTGGAATCTCTGGTATGAATATAATAATATGTACATCTTTAACCTTTATGGTGATCCTTCCCTGGTTCGCGAAGGAATCTATGTTGCACCGCATCCAGATTTAGAATGTGATGGATCTCTTGATTGGTCTAAGGTTAAACCTGGCGATACTGTCACAGGAAGTTTCACCGTTAGAAATATTGGTGATTCTAATTCATTACTCAATTGGACTATTGATTCCTATCCCCCGTGGGGGGTATGGACTATTTCGCCAATGAATGGATATAATTTAACTCCAGAGGATGAACCGGTAACCGTGCAAGTTGAAGTTATTGCCCCGGAGGACAAGAACTCTAAGTTCGAAGGAGAAATAAAAGTAGTTAATTCTGATGATAACAACGATTATGATATTATTCCAATATCTCTTTCTACTCCTAAAAACAAGCCCTTAATTTTCAACTTTAACATGCTAGGAGGGTTGTTTGAACGGTTTCTAAATGCTTTTCCAATTTTACAATATTTCTTTAGATTGATACATTGATTAGGGTTATAGAATCAGATGCTTTTCTCCTTTAGAAAAATTTTATGATTAGATTCTTGAGCTTCAAAAAATGTTAATAAAGTGATTAAGATTTTATCTAAAATTCGTAAGGGATTCATTTTTTATATAATCCTATAGAAGATAATTGAACGTTGTTGAACAGAGGAAAATTCTGCATATCGTATCCATTCCTATCAGGTCTTTTTGTAATCAGGATAATAATTATTATAGCAAAAACGCTTTAACCCTTATATATTTGAACTAAGGAGGATCCAGAATGGAATCCGTATTATTTGAAAAAAAAGGTCCAGTTGGGTGGTTTACATTAAATCGTCCAAAACAGCGCAATGCACTTTCTCTGGAATTGATGGGTAAACTGCAGAAACAATTGGACCTTGTTGCAAAAAACCGAGATATACGTGTTATTGTGATCAGGGGAAATGGTCCTGCTTTCTGTGTAGGGCACAACATTAAGGAGTTAGCTGGAGAAAAATATGATATTCACCATTTCCGCAAGGTTTTTTCGGTTTGTTCCAACTTGATGCAAACCCTTCATCAACTGCCTCAACCTGTTATTGCCCAAGTTCATGGCGTTGCCATGGCGGCAGGGTGCCAACTGGTTGCTGCATGTGATCTAGGCATTGCAGATAATAACACCAAGTTTTCTACTCCGGGCATAAAGATAGGTCTTTTCTGTTCAACCCCGATGGTTCCTCTCAGCCGTGTTATAGGACGGAGAAGGGCACTGGAGATGCTTCTTACAGGTCGATTTATATCAGCGCAGGAAGCAGAACGTTTTGGGCTTGTAAATAAGATTGTTGACCCGAATAAGCTTGCAGAGGAGACCGAAAAATGGACCATGGAAATAGCTCAGTACAGCTTGTTTACACTAGAATTTGGAAAGAAAGCATTCTATAACCAGATCGATCAAGATGAAGGATCAGCCTATAATTACGCAAAAGAGGTAATCGCTATAAACTGCCTAGCCAAAGATGCCCAAGAAGGAATGAGGGCTTTTTTAGAGAAACGTAAACCTAAGTGGAAGGATGGTTAAGTATAGTTTAAGTGGTCGCTTATCAGTAGTAACTGATGATTAAATCAGTGTAGAAAACCTCTAAAAAGGTTTTTAATTCAAGTAGGATAAATTGAGAAGGTTTTGTTTTAAGGAAAAAACTAATACCATTTTGATGATTGGCATGATGGTATGAATGTTTTAATTAGATCCGAGGATAAAAAGGATTACGATGGAATAAGAATGATCAATGATTTAGCTTTTAATCAGATTAATGAGGGAGTTTTGATAGAGCAATTAAGAGATAATCCTGAATACATTGCTGAATTGTCATTAGTTGCTATTGTTGAGGATGAAATTGTTGGACATATATTGTTTTTCCCTGTTAAAATAAAAAATAAGTCAAAGATTCATAGATCATTATCTCTTGCTCCAATGGCTGTTCATCCTGATTTTCAAAATAAAGGAATTGGATCTAAGTTGATTATAGAGGGTTTGAAAAAAGCAATAGAATTTGGTTATAACTCAGTCATTGTTGTTGGGCATCCTAGTTATTATCCTAGGTTTGGTTTTAAACCTGCTAGTAAATGGAAAATAAGTTTACCATTTGAAGTTCCTGATGAAGCATTTATGGCATTAGAGCTGAAACCTGATGCTTTGAAGAATTGTAGTGGTATTGTTGGATATTCAAAAGAATACGAAAATGCTCTTTAATTTGACTCCAATGATTAGAGACTAGGAGTCTAATTAGAGGCTAAGAGTCGTATTATGTTTTATGACTAGCGTCTGTTAGATAACAATTTCATATCTTGCTGGTTTTTTTATTTCTCACAATCGAGGTAGCATTATTACTCTAGCTTTATTAATTATCCAACCGTAAGTTACTTGATTTTTATATAAATGGAGGTCATCTTTAATGCCTTGAACTATGACTTCGAATTTAAAGAGCCCCCTTGTATATTTACGTCCGCCTATTAGAAATTCAAAGTAATCTTCAATTTCTTTTGTTAAATGCCAGCTACAGGGGATCTTGTAATGTTTTTTTATTGCTTGGACATATTTATTTCTAAAAATATGGGTAAGACTAACGTTAATTGTGACATTTGCTGTATCTATTTCGTGCCTTTTGTTTTCCACTTTTATGTAAATTTGAGATGGCTTGCTTAAAACTGTGCCCTTCATTATAATTTTTAGATCATCAGATTTTAGAATTGGATTTAAACTTGCTATTTTAGATACTGTTGCAAGTGTGAGGTTACAGACTTTTTTAAGATAAGTAATATTCATATGTTCGATCTTATCTTCGCTTGTGTGGTAGTAGGGATTAACTCCATATCTAACAAAATCTGTCCCATGAAATCCTTCATCTACAAACGCAATGTGATCACTAGCTGTATCTTCTGACCATCGGAGAACTTCTAGTTTAATATGATCATAATAATTGTTAGCCATTTCAGTACTTATATCTACCATCCAATCTGATTCAACATTAGAATGATGTATTACTTTCTGACCTTCATGAGCAGTTACTGCGTAACCAACTTTATCTAAAGCAAGCACGCCAATGATATTTTCTCCATTTTTTTTCGCGTTTGTTGCATAAGCGCTGCTACCTAGCAATCCTTGTTCTTCTCCTGAAAATAAAATAAATTTTATTGTTGTGTTAAAAGAATAATTACTCATGATTTCCGCTATCATTAATACAATTGCAACACCAGATCCATCGTCATCTGCACCAGGTGAAATTTTAATGCTATCGTAATGGGCACATATAATGATAATACCATCTGTTTTCCCTATCCCCTGTAATGATGCTACAATATTTTTCCCAGAATATTTTTTGTTACTCCAGGTTAAATATTCAACTGGTAATTTAGTATTTATTAATTCTTTGTAAATATATTCTCCGACAAGGTCTAGTTCTTCTGATCCAGTTGGATGCGGACCAAAATCTTGTATTGTTTGTACATGTTTTATTAGTCTAGATTTATTGACTTTTTGTATCATCTCAATAATATCTGGAGGCGCATTTCTTGTAGTGAAATTTTGGGATTTTATAGGGGATATCTTATTTATTGATGTAGAGGATATTGGTATTGTAATTAGAATAAGGGATATTGTACATAAACCAACCACAATGATTATCCTATGTTTACTATTCATATCAATCAGATAACTTATATAATAAATATTTATTTAAATTTACGTTTATTAATTTTTAATGATATCACTATATAGAAAAAATTAATCGATTTTTTCTATTATTGATTAGATTTTTGATAACCATACCTAGCATGTTCTTACTCTAATTTGATATCAATGATTGGAACTTCAGAGATTCTGTAAAAAGAAAGATAAATTGCAGTTTGCAGATAGACCTTATTTTTCTTTTACCAATTTAATTAGCTTAATAATCTTTTTTTCATCCATTTCTTTCAAAGAATAAACCTTAATATGCTTCATTGTTTTTCCACTACCTTCAAATAA
>CP070798.1:1121107-1132884 GCA_020343515.1 Thermoplasmatales archaeon | reverse complement strand
CATAAAATTAGAGTTGCTATCTCATCTTCAAACTATCCAAGGTTTTTAAACAACCCAAATACTGCTGATGGTATTTATGCGAATACTACATACAATATCGCTCACAACACTCTTTATCTAGATAGTAACCGACCGTCATGTATAATATTGCCAGAAATAGAGCAAAAGGAATGTCAAGTTATTACCACGGGATTGGCTTCCCCGATTGGAGTTGTTTTTGAAAAAGTTTTTCATAAAATGTAAAAAAAATAGAAACCATTAACAGGACGATTATAACTATTATTGCATTTCAAGTGTTTCCTCCTTGAACTTCTATTTATAATAGTGTGTAGTATATAAATATATGGAAGAAGCAACACCCGCTTCCCTTATAATTCAAAACTCCTTTCATATTTGATCAACTAGCCTCTCACCATATAATAAACCCGCATATCCCGGTATTTGTGCATCCATAAGTTATATAAGAGCATTATAATTTTAGAGTAATATGTCATAGGTAACTATGACAAAAGGATGGTGTTCGTGGATGGGATATGGTGAATTTAAATCCATAGTAAAACTTGATCATATTCAAGATTTTGAAATGATGTTTGAGCGGATGAAAATCGATCGCCCTAGAGAAGCGGCAACATATTATACTATTCTTATACTAGATAGTCCAAAAGAATTCTCTGAGATTTTAAGAGCGGCTGAGGAGCTTGCAAATATAACAAGAAGACCTTTAGAAACTGGAAGAGCCTCTCTATTGAGAAATGGAATAATTGCTGAGGTATTATTTTCTGCAAAATCTGATGAAAACTTTGGCAGGGAAAGCTATCTCCCCGTACATCCGAGAGTTATATGGGAAGATATAAAAGAGAATTTAAAAAAAGTGGTTGCTGAGGACACCTATACTGGATTGCAAAATCGTTTGAATGAATATAGTAAGACATATGATGAAAATTTTAAAAAATATGGTATTAAGATAAAAAGAAGTGGAAACGTAACGCTTAGATATAGTGGAAAATGGATATTGTATAACATATTGCACAACTGTTTAGAAAAAAAAGATTACCTGCGAATGCAAATCGGTGGGGAAAGGCTCTTTGATGAACCTTTTATCAACTACTTCAAAAAATTTTTGGATCTAGATATTAAAGTTGAACTCATAATAGATTCGGAAACAAAAATTGATATCGCCAAACAATTGAAAAAAGCTTATGAAGACAATCTAGATATACGGTACTTTACTGAAAACACATCTGGTACTATGCGCAATTATGTATTTGGCAAAGAACTGGCTATTAATGGCATTAAGATCCTTCCAGAGTCAAGTGATGAACCATCTTACATAGGTACTGCATATGTCAATTTAGAAGATGTTGATGTATTGAATGCAAAATTTAAGAATATGTGGGAATTGGCAAAACCACTAAAGCAGTAAATAATCAAAATCACTCTTTTTGATTTGTGTCGTAGATAAAGTTTATAATATTCGTAATTTTTTCTGATTAACATATTAAAAATTATTAGCTTTATCTGTAGAAACACAAATAAAAAGGAATTGAAATTATGATATAAATATTAACTTAAAAAGTGTAAATTAAAAAATAAAAAAAAGAAAAAAGAATTAATTTATTTGCCGGGAATCTTAGGCATTATTTTCTCAATTTCTTCGCTTTTTCCTGCATCCCAGATTGCTCTGATAGCTAGGAGACCAGCAGCAGGTGCAGCAAATATAGCAATATATTGTGTAATGTTCCTGAAATATGGTTCAATGCCACCCCATTGACCAAAAGTCCATGTGCTTGATAGTGCTCCGATTCCAACCAATGTTAATGCTGCTATCAAAAACGTTGGTACTCTCTCCTGTGTGATTGTTCCTAGGGCAAGGAATGATAAAACACCTACGACAAACCCCAGAACTGCTAGAATACCTGCAACATATGATTCACTATCTGTATACCAGTTAGCTCCAACAATTAAACCGACAATCACTGCTATCAGAATTCCTATTAGGAATAGCCAGCTTCCTATTGTTTTTAACATACTTTCCATTTTCTCTCCATCCTCCTAATGTATGGTGTGAAGATTTAAAGCGTAGCTTGCTTATTTAAGCCTTTAGTGTAAATGAACATGTAGGTATATGTGCAGATATGTATATCGTCGAGAAATTTATTTTTTTGTAAACATTGTCATTTTGTCAAGTAATCAACTTTACATTTTGGCAATTGTATCAAATAACTTTATATGCTAATATTGCTAAAAATTAACACGATATTTTGTAACAATGACATATGGATTAGGAGAGAAAAAATATATGCATAAAGTGGACGTCATGTATGATATCGGGCTGGAATATATTCTTGATGACCTCAACATTGATGAACATAAATTAAAAACAAACAAAGGGAAGCATGTGAAAATCTCTGACAAAATCTTTGACCTCATGTTGAATGAAGGTTTAATCAAAAAAACTGACGGCGGTTATATCTTTGTTGGGAAGTATAAAGATATACTGGAAATGAAGAAGAAAAAACATTAGAATTTGCAGACATCAAACAAGAGAGGGTTTGCTTATCTTTCGGTCACCTTTTCTTGAACTTCAGGCCCTCTCTTGTCCTCAATTTCGACTAAATATGGTAAAAAAATCTTAAGATATTACCAATAAAACTTGAATTTGGAAATGGGATTTATTGCCTAAAGGGATTAACAAAACCTTACCGAAATCTAATTAATTCCATTATTTGAATTTCATCTTTTACCGATTCCATGGAAGAATTATAAGATACCTCGGCATTTACCATTACATGGCATCTCCAATAATGAGATATCCTTAACGTGTCTCTCTTGCTAGGGCCGTCAACTTTTCTCGCGATTCGTGAGTTAAATTTAAATATAATTAGAAAAATGGTGATTGACCTCAATTTTGAATAATTTAATAATAAGTACAAGTTGTGTTAATAATGAAAAATGTAAAGTGTGATAAATTTCATAAAAGATCAAAAGAAGAATTGATTAATTTTGTAAAAAAGCTTGATTTACAGGCATTGGAAACCGCCGAGGAAAGACTACCGCTATATTTGGAAGTTGGACTCAAAGATGCCAGACTTGTATTGGATGTGGGATGTGGTTCGGGATTTGTTACAAGAGATATTGCCCGTTTGACAAAAGGAATAGTTATTGGGATTGATGGCTCATCTTATTTAATAAAGGTGGCAAAAAAGATTCTCAAAGAGTATCTAAACATAAAATTATGTATCGGTAACGGGGAAAGATTGCCCTTCAAAAATAATTCATTTGATATAGTAACCTGTAACCTGGTCCTCATGTGGGCGGATGATCCTCAAAAAGTGGTGAACGAGATGGCGCGTGTTACTAAGTCTAAAGGGAAGGTCTTGGCTTCTTTAGAACCAGATTATGGTGGAAAGATACACTGGCCAGAAAATCTAAAAGTAGATCAAGTGTTTGCTGGTGATGCAATTAGAAGAAAGGGTGGGGATCCTCACATAGGAAGAAAACTACGGGCACTTTTTATATCAGCAGGATTAGAAACGAAGGTTGGGATTGGAAATAGTAGGATATGGTCGTGCGAGGAGGATAAACATTACTATTTACATTCTAGGGATTTTTACATAAAGGCATTGAAGGATGCAGGGGTTTCTGATAAGGAAATTGATGAATGGGAATATGAATATTTGAAATCACTTGATGACGGTGTTCAACTGAATTTTTTCCCACAGTTTTATGCAATCGGTACAAAACCCAAGTCTTAATAATTAAATATAAATTTCATTTTTGATTTGGATGACTACAAAGATTGTTAATGGTAGAGAGATAGCAAAGGAAATCCGTAATAAAATTTTTGAAGAAATTATAGAGTTACAATCAAAATACAAGGCGGTACCAACAGTAGCTACTATCAAAATAGGTAGAGATCCCTCATCAGAGTTGTATCTTAAATTAAGAGATAATGCCTGTAAAGAAGTAGGCATTGCTTCTAATCATTTGGAATTTGATGAAAGCATCTCTGAAAAAGAGGTTATTAATGCAATAAATCAACTAAACAGCGATGCTACTATCCATGGCATATTGGTTCAATATCCAGTTCCTAACCATATATCTCAAGACAAGCTTATGAGCACTATACATCCTAAAAAAGACATTGAAGGGCTTAACCCCTATAATATGGGTAGAACGCTGTCAGGCAATGAACATATTATACCTTGCACGCCACTCTCTGTGTTAACAATTCTAGAACATGAAAACATGGATCTCAAGGGAGAAGATGTAGTCATTGTTAACCATAGCAATATAGTGGGAAAACCATTGGCTGCTCTACTTCTCAACAGAAATGCTACTGTCACCGTCTGCCATGTTTTTACAAAGGAACTCAAACAATACACATCAAAGGCAGATATCCTTATTACAGCTGTTGGTAAACCAAAGTTAATAACCAATGAGCATGTAAAAGAAAACGCATTTGTAATTGATGTTGGAATTGTACAAACCAAGGAGGGTGTCTGTGGAGATGTTGATTTTGACTTGGTAAAGGAAAAAGTGGGGATAATTACACCAGTACCAGGTGGTGTTGGACCCGTAACAATATCAAGTGCCTTAAGGAATATGATAAAGACATACAAAAATTGTGTAGAGTGCACATGAACAAGTATCATACGTTATCAATACTGTTTTTCATCGGAGGGCTTGTTTTCTTCTTAATTGGCGTATTCACAGGAAATGTGGAAGCCGGTTTTTTTCTTGTTTTTCCATTTTTCGTTGGATCTGGAATATACTCAGTTTTAGGAATTATATTTGTCTTTATCGCCATCTTACTGTTTATGTTTGGATATGCTAGTACAGCAGCGGACGCAATCGGTTTACAATTTGAAGAGAACAAACATGATGTCGAAAGTAAGAAATCTGTAAAGGGTGGAGGAGTTGTACTCGTTGGCCCAATCCCTATTGTTTTTGGATCTAACTGGAAGATTGCTGTTATAATGATGGTTTTAGCAATATTGCTGACAATCTGTACTTTTTTGGCCTTTAGATTTCTCTGACCTTTTAAGCCTCGCTTTTACTGAAGAAATAGCTTCCAAGGGTCATCATAACACTGCATATTACTATGACAATTAAGAGATCAAATATAGGAGGAAAAGTGTTATCTAAGCCTGTAAGACTTCCGCGTAAGCCATCGACCATGTAAAACAGGGGGTTAAGGAAGGATAATGTTTTCACCCAGGATGGCATCACAGGATTAGTAGCTATTGGAAAAAACGCTGTGGAAAGGAAAAAAAGAGGCATAATTAACAGGTTCATAATGATCTGGAAACCTTGAAAATCCTCCATTTTAGAAGCGATGATAAGGCCAAAACCTACTGCGGTGAAAGCGATTAGAACCATAAAAACTAGTGTCAATAATAATCCAGAAATATTTGAAATTGGAACACCAAGGCCAATTGCGATAAAGAGAATAATGAACCCCTGGATAAGAGCTGTCGTTGCACCACCGAGTGTCCGTCCGATTATTATTGACAACCGGCCAATTGGTGCAACAAGGACTTCCTGTAGGAATCCAAATTGTTTATCCCATAAGACAGAGACACCAGTGTACATAGAGGAGAGCATAATTGCCATGGCAATAAGACCTGGGGCGAGAAAATATATGTAGTCACCGGTCATGCCGGGTATCATAGCTGCTCTTAAACCAGAGCCAAGTAGGAAAAGAAAAAACAATGGCTGAACTATAGTAGCGATAACTCTGCTGCGAGAACGGATAAATCGTTTCATCTGTCGCAACCACATGACATAAATGGCCTGCAGCTCCGCGCCTCTCAACACCTATCTCCTCCCATGAATTCGAACTCTTTCTTTAAAAGGGTTTTCTGGTTCTTCATCACGCATGGATCTACCTGTAAAATATAGAAACACATCATCTAGCGTTGGTTTCCTTACACCGATTGATTTAATCTTAATTTCTAGGCTCCGTGCGATTTCAAATACAACAGGAATTTTTTCCTCTCCTTTTTTAACACCAATGGTTAAAAAAGTATCATGCTGTTTTATATTTTTAACCCAGGGCTCTTTCTCTAGTTTTTTACCCAGTTTATTCAACTCACTGCTGGAGAGGGTTATAACATCATTTCCAACAGCATTTTTAAGATTAGAAGTTGAATCTATAACAAGAATCTTACCGTAATCTATAATTCCTACTCGATCGCATAGGTAATCAGCTTCGTCCATGTAGTGTGTTGTTAAAAAAATTGAAGTGTTCTCTTCTTTATTCATTTTCTTTATATACTTCCAAATTGCCCTTCTTGTCTGTGCATCGAGTCCAAGTGTAGGTTCATCAAGAAATAAAACAGTTGGAGAATGCATAAGACCTCGTGCAATCTCTAGACGTCTTTTCATTCCTCCTGAATAATTCTTAACAAGAACATCTTTTTTTTCCTCTAAATCAACAAGCATTAAAACATCTTTTATTCGTTTCTTACGGGTATCTTTGTTGAGACCATACATTCTTGCATGGTAATCAAGATTTTCTCTACCAGTAAGCTCGGTGTCTAGTGCAGGATCTTGAAAAACAACTCCCAGGTTTTGCCTTACCTTGTCTCTTTCATTAATTATATCATAACCCGCAAGCTTTGCAGAGCCTTCTGTTGGATGCAAAAGTGTCGTAAGCATTTTTATTGTAGTTGTTTTACCAGCGCCATTGGGTCCAAGGAAACCAAAGATTTCCCCTTTTTTAACTGTGAATGAGATATGATCCACAGCTGTAAAACCGTTGAATTTTTTTGTAAAATTCTCTGTTTTTATTATTTCCAATTATTCTATCTCCCACTATTATGATTTCTGCTGACAATAATACTTCTCTTAATAATAGTTACCCTTTTCTAACAACGGCAAAATAATTATCAGCAGAAAGCGTCGAGTGCAATTTCACGCTCTGAATCTTTTCTATCTCTAAACGCACTTGATTTAAATCCCTGACAAATTCCCTTTTGCTGTACAAATGATAGAAGCGAGGTATGTTTAGATTATGTTGTCTCCAGTAGATTTCGATATCTCCAAATTCCTCTTCATTTAAAAACAACTTTTTGAGGTAATGCATTTTATATTTGTCTTGCCATCTAGACCATACGCTAATTAGCGCCCTACCACCATTTTTTAAGATTCTATGCACTTCTTTCAAAGAGCGAATGCGCTCATCTCTCCCTTTTATATTGTGTAATGAAGCAATACAAAGTATAGAATCCATTGTACCATCTTTAAGAGGAATTTCCACCATATTCGCATGGATAAGAGCTACGTTGTTTAAGCTTTTAATTTTATTTTTAGCAATATTCAGTAGATTTTGTGAAATATCAAGTCCTATAACATTCTTACAACGTTCTGCACATGGAAGAAGATGCCTACCATTACCACATCCAATATCTGCAACAGTATGTGATTTGGGTAGCTCATTTATAAAATCAATGCATTGAGGCCATGGTTTTCTTCTAGTGACATCAAAGCTTTCAGCTATCGCATCCCATGTTTCTTCAGCTTTTTTTATTTGATTGTTTACCATATTTTTATCATCCATATAGCGTACTTATTTTATAAACGAAATGGTAGATTAGATTTTGGACAATTCAATAGTAATCTGTAGAAGAATTCATTGGAAAACTTAATATGTAATTTTATTTTATGAAATTAAAAAAAGAGAAGTTTAATTTATTTTTCTTCTTCTCAAAATAATTAATGCTATTCCAAGTGCTACTAATACAACTATTGTCTCAAAACCAGGTGCTTCTCCATCTCCATTATCAGGTTCTTGGTCCTCCTTTAAGTCTTCATACATCTCATCTGGTATGTGGGAGGTATCTACCCAATATCCCACTTTTTCATTTCCTTCCCAAATATGAAATTGTACCTGTCCCCCAAACAAGTGTGTTCCAGTCGGATAATCTCCCTCTCCATGCCAATCGAAGGTACACCGAATAATTCCGTCAGAGATAATGGGATTTTCAAGGTTTAAACCGCCTGCCACATATGATTCCCCAATACCTTCCCCATTTGAATAAGAGAATTCATATCGTCCTTCATCGCTAAGAAATTGTAAGGAATACGTCAAAACTTCACTATCTTCAATAACCCCAGCAACTTGTAATTTAGTGGTTATCTTTCCACCAGATATTTCATACGATATCTCTGTGATATCTAAATTCGGCTTATCATCTACATATTCTACAAACTTATGGGTACCACCCTCAACCCATACGTGATATTCTACATCTTCTACATCATCCTCAACAGTTAATGCAGATGCGGTCGTGTTTAATAGAAGCACTGAAGTTATAACAGCACTAATGAAGAATATTTCTCTTCTTTTAATAAATTTCATAAACATAGATTCAAGGAGGTAGTATAAATATTTTATTATTAAATATTTGTCAAGATATTGTTGTTGCAACATCTTTTTAATATGTTTTTTGACAGGCAAAGTATCGTAGAGAGAAAAATGTAAATTTTTATAAGTGTGTCGAATTCTAGAATATATCTTTTACAAAGATATTTATTGACTTTTATTCTATATTTTTCTTTATTTTGATTACTGTTAGCGACAGCTTAATATGTAGTTGTTTAATACGGGAAATCTAGATATTAATTGAATAATGGGGATACCGTGACCATTACTTTAACTGGCTCTGGTCTTACCATTGAGAAAGTGATTAGAGTAGCAAGACATAATGAAAAAGTTAAGCTTCATCCTGATGCTCTGGAACGTATGAAAGCATGTAGGGCTATGTTGGAAAAGAAAATCAAAGCCCATGAGATAATGTATGGTGTGAACACGGGAGTAGGTGAACTTTCAGAGATTGTTTTAAACGATGATCAGCTCAACGATTTTCAGAAATATCTTATTTATAATCACGCTGCTGGTATAGGTGATCCTGCCCCCGTTGAGTATATACGAGCTGCAATGCTTAGTAGAGTTAATGTTCATGCTATAGGTAGATCAGGCTGCCGACCTGAAGTAACTCAAACTTTGGTTGAAATGCTAAATAAGGGGGTAACTCCTTTTGTATGTCAGAAAGGTTCTGTAGGTGCATGCGGTGATCTAGCTCCCATGTCTCAGATTGCCTTGCTAATGTTGGGTGAGGGTAAAGCATATTATAAAGGTAAACTTCTTGAAGGAAAAGAAGCCATGGATAAAGCAGGAATACCCCTCCCAGGGATAAAGGTAAGAGATGGGTTGGCAATCATAAACGGTTCTAATTTACTTACGGCAATGAGCGCAATATTCCTTTACGATGCAAACAACTGGTTAAAACAGGCTGAAATCGCTGCTGCAATGTCTTTGGAAGCATTGAAAGCCAACATGAAACCATATACTCCCAAGTTACATAAAGTACGTGGTTTCAAGGGCGCTGTGAGAAGCGCCAAGGCAATCAGTAAACTAATTGAGGGCGGCGATCTACAGCAGGGTAAGATCAAATGTAAGGTACAGGATGCCTATTCAATGCGTTCTACACCACAGGTAATTGGTGCTGCTCATGATGCCTTAGCTTATGCACATTCGCAAGTTGAAATAGAACTAAATGGTGTAGGGGATAACACTGTTTTCTTCCCTGAAGAAAACCTTCAGCTATCAGGTGCTAACTTTCAGGGGACTCCTGTTTCACTGCCTATGGACATGGCAGGTGCTGCTATTACAATGGTTAGTGTCATGTCCGAAAGAAGAATGAACAGATTGAATAACCCTGCATTAAGTGTCGGACTACCAGCATTTTTAACTAAAGGGGCAGGTATGTTCTCAGGGCTTATGTTGAGCCAGTATACCGCTGATACTCTGGTTGTTGAACAGCGTATTCTTTCAAACCCTGCTTCTATTCAATCAATTCCAGCAGCTGCTGATCAAGAGGATTTCGTTTCCATGGGTATGAACACCGCTATTAAGAACTTCCAGATACTAGACAATGCCTATGGGGTTCTAGGGATTGAATTTATGGCTGCGGCTCAGGCGCTGGATTTCCGAGACTATAAGTTTGGAAAAGGGGTCGGCAAGGCGAAAGAAGTTATTAGGAAACATGTTAAATTTTTGGATGAAGATAGACCACTTTATCCAGATCACACCAAGATGAAAGAACTTGTTAAATCATGTGAAGTACTCCAAGAAGTAGAAAGGACTGTAGGAAGTCTAGAGTAAAATATTTTTCAAAAAACCTCCACTACTCTAACATTGGAGCATGTAGATTAGTCTTCTTTATAAGCTCTAGAGATTCTTTATATCCTGCATCAGCATGTCTTATGACACCTACGCCTGGATCGGCTCTAAACACACGTTTTATTCGCTCATCAGTTTCTTTAGTTCCATCACAGACAACCACCATACCAGCATGCGTTGAGAGACCAATGCCTACGCCTCCTCCATTGTGAATCTGTACACTATCAGCCCCAGCGGCACAATTCAACAATGCATTAAGCAATGGCCAATCTGCAACAGCATCACTCCCATCAATCATACCCTCAGTCTCCCTATATGGAGAAGCGACACTACCACTGTCCAAATGATCCCGTGTTATAGCAACCGGTCCTATCTCTTTATCTCTAACCATTTTGTTTATAGCTAATGCAAATTTTTCCCGTTCACCATATCCAAGCCAGCAGACACGAGCGGGCAACCCCTCCCAGGGAAGATAGTTTTCTGCGAGTTTGATCCAATTACACAACGTTTCATTTTCAGGAAACATCTCAATAACTACTTTATCTGTCCTCAAAATATCATCAGGATTACCAGATAGCGCTAGCCACCGAAACGGACCTCTGCCAACACAGAGCATAGGTCTCACATATGCAGTTACAAAACCAGGATAATCAAACGCATCCATGAGGCCTGCCTTCTTTGCCTGCCCTCGGAGATTGTTACCATAGTCAAAAACAACTGATCCCTTTTTTTGAAAATTTAGCATAGCTTTACAATGAGTCTTCATACTATTCATGGAATGCTTAATGTATTCCTTTGGATTCTCTTTTCTAAGTTTAAAAGCATCTTTCAAGGAATCGCCATAGTAACCAGCTGGAACATAGCCATTTAGTTCATCGTGCGCAGATGTCTGATCTGTTACCACATCGGGTTCAAAACCTTTTTCAACCAGTTGAGGATGTGTATCAGCACAGTTTCCCAAAACGCTGATAGAAAGTGGTTTTTTTTCTTTTTTCGCTGCCATTGCCATATCCACCGCTTCACCGATGTCTTTTACTTTTTCATCGCAAAAACCTACCTTTTTCCTGCGGTCAATACGACGTTCATCACACTCAACGGCGATGCAAACTCCTTCGTTCATTTTAACAGCAAGAGGCTGGGCACCACCCATACCACCCATGCCTCCAGTGAGAATAATTTTACCTTTTAAGTTGCTGTTGAAATGTTTTTTTGCGAGCGCAGCAAAGGTCTCATATGTCCCCTGAATTATGCCCTGGGTACCAATATAACACCAAGCACCAGCAGTCATCTGACCATACATCATTAATCCAAGTGCTTCCAGTTCATGGAATTTCTCCCATGTGCTCCAATGAGGCACTAGGTTTGCATTGGCCATGAGTACTCTCGGCGAATTCTCCCACGTTTTAAAAACAGCTACTGGTTTACCAGATTGTATAATCATTGTTTCATCGTCTTTGAGATTTTTGAGGGTTTCAACAATTTTATCATAACATTCCCAGTTACGTGCAGCCTTGCCTGCACCACCATATATAATCAACTCCTCAGGTATCTCAGCGTTCTCCAAGTTGTTCTCCAGCATACGAAGGAT
>CP070798.1:1109139-1121007 GCA_020343515.1 Thermoplasmatales archaeon | reverse complement strand
CCCCCAAAACGCAATATATCCAAGGGCAACAACTATAGATACCTGCTGACAAGGATATCGCGACCGATGAGGTGCTGGTAGAACTCGTATACAAAACCAGATAATTGCGGCAAGACCAATGAGATGAAACCATATTCCCTTCATGTTTTTAGCATTTTCAAAAAAATGATACTTTCTACCACAATGATGATGATCTTTCATATTAATCCCCTACTACAGAAAAATATAACATACGATGTAGAATATAAATGTTTCCCAAAGAATTTGAAACACAAGAAGAGCTGTTCAAAGGTATAAAAGATTGGCGGGTAAACACTAAAAATCGTGCTGAAAAGACTATTAAAACACGTATAGGGGCAGCACGTTTCACAGCGAAGCATGTGTTGTATCTAAGTATTTGTTTTACTTTGTTTTCAGGTTTCGATAAACACAAAAAAATGCTCTTTATCGATACAAAATTCTCCTGTTGAAAATTATGCTCCCGTCGGGATTCGAACCCGAGTGGCCGGCTCGAAAGGCCGGAATGATTGGCCGGACTACACCACGGGAGCAAATTCTATGAGTTATTAGAGCATTCCTCAAGTATACTCAATACTTATTTAAAATTACGCTCCATTCATTTGTATTAGAGACGAATATCTATGAATAACTGGAAATCCTTTTTAAATGAAGATCAAACACAATGGTTGCTAGAAGGAGATAATCCTTCTGTGAAATATTATGCTCTTGTTGATTTAATAAGGAAACCATTTGATAATAAAGATGTTATTACAGCCAAAGAGCAAATAATGAAAACAGGTACTGTCCCAAAGATTTTATTAAAACAGGAGTCTGATGGTTATTGGGGTGTACAGGATGATTTCTATGTCCGATCCAAATACAAGGGCACAGTTTGGAATCTTATTATTCTAGCAGAGATGGGTGCAGATGTGGAGGACTTTAGAATTAAAAAAACTTGTGAGTTTATTTTTAAAAAATCTCAAGATCCAACAAGTGGTGGTTTTTCTTATGCTAGCACCTCAGATGGTGGTGCCCCAAGTAAGGTGTTACCATGTCTAACTGGCAATATGGTTTGGAGTTTGATTCGTTTTGGATATTTAGATGATCCACGGGTTCAAAAAGGAATTCAATGGATAACAAAGTACCAGCGTTTCGATGATGGAAAACAAGATTTGCCAAAAAATTGGCCGTATAAGGCACACAAGGCCTGTTTTAGTAAACACTCTTGTCATATGGGTGTTGTAAAAGCTTTGAAGGCTCTTGCTGAAATTCCTGTTAAAAAGAGAAACTCTAATGTTAAAAATACGATAAATCACGCCGTGGAATATCTTTTGATTCATCATATTTACAAAAGGAGCCATGATCTTACAAAAAACTCAAAACCTGGTTGGCTTCGTCTTGGATTTCCACTTATGTATCAAACCGATATTCTTGAAATCCTTGATATTCTAACAAGACTAGGCGTCAAAGATGAAAGAATGCAGGATGCTATGGATATAGTTGTTTCTAAACAAGATGAGCAAGGATGCTGGTTACTGGAAAATACATTCAATGGCCGCCGGTTCCAAGTTAATATTGAACGGAAGGGAAAACCAAGTAAATGGATAACCTTAAGAGCTCTTCAGGTGTTAAAAAAATATTATCGCTAGTGTATAAATTAGATGACAGCCCTGAGCGGATTCGAACCGCTGTCGCTGGCTCCAAAGGCCAAAATGTTAACCACTACACCACAGGGCTATCGATCTTGAATATTACGAACGGAATTGCAGTATAATTATATAGAATTTTGTATGTTACCAGATTGTCCTGTTCAAATACTTTTTACACATTTATAACATAAATGAGTATCCCCATCCAGATTCGAACTGGAGTCGTCGGCTCCAAAGACCGGTATGATTGGCCGCTACAAGACAGGGCTATCAAAAAATTTATATTTTATCAACGACTAAAACGACTTACTTAACTATCCAACTTATTCATTTGTTGTTGCTTCCGGATTTTGGCCCATGTGTCACGGAGTCCCACGGTTTTGTTAATGACAAGGTTTTCCTTAGTTATATCTGGATCAACACAGAAATAACCAAGGCGTTCAAACTGAAATCGGTCAAATGGTTTTAAATTCCCAAGGGCTGGTTCGACTTTGCAAGATTTTAGCACCTCAAGTGAGTTTGGATTTAGGAATTCCTTAAAATCAGCATTCTTCTGCCCTGCAGGGTCATTCACGGTAAACAACCTGTCATATAATCGAACCTCTGCATCTATGGCATGTTCCACTGAAACCCAATGTATTGTCGATTTTACCTTACGTCCATCTGGAGCATAACCACCACGGGTTGCAGGATCAATGGTACATCGAAGCTCTACGATCCTACCATCGTCTTTAACTGCTTCCTTACAGGTGACGAAATAGGCATACCTAAGCCTTACTTCACGGCCAGGTGCCAGCCGGTAAAACTTTTTTGGAGGCTCCTCCATAAAATCCTCTTGCTCAATGTAAATTACCCTTGAAAATGGAACCTTACGTGTCCCGGCACCGGGGTCCTCAGGGTTATTTATAGCCTCCATTTCTTCTACTTTATCTTCTGGATAATTCTCAATAACCACTCTAAGAGGACGAAGAACGCCCATAAACCGCGGAGCAGTTTTATTCAAATCTTCCCTAACACAATGCTCAAGGAATTCCAAGTCGACCATGCTGTTTACTTTGGCTACGCCGATCCGCTTGCAGAAATTCCTGATTGCTGCTGACGAGTATCCTCGTCTCCGCATACCACTAATGGTGGGCAGTCTTGGATCATCCCATCCATTGACATATCTGCCTTCGACCAACTCCAGGAGCATCCTTTTGCTCATGATAGTGTAGGTGAGATTAAGGCGGGCAAATTCTATCTGCTGAGGATGATAAACTCCAAGTGCGTCGAGGAACCAATCGTAAAGAGGGCGATGGTTCTCAAATTCCAAAGTGCAGATAGAATGAGTAATGCCTTCAACGGAGTCTTCTAGACCGTGTGCCCAGTCATACATAGGGTATATACACCATTTGTCCCCTGTACGATGATGAGTAGCATGTAGTGTTCTGTAAATTACTGGGTCACGCATGTTGAGGTTTGGATGAGCCATGTCAATCTTTGCTCGAAGTACCTTCTCACCGTCGGCAAATTCACCAGCCTTCATCTGCTCTAAAAGATTGAGCGATTCTTCAACAGAACGGTCACGATATGGACTATTTCTCCCAGTTTGCGTCAAGGTGCCACGATATTCATTGATTTTTTCAGCACTTAGGTCGTCAACATAGGCTTTTCCATCCTTTACCAACTGGATTGCATATTTATACATCTGATCAAAATAATCTGAGGCATAAAAGAGACGATCCTCCCAATCGAAACCAAGCCAGCAGACATCCTCTATGATTGATCGTGTGTATTCTTCTTCCTCCTTTGTAGGATTCGTATCATCGAAACGAAGGTTACAAAGACCTCCATATTCCTCAGCGATGCCAAAATTAAGGCAGATGGATTTAGCATGACCAATATGGAGGTAGCCGTTTGGTTCGGGGGGAAATCGTGTATGGACACGGCCGTCATACTTATTAGTTCTGAGATCTTCATCTATGATGTCCCGAATGAAATCTTTTTTTACAGTATCTTCCGAATTCATATTATCTAACCCTCATGGATTTGAATGAGAGATTGATATACAGCCCCGACCAGATTCGAACTGGTGTCTAGAGATCCAGAGTCTCTTATGTTAACCACTACACTACAGGGCTATATTAGCTATTTGATGTAATGAATTTCAATTGATTATATAACTTTTGATGTAGGTGATGGTAACCTTTTATATATCAACGAAATAATGCAGAAACCGAGGCATCCCAGTGCTGGATAGACAACTTCTTAATAAAATCTCTGACAAACTTAAAAAACATCATCTGTCAGTTGCTATTGCTGAATCTTGCACAGGAGGGCTATTGGCCCATACTCTGACAAACATATCTGGCAGTTCAGAATATTTTGATAGGGGCATTGTTTCCTATAATAACCAAGCTAAGGTAGAGCTCTTAGGGGTTCCAGAAGAAACACTTAAACAATATGGGGCGGTAAGTGAACAAACAGCAAGGGCTATGGCTATCGGAATTAAAGAAAGGTCGAATGTAGACATAGGTATATCTACAACAGGTATTGCTGGACCCACTGGTGGCACCAAAGAAAAACCTGTAGGATTGGTTTACATAGGGATTGCGAGTTTAAAAAATGTTGAGGTTAAAAAATTTATTTTTTCAGGAGATAGAATGCAAAACAAAGAAAGCACTTGTAATGCAGCTCTTGAAATGCTTCTAAAGAGTTTATAAAAGGTGAGTTTTTGTTAGAAATAGATGGTTCTTATGGGGAAGGTGGAGGACAGATATTGCGATATGCCGCCGCGCTTTCTGCACTTACAAAAAAACCTGTAGAGATAAAAAATATCCGTGCTAATCGCCCCGTTCCTGGAATACGGCCACAACATCATACCGCCATTTCTTGTATTAAATCTATATGTAAAGGAGCGGCAGAAGGGTTATCAATTGGATCTTCAAAATTGACTTTCATGCCTGGAGAAGTTCAACCTGGGGAATACAAATTTGATATTGGGACAGCGGGGAGTATAACATTGGTTTTTCAAGCATGTATTCTAAGCTCTCTGACTGCCTCTAAACCTATTACCATAAAATTAACTGGCGGCACAGATGTAAAATGGGCTCCGACATGGGATTATTTTACCCATGTTTTTTTACCATTGATTGAAATGATGGGCGTAAAAACCGATGCTCAGTTGATAAAACGCGGTTACTATCCAAAGGGTGGAGGTGAAGCTTTTTTAACAATACATCCTGTTAAAAAACTACAATGTTTACAATTGGAAGAAAATCAGGGTTTTAATAAAATAGAAGGTATTGTACATATAGCAAATCTTCCTGACCATATTGGTAAACGAATGAAGCATTCTGCTATGAAGATAGCAGTAAAAAACGATATGCGATCTTACATACATGTAGATAAAACGACCTCGTTTTCTCCAGGGACTGGAATAACCTTGTGGTCTCGGTCAGATAAAACTGTTCTAGGATCAACCTTTCTAGGAGAAAAAGGAGTCAGCTCTGAAAAAATTGGAGAAGATGCTGCAAATCAACTTATAAATGAAATAAACATGGGCGCGTCGGTTGATACCTTTGCAATTGATCAGATATTGCCATATATGGTACTTGCAGGGAATGAATCAGTATGCATTGTTAGAGAGTTAAGTAATCATATCCAGACCAATATGTGGCTTGCTAGTCAATTCTTTAAGGTCGATAAACTGTTTGAAGTTGAAGATAAAAAAGGTTTAAAGGTTGTAAAAGTAAATGGAGCAGGGTTCCTATAAAGATATATGTTTTTAAAGTATTAGTTGTTATGAAATTGTAGGTGAGGAGAATAAGCATATGTATAAGGAAAAATCCAAAAAAACAAGAGCACTATTATATTGGTATATTTTAGGGGTGCCCATCTCTTTAGTAGTTTTTGCTATTGTATTAAATGAAATACAATTTCCCGTAATTATAGGTTTTTCATTTTTAACAATAATAATGTATGCAGGAATAGTTAGTATTATGATTATATTAACCAACGCAATAATATCTACCAAATAGTAAAAACTAACTTAATTAAAATCTAGTTAATACAGTACAAACATTTTTCTAAAATATTGCAGTGATTGCTCCTATGAAAACACTAAGTTAGCGTGACAGATGTTGCATTTTTTATGGTTAAATAAGATTTAAATATGGGAGGCGTATTAACACCAAACCGGGGGGTATCAATGCAACACACTATATTTACAAAAGGATTTGCTTTTGCGGTTATAGTATTGTTTGTTGGAATGAGTGCCATTCCATCAACTAGCATTACAGACTTGAAGAAATCTACTATTTTAATTTCTTATGATGGTAACACCTTGTATGTTGGTGGGAGTGGACCAGGGAATTATACAAAGATTCAGGATGCAATAGATAACGCTAGTGATGGGGATATCGTATTTGTTTATAGTGGCATTTATAATGAAAATGTACTAGTGAATAAATCAATCAATCTCGTTGGTGAGGATAGGAATACTACGCTTATTCATGGTAATGAGGCTGGTGATGTAGTGTATATTTACGCTGACCAGGTAGACATTAGAGGTTTTACGATACTAAATAGTGGAAACAGTGGGAGGGATTCGGGGATTGAAATTCGTTCAGATCACAACACTGTATCAGACAATATTATCCTGAATAACACAATAGGCATATTTGTCTATTATTCCACCAACAATGCAATCTTTGACAATGTACTTCTCGATAACAATGATTATGGTATTCACCTTTATACATCTAACAACAACACTATTTCAGACAATGTCATTTATAATAACAGGTGGGGCATATTCTTCTTAAATTCAAGCCAAAACAATATCAAGGGGAACACCATCAAATCGAACCGTCATTATGGCATTTGGTTCTCCTCTGCCAGCAACAGCAACACCGTCTTTGGTAATACCATCAGCCTGAATGATGAGTACGGCCTATACTCAATATTGAAGTGTAGCAACAATAATATTTCAGGTAACACTTTCAGTAAGAACAATGGTTATGGCGTATACTTTGATGCATCTAGCAACAACGATGCCTTTAATAATAATTTTTTAGAAAACGAATGCGATGCATATTTTACAAATTGTAAAAATTTATGGGGCAATAACTTTTGGAATAAATCTAGACGATTACCAAAACTCATATTTGGCTTTAAGTATATTCTTCCTTGGATTAATGTCGACTGGCATCCAGCACGAGAACCATATGATATCCCTTCTAAGAATATAGTTATGCCAATAAATATTCAACCAGGATTGGCTGAAATAGAGGACAACATTGAGAGTACAAGTTTGCCGGATTCATTTGACTGGCGTGACATCAATGGTACGGACTATACCACGCCCATAAAAAATCAATTTCCAGCTCCAACCTGCGAAGCATATGCATTGTGTGCTGCTGCTGAAACACTTGTCCAATACCAAGTTGGCTATCCCTTTGGATGTGATTTATCTGATGTACACCTGTATTTTTACTCAGGAGGAACTGTAGAAGCGGGTGGTGTCAATGTTCAGGAGGCTGCTGAATATTTATTAGAGTATGGAGTCCCAGATGAAGGATGTTTCCCAGATCCACATAGACCTTATGATTATCCATTTGAAAGTTTACCAGGATGGGAGAATAGAATAGTAAAAATAGAAGAGTGGGGATGGATTGAAAATGATATTGATTCAATAAAACGTGCTTTAGTAGAGCATGGACCTCTTGTTATCCATATGTTGATTCGAACCGATTTCTTGTATTATACAGGCGGCATATACACACCGCGAATTTATTACCCTGTTCTAGGTTGTCATCTAATGACCTTGATAGGATATGATGATAATCAAGAATACTGGATAGTCAAAAACAGTATTGATGAAAATTGGGGAGAAGAGGGATATATTAGAGTTTCCTATGGTGCACACACTCCTTCGCGTCCATTTATCTTTCCAGGTTATGGAGGTACAGGAATACTTTACATTGATGGTGTGTATGGAGCCTTCATGCAAGATGCTCCTAAAATCCAGATAGAATATCCAGAGATATATCATACCTACTTTTTTGGACGTGAAATCCCAGCATTAAGTGATGTTCCGACGACATTTCGAGTATTTAGAAAAAGGACATTTATCCAAGAAGCCGCCCCTCGTATTATTGGGGGGATTACTATAAGAACTAATGCAACAAATGCCGAAAAAGTTGGATTTTATATTGACGATGAACTCAAATATGTTGACGAATGCCCCCCCTACGAATGGAGATTAAATGCCGGATTTGGCTTACACACTATTGAAACGCTGGCCCACAATAAAAAAAATATGTCAAAAGCAACCATTGATGTATTTGTTTTAGTCTGAATTTAACTGTTAAAAATGTAAGGGAAATGTGCAATTATCTTCAATTAAAAAATATCCTGAAAAGCTATAAAATAAAGGTACAGAGTTCTTCTCAATCTCTTTTTGAATCATGGGTAATTATCTTCTAGAAAGAAATTTAAAAAGAAATATAAATAAGAAAAATGTTTCCAGGGGTCTATGAGAGCTGTAGAAACTCTTTGGCACTGTGAAGAGTGTAGTTTTCATTTTGGGAAAGAAGTCTCCGATTTTAAAAGGAAAGTAGGCTGTTGTCCTTTTTGTGGAAGTTCCCATATAAAGAAAGGGAACAATGTAATTTAAAATCGGGTTGCAGAATTTGTCACTAAAGATTCTAACATGTTTCTTTTGTCTTTGAGTTTAACACTTATTAAATTCATATATGCGTATCTGATTTAAAGAATTCGGAGGGAAATAAAATATTAAAAAAGGGCTGCTAGGGATACGTTTTGATATTGCTGTAGTTTTATTGTGCGCTTTATGAGATTTCTAATCCGCCTGCGTAGAGGCCGAATACATAGGTGAATAGCCCCATTCCGACTTCCCACATTCGTCCCATGTATAATGAGTCTCTGAAGGAGACGCGGTTGAACGTTACCCATCCCCAGGATCTTTCGGTAGGCGTAATCTCTAGGTAAAAGAGCCTGATTGCTAATGCATGATTAACATTTCCGAAACGGTTGCAGCGGAATAATAATCCTTTAAGGAATACTCGACCGACGTCGATTTCTGGTTGGTATTCTGGTTCTTCTTGGGTCATTCCTGCGGCTAGGGGTATTATAGATATCATCAGCATGCAGACAAGTAGGCCTATTATTTTCTTTTTCATAATCTCCATAATCTCACCTCATACCTCCTTAAACATTAGTTTTTAATTAGTCAATCATTAATTTATTAATAAATCTTCCCTCTTTTTATAGAAATTTTATGATTGTTTTTTTAAATCCACAAAGCTCAATTCTAATTAATATGTATCATACGAATACCACTATTTTTATAATTGTTAATCATTATCAGGATACATAAGGGGAAAATGAAGGATTGGTAGTAAACAAGTTGCCCCCCAGACAATGTTTATATGTCCCCCATTAACAATTTAATATTTATATATAAATATATGTTAAAGTTAAAAAAGTGATTGTAAGGTTTTTAAAAAGAAAGAAGTTTAATAAATGATAATAAGAGGAGGCATAATGAAACAACAACTGGCAATCCTCATAATAGCTACTCTTCTAATCTGTTTTTGTTTGACCGGATGCGAAGAAGAAGTTGAGGTAACTGGTGATAATAAGGTGGATATCATCGATTATTCTGTGACTACGAAATGGTATATTCCAGGATATGGAACATTTCAAACTTATTCCAAACCTGGTTTTTATAAACACTATCCTGAGAATGCGTATGAGCCAAGATATATAGTAAGTGGAACTGCTAAAAACATAGCTGGTGAAGATTTAAAACAATTTGTAATTACTGTTTTGTTCTGTGACTCAAATGGAAATCAATTAGCCTCAGAAAATATAATCATACGTGATTTGTATAATACCTATACAAAAACCTTTGTAGTCAATCATACTTCAAGCAACCAATATTTCAAAAATATTGACCGTGTAAAATTTCACATTTCAGTTTCATGAAAATGGGACGGATTTGGATAGTACTAAATTTTCATGGAACATCAATGTGGATACAGTGATGTATACTTGCAAGCAACAATGTGAATAGTGTTAATAAATAGGGGTTTTTTCAACATGAAATACCAAGAATACGATGAGACCAAAGTTATAAATATAATTTACTCATTTTGACATTTTGACACGACACATTTAAATATTTTTTAAAACAGAACAACATATGTTTGGAAGGAGACAATGGAAAGCGAAGCCTTGTTTTGTGATAAGTGTGGAAGGCAATTATACGCAATTGATGAGATTGATCTAGGAGTCTGTGATAATTGCAAGACGTCTATAAAAGAAGTTACAAAAAACCGAGGTTTCATATGTTGGGCATGCGGAAAAGAAATAGCCACAATGAACGAGATAGCTCAGGGTATTTGTCATAATTGTAAAGCATACATTATTCGAACCCTTAGATAATACCACTTAATATCTTTTGACTTTCATACTTAACTGGAGCTTTATCCATTTGTATCAAACTCGAAGCAAATCGAGTTTATAAAGAGAGTAAGATAAGGATGGCAGCTTAAATCCAACATGTGGAAAACTACATTCTACAACTTAAAACATTTAATATGCATATATACCCTGTGAATATATCTCTAAGAAATTATGATTAATTTTTAATTTAAGATAAATCTATTAAGTATTATTTGAATATGGGAATTACGTGATGATGAAGATATTTGAAACAATTTGCAAGATAGTAATATAGTTTAAAAAACAAAGGAGGTAGAAAATGAAAATAACACTAGATGAGGAATCAATTGATAATGTAGTAAAATATATTAAGGATCACCCCAAAGAAATCTATGAGTTATTGGAAATAGCTGCTGCCCAAGCCATCGATGTTCTAATGAAGGAAGAGGTTTTGGAAAAAGGAGCAGATCTATATAAAAAGATTAAGAAAGAAATTCAAAGTAGTCTATCTGTGACAATTCACAAATGTCCGCAATGCAGAGCTCATCCATTGAAGAAGGTTAAAGGCCGCCTCTATTGTAATGAATGTGGATGGACAGAATAAGTCTTTATAGGTCCCTTTTTTTGATGCAATCCTGGCGAAAAGCAACGAATAACATAATTTATTGCATATACATGAAATTCTGCAGTATCTGCAGTAGTTACTGCAATTCCAACTATAGTTAAGAAATGTTGGAAATAGAAAATTATCAACTATTAACACTAAAAATGGGTAAAGTTTAAAAACTACAAGAAATCGTTTTTAATGCCTATTTGCCCCTTCTTTCAAAAATGATTTCTCCTTCATAGACAATCTTAAAAACACGATGATAAGGGATGGATGCAGTAGCTGTATCAAAAAAAGATTTCCCAATAGTGACAATATCTCTACCAGAAATTATCTTGGTGTCATTTGGGGCTCCTCTGTGAACATACCATACCTCTGCTTTTTCCAAATCTTTTGTCCACTTTATTTCATTAAAGAGTTCCCTAAGTCCACTTTTAATACGTTTCTTTTTTTTGGTCATAATTAGTATGTAAAAAGTTTACATTATTTAAGTAAGAATGTTTTCAAAGAAAAAGTTGTTTTAAAATTGTAGATGTGGAGGAGGAAAAAATGTCTAATGATGAAATCCCTGTATGGATTCGGAAAGGTGTTTTATCGTTTCTGTAATTTGTTTATTTTTTTAACGTCATTTAGGGGCTCGAATCCCGACGCAGGCGCGGATGTAACGTCATATTTGTTTACAGGATTAATTAGGATAGTTTACAAGTAAATTCGAGCTCTCCTCCTACGGAAGCATAGTTTCCCTTTTTTAGTGTAACTCGCCGTGTCCTTTTTATAGGTTCTGTGTAAAAAAAGAAAGAAGGTGGTGTGACTCTTATTTTCTCTTTTTGCTGATTTTTTTTGTATCCTCGCTCTTCTGCTGTTGTTTCACTGTTCCTACTTTTTTCACCTCTTCTTGTGTTTTTGCTGCGATTAGACATCCCCGTGCTACAGCATGCAACGGATCCCGAGCACAAATTATCTTAGATACCTGGATTCGAAGGTTCGCTTCTTGTAATTTTTTCTCAAACAGTTCAAAAAAACCTTCCGGAAGTGCGCTTCCTCCTGCAATGGCTACAGGAAACGCAACTTTTGGTGGAGCAATTTCTGCAAGCCTGTTGTTTAAATTCTTAATAACATACGTCATTAATGCGTCATAATAAATGGTTAAAGCACCATCGG
>CP070798.1:1097041-1109039 GCA_020343515.1 Thermoplasmatales archaeon | reverse complement strand
CAGGCGTTTCTTTGGGCTGAGGTCGAAGATAGATTGAATGACTCTGCACGATCTTTATCTGGGGGGCAACAGCAGCGTCTCTGTATAGCTCGAGCACTGGCTGTTGAACCTGAAATTATTTTGATGGATGAGCCCTGTAGTGCTCTTGATCCTATTGCTACTGCAAAGATTGAGGAATTAATTCGTTATCTTTCTAAAGAGTATACAGTTGTTATTGTAACACATAATATGCAACAGGCTGCGCGGGTAAGTGATTACACCGCTTATTTGTATCTTGGTGAACTCATTGAGTTCGGGAAAACAAAACAGATATTTGAAAACCCACGTGAAGAAAGCACTGAAAATTACATAACTGGGAGATTTGGATAAGGGAGGATATGATATATGAGATCTAAATTTGATGAACAATTGAAAAAAATCAAGCATGATGTAGTTGAACTAGGTGAACTCGCACAAACTATGCTTAGAGAATCAATTAATGCCTTGAAAAATCAGGATTTAAAACTTGCTGAAAAGGTTTATGCTGACAAAAAGAAGTTAATGGAGATGGATGATGACATTGAACATCGCTGTTTACAGGCTATATCCATGTATCAGCCCATGGCTAAAGATATGCGGGTTATAGGGGCATCACTCAAGCTGATCACATATTTAACAAGAATTGGTAGATATGGGAAAGATATTGCAAAGTTTGTGAAAGAATTATCAGACAAAACACATGTTTCAAAACTGGTAAGTATTCCCCATATGAGTGAGATTGTTGAAAGTATGATAGCTGATGCGCTGAACGCCTATAAGAACGAAAAACCAGTTGACATCCAATCTTTTGTTGATCGAGATGATGATGTGGATTCTATCCGGGTTTCTATCTTTAGAGAAGCCCTTACCTATATGATGGAAGACAGCAAGAAAATTGAACGGTGCATGTATTATGTCATGATTGCTCGGTATCTTGAACGATGTGCAGACCATGCTTGTAAGATTGCTGAAAAGGTCAATTACATGGTAACCGGGGTTCGAGTTGAAATAAAATGATAATAAACTACGATTGGAAGTTATTCTATTTCTCGATTGATTTTATTACTTTTTTGGCTAAAAATTCTCTTATCTCTTCTGGTTTTGTAGAATCAATACCAAAATACTCGGGGAAGAGCTTTGTCGTTGTCAACATCTCTGTTGACCCATGCTTTTTAGCACAAATAAGTTTCATAGCAGAAAGCATATCGACATGTTCATAGACCCTTGGGCCTATCATCCTTCTCAAATTAGATTGTTTGATAGGTTGATGAAACGCGATAAGAGCCAGGGTTTTTAACAGATGACTCCTGATCTCAGGTTCTGCTACCATCATAGACTGATCAAAGAACTTCTTCTTAACCTGCATAGTATATTTATTGCCGGCTTTAATTACTTCAATAGAAGTTTCCTTCTTTCGTTCAACATTATATGTCTGAATAAGACCTTCCAATGCTTCGTCAATCTTCTTCTTCGAAAGTCCTGTAGCTTCTTTAATCTCCTCTATACTCACTGGTTTACTTGCCGAAAATAGCACTGACTCCACCAAACGTTCTTCTCTAACACCCATAGGTGTACCTTCTTACGTATATTCTACTGTTTTAATATATATTTCTCCATATGGAAATCTACGTTGAAAGACTTTAATTTTCTTTTCATATGCAAGGAAAAGAACAGAGAGAAAGGTTTTTATGCGCTGCTCAGGGTCAGTTTTTTCACAGATACTACTCAAACTCATAAATTTTTTTGGATAGCGACAGATTTTTTCCCAGATTAAAGCTATATCCTCTTCGAGATGATCTTCATGAACGGTGCCTTTCATTTTTTTGCGTGCTTTTTCAGCCAGCCGCAATCTTTCCTCTTTACGTAACCGATCGATAAGCTGAAACTCCTCAACGTCTTTACGTGCCTGATCAAAAGCACCTAAGAGCTCAATAAGAGTGATTTTTCTTTTTGAATCTCGACGAACGGGTTCTTCAAGTGGGGGATGCGGATTTTTCATGACAAGGTTTGTATATGAATAGCCGTCATCACTTTCAAGCCACGCCCCTGTCGGTATGTCACCCCAGCCAAAATCCATCTCCTCCTTTTTTGCTTCCATGTTTATGACGAGATTGTCACTTTGCATTCGAAGTACTTTCCAGGCCATATAAATAATACGCCCTGCTATCATCAAATCAATTTTCTCCTCTTTTGCTCTCTTTAGATACATAGAAGAAAAATTGACGAGATCAATATCCCATGGGTTGAGATGTTGATTAAGCACTAAGTCAAAAACAAGATGAACGGAGCGATCAAAAGGGTTGACGGCAGAGAGATAGTCTCCTTCACTAGACCTCTTTATCATATCGAGGTATTGATTGATTCGTGACATGTCGTTATCTTCATCGACTAGGGCCTTGTGAAAAAGCAGATGGTTGACTACATCATTATTGATTTCTATGAAGACACACTCCCCTTTGCAAGTATCTCGCCTTTCGGTCCAACTGATTCGGGATCAATGTTTCCGATCATCTCTGAAATACCAGAATCATGCATGGTTACACCGTAAATGTGATTTGCCTCCTTCAACACAATTTTTCTTAATGACACATTAATAAACTGTGAATGAAGAGCATTTTCTTTTATCATACGAGATACGGTTTCAGCATTGATACCATCGAGAAACATATCAATCTCGTCCAGTACATAAAATGGACTTGGATCATACTTTTGAATACCAAAAATAAACGCAAGAGAGGCGATACTTTTTTCACCACCAGAGAGGGCCGATAAGTGCAAGATTTTTTTACCATGTGGCCGTGCTTTTATAGTGAGACCATGATCAAAAACATTTTCTTCATCTTCAAGTAGCAGTTCTGCCTCTCCACCTTCGGAAAGCTGTGCATAAATTGACTGGAAATTTTTATTGATTTCATCAAAGACATCAAAGAATCGTTCTTTCTTCTTAATTGTCACCTCATCAACAAGTTTAATAAGGTTCTTTTTCTGATCTTTAAGATGGGAGACATCCTCATCAAATTTCTTTTTACGTTCCATTTGATGTTCATATTCTTCAAGAGCTCTCATATTAACGGGCTCTAATTCTTGCATGTTTTCTTCTATAACACGCATTGATTCTTTCATTGAATCGATATTCGGGAGTTTCTTATCAGTAATTTCAACATTATACAACGCGATTTCTTGACCCAACTCTTTTATTGTATCCTCGAGCGCGGGCAACCGATACTTAGATCGGGAGATAAGATCAAGATATGATTCAGCACGAGTATTGAGCTTATCAAGCTCGTTTTCAATTGACACTGTCTTCTTATAAATCTCATCTCTTTTACCAGCAAATTCCTTAACCTTGCCAGTCATCTGCTCTTCAACTGCCATTAATGCCTTGAGTTCATCTTTATATTTCCCCCGTGACTCTTTTAAACCCTTTATTGAAGATTTGAATTCCTCAATACCAGCATCAAGAGATACTATTTTCTCCGAAATCTCATTTTTCTTTTCAGAAATAAGCTCTATCTTCTTTTGTATCGTTTCTTGTTCAGATTGAAGTTTCAATAAATTCTCCTGTAAACCTGATACCTCTCCTTCATAGTCGCGAACCTCGCTAGCAATCTCCTTTTTCGAGGTTTTCAAAAGATGCATCCCTTTTTCTTCTTTCTGTGAATTAAGTTCCTCTAGTCGAGTTTCATACTCCTTAATTGTAGCGACAATCTCATTTTTCTTAGAGACCATTTCCTCCTTTTCTTTCATCTTTGCTTCAAGCTCTTTCGTAACCACATCAAATTTCCCTAGATACTCCTTTTTACGTACGTCAATATCCTGTACTTGTGTATACTGATCAGCCTCTGTTTTCAATGATCCAAGGTCTCTCTCAAGTTCTGCTAATTCTTTTTTCAAACCAGCAAGTTCTTCAGAAAGCAAATCCTGACTTTCAACTGCTGCATGTAACTGATAAGTGAGTTCATCTAACCTTTTTCGATCAACAGTTCCAAAGGAAAGATGCATCTTTGGCATACTGCCACCAACCATCGCCCCACTTGCTTCTATTAGATTACCTTTCATATCGACAAGGCGAACGCCGCCCATAAGACGGCGAGCATCAGTGAGTGTATCAACAACTACTGTGTCACCAAAAACATACCAAAATGCACCTTTGTATTCATCGTTAAATTTGACAAGATCAAATGCAAAACCATGGGAATGTTGATCTTTTACCGCCATGATTGCATTTGCTCTTGGTTTACCAACAACCATCTTATTTAATGGCAAGAAGGTAGCCCTACCGAGTTTTCTAGTAGTTAAATAGTGAATAGCATCGGCTGCAGCTACATCACCTTCCACAACAATAGATTGCATACGAGTACCGGCAGCAATCTCTAGAGATGTTTTATATTGTTCATCAACATGAGCAAGCTCTGCAATAGTACCGGAAATTCCCTTTAGTTCGCCAGAGTCACGTGCTTTAAGAACTGCATTCACCGCCTGATTATACTGTGCATGTACAGATTGCAGTGCATCGTACTCGGCTTGTAGTTTTGATTGTTCACGCTGAAGCTTGCGTATAGCCCTTTCTAAATCGGCTAGCTGCCCTGTTATTTCAGATTCTTTTTTCTTTTTGTTAAAAAGCTTATTCTCCAGATCCTTTACTTTTTTATTTCTTTCCTGATTATCTTTATGGATTTCTCCAGACTGCCAATCGATATCTTTTAGTTCAAATTCATAGGTAGACTTTGTTTCTTGCACCTCAGCAATTTGCAATTCTAAAGCGTCAATGTTGTCATTGAGCCTATCTCGTTTTAATTTTAATTCATGTATTTCACTTTGTTTTTCGTTGTATTCTTCGCGCATTTTTACAAGCTCTCTTGTTAGCTCCATGGATGTATCGTCGGAATGAGCAATCTCATCCTTCAACTCTGAAAGCTTTGTTTCTTTCTTGTCTAATATTTCCTGTAATTCTTTGATTTGGTTATCAATCTCATTCTGCTTAGTTTGAAACTCTTCAAATTCTTTGATTACTCTCTCTAGAGTCAATTCAAGCTCTTTTTTCTCATTTTTAAGTTCTAAAATCTCATCATTCGAATAGTTGATCTTCTCTTCTAGCTTGATGTCCTCTGTGCGCAGAGAATCTATCTTTTCTTTGATTTCCTTAGTCTCATCCCCACCAACATCGCTGATTTTCTTTTCTGTTTCCTCCAGCTCGTTCATCAATTCATTATATTGTTTTTTTAGATCCTTTCTCTTTTTTTCCAGCATCTGTTGCTCATTTTCATATGATTCAATCTGCCTGTTAACTTCTGCTACCTGATTTTCTACTTCCTGTTTTTTCTTGTAGGCAATCGTTGCTTTTGTTTCATAGAGTTTATCTTTTAACTCTTTATACCGATAAGCTGCGTCTCTATCCTTTTTCAATTGCCGCGTTTGACTTGTGATTTCATTCAATATGATCTTAATTCTCTCAAGGTTTTTTTCAACATCCTCACGTTCTTCCTCAGCTTTTTTAAGATCTTCGTCAAAAGTACTAATGCCTGCAACATCATCAACAATTCTTCGCCTATCAACAGAACCCATCTTCACGAGACTAGTTACATCGCCTTGTTTAACAATGTTATATCCATCACCAGAGATACGAGCATGGGTAAGAACATCAACAAATTTTGAATACGACGCAGCACGGTTATTAACATAAAAATAACTGTAATAATTATCAGGGTCATTTTTTAACGGTGCCCGTTTGATCATTCTAGTAAGAGTCACCTCATCAGCATCAACAGGCATTTTCCGAGACGAATTGTCAAACACAAGTGAAACTTTACAAAATTTCGCAGGATTTTTACGTTTCTTACCTCCATTAAAGATAAGATCCGTGAGTCTACCTGCACGCATAACTTTTGAACTCTTTGGTCCTAACACAAAAAGGATTGCATCCACAATGTTGCTTTTACCAGCGCCGTTTGGTCCAGTTACAGCAGTAAAACCTGGGAAAAAAGGTACAGCTAATTTTTTCCCAAAAGATTTGAAATTTTCCATCTGAACTTCTTTAAGGTACAGTTACATC
This sequence comes from Thermoplasmatales archaeon, assembly GCA_020343515.1. Taxonomy (GTDB): domain Archaea; phylum Thermoplasmatota; class E2; order DHVEG-1; family DHVEG-1; genus JAGLML01. The sequence continues at coordinate 1,102,969 of CP070798.1, read as the reverse complement.
CCTTCCAACTATTGAAAGTCTATCTTGCCTGCATCATAGCAAGATTTGCATCCCATTAACGAGAAACAAAAAACCCTATAAAAAATTTTGGAGAAAATTATAAACAGCAAAGTAAGGTCACTCACCTTATGTTTAACTTTCAATAAAAACTGTAAAATCTATGTAAAAAATGATTTTACTTGTACCCGCCTATTTTTATACTGGGATCGCCGAGAAGCACCCATTGCTGAACCATTTTTACATCCATTTTCTCATCATTACCGAGAAATCTATGTAGGTAATCAGTTAGTGCCTCCCCATGGTTTTCACCTAGAACATCATAATGTTCCTCGCCATAGAGCTGTAAAAAACGCAACTCAAGCCACCCATCAAGGACCTCTAAGTAGTCAGCAATTGAATTATTATCCGAATCATCTTCTCCGTGTGTGCCCAGTCCTGTGTTTGCGATGGTTGCAATTGCTCCTCCACCTGTTTTACTAGTCAGCCGCCAGGCCCAACAATTTGGAACCCATTCTCTATACCAAAAATCTCCAAATGGGGGTTTTGTTCTGAAGTAGTCTCTAATACCGTGCCTCAGAATTCCCTTTATAATGTTTCTCATTGTTACATTAAACTGGGAGTTGTGACAACCCCCAACCACTACAATGGGAAGTTTTTCCCGGTTTCGTAAATACATCATGTCACGTATGGTATACCCGGTTGTCCATATTGAACCATTAGGTGGAAAATGAGTGGTCCAGCTTGCAGGATTACCGTGTCCACAAAAATAGGCAAACCCAGCTCCTTTATTCATAGCCTTGTTAACTGTTTTTCTATTGATATCCCCCTCTGATGCATATACTTTTACTGGATTAAAATCCGGCATATACTCTATTGCCTTTTCAGCTATAAGCTCGCCCTCATTGAAATGATTGGTATCATTGTACGAATCCCCGGCAACGAGAATCAAGTTATTAAACCATGAGTCATCGCATTTTTCTTTCTCATATTGTATAATTTTATTCACCATGATTTTTACTTCGCGGGTATTTCTACAGGGGATTCGACCAAGGTATACATCTGGATATATATCCATCTCCTCCTTATATGTTTCATTCCACACTGCAAAGACATCATCATTATTCGAGTCCCAGCTTGAAAACACTCCACTGCCCTCATAAATATCCGCGTAGTATAAATCACTGATAAAAGATGGCTCTGCATACTCCTGTTCAACAAGGGGAATGACATGGCTGTATCTAACTGGTGTATTCCATGAAAAGGTTTGCCCTTTAATGCCCCCAACAAGTAGAACATAGGTGATCCCCCAATATTCTACTGCATTTTTAATATAGTATTTGATCTTCTCCTGATTATCGCGGCCTTGCCAGAACATTGTCTCATATAGCTCTTCAAGGTCCACAAGCCGAGTTTTCATACCCATCTTGTTCTTATGGCTGACAAGAGGTTGGAGAGGTTGTGTAAACTTTGAAGGAGCAATTATTAAAAGATCATATACATCATTGTCTTTCAGAAGGGGCTCATCGGGTTCTACATATCCTATTGTTACTGTTATGTTTTGAATGAACCAGAGTTGATTTTCATCTGGAAAATATCTCACAGGATAGACCCTATTCACCAAAAACGTCCTATGAATGCCATGTGACAACCCCCCACCGATATGATAAGATATCCAATCAGGAGGAAAAGAATCTTGATGTTCATATGTTAATGTCTCCATTCTGTTTTGTACACAGAAAGCACCGTTGTCATCGAGCATTGGATGCGATGCACGGGCCAGTGTTCCAGTTAAATTAATAATCTGAGGTGGAGAGTGGTCATACTCGACACTTAAAATTTCAGTTCCAAACAAAAATTCTAATACCGAGAGATTAACAGGCAAGACCGGTTGGCCTGGAATCATCATATTAAGATCTGATTCATTTATATAAACCCATATATGATCCCCATCAACAACGACTATGGGATCTGAGAAAAAGAACTCTAATTTTATATATTGCTGATATGACTCAGATGGTACAGATGTGGTACCACTTAAGTGTATATCTGTGAGTCCAATACTGTTTGTTCCTATGACAGATATCTGGTTCAACGAGATAAGTATAAAAGCAATTATCAGTACAATCTCTCTTTTTCGATGATGTATTTTCATAGTATCCCCAGCTTTATTATATAGTATCCTGTATTTAAATTATTTCTTAAATAATAATGTTAGATCTTGTTATCACAGCTCTTTTTATTATCTTAACAAAACACTCCATTGAAATGATATTGTTTCTGCCATTGATAATTTGTTTTATGGGAAGGACGCGCTTCTCTAAGGGTTTTTATAACAAAGAGATATGAAATTGGAGTATTAACATTTATATTTTCCATTTTACGTAAAATAATCCTAGGTAAGAATATTGGATAAATGACGCAATCCTATTTTTATCCCATTGAAATCTTTTCTCTGAAGTGACCGAAAAGCCTGTCGTTTAATATAGCTTGGTCTTAGGTAAAAACGAACGAGAGCTTTCCTGTAAAATGCCGCTAATTCTTCTTTTGTAAAATTCCCTAATCCTTTATTGGAATCTGCCATAATTGCGTATTCCTCTGTTTCTTTGATATTACCGTTTTTGACTGCTTCATCCCATATGTCCGAGCCATATTTGTATGTAAACAGATTAAACACTGCTGTGTCTAGAGGTAATGAACAAGCAAATTTTATGGTTTGCTCTATATGATGTTTTGTTTCAATTGGAGCACCAAATATGAAGGATGCACCTGTAAAGAAACCCATTTCTCTACTAAGGTGAACGGCTTTTCGTATCTGCTCTAGATTCGTTTTCTTATCATAAAAGTCAAGAACATCTTGATTCCCTGATTCAATTCCAAAATACAAATGTTTAACTCCTGCTCTTTTCATTTTTTCGAACAATGACCTTTCTGCTGTATCAACTCTTGCACCTTCAATATATACTTCCATATCTGTTCCCATTTCAATAAGTCTGTCCATTATCTTATGTACCCTTTTTTTATCTGCGAGGAAATTATCATCCACGATAATAACTGACCTATAGTTGCCATCTATCTCTTGTATTTCTGCTACTACATTTTCGATAGATCGTTTTCTATATGTTTTGAAAGAATGTGTGTTCCTTGTGCAGAATCGGCAGCGAAACGGGCATCCCCTGCTTGTAATCATAGATGTAAATTTTGGCTTGAAAAAATATGAATTCTTTATTTTTCCATAGTCATATTTATCCACAAGATGACGAGCGGGAAACGGGAGAGAATCCAGATCGTAAACTAACAACTGAGGTTTCCCAGATTTTATGTTATCGTTCTCCCTATAATAGACTCCTGGTATTGTAGATAATTGCTTTCTGCCTTTCAACGCTTGAAAAATATCGTTTATTACATACTCTGCCTCTCCCTCTACGCTTATGTCTGCTGCTGGTACCTCTGTCAAGGATTTTTTTGGATGTAAACTACAATGAGGGCCTCCGACAATTATTGGTAGCGATGGATCAATTTCTTTAATTTTTCTTGCAACCTGCGCCGATTCTTTATATGCCTGCGAATAGACACTGATGCCAACTGCATCAGCAGACGGTAAAGATTTTCGTAGTGAATCGACAGGATGTTTTTCAGCATGAAAGTCGATTATTTCTACTTTATGTCCTTGGTCTTCTAATGTCGCTCCAATGTATAACAGCCCCAGGGGAGGGTGATATGATGATTTTGTTCGATTTTTTTTTGTTTCTGACCAGAATTCATATCCAGGTGCGATATACAATAGTATGATTTTCATATTTCAAGCCTTCAAAAATTTCCAGATAGACTCTTCACAATTTCTTCTGATTCATAAATAATAGCCTTTAAATACCTCGATATTATTTGACCTGAAATTTCTCTTTTTCTATAGTCCATGACCGCTCACATACATAAAGATTTACACCAGCATGTTTCAAACAAACATTTTGAACAACATCGGGATCAGTAGGTACGCGCTTTGAGCAAAGCTCTATTGTAAAGGAAAGAATTCCTCTTTTTCCATATAACCAATCCTCAGAAGTTCCAAGAGTGCCGCCATATCTTGGAATTATGTATTGTCTTCCTTTGTACAGATAATAATTGTTTATCTTAGACATATTTTCACCAATTGAAATAAAAAGATTCTCATCTGGAGTACGCCGGCTTGTATACATCCAAGGATAGAACATAACTTCACCATATGAGTGATAAGACACAGAAATGCTAATGTCTTGTGTTTCTACAAAATTTTTAACTGACTTGCTTTCATTTTCAGAAAAGGGTCTTTCACCTCGATAGTTAGGGCTTGAATCTATAATATTAAATAAAAGATAATAACTTCTTGGAAAGATGTAGTACAAATACCATTTATATCCATAGTTTCTATTTATATTTACACCATAGGATGTAATTTCTTCACTAAATCCAAAGGGACCATAATTAGGAGCAAGATTCTTTCTCGTGTTGGCTTCAACGCCATCTGGATTAACCATAGTAATCAAAAATATCTGAGTATTATCGACAACTTCTCTCACACGATCTTCAGAAGGATCCTCATCAACTAAGCCGTCATCATCATTATCAAATCCATCAATTGGGTCCTCATTTACTAATCCATCCTCATCATCATCAGTGTTTACTTTCCCGTAATTTTCAACCATATGCTGAATAAAATAGATCAATATTTCAAATGACGGCTTTTCATTACCGTGATGTGCACCCAGTAATAAAACACCTAGCTCGTCTTCATTTTCATAAACGTTGTCCGAAATTTTCACCAACCATATGTCTCTTCCCTCATATGTTTTGCCAATCGATGTTAAAGACATAATATCAGAATGATTATCTGCTAAACCATGAAACAAATCTGTCATTTCCTGATAAGTGAAATAGTGATATTGATAGTCTACGGTATCGCCATTAAGACTAACTGTTTGAGATACGCCAATTATTGGAAACACAGCACTCGCTAAAAACAGACATGACACTAAATAAATCATCCAATTTCTAATTGAAATAGCATCATTCAACGCTGTTGCCCCTTGAGGTAATTAAATATTAGATATTATTGTGGTCATGTATATAAATATTTGTTGGAAAATTTAACAGATTTGAACATATTTCTTTACAAGAATTTTAACAGATTGACAGGCATAAAGATGGCAGAATTTGGTTGAAGGGTCCTAAGCAAAAAGTATACTGTTTTAGTGGGATTAAATCAGGAGAAAAATTATTAATAATGCCGCAGGAGGGACTAGTAAGCCAGGGTTAAAATCCGAAAGGGGAAAAAGCATATTAATATGTCGAGGGGGAGATTTTGTCTCGCTTTTACCGGTAAAAATACAGGGGACGAGACTTCGACTTGAAGTTTAAATCTCATACGAATAATGGGTTTAAACCCAATTGGTATAATGCTCCCGTCGGGATTATGTTTTAATTGTTTAATGCTCCAACAATAATCAAATGCCTGCGTCGGGATTCAAATACTTATTTGGCACTATTTTCTACTTTTTCTATCTTTTGACTTAACACTGGTTTCCATCATTAGGGGCACATGAATTTAATTAAGATAATTTTTCATTATGAATAAGATAAATTTAATTAATTAATTAATTCATGCCCTCAAAGAAATGAAGAATATCAAGAAAATTATTGCATTTATAATCTTTCTAATTATTTGTGCGTATTCCATTTTACCAGTTACAACAGGTGTAAGATTAACAGGGAATATTTTTTACGTTGGTGATAATGGGTCAGGTAACTATAGCAGTATACAAGATGCAATCGATAACGCATCAGGAGGAGACACCATCAATGTATTCAATGGATTGTATAATGAGAATATAATTTTAAATAAATCAATAAATCTAGTTGGTGAAAACAAAGATAGTACAATAATTAATGGGAGTA
>CP070798.1:1084415-1096941 GCA_020343515.1 Thermoplasmatales archaeon | reverse complement strand
GAAAGAAAACCTATATATTTGGAGACTCAAAAAGAAGAGAATGTTAATTTCTATGAAAAGTATGGATTTTCTGTTAAGAAAAAAATAATTCTTCCAGAACCATTGAATTTACCAATGTGGCTAATGGTTCGAGATGCGAAATAAATTTGCAAAACATTCCCCAACTCCTTTTTTATGGTAAAAAGTCCAAATCTCTTCTTGTCTGATGGATGTAAGGGGGGTTGAATTTATAAGTGTCCATGCTTTTCTTATTTTGATGTATTGTAGGGTGGATGAGAAGATATGAGTTTGTTTAAACCATTAGTTTTAAAAGATACAATAGAAATAAAGACAACACCTGAAAAAATTTGGGAGTTTTTCATCAATCTTGATAAAAATTACAAAACTTGGCATCCAGAAGACCATGTTGTATTCAAATGGACTAAAGGCAAACCTATGGAAACTGGGTCTAATTGGTATGCAGAAGAAACCTTTGAAGGGAAATCAAAAAAAATCAAGGGAATAATTGGTGAAGTGATTCCAAATAGAAAAATTGTATTCAAATGTTCTTTCCCTGTAACTTTAATATCCCCTGGATTTGAATGGCATATTGAACCTAAAGGGTCAAATTCAGTCTTCACTGCAATAAGTATTATTAAATGTGAGGGATTTTATCGTAAAATTTCAAATAAACAAATGGAAACTGCAATAAGAATAACCAAAAAACATCTAAAAGAAGAAGGTGAAAATCTTAAAAGGATTTTAGAAAAATAATATAAGAATCTAATTCAACAGGAGAAACCATTGATTTTTTGCCATTAAACTGGTGTTCAAATCTCGTCTTGTCTGAGGGATGTCAGGATGATTGAAAAAACACTAAGTTCAAATATCTTAATCTAAATTCATAATTATTGGGTGGAGGATATGAAAGCGATTGTATGCACAAAATACGGACCACCAGAGGTTCTTCAGCTCAAAGAGGTTCCAAAACCTACTCCCAAGGACAATGAAATACTGGTAAAAGTATATGCGACAACGGTAAATGCAGCCACACGGTGGGCTCGAACTGGTAAACACCCAGATTCAAAATTTTTTACTTTCATGACACGATTATTTTTTGGTCTTACAAAACCAAGAAAACCTATAATAGGATATGAGCTATCCGGGGAAATTGAATCAGTGGGCAAATATGTAAAACTGTTTAAGAAGGGTGACCAGGTTTATGCAACAACCACCGGTCTTTCGGCTGGTGCTTATGCTGAGTACGTATGTCTGCCTGAAGAATGGAAGAAAGGAGTGGTGGCTACAAAACCTGCGAATATTACCCATGATGAAGCCGCCTGCGTTCCTGTCACGGGTATGGCAGCGTTACATATTCTTAGAAAAGCAAATATTCAGAAAGGACAAAAGGTCCTTATCTATGGAGCTTCGGGAAGTATGGGCACTTATGCGGTTCAGCTTGCCAAGTACTTTGGAGCGGAAGTAACCGGGGTGTGCAGCTACAGGCATCTAGAAATGGTAAAATCAATTGGAGCCAATAGAGTAATTGATTACACCAAAGAGGATTTCACCCAAAGCGGCAAGATCTATGATGTGGTTTTTGAAGCGGTAGGGAAAATCTCATCTAAGCATTGTAAAAGAGCACTAAAGAAAAACGGAACCTATCTTTCCTCAGGATCCTTAACAAGCGAAACCACTGAAAAGTTAAACTTCCTCAGAGAACTTATTGAAGCGGGAAAGATTAAACCAGTCATAGATAGACGATATCCCTTGGAACAAACTGCCGAGGCTCACAGGTATGTAGACAAAGGACACAAAAAGGGAAATGTAGTCATAACTGTGAAACATAATAAAAAAACCTGATTTTTTATTGGTAAAAGCGTGTTCAAATCTCATCCCCTGTAATTTAATATGGATCGATTCGAAGCATAAAAAATACACAAACTATTCAACAGATATAAAACCCATAAATGTGACGTCATTTAGCCGCTCGAATCCCGACACCTTCTTGGAGAATGAAATCATTAAAGAAATATTTTTTATTATATACGAAACATTTAAATTTAAATAATATATATCAAATTAACCAAATTTTAATATTTGGAAATGGAGGAAAAAATATGAAAAAGAAAATAAGAAATTTTTTTGAGACAGGTATGATTCTAGCGATTATGCTTGCCTTTGTAATGCCTGGAGTAGCAACAACAACAAAACCAACATTATCAGAAGAAATCTTGGAAATTCCCGATGCTGAGTTTGAGTGGGTACCAGTCGATGCAAATGGTTCACATACTATTGATGGTCATGAGATCATACTGCATGAGACCGGGCAGTTGGTTACGTTGGAGATTCATGTCTCTGGTTGGTATCCTAATCTGTTGGAGGTATTGCAGGCAACCGTTGATTCGTCAGGTTACTCAAATGGTGTAGGTGGTACATTAGTTCCATATGGTTGGCCAGGATCGCCTGAGGATGGATGTTTTATTGACACTAGTAGATCTGACTTTGTATTCTATGGTTTGGTTTACCTGGACGCTGTGTATACTGGAGATCTCGACTATAAGTGGGGTGCAGTGCTCCTTTTTAGTTCAAAGGCTGATGACGGTCAAACTTACTATTTGGGTACATTAATCCTTGAAGTCCCTACTGATGCAAGTGGTACATATACAATTGATTTTATTCCTGGTGATGCCAATACTTTTATGAAGGACGATGGCGGGCAATTAATATTACCTCTAACCTTGACTCCTGCAGTTATTTCAATCAATGAACCGCCAAATAAACCAGCAAAACCATCAGGTCCAACAAATGGAAAAGCAGGGACATCTTACACGTATTCCTCAACCACTACTGATCCTGATGGAGATCAGGTGTATTACTGGTTTGACTGGGGAGACAATACTAGTAGTAGCTGGGTAGGGCCATATGTCTCTGGCGCCCCAGGAAATGCAAGTCACACATGGACATTACAAGGTTCTTATAATATCCAAGTAAAATCCAAAGATGTTTATGGTATGGAGAGCATTTGGTCAGACCCGCTAAGTGTTACCATGCCCAAAAACAAAGCATTCAATTTCAACTTTGATCTACTTGATTGGCTGTTTGAACGTTTTCCAAATGCATTCCCAATACTCAAGTACCTGCTAGGACTATAAAACCAACCCCCCTTCTTTTTCTTTTTTAGCCAAGATATCGATTCGAAGATTCTCAAAAACAAACCACTTTCAACAGATAGAAAACCTATTAAAGTGGCGTCATTTAGCAGAAATTTATTTTAAGAAATTAAAAAAAATTTGCAAGAATTTAAAACATAATGAAAGCACATGGGTATTCTTTTATAACTGAAATGATTATCCTTAGCAATGTCTATTAGAGATGCAATGAAATTATATATTACCGTCAGCCGATGGGAATTCTTACCCGCGGTTTTAGTTGGAATATTGATAGGAATTTTTTTAGGCGCAAGATCATTTCAATATTTGCTTTCAAGTGGATTCGTTATAACTCTTATAGAAGGAATTATCATATTCCTCTTACTGTTTAATGTGGGGTTTATGGTTAATTGCTGGGCAGACTGGAAGGTGGATGAACTCTACAAAACTAAGCTCTATATGGCAGTAAAAAAGATGGGGCGTTCGAATCTTGGTGTTTTGGTAGTTATTCACATTCTCGCCTCTATTCTCTTAGCATACCATCTTACCACGGTCATTGGAAGGATTGAGATAAGCGTGTTGGTGTGGGTTGGCATTTTTTTAGGAGTTGGTTATTCGGTCGAGCCTTTCAGATTCAAAAGGCGAGGTATTCTGCATTCGTTAATAGCCATACCTATATTTTTCATTCCAGGATTATATTCATATTTCCTTGTTAGCGATCTACCGTTAGATGCACTATATACGTATCTATTTTTCCTACTAGCAGCTGGTATAACAGTTAGTCATTACGCTTTAATATTGGTAAGTCAAACGGAAGATTTTCCTGCCGACAAAAAGATGGGGTTATATACACCAGCTGTGAAATGGGGTCTCAAAAAAACGTTATACATCTCGTTTATATCCAACCTTTTAGGTTCCATCGTGACCACTATTGCATTTATGCTTATGTTTCTAATGATAAACATCTGGCTTATGGCATTATTACCCTTGATAATTGTTGGAAGATATCTTTCCATGAGGGCGGTTATTAGTCTCTATAGAATATCTTTGGACATATCTTCTAATAGTGCATTACTAGAGGAAATACGAAAGAAAATGCCAAACTATCCAATGTGGCATGCCTACGGTTTGACTGGAATCACAATAAGTAGTCTTATGATTCTAGTATTTAAATCGCTCGGGTGGATCGCATCATTTAAAATTCCTTAATAATTAGTATCGTCCTTGAGATGATTAAACATGAGATCAAAATATGTAAGATTGCTTCGACCCATAGCCTGGATCACATTCCTTCTTCCATTCAGCGTAGGTCTTGGACTTGGCATAACTCCAGATAGTAATCTGCTTCACATCATCTTTGCTTTTATTGCTTTTAGCTGCTGGATGAGCTTTTCTTTTATTGTGAATTCAATAGCAGATAAAGATGTAGACAAGCTTCATAATGGAAGATCAAAAGATATGAATCTTGCTTACCAACCAATTGCCACGAGTGAAATTACTGAAAAAGAGGCTTTGTATCTGAGTATGATATTTTTATTTTCTTCTTTATTCTTTGCATGGTTGATAAATCCCCTTTTTTTCTTGCTTATTCTAATAGTTGATGGAGTGGGATATATTTACTCAATGCCACCAACGAGGTTAAAGGCAAGACCTATAGGAGATATTCTATGCAATACGGCCGCAGGCGGTTTAATATTTATCGCAGGGTTAAGCATAGGTGGTGCAAATATGTTTCCTCTAGTAATCTTAGGAGCATTTGTTATGACTTCAATTTTTTATATACCTACGGTAGTAACAGATCACGAATTTGACAAAAAAGCAGGTATTACAACTTCTGCTGTTTATTTTAGCCCTAAAAAAATATTACAGGCAATGTATCCCCTTACCGCATTACTTGTTATTATTGCATTAATCATATTACTAACTAGTAATTTAGAACTGAAGGTATTTGCCTCAATTGTAATCATATATACCATTCCATCTACATTAGTAGTAAATATGAATTTAAAAGAAGAAAGACTATTCATACATAAAAATTGGATATTAGTTCCTTTCACATTGATATCCATAGCATCCGTGGGATATGGGATTTTAAAACTCTTTGGTTTGCTGATCCTAAACAGCTACTGAATTTTACCTAGTTGTGAAAACCCTGAGTTCAAAATCGAGGTCCTTGGGAATTTACGACAAAAACAATTAAACTCAAGAAATGAATTTGCTGGTTTAGTTTATTTATCATATGGATTAATGATGTGGCGTCATTTAGGCGCTCGAACCCGACACCTTTTTGGGTAATATTGTGGAGATAAAATAAGTTTTGTTACAAATGTTGCAATAAAAAATTAATAGAAGGCTATTTCGAAACATTTAAATCTAAGAAATATATATCAAATTTACCCAATTTTAATATATGGGAGGTAGAAAGGATATGAAATACATAGTTAATAAAGAAAATATTTTGAAAGGAGCTGGTGTACTGCTGATTATTTTAATACTATTGGTTTCTAATCTAGCTGTAATAGCAAATACTACAACGGATAAGATAAAACAGAATAACCAAACCAATAAATCATCATGCATTCTTCATGGATCATCATTCTCTGAATCCATCAGTAATGAAGGTTTTGGAAATGGTGGATTAAAATGGATCGTTATGGAACGATTTGAAAAAGATACAATCCCAGAAAATTGGACACAAGACATAAACAACACAGCTGCAACATGGGAACTTATGGGTGATAACCCTCATAGCAGTCCTTGGTATGCTATGTGCTACCCTGGCGATGGACCACAAGACGAATGGCTTATAACAATGAGTGTAAATTTCACCGGATATAAAGAAATTTATCTAGCATTCTGTTGGGAAACAAATTGGTGGTGGGCTGTACACCAGGATAAATGTGATTTAAATGTTTGTATTTCGATTGATGGTTCTGAATGGACAGTGATTTGGAATGAAAATAATTCCGTAGAATTTGAGCCGTTTTCGTGGTATGATACAACCTTTGGTAATTACATTGACTTGTCAGAATATATAAATGAAACCAATGTGAAGATTGGTTTCCAATATTATAGTGAGTCAGGTGGTGGATGTGCTGTAGGTATTGACGACGTTAGGATTTTAGTTAACGATCCCACCAATACGCTCACGTGTTACGCAGGTGGAAATTATACAGCTAAAGCCGCTGAAACCATATACTTCTATGGAGAAGCGAGTGGGGGACAAAAGCCATATGATTGGCATTGGGACTTTGGCGATGGTAAGATGATGAAGAATGTGCGAAATCCTACTTATAAATATTATGAGTTGGGAATATATAACGTAACGTTAACAGTTGAAGAGAAGAGTGGTGACCGTAACTGGATTGCAACTGATTACGCAGAGGTCAATATTACAGAACCGGACCAAATTCCTCCAACGCTTGAAATTGAGAATATTAGAGGTCCATTTGGAATACGGGCAACACTCAATAATACAAAAGGAGAAAATATAACAAATGTTGAATGGGAAATGCATATTCGAGGAGCTGGTTTTAATAATATATTTTCTACAATTGTAAATGGAAGCTTTGATAAGTTGGCTATGGGTGAACCAAAAGAAATAAGCAGTAAATATTTTGTGGGATTTGGAAGGATAAAAATAAAAATAATGGCCGAGGGTGATAATGTACAGGCACTTTCAAGAGAACGAAAAGCACTTAAATTCGGTCCTTTTGTGTTGAATATACGTGAATAAGTAGCGGCTATTGTGATATTATTTATCTTCTATCCATCTTTTTTCTTTTTTTAATCTCGTAAAGCAATTTGTAAAAATGAAATCAGTACTGTAATACTTTTAATGTGGCGTCATTTAGATGCTCGAATCCCGATACTACCATGTTCTTGTTTTAAGGAGAATGATAGGATTTTTTACTTGTAAATTCGCGCTCACTACCCAATGGAAATATATAAATGCAGATTCCATGATTTTTACTGGTAAAAACGGGACTGTTTCCCTTCCCCAGCGTACGTCCTTGCAAAGCAGGATCTTTTAGATAACTTGTTAAACATTGAAGGCTTAGGAGAATGTATTGTGAAAAAAATAAAATACATTGAGGAAATCTTCAAATTGTTAACGCAAGAATTAAACAAATACAATCAGCCTGTTGTTTCACGAACGAAACAGGGAATTAAAAACACTCCTTTTACAACATTAATCTCATGTATTCTAAGTCTGAGAACCAAAGACGAGGTTACTGAACAGGCATCAAAACGACTTCTAAAAAAACATAACACTCCAGAAAAAATATTGATACTCTCAACACAACAAATAGAATCGTTGATCTATCCGGTTGGTTTTTATAAAACCAAAGCAAAGAGAATTAAAGACGTTGCAAAAAACCTTATTAAAAATTATTCAGGCAACGTCCCTGATGATTTCAACGAATTGCTAAAATTAAAAGGAGTTGGTAGAAAAACTGCAAATATTGTAATGGTTTATGGCCACAAAAAATACGGCTATCTTCCAATCGATGTACATTGTCATAGAATTCCAAATCGACTGGGGTGGATCAAAACGAAAACACCTGAGGAAACAGAGGAGGAGCTTAAAAAAATCTTGCCAGAAAAATACTGGAATGATTTTAATGACTTGTTTGTAACATTTGGTCAAAAAATCTGCGTTCCGGTTTCTCCATTCTGCAGTAAATGCCCAATTGAGAAGTACTGCAAGAAAATCTCGGTTGAAAAAAGTAGATGAAAGTATCTATATTCTCCCAGCTACAATGAATTTTTCTATTTCAGACACTGTCAACTGTTTAGAATCGGAAATCAAATCTACCATCTTATCTTTTTCATTCCAATCCTCATAATACTTTTTTTGAATGTTACTTAAGTCAAGATTTATCCCTTTATACTCAGCGAGCTGTTTTAACTGTTTCTCTGTTAATTCACTTAACAATTCCTTTTTAATTGACATCTTTTCCCATCCTTAGAGTTAGGGCTATGAATTACGTATCAAACATTTATCAGTTTCGATTTACTTAATCAAGATTTTCAAACCTGATAAAACAAACCGATTACTTTATTAATATTAAATAACATTCGTTATCTAACCAAGTGGATGGGATGCAAGATAGAGATGGGACAGTTATTTCTCCAGATATCTTGAAACCACTAGTTATACGGTCGCTTCGGAGAAGTAATGTTAGGAAAAAGGTTGCAGAGTATCTTTTCGATATTAGCCCGAGTGGTAGTTACACTTCTGAGATTGCATACAATGTAAAAACTACCCCTACGAATGTAATAGGTGCTATTCGTGGTATGAATTCAAGGTATAGGTATGACGAGTCACTTATCAGTCTCAAAATAGTTGAACAAGTTAATAGTGGAAAAAACAAAGATATTAAGTTGTATAAACTGACAGATTTTGGAAAAGAGATTGTGGAATCTCTTCTGGATAATAGAAGACGATTTTAATTTTTTTATGACATTATTTTTAGGATTCATTATCTATTGTACCATATTTTTTCGAAATTAAAACTCTTGAAGCAAAGTAATCGAAACTAATAAAATATGGGTGTTTGTTAAAGGGTTGTAAGGATGTCAATATTATGACCAAAATAAACATCCATGACATGCTTACATCATATGATAAAAAGAATCTTACCATAGCCACGGTTTGTTCTCATTCCAGTCTTCAGATTTTTAACGGTGCTAAAAAGGAAGGATTTAAAACACTTGGTATATCAGTTGGAGAACAAAAAAAAATTTATGAGGCGTTTCCACTAGGTAAACCAGATGATTTTTTTATTGTTGAAAAATATAAAGACATTACAAAATATGCAGAGGAACTGAGAGAGAAATACGTCATTGTTATACCGCACGGATCGTTCGTCGAGTATCTTGGGCCTGAAAATTTTTTAACACTTAATCTACCGACTTTTGGTAATAGAAAAGTTCTCCTATGGGAATCAGATCGTGATAAAGAAAGAATCTGGTTGGAGGGCGCTGGCCTTACCATGCCTCAGGAGATAAAAGATCCAAAAGACATTGACAAACCTGTCATCGTTAAATATTACGGTGCCAAGGGGGGCAAAGGTTTTTTCATTGCAAAAACGCATGATGAATTTTTAAAAAGAGTAGAGAAAAACAAATCTTACACTATTCAAGAATTTGTGATGGGGACGCGATATTATCTCCATTATTTTTACTCACCAATTCAAGATAATGCTTTTCCACTAAGCAAAGGAAGTCTTCAACTCTTATCAATGGACAGGCGTGATGAAACAACGATTGATGAAGTCCAACGCTTAGGTTCTATCCAAGAACTAGAAGAGCTTGGCATACATCCAACCTTTGTTGTAACGGGCAATATTCCCATTGTTATGAGAGAGTCATTGTTACCGCAGGTTTTCGACATGGGGAAAGCAGTTGTAGAAAAATCCCTTGACCTCTTTGGGGGTGTTATTGGTTCTTTTTGTTTAGAAACCGTCGTAACAGAAGATCTGACATTTAAGGTATTTGAAATCTCTGCCCGCATAGTTGCAGGTACCAACCCCTATATTTCTGGGTCGCCATACTCGGAACTTATCCAAGCAGATCTATCTACTGGGCGAAGAATATCACAAGAGATAAAATTTGCTGCAAGAAAAAAACTTTTAGAAAAAATCCTTACCTAAACGAACTTTGCTTATATAGCGTTACCATAATCCCCATCTGAGCCCAAAGCCTGTTTTCCGCCTCATCAAAGATAACCGAATGTTTTCCATAAGCTACGTCTTTTGTCACCTCATATCCGTAATAAGCGGGTAAACAATGCATGAAAATAGCATCTGGTTTCGCGAGGCTTATCAATTTCTTGTCGATGGTATATTCTCGGAATTCTTTGATTCTTTTTTCCTTTTCTGTCTCATCACCCATAGAAACCCAAGTATCCGTTGCTATGACATCTGCATCTTTTGTAGAATCTCTTATTTTGTCAGTAATCTCAACCCTAGCTCCAAATTTTTTTGCTTCTTTGACATAGCAATCATCTGGCCAAAACTGCTTAGGAGAAACAATCTTTACATTCATTTCTGCAATACCGCATCCAAGTAGGTATGAATGAGCCATGTTATTATTCCCATCGCCGATGTAGACAAAATTCATTCCCTTTAAATTTCCTTTATGTTCTTTGATAGTCATTAGATCTGTAATAACCTGGCATGGATGTTCCTTGTCATCGAGTCCGCTAATGACTGGTATTGTTGCATGCTGTGCAAGCTCTTTCATAGCCTCGTTGCTTTTTGCTCGATACATAATCATATCAACATATCGTGAAAGCACAAAGGCGGTATCTTCTATGGTTTCTCCTCTTCCCAGTTGTATATCGTCTGTACTAAGAAAAATTGCATGTCCTCCAAGGAGAGTTATTCCAACTTCAAAAGAAACCCGTGTCCGGGTACTAGATTTTTCAAAGATCATACAAAGATTTTTTCCTTTCAACAGTTCGATAGATTCTCCTTTTTTTGATTTCTGTTTAAGCTTTATTCCAAGGTCTATGATTTCCTCTAAATCATCTTTCACGTCTAACATGGAAATAAGGTCTCGCTTCATCGCTGGGAGAAATACTACTTCCTTCTTTAAAAGTATCGTTGTGGGAAAGTCTATATTCTTTAGACCTATTTTGGAATTCGATTGAATGGGAGTTGATCTTGGGGATTTATTTAAAAAAGAAAAAATCTCGTTTAACGATTTACAGAATAGAGTAATTGTCATCGATGCACATAACGTTCTTCATCAGTTTCTCTCAATAATCCGGCAAAGAGATGGTACGCCATTAAAGGATTCTAAAGGTCAAATAACCTCGCATCTTTCAGGGCTTTTCTACAGAACAGCTAACCTCATAGAAGCACGAATACGACCCATATATGTTTTTGATGGCGAACCACACCCAATGAAAGCGAGAACATTAGAGCAACGACGAGAAAGAAAAGAACAAGCAGAGAAAGAGTGGAAAGAAGCACTGGAAAAAGGTGATATTGAAAAAGCCAAAATAAAAGCGCAGCAAACCTCACGGGTGACAGATGAAATTATTCAGCAGAGTAAAGAGTTGCTCGATGCGCTTGGGATACCATATATTCAGGCGCCTTCAGAAGGTGAGGCGCAGGCTAGTTATCTGGTGAAAAAAGGTGATGCACATGCAGTGGGTTCTCAAGATTTCGATTGCCTATTGTTTGGTTCACCGATACTTATAAGAAATTTGACATCTTCAGGAAGAAGAAAACTGCCGAACAAAAAGGCTTATGTAAAAGTGACGCCTGAATTAATACGATTAAAACCTAGTCTTAAATCACTAAACATTCTACAAAAACAGCTAGTTGACATGGCAATACTAATAGGAACAGATTACAATGAAGGAATCAAAGGATACGGTTCTAAAAAAAGTTTAAAACTTATAAAAAAAGCAGGTAATGTAGAAAATGCATTGGCCACTATTGGAAGTTCTGATTCCCCAACCCTACAAGAGATAAAAGAAATCCGTGAAATATTTATACACCCTACGACAACAGATGATTACTCTCTCAGGTGGTCAAAACCAGATAATGAAGCAGTTAAAAAAATACTATGCGACAAGCATCAATTTTCTCAGATTAGAGTAGAACCTATTTTAGAAAAATTTTCAACAATTGAAGACATAATAAAACAAAAAAATCTATTTGATTTTTTTGGCTGAATAATTATGCCATAGAATAAATATGTAAATGTATAAATATACACTTCTATCTCTATATATTGCATTTTTGATATAAATGTGTAAAGGATGCGTTAGAATCACTAAAAAGTACGTGTATTCAGTTTTAGCGCTCTATGGGGAGATATTACCTATCATTTTATTGAAAATATTTATATAGCTTGTATTATATACTATTATATATCCTGGAGGAAAAATATGAAGAAAATCACAAGTATATTAATATGCATGCTGCTATGCGTTACTGCAACAACAGTAACGGGGACATTAAACATTGAAAATAGTGATGTATTAGTTAAAGGTACAACCAAGATAATACCTACTGAACGAGCTGATTGGTTACACTACGACGACGGTACAAACGTCAATGCTATAGGTCTAACAGCTCCTGGTTCATTCTATTGGGCAATACGGTTGACACCAGATGAACTATCTGGATATGACGGCTACGAACTTATTACAGTTAGATGGCACCATGGTATGGAGGAAGGAACACCCCAACCATCGCACTCTGGTGATATCATCATCTATGATGAAGGAACATCATCTTCCCCGGGGAGCATACTCACAACTGAACCGTATACATCTCCAGCTGAAAATGTCTGGTTCGATGTTAATCTATCAAATCCGATTTTAGTCAATGAAACGAAAGACCTTTGGGTAGGTGTCGAAGTAACTCATG
>CP070798.1:1071331-1084315 GCA_020343515.1 Thermoplasmatales archaeon | reverse complement strand
CACCTCGTGTCAGATTTTGTAATTATCCTAAACCCGGTCTTTTTATGGTTTATCAAGGAGCATTTGGTTTCAGAGGGATAAAGATAGTTTTTACTGAAGTGAAAGAAATCTTCTATATGGGTTTTGCTACAAAGGTAAAAATAAGTCCAGATCCTATGAAATCTTAGAGAATCCGTAATAGCTAGTGAAAAATACATGTTCTTATCGTTGAAATGGTCAATTAATAGCAATTACATTATATGGATGTTTAGCTTTTTTGCATAATTCTTCGCCTGTAAATATTCCTCTGTGGATAGTGGTCTTGCCATGTCCTCATATTCATAAGCATGATATTCTGGTCTATACTGAGCCATCACATTTACGGCTGCTTCAGGCGTATTTTTATTAATCCATTGCAGAATCGGCTCAGAGCAGCATTTGACATGATTTGGCAAAACAAGATGTCGTATAATCATTTCTCCTTGATTATATGCTGTTTTATGGTTTCTTTTAATCACTTTGGTGTAGTTGTCAACTTTTGATAATCGTTTAGCACAGTCATCGTTCCCATATTTAAAATCAGTAAGATAGACATCGATTATTCCATTTAACAACTTCATTGTTTCCTCTGAACAATACATATTTGAGTTCCATACCTGTGGAATGTTTTCCTTACATTTTTTTAAAACCTTGAGAATATATTTTAGATTCGACGTTGGATCTCCGCCCACCCAGTTAACGTTTCTAGCTCTATCATTTTTTCTTCTGCTAATTGCATTAGCAAGCATATCTGACTCCACATACAAACCACCAATATGCTGACTAATGTTCCAGTTCTGGCAAAAAACACAGTGAAACGTACAACCAGAGAAAAATATGGTATAAGAAGGAACAAGAACATTTTCCTCTCCAAAATGCAGAAATTCCGAAGATATTCTAGCTTCTTTTACTCCACAGTTTCCAGAGGTTTTTGTTCTATCTACGTTACATTTACGTTCGCAAAAAAAACAGTTTTGAAAGATTCGGTTTGCTAATTCAATTTTAAGATCAAGAAGCGATGTTTCCGGTTCTATCTCACTCACTTTAATTTTTTTAAGGCTTTTATCATGTTTTTTCCATAAGATCTCAGTTGATTCATTAATATCAAAAGAGACAGGGCTATTTTTACACTGGATATATTGTGCAATTCCATTTTCTTCTAAGATGCTATAGTAATTTGGGAGAATACTTCTGAAATTGCTCATGTTAGGTTGTATAACGTTGATGGATTAATAACTATTTTTTTGCCTTATATTTGCTATTTAATACATTAACACATTAATATTAAAAAAGATAGAAGAGGGGGATTTTAGCTTATATGGCGTATGGAACTGATGCTGGATGCCAGTCGAAGTTTATTCTTATAATGCCGCGGATTACTTTTGGGGCCTTTTGAAATATTGTCTTATTGATTTTAAGTCCAATCCAGTTGTCCCAGTAGTTTTCATCCCAGCTATTTCTCCACGAAATTTTAAAGGCCGCCTGCTTCTTGTTGTTGATAAAGTTGTTTTTTTCTATTACATTGTTGTTACTTAAGCTTATCAGTAATCCCTCCATGTCGTTGTCTTGGATGTTGTTGCTTGTTATAGTATTTATTTTGCTGCTCGAAAGTTTTACGCCGCCGCGGTTGTTTGTGACGTTATTTCCCGTCAAAGTATTGTCATTACTTATTCCTTCAAGGATAATACCTTCCCTGTCATTATTTGATACAGTATTATCTTCTATAGAATTTTGGGAACTGGCTGTAGATAGCTGTATGCCAACATTGTTTTGTATCGCTTTGTTATTAATAATGTCATTTTGATCAGACTCTTGTAACTCTATACCTGCAAATTCACTATTAGATATAATGTTGTCAGAGATTTCAATACGCTTTGTTAACGGTTTTAAAGAGACGCCCTTGGAACAATCTGTTATCCTGTTATTTGTTAAAATGTTATCTTGTTTACCTCCAGAAACACGTATACCCTCCAAAGCACCTGAATCTCCGTCAATTGTAAAACCATTTACTTCCACGTCGCTAGAGGAAACCGTAACAACCGCATCCTCACCAGTTACTCCCAAGATGAATACATTGTCTCTATCTTCTCCAATTAGGTCAATTTTCTTTTCCGTGACTAAAGTTCCAATTTTTACATTTTCATTGTATGTGCCATTGTACACAAAAACAGTATCAAAATTAACTGCAGCATCAACGCCATCCTGTATTTTGTTGAAATGAGTGACATTCCAACCTGGTGTTGACTCGTTGAAGTCATCATCAACGTAAATATAGCCCTTTGCTAATGGTGAAAAACTGTTGGTGTCTTTAATATTAGCACTTATTCCTGATGTAACACTCGCTCCAACAAACATTACTATTGCTGTTAGTATCAATATCTTGTTCTTCATTTTGTTCCTCCCATACAAATTTGTATAAATTATATATAATATCCAGTATTTAAAGGTTTATTTTGGACTTTATAAAGGCGAGCCATAATCTAAACGCCGCAGCCTATTTTTGATCAATATCTATTTCCATCCCATCTCTAGCTGCAACAACCTTAACACCAAGCTTTTCAGAAAGTTTCTCTGCAATCTCCCATGGCTTCATCTTAATCACGGTCATACCAAAATGTGTTAGAATACTTAACCTTGGCTTATTAACAGATATTATTTTTTCTGCATCTTTAAGAGAGAGGTGCTGAACCCCTTGTCTTTCCTTAGCGAGGACAACGTTTATTATAAGGATATCACCAGTATAATATGATTCAAGGTTTTCAAAGTATTCTGTATCTGTAATCACTGAAATCATATGTTTTTTTCCACAGATGTTTAAACCATAGGTTTCAACACCATGAAGATGTTTTACAGGTGTAGAAAATGAGATGTTACCAAGCGTGTAGCTTCCTTTTTCTTTTAACACATCAATGGTGTCAACATGACTTCTTATATATTTAAAAATCACAGGGTCCCCATCCAATGCATCACTTGGGGCAAAAACAATACCTTTTTTCTTAAATCCACCGTTAGTCATAGCTTCTATCATGATGTTGATGTCATTTGAATGGTCGATGTGACGGTGTGTCAGTACTATACCATCTAAATCCATTGGGTTTAATTTTGGTTTACTAGAGAGACATTTAACTAGTGAACCAGGTCCAGGATCAACCAAAAGGTTGGTTTCATCAAGAGTCAGCCACATCCCACCAGATGCTCTTAACTGTTTCATGACAACGAAGCGTGCACCAGCAGTTCCTAGGAATTTAATTTTGTTCATGATCTCCCAATTAATCTTAGTTCTAACCTTGTTATTAAAGAAAACTATAAACAAGACATACCTTATGTTTATTTATGAATCTTTTCGAATATACATACGATTTAGTTCGTCAGATACCCAAAGGAAAAATCTCCAGCTATGGATCGGTGGCAAGAGCACTGGGCGATATAAGAGCTTCAAGAGCAGTGGGACGTATGATGAATCAAAATCCTGATGCAGACGATATGCCTTGCTTTAAAATCGTGCATTCTGACGGTAGACTTGGTGGATTTGGGTTAGGAATAGATGACAAGATAAGAAGATTAAACAAAGATAACATAGTTGTAAAAGATAGTAAAATCATTGATTTTGAAAATGTGTTATTTGAGGATTTTAAAACTGATTATCCTTTGAAGAAACTACGGCAGGAGCAAATAGAACTGAGTAAAAAAGTAAAGACGAGAGATGATTTTGAAGAAATAGTAACCGTTGCTGGTATTGATGTCGCCTACCCAATGAATGAATTTGATGATGCCTGTGGTACATGTGTTATTGTAGATTATAAGACCGAGCCTGATTTGTTTTATTACAAGCCTAAAATTGTCGAAGAAAAGACAGTATTCGCTAAGACAGAGTTTCCATACATTCCAACATATCTCTCATATAGAGAAATTCCTATCATTAAAAAACTATTTGAAAGTTTAGATACAAAGCCTTCAATAATTATGTTTGATGGAAACGGAATCTTGCATCCATATGGGTGTGGACTTGCATCCCATTGTGGAGTATTATTAGACACACCAAGCATAGGAGTCGCTAAGAGTTTATTACCTGTGAAATCAAAAGAAAAGAAAAGCTATAATCTAATTTCAGGAAGAGCTAAAAAACCGATTTATATCTCTCCAGGACATAAGGTATCTCTTGACACCTCTGTTAGTGTTGTAAGGCATCTGTGCAGATATAAAATCCCTGAGCCTTTGCGACTTGCACATATGCTCTCTAAAAAAGGTTTAATCGAGAGAAGATAATTCTTTGCTAGATATTACAGGGAATCCTTTATTTTGGAACCACTTTTTATATTCTGTTACCTGAGATTTTTTGAGCGCTTTTTTATGAAAATAAGCAGCTTTTAACTTAGGTGTTGCATTCATTGTTTTTTCTAACATTTTACTATCAATACATCCCGCGTCTATTTGATACGAAGGGATCATATGGCCAAATGCAGCTTTCTTTTCAAAAACAACATCAGTAAATCGTGGTGCATAGTGCCCACCACCTATTCCCAACAATACAGTTATGTCATCTGGGCAATCCTCTTCATAACGATATTTCTCTAGTAATTGAAGTATTGATTGTGCAATTATTTTTGCAGGTTCTTTTTTTCTCCATTCTTTCTCTGTGCTTCCAATTTCTACAAAAAGTGTGGGGGTTTCAAGAAATGGTCCATGATGAGTAACCTCATAACAAACTTGATAACCTAGGTTTGTTGACTGTAAATTCTTTTTAATGAGTCTTAGAAGATGCGTCATTAATCTTGGAGCAGGTGTTACTAAAGTTTTTGGTATTCCTCCAAACCGTGCTTCCCCATAGTTGCCTATGGGATGGACAGTGAGTGTCGGCTTCTTCATTTTGCTTGTATGCCGTGAAATAAAAATTACCTGTTTTGGTTTAATTCCTAGTTTGTTTTCAATTTCTAGGTCAAGGTTTTCACGTGTTATTTTTCTATTGTTTATCGTGACAATTACAATATCTTGCATAGTTGAATGTCTATAAACTGATATATCATCGAATGAGTCTACTGTATCCCATGTCGATTGCTCTAAAAGACGTTTCTTAATGTTTGTACTTGCTGAATCCTCTATAGAGGAAACAATAATAACAGCCATATACTTTCTCATAACTAGAGGTCTGTTTTTTTAATTTACTACAAAATTAGCTTTTCTCTTCTGCCATTTGCTTAAGCTTTTCTATCTTTACAATAAAACGTATTCTGTCATTAAGTGAACAAACTTGAGCAATAAACTTAATTTCCTTTGCTTCTTCTTCGCTGGATAATAATCCAATTACTCGCATGTGCAATTGATGTTGATTTTCTGCTTATAAAGCCTTGTTGTACAATCATTACCTATTTTATTTTAAAACATTTATAAATAAATTCCAAAAATGTATATTAGATTATTAATTGGGCTTTGATTTCACATGTTTCTTGTTTTTTTCAGAGCCTTTCAGCCATCTGACACCCAGATAGCAAAATGGGGTGTCAAGGATTGCAAATAAAACTTTGACTAACCAATAAGGAATTATTAAGATAAACAGGTATTCTACAGTGTATTCGGAATTTGCTGGATCAAAAAGAGAGTTAAGAGTCACACCATAAAGTGCAATAAACATAAATATAGTTGTATCCAAAAATTGGCTCACAATTGTGCTTAAATTATTTCTTAACCATAAATATTTACCTTTAGTTTTTTTCTTCCAGAAATCGAAGGCCCAAACATCGTGGAATTGAGCTATAAGAAAGGCAATAATACTTGCAACAAAAATTCTTATAGTCCTACCAAAAATTATATCATATGCACCTTGTAAATCTTCACTTGCCAAAACGCTCCTTGAAACGTGGGGCATTGAAACAGCTATAACAGTTACAATTAAAACTATTGTAAGAGAAATAAAACCTACAAAAACCAACTCCTGTGCCTTTTTTTTACCATGAACTTCTTCAATAATATCGGTTACTAGGAACAAGATTGGAAACAAGAGAATGCCAACGCTTGCCTGAAAAATCCAGAAATTAGCAATTTTTAAACCAATCAGATTAGCAGCAATTAAAGATCCTACAAATATTCCAGAGAGGATATTGGTTCTAGTTTCAGGTGTAAGTTTCATTTATACCGACGAGTGCAATAGAAGACCTAATATTAACTTATCTTTTTTTTTAGAATTTTTGGAAATATCGATTTGATAAAAAGAATATAAAAATTTTATTTAACAAGAAGCTATTTGAGATACTAGAAAGATAATGAATAATTATGTAAAGCTTATTCGACCATATGGCATATTATTCTTGGGTCTAACTCCAGTTTTTGGAGCAATATGCAACGGCGAATCTCGTTTCTTTAACCTATCTATAATATTTATCATCGGGATATTGGCTCATATTTTCACATTCGTACAAAACGATTATTACGACATGGAAATTGATAAAAAATCAAAATATGTGCTAAATAGACCCCTTGCATCTGGAGAGATTTCTAAGAATAATGTATTCCTCATATTTTTATTCTCATTTCTCCTATCAACGGTGCTTGCCGTATTATTCTTTAGGATAGCTGCTTTTTTTGTCCTTTTGCTATCGTTTTTTCTCATGACACTTTACAACAAGTATAGTAAAAAATTAGCAGGCATGGAATATGTTCTAAGCACTGGTGTTTTTACATATGGAATATTCGGAGCTTTAACAGTTTCTAACAATATTTCCACCTTAGCAGTAATTATTTCACTTGTTGGTTTCATGCAATGGTTGTTCAGTGTGGGGATATCTGCAAATTTAAAAGATGTCGAATATGATTCTAGAATTGGAATCAAGACAACCCCAACAATTTTTGGTGTAAAGTCTACAAATAACAAGTTGGAAAAACCATTATCGTTTTTGAGTTATGCGTATGGCATAAAAACAGCACATATTATGATCGCCTCACTCCCGTTTTTTCTAGGATATACTTCAATAGTCGTATTTAATTTCCCTATTCCTCTCATGCTTTTCATCATACTATCAATCGTTCTCATTTATACTACATTTGGAATTCTTTCTACCTCTCTAACAAAAAGAGAAACAATGCTGAGGTACGAAGGTGTACACGAGGGTTTCGCATTGCTTTTAATCCCTATTGTTTTGATGAGTTATCTAATCAAAAATTTTTACATGCTTCCAACTTTAATTGTAATAGTGCTAATCATTGCTTGGCCACTTTTTTTCCTCAGATTGCTTTTTGGTAAAAAGATGATACCTCTAGAATAATAAAAAGGATAGAGAAGGGTTGAATTTTTAGTTTTGTGGATGTATTATAGACCGCCGCCTGGATTAACGTTTATGTAGAATAAGAAAACAAATCCACCTTGGTCTCTTGTAGATGAATCTTCTAAAATGTTTGCACGTACAATCACTCTTGTGGGTCCAAAGCCGAATATGAGTTTTGATTCAATTGATACTTCCTCTCCGGGATCTAAATATTCTATTTCATCGGTTGTTTGTTTACCAAGGAGTATTATACCACCGTCAAGAGTGATCTTCCATTGTACATCGGTTGCCTCTGCATCACCGGAGTTCTTAATAGCACTCTTTACCTTAAAAAATCCGCCTGTGATAGGTTCAATTTTGAGATTTGGCATACCAATATGCATAGGAAATTTTTCCGACCAAATACCTCTTGCACCATTAATGTCCTTTGCTCTTGCTCTTATCTCATAATCTCCCATCTCACTCCAAGAATGTGTCACATTTATGGGTTCTCCAGACGGGTATGGTCCAATCCATTCTTCTGCTGTCCCATCGTCCCAATCAATGTAGTAATAGACATCTTCGTCCTCAGGATCTGTAGAAACGAGAGTATAGGTGTAATCCGTATTTGGTTTTCCAAAGGTGGGGCCATCAATGGTTGGTTCACTTGGTGAGCCGGTTTCTGGAACTATAATTACATGAATTATTGGGCTGTACCACCAGCTTTGTCCGATGATTTCTTCTTCTCCATCTGTTCCATTGATCATCTCATAATAACTATCATTTGTTCGTTCTTTTATTATTCTCAAATATGGATCATCTCCATAGACCTCTGGACTTAATACATTGGCGTAGACTTGATCAACTTGAGCTTTTGCGACAAAATAGTAGTCCCCAGGGGCGTCAATGGTGAGAGTTTCGTTGTATGTTACTCCATCTGTTTGACCACTTTCAGCGTCCTCCCATCCAGTTCCCCCATAGTAGTCGCCTTCATGGTCATCATAGTCTTCTGTTGAAAATTCAGGATTGTTAATTGGATCTGGATCCGCTCCATATTGGATATATGTATGATCGACAACGAGACTACCGTTAACCTGCCATTTGAAATTCAATGGAATACCATATTCAACCTCAGAATCATTTTCCTCGGTACCTGGCTGCCATAGAACATTAGGTTGTGCAAGGTCTGTTTCAAATAACACATACCGTCTTACTTCTGCACCATAGCGGTGAACTGTATCATTTCCAAAAGTAGATTCAGCTGGGTTTTTTATTACAGACATTTCAGGAGAGACCCACAATATACCAGCCCCAGGATAGTTGCCAAATATTTCATCCTTTACAAAAGGATCTTCCACAGGATTTTTCTCAACATCTGCGCCATATCCCCAAGGACAAATTCCGCCAAGTACTTCATAACCCACGGTATCTGGAATTGTGCCAATACTATACTCGTCGAGATCTCCACCGTAGTCACCCATATAATCTCCAACCCTGAGGGAAGAAGCATCAAAGTAGTAGAAATCTGGAGGCGCGTGACTGTAGGTATGACCAGTTATTGGGCTCGTTCCATAAACATCGTCATGATTAGAACCCCATGGATACAATAATTGACGTACACCACCATGGAAATCACATCCCGTTCTAATAGTATGATTATTAACAAAGCGGTAGAGTGTCTGCCCATTGACGCTTCCCCATACTCCACCGGTTGGTGATCCCGGTCCGTCATAGTCAGCTTCACGATTAAGGTCCCAGCTATTACCGTCATAACGTTGTGGTCCATAGTCGAACCCATAGGGGTTATGACTGGCTTCTATGTAGATTTCTCGGTTGTCAATTAGCCATCTAAGCCATTCTTTTGAATATCCTTCAACAGGTTGTTCATCTGTAAAGGCCATGCGCATCAACCAGTCGGTAAACCAGTATAGACCGATAGTTCCAACGGTTTCATCGCCATGTGGACCGCCAAGGAAAAGAACCTCAGGTTTATGCAACCCCCGAGACTCATTAGTAATTCTCACATAGTACAGATCATATCCACCAGTAACTTTACCTGTTCCATAAAGGTCATTCGCTTTAAAAACCTCAAGATAATCAGGATAATCCTCCTCCAATTCTTGGTACCAACTTATGAGTTCTGCGTAATCATTTGGTTTATAATACCAATCACTACCCATTTTCAATGCTTTTTCATATAATGGATCTTGCAGGTCAGGTTCGAGGTTAGTATCGTTTTGATTTTGAAGTTCATGTGAATATGCAGCTGCTGGAATATTTATTATTACTAGTGTCAGAAAAACGGCTCCTATTGTGATAAATAATTTATTTTTCTTCATATTATTTTTCCCCCGTTATAGTTTATAATAAAGGTATGATAATATAAATCTTTCCTTTCAATAGCCGATAACCGTTTGTGATAGAATCGGTAGAGAGGCAAGATGTTTTATTCGTTTCACCATATTCGGATGAGTGCTTAAAACCTCCATGAGTTTATCTGATTTATTGAGTTTTACCTCTTTTGTTGAAAGGATCATAAGTTCATTCTGATCTATTGTGCCGCTCATATCAATATCTATATCTTTAAGTTCTCTTACTTCATACATTGCCCTAGAAGGATCGTTGAGGAAAAATGCCTTCATACCCTCTGTTTGTTTAAGTGCCTTTTTAGACATCTTGGCACTCCCCAATGAGAGCTTATACAGTGCAGTTGCTAAATGATGGGGTTCATTGCCTAATTCAGTGCTACTAAGATCAGCATAATATTCTCTGATGCGGGAACCATACATAACTAGAAGACTAGCAATGAAATAAACAACGAGTGCCAATAATCCTATGGCAATCATTGCACCGCTGTCTCTTTGTCTTCGACCAAACATGCCCCCCCAAAAAAATGTGATATAAAGTATATAACAGACCATTGGAACGACACTTAACATTGTGATAACAGCAACATCCCTATGTTTTATATGAGAGATTTCATGGCCAAGAACAGATTTTAATTCCTCATCGCTTAAAAGGTTAAGAATGCCCTCAGTTACACAAACCCTTGCACCTCTCATGGTTCGTCCAAAGGCAAAAGCATTTGGAATTTGAAGTTTTGAAACCCCTATCTTGGGCTTTTTTGGAAGCCCTGCTTGATGTGCAAGATCTTCTACCATCCGATGAAGTTTAGGATATTCTTTTTCGTTTACATATTTAATTCGCATAGACCATTCCACAGTTTTTGGTCCTATTGCGTACTGAACCAAAATTAATGCCAGTGCAATTCCAATTATGAAAATATAAAACGTAGAGCCAGAATATCCTAAGAAATAACCAATACCAACTATAATTCCATACAATATTGCGAACATTAGTCCTACTAACAGATATAGTCTCAGTTGTAGCCACATGTCTCTCAGGCCTCCAATCATTGTATAAAATATAGTATTTAAGGTTTTCTCACTCGTTTCTTTGGCTTTTTATTTTTTCCCTTAGGGAAATCACCATTCAACCCAAGACTAAGCAACCGTTTCCGACTCTTTTTACCTCTTTTTCTGACCATTGTGAACTAGTGATTAACATCTTTATCTTTATAAAAACCTCGGATTTTTTTCCGATAAACATTTGCTGATTCTCGACCTTCACGGATATTCTGGAGTTTCATAAGTCAATCCAACCCGAAGAGCAAAACCAAGATAGAAATAAGATACATCTCTAAAAAGTATTTTTATCCCTGAAAAACCCATTACACCCAGATAGCGATTTCCACCATGGGGATCATAATTTGGGTCTATCAAACCCGTGATTACTAACAAAAAAGTGATTAGTAACCAAATAATGTCTGTATAACCCGGAAATAAAGCCTTAAAACGTAGATTGCCCCAAAATGTGCCGTTCCAACTCTTATTGCCTTTCTGACCAGATGTATAGACCCATCCCGATGAAGGATAATATTCAATTTTCCCCCACCACTGTTCATATATTGTTCCAAATAATATCCTGTTCATAACTGCTGTCGGAAGAAGAACTCGTATCCTGGGTGAAATCATACCTAAAAAGCAAGTTCTAGTCGTTCTTCCACAAACTAAACAAAAGTTATTTGAGTCGTTTTCCCACCATTTTGGAATATCTCTAGTTAATAATTCTACAATAAGTCTTAGCTTTTTTGAATTTAAATTCCCACCAGTCACCAACTTCTGTGCCTGTTTTACACTCAAACCACCAAGCAGACCATACTTGTCCAGCTCTACTACTGCCTCTTTGAATATCTCCTCTGTTTCCTCTCTAGTTTCTGTTGTATTCAACCGTTCCCGAATGGAATTAAACAACGCCTCTACTTCCTCTGCTTCTTCTTGGGTTAGTTTGACTGTCTGCTTTCCACCGTTCAGTCCGCATACTTCTGTAGTGAACTCAACCATATCTTTGCCAATGTTGGCATTTATACTCGGTGCTATGGCTACACTGATGAAAAGCAGGATAATAACTACTACAATGATTTTTTTCTGTATCATTCTATATCACAATATCAAACAAAGGTTAAGTATCAGAAGTATATGTTGTTATTGCCATAGCATGACCAATATAATAGTATGATTTTGCAATGGGTATTCTAATTCTCAGTCCCTTAAAACCGATAATATCTGTGTCACCATATAAATTTTTGAAATGTTGATATCCATTTAGACCTATACTCCAAATCTCACCGTTATATGGTCTTACTAACACCCAAAATTTTAATGGACTTACAATATTGATTAAAATGAAAGGAACTCCAAACATAAGAAAAAGATACCCAAATATCATAGCAGCATAATATTCGTGGTTAAAGGCTGCATATGCAGCTAAATATAAGAATATAAACCCAGGTATGCTGAAGATGCTTATTTCTGTTGGTCTATCCTTATCACGTAAAATCAAGAAAGAAAAAATTTCATCAAAATTAAAACCAACTGGCAACAGCTTTTCTATTCTATCAAAGAATTTCGTGTCACAATATCTTAGAAATGTATCAAATAGAAGACTTGTATCACTTTTTTTAATCAACCCATATGTTTCTAACTTGGTATAACAATCTTTTATGATAGGCAGCGAATTATTCAGGGTTGTAGCTTTTTCTAATA
The DNA here is from genome assembly GCA_020343515.1 of Thermoplasmatales archaeon. Taxonomy (GTDB): domain Archaea; phylum Thermoplasmatota; class E2; order DHVEG-1; family DHVEG-1; genus JAGLML01. The sequence goes on along the minus strand of CP070798.1, from coordinate 1,071,957 downwards.
ATTCCGTTTGAGCATCCAACATATTCTTTATTTCAATCACTTCAGAAGATGACAATTCAGAGATATATGATTTCTCATTATTTAATCCAATGAAATCAACCTGTATCTTGTTAGTATCAGTACTCTGATGGGTAGCTATAGTGATACTCGGTGCAAAGGCTACACCTATGAATAAGAGGATAACTGCAACTGTCAAGAGTTTCTTCATCTTTCACACTCCTATGTCATATGGTTTTAGTGCTGGACGCCAGTCGATATTAATCCATGGAATCATAGTAGAACCTATCTCGACTTTTCCAAAAATGAGTTTTGGGAGTATTCGTGGTCTGTTCCAATAATTCTGTTTCCATGTATTTTTACAGTTAAAGAAAAACGCATGTCGTTTGTTATTTATGAAGTTGTTTTTTTGGATGGTGTTGTTGCTGGAATCTTCGAGGTGTATACCATACCTGTTGTTCAAGCTGATAGTGTTGCCCGTAATGGTGTTGCTACTGGATTCATAGAGGTCTATGCCGTCCCAGTTGTTCGAGATGGTGTTGCCTGTGATAGTGTTATTGTTATTCCAACCATGGAGGCGGATGCCATACTGGGCGTTTGAGCTGATGGTATTGCCAGTGATGGTGTTG
>CP070798.1:1058179-1071231 GCA_020343515.1 Thermoplasmatales archaeon | reverse complement strand
GGCCTTTTTATACTCTTCATATCGTGTCCTATATTCTTCATATAAAGGAGCAACGACCTTTCCACATGTAAAACATCTTACAGGAATTATCACAAAATCACCTATATGATTTCTGTCTCCTCTTTCTAGCACCTCTACCAAGAGGCTTTTTTGATTCTTTTATTCTGGCATCACTCACCAGTAGATTTCTATCGTAGTCTAAAAATGATAATTTTAAACTAGCATCACCAGTATATTCAACAAGGCCTTTTGCAATTGCTGTGCGTACTGCATTTGCCTGGCTCATAAATCCGCCACCGCTTACACTAGCGCTGATATCGACTTTATCTAAATGCTTTTCAGCGATTTTAAGAGGCTCAGTTATCTTCAATCTAGCAATTTCAGGTTCGTAAATCTCTACCGGTTTTTTATTAATTCTAACCCTGCCTATACCTTTTGTCACCGTAGCTTTGGCAATAGCAGTTTTTCTTTTACCAGAGGTATTTACTATTTTTTTTGTCATTAACACTTGGCTCCTAATGACTTTGAAAGTTCCTCGACTGTGATGTACTCTATGGGTTGTTTTTCGGCAACACCTATTTTTTCAAAATTCATGCCTTCAAACTCTTTGGGAACTCCAATGTAGCATTTTAATTTTTTAAACGCTGCTCTTCCATGAGGCGTCTGATATGGTATCATACCACGTACCGTTCTTTTTACTAGCCTGTCAGGCATTCTTGGAAAGAATGGTCCTTTCCGATAGGTACCCAATTTTCTTTTATGCTTGTACCTGTTTTTTATAGAAGATTTCTTTCCACTAATTATCGCCTTCTCTGAGTTTACTACCGCAATAATCTCTTCATTCAGAAGGCGTTTTGCAACAGCCGTACACATTCTTCCCAATATTGCGCCATCTGCATCGATTACTGTTACCATATTATCCTAATATTCTAATGTCTTTTCCTTCTGGATTATTTTTCACTAAGTCATGTATAGATAGTGTTTTACCACCTGCTTTTTTAATTTTTTCAACTGATTTCTCTGAAAACGACCAAGCAGCAACAGACACCTTTTTTGTTAAATTTCCAGGGGATAAAACCTTTCCTGGTATTAAAGCGGTTTCATTTTCTCTAATGTGTTTATCTATCCTGTTTAAATTAACTACAGGCCAATTTCGAGAAGGTTTTTCTAGCCGCGTTGCTATGTCTTTCCATATAGGTGCATCGTTTTGATACGCTATTTTCTTTAAATCCTGTATCAAGGATATTAACAATGGATTTGTTTTTTTCAATTGTTTAGCCATATGTTGTTTCACCGGTGGTATGAATGGTACTGAAATAAAGTAGTATTTATAAGATTTATGGAGAATTAAATATCCTTTTTGTTAAATCGCCAGATGGAGAGTAATAGAAAGATTACAATCCATAATATGAGTAATCCAGCCATTAACTCCCCCGAGAAAAATGAGGGATACGAGATTGTTATCTGCTCACCGAAACTAAGGTTTAATGCAAGAGAATTCAGATTTCCATAGACTGAAAGTGGATTTGTAAGAGTTAGGAGATGATACCACTCAGGTATTTCCCCTTCTAATAAGCCGCTCAGGCCGACTGCGGTGGCCAGTATACCAGTATAAACGATGGGTAAAATCATGTTAAACAGGAACCAGAGGAAAATTGCTCCACCCATAGCGGTAGTTCGTTTTTTAAACAATGTTGAAAAGAATATTGCCAGAGACAAAAAGACGAGCCCTATTAGAATGGTAGATGCAATAAAAACCAAATAGTCCAGAAAATTCGTATCTGCGACATTGAGGGCTATGATAATTCCTGCAATTCCAAAACCAACAAGAATTGTTATGCCAAGAATGCTTCCGAGGCCAATAAATTTTCCTAGAACAATCTCTAGGCGTGAAACTGGCAGTGAGAGCAACGCGCTCATGGATCCTCTTTCTATTTCCCCGATTATTGCAGCATAACCTAATATCAGTGCAATAATTGGGACGAGAAATTGTACAAGATTCATCATACCTGAAATGGTAACCCCCAAATCTTGCCATCCTTCACTAAAGATTGATCCAAAATAAGAGACAACAAGTGTTAAAAGTGCAAAAATGATGGAGAGTACGATAATCCATTTATTTCGTATGTTGTCCATTATTTCTTTTTTTACGATATTTAAAACTGGATTTAATTTCATTTTACCCCCCCGTATATCTCATAAAGACCTCCTCAAGCGAGGGTTCTTTTGTCTTTAGATTTACTATGTTGCCACCTGCCTTTTCTATAGCCACAATAACCTTGGATTTTGTTTTTGGTTCGCAAATTATATCAATATTTTTTCCTTTAATCTCAACTTTTTCTACACCTTTTACTTTTTTAACTGATTCTGCAACTGCGTCTAACATTTTTTCTAATTCAACACTAATTACAGGTTTTAAATTTAATTTAGTACTCAGTTCAGATACACTGTCCTTAGCTACCAAAACACCATTGTTGATGATTCCCACACGATCGCATACCTCCTGTATTTCACTAAGGATATGGGAGGATACAAAAATCGTTGCACCCTTGTCTCTCATCTCTCGAATTTTCTCTCTAATGAGTACCACACCTCTGGGATCTAACCCACCAGATGGTTCATCTAAAATTAAAATAGTAGGATTTCCAAGGACTGCACGGGCCATACCTAGTCTTTGTATCATTCCCTTTGAAAACTTGCCGACCTTTTTATCAACTGCTTCAGATAGTCCAAATTCGTGAATTAACGGTTTACATTCATCTTTTGAAGCATTTTTCATTTCAGCATAAAAATTAAGATTTTGCAATGCAGTTAAATTGTCATAAAATGCAACCTTCTCAGGGAGATATCCAACATGCTTCTTGGCTTCTTTTCCTTTCTTTGAGATTGAAAGCCCATTGATTTTAATTTCACCTGAATTAACCTGGATTAAACCAAGTATTGCCTGTATTGTCGTAGTTTTTCCTGCGCCATTAGGGCCAAGGAAGCCAAAGATTTCTCCACGGTTAATTTTGAATGAGACGTTATCCACCGCTTTGAGCCCATCATAAATCTTAGTAAGGTTGTTAACTTTAATCATGTAAGATTTATCTTTTGTTTTTTCCTGTGGAAAAGTAAACACTCCTAAATTATTACATTTTGGACATGTTATAGAGATTTTTTCTCCAGGGACGCCTTGAATAGTAACTTTGTTTTTACAATTTGGACACATCAATGTTTGTTTAATCATGTTTTTTATCTCCAGAAAATTGGATAGCTTAATATAAGGAGGAATATTTAAATCCATTGTGAGTAAACGACTGCGATGTTGATCACGTGATTTAACGACTACGGGATTTTAAAATAATTTCCACGATTTTTTCATATGGTTCTTTATTCAAAGGATTTGACTAGAATCACGGGATTTCTAATCCGCCTTCGAAGTAGCCAAATATATATCCAATGATATTAAATGGTCCAGTTATTATTTTTCCAGTAAATTTTTCAAATGTTACCCACCCTAAAGTTAGCCATCCCCAACTTCTCTCTATTGGAGTAATTTCTAAATAGAATAGCCTTAATACAAAACAAATTAGGTTATCATCTGAATAATGTGGAAAAAGAACTACACCTCTATAAAAAGTTCTTCCGACATCTAAATCAGTAGTTCTAATATCTGACTCAGAGTTTGCAATCTCTCCAATTGCTGATGGAATCATGGTTATAAACAGCAATGATGCGAGAATTGGGAGTATTCTCCTTTTCATTTTCCCCCTCTATACAAATTCTTATAGACGGCATGATATATAAATATTTACATTATCAATATTAATACCTCTAACTATTTCTGAATGTTAACCTATAATGCCCTTAAATAATCAAAATTTTGTATCAAAACATATAAATAGAGTGCCTCTCCTTAAATATGTTATATATACCAGGAAAATGCACTATGAAGTGTTATAAATCTAAGGCAGGAAAGAATTATTCCTTTTTTTTAGTTATGTTTATAGCTATTTTTCTCTTCAATATTTCAACTACGGTGGCTTCAGAATCTTCCGAAAGTGAAATCCCTGCCGAGGATTTTTATAGCGTCACACATGTAAGTGAAAGTTCACAGGTTAAAGACTTTAATGAACTATATACTTCAATTATCGACGATAAAGATCTTGAAACTCATACGGTAATATTGGATGGAAATTTGACGACTGTTATTCAAATGCCTGTTGATAGTACCGCTATAAAACTACCAGATGAAAGAATTGTGATAAAATATACAGATGAAAATATCAGTATTCTCCCTTCTGGAAGCTTTGTTTCTTATCACAACGGTGAACCTCTTATAAGTATATCAAACCAAAACACCGTTTTGGAAATATCTGAAATAGTGGTTTTTCCAATTGAAAATCTTACTAAAAATGCTACTTTTGATCAATCTATAGACAAGCTTGATAATTACAAAGTAAGCATCGTTTTTAACGAGTTAAACAATGTAGTTCTCAGCGAAAATATTGTCAACTATTCTGTTGACTGGGGTGATGGAGACAGTGATACTTATACTTCAGAGACGACAACTATTTCTCACGTTTATAAAAAAAGCGGCACTTATTCAGTAACTGTTAACGTTAATGACGACTTTGGTCTCACTCACCAACTAAAAAAAAGCTATAAAGTCGATTATGAGGGGCACTTATTGCATACCTATTTCTGGATACGGGAAAACAAGGAGCCTGTCGCAATCACAACTTCTACAGGTGTCAGTGTATTTGCCATAGGTCTCATCGCGTTTACTGAGACAGGGAAATACAAATTTCTTGCTCTTCTTACTCTTCTCATTCCATTATATTCACGTATTCAAAAAGAGGATGTGCTTGACCAGTTTGTTCGTGGCCAGATTTATGGTTATATTAAAACAAATCCTGGTGTTCATTATAATCAAATTCGAAGAGGGATGGATATCAAAAACGGGACGCTATCATACCACTTAAGTGTGCTTGAAAAAACAGAGTTAATAAAATCACGTCGAGAGGGTTTAAAGTACAGAGCTTTTTATCCAACTGGCATGAAATTTCCTAAGAATGAAAGATTTAGACTCACCGAGCTTCAAATAAGTATCCTAGATATAATTAAAGAAAATGATGGTATAAATCAAAAAGAAATCGCAAAAAAATTGGATAAAAAACCTCAGACAATTAACTATAATATCAAAATTTTAAAACAAGCTGATATCATAGAAGTCGTGAAGAAGGGGCGAAAAACACGTTGTTATCCTAAAGAAGAGCAGGAATATCAAGGTCAGCCAGCAAAGTAGAAGCTATTTTACTTCAATTATCAAAAAGGTGTACCATATTTTTTATATAAGAGTAAAAAAACCACTCCAAAATTAGTATATAAACTGGACAGATAAATATAAATGTAAAAAGGATTCGGATGAAGGTGAATAAATGCGAGCAAAAATGATTAAGAGGCCTTTGAAATACTTATCTCCCAAAATATTGAATAAATTAATGATAGCATCGGTTTTACTACTATTTTTAATAAGTATTGTCCCCACCAATGGGTCAAGCAGTATAACTCTTAACTCAGAATATTCCACTCTAGAAGCAACCCCTCGTTTGGTATCCGCTGATCTGGTAAAAAGAACAGTAATGAGGATGGAACCACAGTCTATAAACGATGTGACCCTTACCAATGGAGAAAGCATTTATTTAGTGAAAGCATATCATCAACTTTCGGCAACCAACGGTGAGGTATCTGTTAGTATCGCTACAGAAGTCGATGCATATACGGGAGAGATACTTACCTCTGATCGAACAATACAAATTAACGGTGAAACCATTACCGAAAGCTCAAAAGAGCTCGTGGTTGTTCAAAACAATGACATAAGGACAATAACGAACGTTGCGGTTTCAAATAAGCAGCTACTTAGAGATAAAGCCTGTAGGTTAAGTATGATACCAATGGTTTCAATTGAAAAAATTCGGAAACCATCATTAACAAACGTTCAACCCTTTGCTGTACAAGTCAAAAAGAACCATGGTTTGTCTTACTTAAAAAAACTGTTGCCATCTGATGCATTAAGTGAATATGATTTTATTTTGGTGAAATCAAGGGATCTCACACGATTGTTAGAACACCCGTCTATTGTAAAAATCAGTGATGCAGATAATCTTGATCAGTTCATAGAACATATGAAAGAACTACTAAAAGAAGAGGCAAAAGCTAAGATTAAGAAGTTGAATCTCAAAAAGACGACGGTTGATGTGGATCCTGATGTAGCGGTTTATCTGAATGAGGATCATTGGGAAGTTCAGCCAGGACAAATCTCGGCCTATCAACAGTTTGTCACCCCCAATGATGAAACGATATTGGAGTTAGCTAGCACAGTTAACACTCCAGAAGAAGCATATGAAGTAGCTGTTGATTGGATATGGGTATCAGATAACACGTTGCATGGAAAAGTGGAGAAATGGTTGAAACCTGATGAGTTTCTAACGGATACGTCCAGTTATGTAAGGAACCCCGTTCAGGGTAGTGTGGTAAGTGATTGTTCTGAGCAGGCGAACACTTTGGTATCGTTGTTGCGAGCAATTGGTGTTCCAGCTGAAGAGGTAAGAGTGGCCATTGGAAAGGTGAATTTTGATGGTGTGATCGGTGGTCATGCATGGGTAGAGATATGGAAGGGGAATGGATGGATGCCCATAGATGTAACTTCTGGTAACTATTACGATGATGAAAATGGAAGACTAGTGATCAGAAATGCTATTCCGTATGAATATTGGATGTATCATCCATATCCAGTTGTAGAGGTGTGGGCTTATTACAATGATATGTATTACTCTGATAGCGGTGAAGAGATTGCTTTAGGTTGGTCACAAAATTACGATTATGAGGCTTTTATTGATGCAGCTACTTATGCAGGGTTTATATCTCTTGAATCGCTTAACCTTACATTTATCTATATATTGATAGGAGCTATTGCAATAGTTTTAATTATTACTCTGGCAAAGATAAAGAACAAAGAATCTAACAGATAATAAAGCCATTTTTTCCTCTCCTCCCACCTTTCTTTTTTTTGTTTTATTGCAAGAAAATTGTTAAAAACATCTAGAGAATAGGGTATTTCATGAAAACCCTTATTTCAGTTTGTGGAAGTGATGGAGACGATAGTAGCTTATCCAGTTATGCTTTAGAAATTGCTGAGATTGTTGGAAGACTTATTGCCCAGAGAAATGGTATTCTTATTTGTGGTGGTCGAGGGGGAGTGATGGAGGCTGCTTGTAAAGGTGCTAAGGAGGAGAATGGTTTAACTATTGGAATATTACCACAATCCAAGGGGGAAGCAAATAAATTTGTTGATATTGCAATTCCTACTGGCATCGGGCATAAGAGAAATTTTTTAGTTGCTAGTGCGGGTGATGCAATTATTGCTATCGGTGGGAGATGGGGTACATTAAACGAAATTTCTTTTGCAATGATCTTTGAAAAACCGTTGGTTCTTATAAAAAATACTGGAGGATGTGTCGATGAGATCATTGGAGGAAATTTGATGCATGATAATGATCTTCTGTTTCATATTGTAGATTCTGCAGAAGAGGCTGTTGAAAAGGCATTCGAACTTTGTAAAAATTTTTAGAGTGTTATTGGCATTTGTTATTTTTACAATTTGATAGTTTTTAACAAAAGTTTTATATATGGTTTGTTACAAAGTATAACATGTGAGGATCTGGAAATAATTTTACTTCCTTTTCCTTCCATCTCTCCTATAAGACCTTCCAGATATCCTCACTTCCTATTATATATTGATCTCCCCCTCTTTTATTTTAAAAATCAGCTTGAAGAAAAATTAGAGTTTATCTTCTTTTATTAATCTCATTTTTGCCATTATTCTATCTGCTTCTATTTTTGCGGCGTATTCTGAATATCCTTCGCCGATCAAATGCCAGTATATTGCATCTTTTAATAATGTATTTACTCGAGCTTCCCTCAAGTATATTTCACCTAGATATATATAGAACATTATTAATATATAAAATTTACTATAATATTAACAAAATAAACTATAAATTACACTGTCAAAAAAACCTTGAAAAAATCATTCATAAAGTTTAATTACACTGACGTTGAGCGGAATATCCATAGATTTTGAAATAGCACTACATTTTGTCCTTAATAAATATACAATGGGTTTATAATCCGTTTCAGAAAAAGCTTCATAGTTGGCCATTCCCTTACAAGTGATTAAATCTGCATTTTTAAGAGCCTTTTCTACCTCAAAAGGAAGCCTATCAAAATCTACACCTATGGCAAAACAACCTGTTGTCAAAATCTCATCAACAACCTCTTTAAAATTCAACTCCCGAGCATCCTTAAGTGTTGCATCACTTATTATTGGCTCTCCTCGAACAACAAGGCTAATGAATATCCTTGGGTTGAATTTCTTTAACTCGCGGCAAACAACTTTATCAAAAACAATCTCTCCACAGTTATCAGCGAAAATAATAACACGTTTCGCTTTTTTCAAATGCAACTTTAATTTTGAATAGTCATCATATCCTAACCTCTCAGAATATATCCTTTCAAATACCTCTCTTAACATTTTGGGATTAGTACTTGACCCCTCAATACCAAAATCTAATATATTTCCAATAATTGAACAGAGCATACTAGCTTTTAATGAGTCATCAGATGCTTTGATAATTTCTTCTATCTTTGGAAGCAATGATTCGGCAACTCTATTGCTCGTTTGCTTTAATTCAGCATAGGGATCTTCATCACCTAGAGTGTCGTACACCATTTTGTGAATCTTGGTAGCGATTACTGCACTGCATTCGTTTGGATCATAGATTTGAGAAAGCATTTTACAGGCATTTCTTATCGCTTTGGTTTGTAGCGTTTTATCATCGGTACTTTGCTTTGCCTCAAATATGATTCTTTTTAACAGGCAGGGGACACACTCAGTTTGAATCTTCATAGCAAGAGACACTGAAAAGACAAAGAGTATTTATTCTTAGTGTTTAGTTAATATTAATAATAAAGTACTAGGGGAGGTTAAGGTATCAGACGATGTTTTTTTATATCTTTTATTTTAACCAAAGCATCTGACCGAATTCTTCGTTAAACTAAATTTAATCAATTTTTATTCAACATGACAAATTATTTACGAAACATATATATATGCCACAAATTAACCTAATGATATAATAGATATAAGTAGGTATGATTGATATGAAATCAAAATTGGTAGGCATATTGATCTGCATGATGATTTTGACAACGGTTCCTATAGCAGCAGGACTAGACAACAAGATTGAATCCAGTGGCAAAACAACAGGCATATATGATAGAACAATGATAAGGGGAATAGTTTTGTTTCCTAGGAGATCTCAAGATGGAAAAACAATTAATTTTTTTGCCTTACGGTTAAACTTCAAAACAATCAATTGTGAGGGAATGATCTGGAGAGTAGTCAGACTTCGACGCGTTCAAATACCAAGCAATTTTAAAGGGTATCTTGGTAGATACTATATACATGGATTATTCAGAGGGAGCTTACACCTATAAAGACAGAGTTTTAACTCTATTTTTACATATTTATCAAAACAATACATAAAATTTAAAGAACCTCTCCCTGAGATATTTTTTTCATCTCTCTAACTCTTTCAAAAGTAAAACAAGGAAAATAATTAGTGGCTTTAGCTATACTATAATTTTTGGAGACAATGAAAGATATTTATTGGGCTCGTTAATTACTGATTACAAAAATTGAGGAGAATTATATGTTAAAAACACCAACCATTGTTCTAAATGTAAAAACCTATGCTGAAGCTATAGGTGTTAAAGCCTTAGAAATAGCTCAATTAATGGATAAAATTTCACAGGAAAGTGGTGCTAGTATGGCTATAGCAGTACAAGCTACAGATATTTCTATTTGCGCGGGAAAAGTAAAAATTCCAGTGTTTGCAGAACATATTGATCCCATCTCGCCAGGAAGTCATACGGGATGGACATTACCGGAGTCAGTAAAGGAAGCAGGAGCTATTGGAACTCTGATAAATCATAGTGAACATAGGTTAAAACTTGCCGATATTGATCTATGCATAAAACGAGTAAAAGAGCTGGATTTAGATCACATAATATGCACCAATAATATTTCAACATCAAAAGCAGCTGCAGCTTTTTCACCAAATTTTATAGCATTAGAACCCCCTGAACTTATTGGAGGAGATACATCTGTTACAACAGCTGATCCAGATATTGTTAGCGGCTCCGTGGCGGCTGTAAAAGATATTAATATAAATGTAAAGGTTCTATGCGGTGCAGGAGTAAAAAATGGTAAGGACGTTGCAAAGTCAGTAGAGCTTGGTGCGGAAGGGGTGCTCCTAGCAAGTGGTATTGTAAAGGCAAAGGATAAAGAAAGTGTGATAAGAGATCTTGCCTCCGGCTTATGATTAGATATCTTTCATTTATTACTAGTTTGGGATTACAGGATAAATGTAATTTTGTCAAAATGACATTTTAACAGATTAATCTTTTATATAAGTAGCATAGTATCGCCCTGAACACCGGTACGGCAGGTCCTATGCCATTTTTTCTCATCTGACCTACCGTATCCCATCCTAAGCCACATGTAGCTTTATTAGTTTTCAGTTAAAGTTTGCTAGGATACAAATCCAAAGATACTGTAAAAAGATATGCAACATCAACTAGACAAATAAAATCTGTAAAAAAATAGCATGATACTTTATATGGACAAAAATCAAGCATTCTATATCGTAGAAAATGTTACAAATGTCCTTTACCTTACAACACCAAAAAAGTTAAATAAAATAGTTTGATAATTCTATTGGGGATAAAAATATGAACTATTTAAATAGTAAAAAAAGAATTTTAGGCAGAGGAAGTTTCGCTTTAGCAGTAGGTATTCTTTTAATAACTGCCGCTTTATCAGCGACAACTGTAACGTCATTTGAACCAGCTGATTTAACTGAAGAAAGTATTAGCTACTCTTTTACGTTTATTGAACCCAGCCTCCAAACAGTAGAAGCAGACAATTCTTACTACACAAATATAAACATGCCTGGATGTCTAGCAATTGGTAAACAAGCAGGCGTACCGACGGTCCCTATTAAATTTATCAAACTACTCCTTCCACCTAAGAAGACAGTGTCCAATATCGATGTCGTTGGAACACCCGTTGAAATCGAATTAGGAAGTATTGACTTGAAGGAATCACCTATTTTTCCATATCAAAATCCGGTGCCCTTTGGGTCTGAACCAGAGGAGTTTATAATTGACACTGCGTTATACGCTTCTGACTCCGTGTATCCTTCTGCTATCCATGAAGATTATCATATTGGATACTCCCGTGGTTACGCTATTCTAGATGTAGCGCTCAATCCTGTGCAGTATATTCCAGGTGAAGGCAGGCTTTTCCTATATCCTGAGTTGACTGTCACTATTGATCTTGAAGAAACCGAGTATGTGAACCAGTTTTTCCGTAACAATCCTGAGGATGAAGCCTGGGTGAAAACCCTGGTATGGAACCCTGAAATAGCAGAGAGCTACACTACAGATATTCCAACGTTTGGTTATGCTGGAGGTCTTTGTGACCCGAGTGATGATTACGACTATGTCATTATTACCACGACACACGGAGGCCTTGATTACTGGGAGACTAGTGAGGAGACGCCGTATAATTGGGATAGTCTGATGGACAAGCACGAGGAAGATGATGATTTGAGCTGTACGTTGGTGACAATTCAGGATATCGATGACTGTGAGGATTATCATGATGGTGATCCGCTTTTCGATGATTCAGAGGCCCATATCCGAGAGTTCTGTAAGGATGCATATGAGGATTGGGGAACCAGTTATATCTTTGTTGGTGGCGATGCCGAATGGATTCCTGCAAGAAAGATGACTGCTCAGGCTGAATCCAATGTTGATGCTGATATATACTGGAATCATCTAGATAATAACTTCAATAAGGATGAAGATTCTCAATGGGGTGAAGAAGGGGATGCAGGTTTTGATTTGTATTGTGAGCTCTTTATTGGTCGTATTACATGTGACGAGCCGCAGGACGTGTCAAACTGGATGACAAAGAGCTTCTACTATGCAGATAACTCTGATATGGATTACATAGAGAATGCAGCGTTTTATGGCGGAGACACTGGATGGCAATGCGAGGGTGATGATTTCATGGATTTCAGCGCTATTAAAGGAACAGATGATTGGCTTGGCCCAAATCCTCATTCCAGTGGCCCATGGCCGACGTGGCTGGGGTTCCTGTTTGGGTTTGAAACGTGGAACGCAGTTAATCCCACCCGTCAGTTTAATCTTTCAGAGAAGTGGACAGAAGAGTCTCCAAACCCTGGATGGCAGGGTGGCCCCGGTGCTGGCGTTGCAGGTTTTAGAGATGCGATTAACAATGACCTCGTTACTATAATCAGCGGCATTGCCCATGCAAATGCACAGATGTCCTTGGATGTATCGGCAAGCAGCTGGGAGTCCCAGTATCATAACACGAAACCGTTCTTCATCCACGATTATGGATGTCACTGCGGTGATATGGATGCAGCTGATGACGGCGTTCTTCATTCTATGTTGTTCCATTCTGATACAGAACTTGCATTTGGTTGTGTATACAACACGGGCTACGGCTGGGGAAATTACCAATGTACTAATTCGAGTAGTGCACTGCAGGCGAAACTATTCTGGGATTACTTCCTAGATGTGGCAAATAACTCCGTTAATCCCAATAACTGGCAACTGGGTAAAGGACAAGCTTGGTCTAAGGATGCGATGGCTCCCACGATTGATTGGGGTGGAACTTGGAGATCGATTATTCAATGCTGCTTGCTTTTTGCCGATCCGGCACAGCGACTTAAACCTCCAAATGCCCCTCCAGAGAAACCAGAGCAACCTGACGGACCCAGCGAAGGAATAACAGATATAGAATATACATTTTCTAGTAGTACTACAGATCCAGAAGGAGACAAAATATACTACAAGTTTGAATGGGGAGATGGAACAGATAGTGAATGGGTAGGACCATATGAATCAGGGCA
>CP070798.1:1044998-1058079 GCA_020343515.1 Thermoplasmatales archaeon | reverse complement strand
TTATGACGTTGATGTTCTTATAATCGGAGGGGGTGGTGCTGGAGCTTCAGCGGCTTTAATCGTTCAAGAGAACGGCGCGAGTGTGTTGTTAGCAACCAAACTTCGATTAGGCGATTCTAATACAATGATGGCTCAAGGTGGGATTCAGGCTGCAGATAAACCGAACGACTCTCCACCTATACATTATTTAGACGTGATCGGTGGTGGTGGATTCAATAATACGCCAGAATTAGTAAATGCCTTGGTTCGAGATGCGCCCGAGGCTATTGTTTGGCTCGAGGACCTTGGCGTTATGTTTGATAAAGAGATTGACGGAACTATGGTTACTATCCACGGCGGCGGAACGTCGAGAAAGAGAATGCATTCTGCAAGAGATTACACTGGTGGCGAGATAATGAAAACTTTGAGGGATGAGATCAAAAATCGTGGCATTGATTATATCGAGTTCTCGCCTGCAATCGAGCTTTTGACTGATGATGGGAAATGCACGGGTGCAATATTGTATAATCTCGAGACTGATGAATATGTTGTAGTTCGAGCTAAAACCACTATTCTTGCGACGGGTGGCGCAGGGAGATTACATGTCCAAGATTTTCCAACATCCAACCATTACGGCGCAACAGCCGACGGATTAGTTATAGCATATCGAGCAGGCAATCCAGTCATCTTCATGGATACCATTCAATACCATCCAACAGGAGTAGCCTTTCCCGAACAAATTGTTGGTCTTCTCGTCACTGAGAAATGTAGGGGACTGGGCGCACAATTGGTAAATAACGACGGAGATAGATTCATCAATGAACTCGAAACCAGAGACGTCGAATCTGCAGCGATAATTAAAGAATGTACCGAGAAAAATAAAGGAATAAAAACACCAACTGGCATGCTAAGCGTTTGGCTCGACACGCCCATGATCGACATCATTCATGGAGAAGGCACAATCCAAAGGAAACTACCAGCAATGTACAGACAATTTCAACGCTTCGATATCGATATGAGTAAGGAACCACTCCTTGTTTATCCGACCCAACACTTTCAGAACGGCGGGATAACGGTCAATGAAAAGGCTGAGACAAAAGTACCAAACTTGTATGGAGCTGGTGAAGTCGATGGCGGCGTTCATGGACGCAACAGATTAATGGGTAACTCGTTATTGGAGTGCATCGTATTCGGGAGACGTGCAGGCAAGAACGCTGCTCTGAAAGAAAAGAAAATTGAGCGTGGAAAACTCACGCTTCAACATATCAAGAGATATCATATAGAATTAAAGGAAGCAAATATCGATGCAGATATTATGTCGCCAATGCTCTTGCCTGATTATCGGCGAAAGGAGACAATCGCAAGAATGATCGATATTTAATCTCTATGTCAGGGACATCTTCTTATTTTAACGAAATTCATGCGATTTGAATATTAACCTTAGGAAAAAGTATAAATAAACACGTGATAATGCGAGCAGTCGTGGTTTACAACGGAGGCAAATAGAAATGGATATAACAATGTATGTTGACAAATACAAGAGCGTAAGGTATAACTTTTTCAAATGGAGATATGAATTAGAAATTATACATAAAGTTTGGTTAGCTTTTACTTTTGCATGTTTAACAGGGTTGTTGTCACAGGTTAGATTCTATCTGCCGGGTAACCCAGCAGTACCTATTACAGGACAAACATTTGCAGTACTCCTTGCAGGTGTTGTACTTGGAAGATGGGGTGTTGTTAGTTTAGGTATGTATACTGGAATTGGAGCCGCAGGTGTACCTTGGTTTGCACCAAAAATAGGAATGCCCATCTTTTCAAGCGGTGGAATAGGCGCCCTAACTGGCGCAACTGGTGGATACATTGTTGGTTTTATGATCGCAGCCCTATTCCTTGGATACATTACAGACAAATATATTCGATCAAGAAGTTTTTTTAGCATGCTCCCGTTAATGTTCTTTGCTAATTTTGTCTTGATATATATCCCTGGGTTAATAGTACTCTATCTATGGTGGATGAGTTTTATAGGTCCTATTAGAATTGTTGAGTTATTAACAGTTGGTATGATACCTTTCATAGCCGGTGACATCCTAAAAATCGTTTCGGTTTCTGCAATAGCAAAAGGAATTACGCCAAAAAGAGCATATGGTAGAGAAGCAGATATCGAGAAATCCAAAAGTTGGCACATTCCGTAGGAATAAGCAATAAATGACAAAGATTAAGTGCATATAAAGTTGGATTATCTGTTACTTTCCTTTTCTCCCAATATTTTAAGGATAAGAGTAAGATGCCGTAAAAGGTTTTGAAATCATTAGAAGGTTGAAGAGAACATTTACATTAGCCGTTCCATCTATAGTTAGGTCAAAGTTACCTGTTTTTATCCCATTGATTACAGCATTTCCCACGTTGGCATAGTATATGGTAAGAGGAACGTCTCTTGTTGTGTGGGATTGCGCAGGTATTGTAACTTTTGGAACACTTCCATTGCCCACATGAGTATTAGCAATGGAAACATCAAATTCTGCAGATAGCCCCGAGATATGCTCGGTAGTTGGATTAGAGATGCTCACCTTTAGTTTTAGTTTACAATACGTAAGCCCCAACTCCTGTATACTAGTATTTTTCACGGTTACGTTAATCTTTTCAAAAGCCGAAACATCAGCTATATAACGAACACTCAAAAAGCCTGAAATGAAAATAACTATTATTATGACAACTAATATCTTTGTCTTCTGATCCATAACTGCTACATATTGTTTCTCTTATTAATAACATCACCACTCAAAGAACAATAATGTTTGGCGGGAGTCCTTTCCTATCGTTTTCATGGTGTTAGCCACACTGATTTGCTTTAATTTTGAGGAATTCTTGGTAGTTGTGTACCAATTGTTGGGTTATTTCAGGATTGTTAAGGTATGGTTCATCAGTGGTTGAAAGGTTTTTCCAACCAAGTTTTTCCAAATGGTTTTTAAATCCTCTGGGATCGGCATATATGGGGCATTCGCCAGTCCAGTGGTAAGAAGTCCAGTCTTTTCGTGTTTTTTTTATTGATGTGCCTATGTCACCTTTTGATATGTTGTATTTTGCATAATGAAAACAAAAGCAGTTTTTAATATTACCATCAACATCAAAGTAGAGTAATCCATTGCATTTTGGCTGTGTCGTTTTTTGCATATATATCAGATTTGAATTGATTATCTCATTCTTTCTTTTTTCAAGAAGATAGTATGCCCTGCCTGATAGTATTAAATCCATATTAGGTTCCATGCCAACAGGGATATATTCGAGGTATCGAGCAAGAAAAGCACCTTTATTGATTTTATCCTTTATGAATTCCTCGCTAAGAACCTCATCTATGTTTATGGATGTAACAAGACTAATGTAACCCCAGGGAACTCCATGTGTATTTAGGTTTTCAATTGCATTCATCACTTCTCTATAACTACCCCCTCCACGCAAAGCGTTGTGTGTTGATGGCGAGTTTCCATCGATGCCTAGTATTGGTATCAAGTTTCCAAGGGTAGACAGACGACTAGCGTAGTTCTGTGTAATTTTTCCACCGTTTGTTAGCATAAAAAATATTATGTCTGGGTTGTTTTTAGCAAGGGTGAATACCCGGTTGTCTAGTGTTGGTTCTCCCCCAGTTAAAAAGACGTGTTTGAAATGTTTTCTTGCAATATTGATAATTAAATCTAGGACGTCATCAGCTATATATTCTCGTTGCCCAGTACACCTGGAGTAGCAATGGATACAGTGTTTAGTACATTTTTTTGTAACTTCAACAACAATTGACCCTCCTCTTCCATCAAAATGAATGTCTTCTTGAAAGATTCTAAGATAGGATCTAAGGTAGCTTTCCCTTAGCTTTAGATTGCTCGTAAATTTTGCAAATTTAATGATTTTTTTAATGAAATCCTGCTGCTGTTTTGGTGATATATTTAATTGTTCAAGCTCGGTTAAAAGGATTTTTTGGTTGTTTTGAAGATCCTGATATGTGTTTGCAGTGATTATTGTTATTAATCTATCAAGACTCATTGATTATTCCTACCATATGTACACTAATTTACCATATTTTAATTTTATGTATTGTTATATTATTTTTCATTTGTTATAAATACTTCTAGTAATGTTTATAAGCAATGTAATTTTTTCTTATTCTATGCTTGTCTCCCAACGGTTTTTAAGGGTTTGCAACCAATGTAAAGCATTTTGCTGTACTCTACTCATACCCCCTGTTACCGAAAAAGAAAAACACAATATTCTCAAAGCGGGATTTAAAAATCATTTTATAAAAATCAGAGATGACATGTACACTATTAAATCAAGAGACAATGGAAACTGCTTCTATTTAAAAGAAGATTATTCTTGTGGGATTCACAGTGTAAAACCTGCATTGTGTAGGGTATGGCCTATCATTCCACGTTACCACAACAATAAACGAGGCTGTATCGTAATAAAATGTCCTTTATACCCATTGATTTCTAAAACAGGACTTAAACAGACAAAGAAAGAAGCAGAAAGAATACCACTTCCGATTGTTCAGCACCTCTGGAATATTTCAACAGCGATGAAAGAGAGATATAAAAGGTTTGAATACGAAGAGATTTAAAATGAGATGTTAAAAAATCATCTCAATTTTTTCCTGCGGAGCCTTTTATCTGCGATGTGTCCTAGTTCCCGTATAGTTGTTAAGATATCCTTGATATCTTGCTTTTTCGTGCGATAATTGACAATACAAACTCTTAAAACAAATGTACTACCTAAAAATGTGCTGGATAATACCGCTCGTTGGTCTAAAAGCATGTCTTCAGCTATAAGATGGTTAAGCCGGTTGAGGTATTCCTCAATTTTCTCTTTTTGAAGCTGATCGGCTCCACGATATTTTTGTTGTAGATCCTCAGGAAGATATCGGAAACAAAAGATACTCAAAGTAACATGACTAGCAACCTCAAAATCGGGCGACTCATCGACTAGTGCAGCCATATATCGTGCCAGATAAACATTCTGATCTATCAGTCGCCCATATTTCTGTATACCATACTGTTTAAGAGACATCCATATCTTAAGTGCACGAAACTGACGAGAAAGTTGAAGACCATAATCAGAGAAATCGACGCCCTCACTTGAAATAGGCTTAGTTTTCGTCAAATGAATATAGGGCGCGTTTACTGAAAAAGTCTGAATCATATGAGATGGATTTTTTACCAAAACACATCCTGCCTCGAACGGTATAAACAGCCACTTATGCGGGTCAAGTGCTATGGAGTCAGCACGTGCGATTCCATTAAGTAACGGTTTCAGATTTGAGGATAAAATAGCGAAACCACCATAAGCAGCGTCAACGTGAAACCAAAGATTGTACTGCTGGCAGATATCAGCGATAGGTTCCAATGGATCAATGGCACCAGTGTTCACTGTTCCAGCGGTTGCAACCACACAAAAGGGTAGCATACCACGGTTTTTGTCTTCGATAATTTTAGCTTTCAGGTCGTTAGTATCAAGGCGAAATGCATCGTCTACTCTTACTCGGCGTATATTATTCATGCCGATACCTAGAATATTCGCTGCTTTTGGTACACAAGAATGTACCTCTTCAGAAACGTACAGAATCATGTTTTTACCCTGTTGTATACCTTCAATCCCCACTTCAAAATCTGCTTTAACGTTACGGGCTGCTGCAAGTGCAGTAAGATTGGCCATTGAACCACCGCTGAGCAAGATACCTGCAGCTTTGGGATCGTAGCCAAGAATTTCTTTAATCCAATCAATTACCAATAGTTCTAAAGCTGTTGCCATCCCTGCACCAGAGACAGCAACGTTTTGATTGAGTGTACTTGCTATTCCATCAGCAAATGCACCAATGACAGTCCCAGATGCCAGAATCCAGCCGAGAAAACGTGGGTTTCCAATACGAATAGCGTTTGCAATAATTTTTTTTCGACAGTCATCTAAAATTGTGGTGGGATCCTGCTCAGTCTGAGGGAGTGGCTCATATAATAGTTCCTTCATTTGCTTGAGAGTACTGGTGGTCAGGATTGGCCCTTTACAAATGTTATTTAAATAATCTACAATCAGGTCTACTGTGTGATAGCCGAGTTGACGAATCTCTTCAGGATCCATGTCAAAGGTTTCATCTTTGATTAAGTTAGCAAGTTCTGTACTTTTTTTATCTTTCATGTTTTCTCCCCTAATTTATGAATATATAGTGAGACGTCTTATATCTTTGCTGTTCCAAAATATGTGAAATGGTTAATACAATTATTTCATTTCTACATTTCAAATTAACTCTAAAAAAAGAGAAATGGAGAAGATTGTAGTGTTGTTATTATCCTAGAAGGTATCTGAATGCTGGAAATGCATTAGGGAACCGTTCAAACAGCCAACTATGCAGGTTAAAGTTGAAATTAAAGGCCTTGTTGTATCAAAGGGTATTACAGTTCTTCCAGCTTTTTCACCTCTAGCAACTGGAACTGTCATTATTTCAGCAGAAAAAAGTGATTATCTCTCACCAGTAATACAAAAAAAACCGATGTCGGTAGCTTTAAAATATTTGGAGAGAGCGAAATCGGCTTGCTGAATTTCGCTACAATTTAAGAATTAAAAAGATTGGAGGGGTAAAAAGCTGGATCAATTTAAAAAAAACATGATTTAAATAGAATACATGTGATTCTTATAACAATATGAATCCATTTCTTAATCCCTTTTTCGCTTTTCGAGTGTTAAAAAGTTACTTTGTTGACGTGAATAGGTTATGGAGTATAAATACCAGCGATCTGAAAAAATTTCAAAGCAAGCAACTCCAGAGGCTTGTAAAATATGCCTATACTGTTCCGTTCTACCATGAAAAATACAAAAATGCAGGTGTTCATCCAAGCGATATACAGGGCATAAACGACATTGGCAAACTCCCATTTATAAGTAAGGATGATATAAGAAAAAACTTTCCAGATAGAATTATCTCATCTGCTGCCGATAAAAGTAAAATGGTTAAGAGTTATACTTCAGGTACAACAGGTAAACCAGTCTCGATTTATATTGACATGTATACAATTGTTCTAGGGATATTAGGATATGTACGAGTGATAAAAGAACACAAAGTCAATTGGAGGAAAACCAGGATGACAGTTATTGCAGATCTATCTGAACATAGCGCTGAGAGTGAATACCTCACCGATGGGATGATTCCAAAATTAAAACCATTTTTTTCTCTTAACAATATGCAGATTTTGCACACCTATGATGATCCAAAAAAACTCATGAAGAAAATCATCAGCTTCCAGCCAGAGTTTATCGGCGGCTATCCAGGGATGCTAAGACAACTAGCCCTTCTTAAAAATAGAGGATTCGGAGAAGATATTCAGCCGAAATGTATACTATCAACAGGATCTGTCTTAGATAAATTTTTAAAGGGTTACATTGAAGACTCGTTTAAAACCCAACTATTTGATACATATGGTGCCATGGAATCAGGTCCTATGGCCTTTGAGTGTAGACAGGGTAAGTATCATGTTCATTCCGATCTTGTATACCTTGAATTTGTAGATGACGATGGTAAACCTGTTTCTCCTGAAGAACCCGGTCAATCGGTGGTGACAAGACTCTATGGAAGAGGAACTCCAATAATTCGATATACAGGGCTTGATGACATAATAACACCTTCTGAGGATAGATGTACTTGTGGACTAACTGGTGGATTTATCTCTAAAATTCATGGGAGAGAAAGCCACTCAATTACGTTACCAAATGGAACAGTAGTTCTTCCTTCTACACTTGATGAATTTATTGGCGAACTTTATCGCTCGTTTAATCTTGATTGCATTGAGCGTTTTCAAATAATTCAACCTAGGATCAATAAGATAGAAATATATGCAGTAATTGATAATGAGCTAAGAAACACTTTTCCAATTGAAAAGTTATTCTCTGAAATACAACATAGTTTCCAGGAAAAATTTGGATCAGATATAGAGGTGAATGTAAAGGAAATTGATAAAATCAAACCACATACCGCTGGAGTTATCTCAAAAGTTGATCGGGGTAAGATAAAAAAGAAAAAATACATCTAGCCAGCAATTTTTTCCAATGAAACAATCGGATTATCGGGTATTCCTCTAAGCAGTTTACTCTCTTCTTCGATTTTATTTTTAATAATCTCTTTATTTTTACAATCGAGTCGTTTAATTATATCAAAGGTTTTCCTATAGTAGTTTTTTGAATGTTTATCATTGGTCAAGGCATAGAGTCTCCCAAGGTTCCAATAGCTTAGAATTTGGTCTCGATAAAAACCAATTGAGATTTCAAAGTATTTAATTGCTTCATCATATCTTTGTAAAGCAAATTCTTTCGATCCCCTTTGAAAGAATCGACTTGCTTTTTTGAGTAGCATTTTTTCTGAGAAAAAATCAATCTTATCAATGGTTTTACATCTTTTTTTTGTCTTTGAAAGGGATTCAATAATAGTAGATTTTTTTGCATCGTTTAACAGGTTTTTTACCGTGCTTTTTCCTAGATTTTTTGTTATGTGTAATAATTTTTTTTGCTCCCCAACTAGGTTGGGTATTTCTCTCATGCTGTAGCAAAGAATATTGAGGAAATCTTGTTTAATTAGTAACTTTATTGTTTCGAGTTGCTTATCGATTCTTTTCGGAGGGACTATTTTTTTTTCAATGAGAGACTCGAGAAATATCTTTGTTATTTCTGGGCTGGAGGCTGCTCCTTCTATCGTTATTTTATCTATGGCTTTGTTCGCCTTTTCATTGAGCTGATTTATTTTAGATGAGAAGAAATCTATTAGCTTTTCTTGTTCTAGTCCTAGTATTTGATTGTTTACAGCTACAGCTTTTTTACGAAGTAGCTGCTTCCTAAAAAAAGTAATGAATTGCTGGTTTTGATGATCCATTGGTTTGTTACAGATCATCTTTAATATTGGTTGAGTTTCATCATATTCGATATATTCTGTTTTTATATCGGTAAAACCAATGTTTTTACAGATTTCTTCAAGGAGATCTCGTGGAAAGCAAAATTTGTGGGGCAAACCTGGGTATTCCAACCCGTAAATCCATGGCATTATGTTTTTTCTATCCTCACGATCACCAGTTATATATTTTTTAAACGAGGTTTTAATATCTGGGGTTTCAAGGATTAGAGTTCCTTTTGGCTGTAAAACTCTATAACATTCACTTAACGCATATATGCTACTCACAAGACCCAGATGCTCGATGACTTGAGAGGCAATGATTTCTTCAACACTGTTATCTTTTAGGTCGAGATCAACGGCTGACATTATTTTATCAGCAACGGTACTATCGTAGGCATCGATGTTTAGATAGCCTTTTTTATAAACGCCTCCGCATCCTAAATTAAGTTTCATGTTGACTCAGTTGACATAATCTTTATCGTATAGATTAAATTATCCGATATTGAAGAGTTAGATGTGCCTTTGGGAGATGTAATAGGTAGTACTTATTAGGGCAGTAGGATTTGATTATTTGCCCGTCTCTTCTACAATCCATATTCTTATAGAGACTTTAATCATTTCATCCTGAATCTAAATTTTTAACTCTTATGAATATCTATTAATAGCTGAAATAATCACCTTTAATTTGTGAGAGTGAGGGAGACGGAGGAGGAAAGGAACGGATGTTCGGGGAAGGCAAAAAATCTATGAGGATTAGCCTTAGAAATTATTGCCCCCACTCTCAACATATAATATTTGTAAGATAAACTATATAAATCTTTTTTGAAAAATGCCCAAAAATCGGAATTTTTAGAAATCTTTTATGCTTATAGTACCATAATGGCTTGTACCCTTATATACTTCTAACGGTGAGTTAACTCTGGTACTACCCTCCTTATTTGCGTAGGATAAGTAAACATTGTCAATATCTTTTTTGTCTAAGCCGAAACACCGACCTAACTCATAAAGTTTATCTGGAATTATATCCAAGTTCCCCTTTTCCTGGAAATCATGTATACTGACGGTGCTGTATCTTCCGAATTCCTTATAGATCTCCAAGGGAGGGGTGGATTTTATAATTTCTCTGGTTAGCCAGGTAGGTGTAGATAATACGTTGTCAATATCTATCTTGTTTAAGCCTAGATGCTGGCCTATTTCATACAGTTTATTTAAAACCATTTCTACATTTCCTTATCTGAAATCGTTTATGCTTATAGTGCCGTAGAATATACCATCACCTTTGTAGTTGTCCAATGGAGATGTGGCTGATGCTTTTGGTATATCTGTTTTGTCCACGTTTGCTACAAGATTCTTGATATCTTTGTCATTTAGTCCAAACATAGCTCCAATTTCAAATATTTTAGCTGGGATCATATATTATCAGTTTATAATGTCTAAATGTATATAAAAAGTTTATCTTTAAGTAAATTGTTACTTTTATGAGAATTTTTGTTCGATTTTATGGTAACAATAGGGGTCATTATGAGGTATTCCGGTTAACGCGATTGACATACCCATACAGCCGCCTTTACATGTTTCTCCATATTTGCAATCCCTACAGTTGTCTCCTAAATTAATTGTTTGAAAACGTCTGTTATATGGAAAAGATTTTGGATTATTCCAGATTTCAATAATACTCTTGTCTCGAATGTTACCCTCAATGTACTTATCAGGAGTTGCTAGACAACCTATTACATCGCCATGGCTTTTTACACTTAAAATTGATATACCTGCTTGACATCCCCTCCAATTAGAGGATAAACCTACATGTGGAATGTACCTAGAGTAGTATCCGCAACAATGTGCACCAATGACTGGTAGTTCTTTTGAAGAGTATTTTGTCTGCATAGATGCAATAAAGAGACCAAGAGAATAGAATTCCTCCTTCGATAATAGTAACTTCTTGGGGAATCTTCCTTCTGGAGAAGCTGTTTGAATTTGCCAAGCAATATGTTTACCAAGCAATAATTTTTTGATCATTGGCAGCTCTTTAAAATTCAGCTTGTTAACCGTGGTGATAACTGCTGTTGGAAGATCTGCTTTCCTGGACAAAGAGATAAATTCCATTACCTTTTTGAAAGACCCCTCAACACCCCGGATATGATCATGAGTTTCAGGTGTTGCCCCATCGAGGCTTACTGATATGCCATAGGGGTCTAACTTTACAAGCTTAGAAATAATATCCTCATTCACTATGAAGCCGTTTGATATTACTAAGAGTTCCATGCCAAGATCTCTAACTTCTCTGCCGAGTCTATACCACTCCTTTCGAAGAAAGGGCTCACCTCCCATAAAGCAGACTTGTCTAGAATTAATTTCTGCCAGGTCTTTGCAAAGTTTAACAGCTTCTGTGGGAGATAGTTCGTTAGGTCTAGCATTCCCAGCAGATGAACCACAGTGAATACATTTTAGATTACATTGTAAGGTGAGTTCCCATACCACCTGGCTAGGAGTATAAATGTTATTTCGGCTCATTTTCCTTATTACCGATATATTCTTTGATATTTAAAGGAAAGGATCATAGTCAATTAAAAATCGTTTATTCATACTATAATAAGTTAATCGGATTAAAATGTTTTGTATAATATAAAAAATGCAAGATCTATCACAAAAGAATCCCAATTCGGCAGTTACTCTATGGTATTAAAAAAAGAGAAGAAAGTTATTTAAGTTATTTAGAAGCGTTTATCGACTTGTTATTTTTGTTGTCGTCTTCACTGCTTGAATTATTTTAATGCTAGAACTAGATTCCGATTGACTTTGCTGGTTCTTTGGCACGGTGACCGTAAGATAGCCCCAGTCGCTTTCCAAGCCCTTGGTGTCTTTGGCTTTAGCTCTTATTTCATAGTCTCCTTTCTCACTCCATGTATGATTAACTGTTATTACCTCGCCAGATCCATATGGGCCAATCCATTCTTCAGTGTCGTCATCTCCCCATTCGATCCAGTAGTATACATCGTCGCCATCTGGGTCTGTAGAGGAAAATTCATATGGATTAGGAGTATCTTTTTTTACTTCGGTTGGACCACGTATTTGCGGAATCTCAGGTGGAACTCCCAGTACTATTTCAAAGGTGTTGTCTTCGGAGATATTGCTATTGCCGCTGGTATCACTTGCCCAGATATGAAATGTATGAACACCCGCTTGATCATATGCTCTGTTAGAATAATACATGTCACCTATCTTGTTTCCTGTAATGGAGAAATTCTTTACACTAGAATCTGGATACCGAATATAAAGATAAACTTCATCGACAGCGATATTATCAGTTACAACTGCCGAAATATTCACATAACCATCTATCATTTGTACCTCTGGGTCTGCAATTACATCTGTGATCTCTGGAAGATCATTATCCATAATGGTTATATTCTTAAGATCTGTATGATTTTCATTATCAGAAAAATCCCAAGCAAAGATTTGATAGTAGATTTTTTCCAGTGTACGTTCAATAATTATAGTCGCTTCCCAATAATCACCATCTGTATTGTTCAAATCAATATTTAGAACAGGCCCATTCTCATAACGGTATGCAGCTATTACTTCGTAAACCTGTACGTTATCTGTAACAGTTGCATTAAACGTAAAAGGATCGCCAGTGTAACCAACGCTTGGGGTATTATCGGTTATCTCTGGTGGAATGCTGTCGACTATAACCATTTTGACGGTGCTGTCGTTTTTATTGTCATCATCCGTAACTGTTAATGTCACATTGTAAATTCCATCTTCAGAATATGTATGATTTATGAGTAATCCTGTTCCAGTGGCGTTGTCATCGAAGTCCCATTCATATGAGACTATTGTACCGTCATAATCATACGATCGTGATGCGTCGAAGGAAACATTTTTGTCATCTATTGTGTGGGTGAAATCTGCATGTGGAGGGCCATATTCGGTCATCAATGGGTATTCATCTTGGTTACTATTACCTGGAATATTGTATGGCGTATCCCCAATACCATCTCCATCACTATCTTCTCCGGTGTAGTCATTCCAGTAGTTACCCTGTTGAAGGGTGGAATTGTGCCATGTATTTGTACCGTCATCATTTGCATTTTGGGTGTTGCCTATATTGTTGTTATGATAAATGATATTGCCGCTAGAATCCTTGCAACGGATGCCGTAGTTGTTGTTGGTAACGGTATTATA
>CP070798.1:1031752-1044898 GCA_020343515.1 Thermoplasmatales archaeon | reverse complement strand
GTAATTTTGTTGGAAGAACTTCAGTATATCCCTGTATGTCAGCATCATGAAGTGCAACGGCATACGATCTAAGGTTTGCTATTCCAAGTGCTAGCCAGACATCCCGCCCTTTTCCTCTATATCTTGTAAGATTTAATCCCTCTGATTTTAGTTGAGTCAACAAGTTTTCAATTCTTGGCCCATTGCACCACATAACAAGCTTGGGAATAGTCAAATTTCTAAAAAAACGTTTAACGTGATTAAACTCCTCCTTGTTTTTTGCAGCTAAGGGAATGATGACTTCTTTGAGATATATACATTTGTTTAATTGTTTAACAATATTACCTAACGCATCGTTTTTTATTTCAGTATAGAGCATCGGCATAACTACTGAAACAGGCCGTTCAGCAGCAGCATCGCTAATGTTTTTCATGAGTTTATTTTTATCCAAATTTAAATCATGCAGCGTGGTAATTTCTTCCTGCTTCATGTCCATATTATCACATCAAATATACTCCAATATATCACTCAAATCATTTGTTATGACATCAGCGTATTTTTGAACCTCCCCGGGTGCTTTATATGCTATTCCCACACCCGCTTTTTTTATCATACCGATATCAACAATACCATCTCCAACTGCAATGGTTTCCGTGTTTTTTATATTTAACTTTTTACATAGCTGGCCCAATATGACCTCTTTACAGATAGAATATATTTTCCCCTTACCACATGGCTGTCGGGTTGTATTATTAAGGAGTAATTTGCCGGTTATAATGTTTTGCTGTGTTATAAGAGTATTGGCAAAAGCAAAATCAAAATGTAAGCGTTTTTTTAGGTCATCTGCAAAGAATTGATAACTGTCAGTAATAATGGCTGTCGTAATAGAGTTTTCTTTCAATTTTTCTGCAATTGTTACTATGTTTTTTTGTAAGGGTATCTCTCGGAATATCTCTAGAAGTTCTCGACGATCAAATCCTTTTAAAAATTTTGCTATTTCAATGCTTTTTTGATAGGGTTCTTTATTGCTTTCTAACGTCTTCATTAGCCTGTTTTTAAATCCTTTTTTTTCTGAGATAACAAAGATTGTTCTATTTTTAATAAGGGTACCATCCATGTCAAACAATACAAGCTTATAGTTTTGTTTATTATTCATATCTCCTCACTTGTTTGATATTCAAATCTCCAATTAAATTGAACATAAAATCACCACTGACAGCTTGAGAGAGCTACTGAATAATATCTTTGTAACATATAT
The DNA here is from genome assembly GCA_020343515.1 of Thermoplasmatales archaeon. Lineage (GTDB taxonomy): Archaea > Thermoplasmatota > E2 > DHVEG-1 > DHVEG-1 > JAGLML01. Next base: position 1,043,661 of record CP070798.1, on the reverse strand, counting down.
CTACGATCTCATCTATTTTTTTTGTGCCATCAAGTTTGAGAAACCGTTCCCCTTTTGAAATTTTTAGATAATTAGTATGAACTTTTTCCAAAAATGAAAGGCGTTCAAATGGCACTAATTCATCCCGATGTTTAATTCTCGCCAGGGATTCTTTTGGTTGTATCACAAATAGAAAAGTCCTGTCTGGCATGATTATTCGATCTTCGGAGAGTTCCTGCAACCACTTTATCGGGTTTTTTATCTGGTTTTGTAACTGTGCCCCCTGATACGAATAGGTTGATTCTGCATAGCGGTCGCACAAGACAATTTTTCCAACATCAAGCCATTCCTTGATTTGTTTACAATGTTGAATACGGTCTGCTATAAACGTAAACGCAGTAACAAACGGGTCGCTTTGAGTTTTTATACATTGCTGAACGTATTTACCAATCATTGTATCAGTTGGTTCATATGTTAACACTACATCATATCCTTCTGATTTTAGTTTTTCATAGACTTCTTTTGATATAGTCGATTTACCGGATCCATCTATTCCTTCGAAAGTAATAAACTGCTTCATTTCTTTTTTTTCTCCCGTCTCCATTTAGCACTATAATAGCTAATAGGATGATATATCTCTCTACATAAATCATCCATTTTATCCACAGGGCATATGCCATATGTGCGCATCTTTTCACATCCTGGAGATTTATATGATTTTGATGACGATGTTCCTGTTATATGATCTACTTGATATCTGGTTCTTTCCTCCTGATAATCTGGAGCGTTACTGAATAGTTTCAAAATTTCTTCTGTATTAAGTTGCAAAGAATTTAAAAAAGAAACGAGGGCGAATCTCCCCATATGAGGGACATTCTCGCCTGCTTGAATAGCTTTCAATATATCTTTCATACATGGGGGAAGTTTTTCTATGCTGAGTTTTCCAAGTGGCATTGCTTCTGTCTTTTTTTTGTGCTTTTTAACCATGTTTTGAAATCTCTTTATATCTGATGAAAATGCCTTTTCTATTGCTTTACTGCTTTTTTTAGTGGCTAGCTCCTCTTCGATTCTTCTCCTCAATGACTCTAATATGAGCCTTGCGAGGTCCCTCGTAGAGATATGGACATAGCCATTTTCCATGTCTCTGTTTACCATTTTCCATTTTTTGTAACGTGTTGGGGCATTGCGCAGGTAGTCTTTGAAAAACACCTTAATGTTTCTTTTATTCTCAACAAACTCTACATTGATGTTGAGTTCCTCTGAGACTTCTAGGAGAAACAAGGGCTGTTCATTGAGTAAATTTTTAAATGCATGATATGCCTCTCCAAGTGCATATCTTCTCATTAAGTAAATATCTCCAACGCCGACTGATATCATCCGTGCCAATGGATACGAAAAAATCTCCATCATAAGGTCTGATTTGGTTGCTAAACTTCTATCTCCCACGTCCCCATTTTTGAGGGCATTATCTAATCTCTCAATTCCAATTGTGCGAGCTCTTTCATATAATAAACCCTCAAGAAGATCAGTAATAGAAGGTCCATTCTCCGTAATATACTGTTTTGCTTCATCCAAGAATGGGTATTTTGCTAACGTTAAAAGATCCCTCATTACGTCATTATTAAAACATTTCTTAATTAATGAACCTTACCATAACATAAAGCTCAAAATTTTAAGTAGTAGGAAATATATTATACCTCAAAAAGGGCTCGTAGCTTAGCCTGGTGGAGCGACTGGCTCATAACCAGTTGGTCGCAGGTTCAAATCCTGCCGGGCCCATACCTAATTTCTCCTTTATTTTCCACCTGAAACAAAGGTAAAATGGCAATATCTTGATTTAACGTGTTTTCTCCTCTACCTCATTTCCATGGTATTTGAGGACACGTTTCAACCACCTGGGTTAACCTTTATAAAGAACAAGAAAACAAATCCACGCTGTTCTCTTGTATCTAAGCTTTCAGGTACCTCTGCGATAACGGTCACTATGGTTTTTCCAAATCCAATTATGGATTCAGAGGTTATAGTTTCTTCACCGTCTGGTGCTATACTGAGAATGGTGTCAGCGGTTTCTTTGCCGATAAATGCGCCGCCGTCGAGTGTGATCTTCCAGTTTACATTAGTAGCTTCAACGCCACCAATGTTTTTTATTGCGGTATTCACCTTAAATAATCCACCACATATAATTCCTATTTCAAGTATTGGTCCTGCAATAATAGTAATTGTATGTTCAGGTGACCAACCACTTTCTCTCCCATTAGCATCTTTAGCCTTTACTTTAATAGTAAAATCTCCATCATCACTCCATATGTGTGATGCTTCTCCTGTTTGTTCAGAGACGTATGGACCTACCCAGCCGCTGTCTTCTCCATCACCCCAATCAAACCAGTAATATATTTCGTCTCCATCTGGATCAGTCGTTGTTGCATTAAATGTATATTCGATGCCAGTTACTCCTTCGTCTGGACCATCAGGTCCATCTGGTGTCTCAGGTGGTCGATTAAAAGCAAGTTCACCAATCCAGGTTCCCCAGCGGTTTACACCACTGCCATTATGTGAGTGAGCATATTCTTGAATAGTCCAAAACGTCTGATTAACAGGATCTAATGAGCAAAGGCTATAGTCTCCCCATCGATTTCTACCGTAACCATCGATAAGGTTGTAGGTAGCCTCTCCTTCTTTAAGTAATACAGGATTAGCCATCTCACCTGGTGGGTCACTAGTTAACCTTCCTGTGTAGTAGGCAGCTGCATATTGACCTGAATGCGATCCTGAAAAACCCATGATTGCATCACCATGAGCGTTGACCATGATTGTAGGAAAGAAATAATACATAACTGAGTCCTCGATTGTGCCATAATCATCCAGCGAAATATTGAGGACGTCGATTTTATACCATCGAGAAGCAGCTCGTCCACTAACGTCTATGCAATGTGCAGTCCAAATATAACCATCACGATAGACCGCATTCATCAGGCGATGACCAACCGTATCGAGTGGAACAGTACTACCTAAAGCTGGTGCATCAGGTGGGGGAGAATGACTAGGAACAGTTACAAAGCCTAATTCTGTTAAAACAGGACTGGTAGTAAGGTCAGTTAAAAGACGCACGCGAACACCCGTCGATGATGCACGGGAGACAAAATACTCACCTTCAGATGAGTTAAATGTATGAACCGGTTGAATAGCTCCTTCCCATGGCAATTCTCGGAATGCATAAATATCACCCAAGCTGGGCTCTTCAGCAATTAAAGGAGCCTTATCAAGCGCAAAAATACTCATCCCATTACCTCCACCAATCATGTACGCTGCTGTATAAACACCAACTTCGTCAACTCCAAGCGTTGGATAATCAGGCCATTTACCCGCATCGCTACCTTGAGACACTATGAAATTACATTTAAACCAATCCCCAGTGGGATCATCAGACATTGAGACAGCTAGATAAAGACGGGTGTTGAAGTCACAAACGATAATAAACCAGCGATCACTGTATTGATCATATAAAACACGTGGATCTCCATTACTACCAGGTAAAAAAGAGCCTAATAGTATGTTAATTAATTCCTCTCCAGTGGATTTGTTATAAACAGCGAAGTTTCTGTTGACTACCTCGACGAAATGATTAGGACCAGCAGCACCACAAGAATCAGGAGGATAAGACCAAGAAGTAGCATCACCTCTGATAACACCTTGATAATCAGAGATTAATGTAGGTGAATCTACAGGAATATTTTCACGAGAGCTGCTTCTATATCCTTCTAATAAAGACAGCTCCTCTTCATTTGAAATGGAAGGTGTTTGAAGAGCAGATGTTTCATCCTGATCAATATAAAAATCACCGGTTCCGGTTTCCCATGTCAAACCAGCATAATTTAAATCTTTAAGATTTTGATTATAAGAGCAATCCTCAAAATCAACAACTATAGTATTAGGTTGCTCTTGTTCATCTATTATATTAGGAGAATATTTTAAATCATCCATGGCATACCAACCTCCACCGTTAAAGACAGGAGTGGCTTCAATAACGATCCTGTCAACATCTATAAGGTTCATTGCAAACCACGAAGGAATATCATCAATGTCTTCAAACCAGTCAGTAGTTTGGGTATGTTCACCATTGCAATATCCAAAGACACGGATACTGCCTGCCCATACACCTTCACCACCGCCCTGACCAGCAAACCATGCACCATGGATATCAACCTTGGTAGGGAACGAAATACCCATCATAGTATCACCCCATTTGTTAATGACGTTGTGCTTACCCGAGTGAGGATAGTAGCTCGCTTCTCTAGATGGTACAACCCAGATTCCGTGTTGCCTGTTACCCTCTTTGAGATTCCTATTCAAATTAGACTGCAGGAGTAGATCCCGGGCGATGGAATCATCCACGTGTTCGACGAAACCTGGGCCATAGTCAATAGAGTCAAGTTTCTCACCAACTACAACCTCACCTGAACTAATGGCGTTTATCGGTTGTTGTGGCGAAATATTATTTGCTGCTTTAAACTCAATATTATCATCAATCTCGTAAAGCTTGGATAATTCTTGAACCGATAATGATGACGGCATCACAAAAAAAAACATAATTAGCAATATTATTATTTTACTCCATAAATTTTTCTTCATATTTGTTTCTCCCCAGATATACATATCTGTAATAAATGTAATTAGGTAATCAGATTTAAATGTTTGGTAGGAGATAATATTTAAACAAATATAATATTAAAAAAGAAAAAACTTAGTGAACTGATTTTATTTGCACAAGATAAAAAAATAAATGGGTTTAAACCATGAATTTTGAGAAAAACCAGAGTTGAGATATTTTGCGAAACAACCCAAAAATTCCTCCATATGAGGATAATAAATCCTATTGAGCACATTACCCCAAAAGGAGCGATAAATTTGTCAATCACAAAACAAGTCAATCTATTAAGTTATCATAGGATCGAAATTATTCTGAGATGCCGTTTTATTACTGCCGTTCAGCTTCTTTGAAACAAAATTTTTAAAATTCTTTTCAACCATCTCAACCTGTTTTCTGCTTAAATTAGTTTTCCGGATAACTGTTTCCCCATTTTCATCAAGCACTTCTATGGTTCCTTTACTTGCGTTAGAAATCACCTTAAAGATTTTGCCTTTTGATTGTCGCCATGTCCAGATTTTTTCGCTTGTCATTATGGTTCGCCTTATCTTAGATTATTTTTATATTTTTAAGTTAATTTAAAAGTATTTAAACATTGCGAATTAAAAAGAAAAAATCCTAAACCCCTCATTACGTGTATCAAGCCCGAGCAAAGTTTGTTTGAAAAAATTATGAGAAAAATTTTTCATTATGACATTTTAACACACTACGTTTATATATGAGATGGGGCAAATTTTGACATGCATTTAACAAGAGAGATGGAAAGTGACAATTATCATGGTAAAGAGAAGAGTGGTACTGTTAGTGTTTACTCTAGTGTTTATAGTATTTGTAGGTGTTTTACCTATTGAAAATTGCATAGCCGGTGGAAATACTATTTATGTTGATGATAGTGGTGGTGCAGAGTATACGATTATTCAGGATGCCATCGATAATGCATCTGAGGGAGATTCCATCTATGTTTATAGTGGAACATATGATAGCATAGTAATCTTAGGAGAGTATATAGGACAATTAACACTCATAGGTGAAGATAAAGACACGACTATAATCGACGGTGGAAATAGTGGTCATGTTGTACGTGCCTATGAGACTCAGGTTTCAGGAAATAAAATTGAAATCCATATTTCAGGATTTACAATTAGAAACGCAGGTGGCAATGGCTTTGATTGTATCTCGCTCTCATATGCAGAAAACAGCACAATTATTGGCAACAAGCTAATAAATGGCGATGTTGGTGAAGGCGTTCAGCTAGATCATTGTAAAGAAATAACAATTCAAGGCAATACAATATCAAATTGTCAAGGGGCAGGAATTAGTCTCAGCATTTCGGATAACAATGTTATAGAGAATAATTTAATTCAGAATAACCAAAAGGCAATCCATCTCAGTTCCACTTCGAACAATAATATTATTTCCAATAATACAATAAAAGATAATTCACAATACGGTGTTTACATAGTTCAATCCATAAATAATCGCTTTTATTATAATGATTTTATTGATAATGGTCAAAACGCACAAGATTTATCCACAAACTATTGGAGCTATAACCTACAAGGCAACTACTGGGATGACTACAATGGCTATGACAATAATAGTGATGATATAGGTGATATACCTTATGGCGTTCCAGGTGGAGATAACCAAGACGAATATCCCTTAGGTTATTTTAAAGAACCTGAATTACCAAGTGGTAATCAACTACCAACAGCATACCTACCATCAATCTCTCCGAATCCAGCAAAATACATGGAAATTGTATCATTTAGTGGCAGTGGATCAGATGATGATGGGTATATAGTCGGTTACAATTGGAGATCGAGTATTGATGGACAATTAAGCACTCAAAGCACATTTGGCCTATCAAGTCTCTCTGCTGGAACTCATACTATCTATTTCAAAGTAAAAGACAATAATGACGATTGGTCCTCAGAAAAAACAGCAACTCTGACTATTAATTGTATAGAAAACCAGGCACCAACTGCATATATTGATTTTATTATACCAAATCCAGCAACATCAGGAGAGAAGGTGTATTTCATCGGCCATGGTACTGATGATGGTGAGATTATTGGGTGGAAATGGATTTCTACCATCGATGGAGTGATTAACAGTAACAGATCATTCAATTCATCTGTTCTATCAACTGGGGCACACACTATTAATTTCCAAGTTATGGATAATGACAATGAATGGTCCGAACAAGATATAGAAACATTAATAATAAACCACAATTCGTCACAACACACTCCAATAGCAAACGCTGGAGGGCCATATTCAAGCGGAGTAAACGAAGAAATAAACTTTAATGGGTCTGCTAGTTATCATGACGGCCAAATAATAGAGTACCTCTGGGATTTTGGCGATGGTACTACTGGAACTGGCGAATCGCAAATACATACTTATATTGCTCCGGGGAATTACAGCATAATGTTAACCGTAACAGATGAAAACGGAAATACCTCCACAGATTCCACATACGTCACCATTGCTCAATCAACAAATCAGGGCAGCAGTAGCGAAGGATCGCCCAGTTTTGAATTCCAAGTGCCATTTCCTATAGTGATAGCCCTTGAATTTCTTTCTATTACAGTTATAATTGCATTATTTTTATTTTGGATTAAACGGAAATAGAAACAATATAAGCACTCCTCAGGTGCTGTAAAAAACAAAATGAATAAAGGGGAAAAAGAAAAGATATATGATATAGACATACAATATGGAAAATGGATGGAGAGATGAAAGACAAAAAATTTGTACAAAAAGATTATGCGATTGCGGGTGTAATCGAAGCACTTCTACTTGTAGCTCTTGTTTCGATAATAATATCAACAATACAACTTGTGTACATACCTGAGATAATGGAAGAAAGAGAAGCCGAACATATGGATGAAATATCAAATCAATTCTCAACGTTAAAATCCATGATAGAGCTGCAAGCGATAACAAATTCGTCAGCACCGATATCAACAATGATATCACTTGGAAGTAAAGAACTCCCCTATTTCATAACAGCAAGATCCTATGGCGAGATTTCTACAATTGGTGAAGGGGAGTATAAAATTGATACATTGCCAGCGACACCTACTTTTCCATCTGGAATTCCTCTAACATCAATCAGATACGAAGCATATAATTCATATTTTGTTGATCAGATATATGTACTGGAAGGTGGTGGTATCATAGTTAAACAACTTAATGGAGAATCAGTGATGAGGGTGGACCCCTCCATATATGTAAAAAATGGAACTGATATAGATATACAGTTTGATCTTCCCATAATTGTTGGGACACCTGGGAAAAACTTGACATATGGACCCGGAAAATGTTTCGTTCGCACAAATTGGTCTCAAGGAGGTACAGATTACATTCCTAATAGTAACAATATAAATATCTCTACACAGTACACAAATGCTTGGAATGAATCACTTTACGGTATGCTAGGAAACAACGTCAATTACGAAAAAGGAGAATCATATGTTAAAATAACTAAAAAAGTCAAAGATATCAACCTCAACCTCAAATATTATTACGTATATGTACAAATAGGTCACGGATGGATTAAATAAGGTAACTATGTATAGCTTTCAGATTCCCTTAAATATATTATTCATAATATATGAGAGATCCCAACATGAATGAAGAAAACGTCGAGGAAAAAAAAGAAGATAAAATCCTCAAAACTGATATCCAAGGATTTGATGATTTATTTGCAGTAGGAGGTATTCCAAAAGGAAACTCAGTCTTAATCGCAGGTGGAACAGGCACTGGAAAAAGCACTTTTTGCAGACAGATATGCCTTAACCTTGTTTCAAAAGGAAAAAATTGTATGTACGTTAGTTTTGAAGAAAGTATAGAAAGGATAAAAAAAAGTATGTATAACTTTGGATGGGATGCACAAAAATTCATTGACGAGAAACATCTATTAATCCAAAAGATAAACCCACTCGACATACTAAGGATGAAGTTTGGATCAATAAGTGGATCTGGCTCAGCAACAGAAATATCATACAAGATCAAACCTTTGATAATTCCTAAAGAGTTTCATCCAGAAGTAATTGTAGTAGATTCTTTAACAGCAGTTATATCTGCCTCACTAAGTAAAGAAAAAAATTACAGGGTGTACCTTCAGCAACTATTCAGTTTCTTCGAAGAAACAGGTGCAACATCATTTTTAGTTACAGAGACAGAACAGATACCAACACAATTTAGTGAGACCGGAATAGAAGAGTTTTTAGCCGATGGAATAATAATATTATACAATATTCAGAAAGGAGATGGACGGCAAAACGCCATTGAAGTTTTAAAGATGAGATACTCTGAGCACCAGAAAAAGATATTTGCTATGGAAATAACCAACGAAGGCATAAAAATATATCCAGAACGACAAGTGCTACTTTATGAATCTCCTTAGGGGAAATTGGGAGTTCTTACGAAGATGATGCTCTAAAGATAAGTAAAAGGCTCCCTGTGGTCCCCTACTCTTTTGATACAATTATTTGAAAAAATAAGTTCTATTCTTTTCACCTGCTGTCTGGTCAGTCCTGTCCGTCTTAGTAGTACTTTGTCAGATTCATCATAGATGGTAAGTGTGCCAGAGTTTTGGTTTGATACTGCTTTTAGCAACCTGTTGTTCTGCATCCAGATCCATATCTTTGCGTATTTCTTAGCCATTTTAACACTTTAAGATTTCGCTGCAGTCTACTATAATATATCTGTATCTATTAATATATAAACATTTTCATAAAAATTAATATACATATAGAAAAACATGATGAAAAATAATGTTAAACACACTGCAAAAAAGCAAAAAAGATAAAGTAATTATACACGCTACTAAATATGGATTTACATGCCTCTGATTCAATCTGAAAGTAAAAATATGCTAGATAAGATAAAGAGGGTAAAAACCGGCGTCAGCGGTTTAGATGACATAATTTCGGGAGGTTTACCAAAAGATACAATAACATTAGTATCAGGTCCCCCTGGAAGTGGGAAAACCATATTGTGCTGTCAATTTCTATATCAAGGAATAAAAGAAGGAGATAAATGCCTATTTTTGACACTTGATAAAAAAATTGAGGGGCTTCTTAATCAGACTACACACCTAGGTTTGGACTTTCAGTCGGCAATAGAAAAAGGACAGATAAAATTTCTCTATCTAAACATCAACAAAAAACTCGTTTACGAAACTATGGCCAATGAGATTTTATCAGGAAATTATACCAGGGTTGTTCTCGATTCAATTACACCTCTATCAGAAATGCCCGTTCATATAAATAATCTGGACTTAGCAAACAACATCAATATCATCGACCCTGAAGAACTCTCTACCGACGGAACCTACCCAATAAGAAGATTGCATCTACACTACATAATTAATGCATTGCAGACAGCAACATGCACGTCACTCGTAACATCAGAATTACCATCAGGTTCAAACAACCTGTCAAGAGATGGACTCTCAGAGTTCCTAGCAGATGGGGTCATTGTTATGAGCTTAGATCCTACCATGGACAGGAGAAAATTGACAGTGATTAAAATGAGAAGCACAAAACACACTCTTAAGGCGCAAGATATAGAGATAGGAGGAGGCGGAATAAAAATCATTTAAAAGATCCATGCTGAAATACAAACCACCGAAAGAACTGAGGGCGCTATTTATAATCCATTATGCCCCAATTTTACTCATCATATTAACCGGGCCCTTGACTGCAATATATGGCGTCTGGGAGATGCCAACAGATAAAACTGCAACCATTGTTGCTGGAATACTTATTTTCCTCGTTGGAACTTTAGTTTATTTTAAATGGGAGATTTTCTGGAAAACGACATACAAAGGACAGCTTGTTACTGAAGGAATTTTTGGGCATATAAGGCACCCTCATTATGCCTCATTACTCATAGTGGGTTTTGGATTGGCCTTTTTCTTCTTCTCGATTTTTGCACTTTTAATTGCAATACTTGCAGTACCAATAATGATATGGAGTATAATCGATGAAGAAAAACTATTAATAAAACAATATGGCGAGGAATATAAGGAGTACATGAAAAAAGTGCCATGGCGAATGATACCAAAGATATTTTAGAAGAAACACAATAGACGTTTTTGTGAAAGATAAAATTGATTCTGCCAAAAAGAAAGCAGAACTAATAACAAACAATAAAATCTACATACCAAAGGATATAAAGTTACCGTATCCCTTGAGTAAATCAACGGCTGGACCGGTATCAGGATTGCTATCAATTGCTTTAACATTCGCCAATAAAAACATTAAACTGGTTATTAGTCGGGATCAAAATGAACGTTTTTCATTACAAAAAGAAAAGGGTAAATTTCATATATTGAAAGAAAGAAAAATTTTTCTTGAAAATGTGAATATGATGCCTATCTTGTTTCATTCACCGGGACAAGCCTTTATAAATCTAGATGATAGGTGTATATATAGCTGCGCCTTTTGCAATTTAGCAATGCAAGGATTCCTCCAAAAATATGACTCAGAGAAATTTGTGAAACTAATTCTTAAAGCATCAAATCATAGAGATTTTCAAGCTGTTGCGTTAACAAGCGGAGTTTATCCTGAAAATACTGAGCTGATAAAAAGGATGTGCTATATTGTAAAAAAAGTAAAGGAAAAACACCCAGACATTCCAATTGGTGTAGAACCTTGTATATCCAACAAAAAAGAAATAATACTTCTTAAAAAAGCAGGTTTTGATGAAATAAAAATCAACCTACAAATTCCAGATAAAAAGTTATTTGAGAAAATATGTCCAGATTTTGATTATGATAATATTCTTAATATGTTGAAGGTAGCTGTGGAACATTTTGGAAAAGGAAAGGTAACCTCAAATATTATATATGGACTTGGGGAATCAGATAAGACTATTATTGAATCAGTTAAAAAACTTGCAAAGATAGGAGTTGTTCCTACATTAAGAAAGATTAGAATAAACGAGTTGAACAAGAAAAAATTAGAAGAAGCAACATCAAGTGGGATAACCAACGTTTCTGTCGATAGAATTCTTAGACTTGCACATGAACACAAGAAAATCTTAGATAATAATAGTCTGACTACAAAAACATTCGAAACCATGTGTCATAAATGTGGTTGTTGTGATATTGTACCTTTCTGGGACGTATAAGATTTTACGATTTTAAAATCTACATTCGGAGCTACTGTTTGGGGAACAACATTTATATACCATTTCTGTAATGCCTTACTCCCGGTCTATACCAGACATTGATCGGGCAATTCACTTTGAAACCCGGTATCAAACA
>CP070798.1:1018467-1031652 GCA_020343515.1 Thermoplasmatales archaeon | reverse complement strand
ATTGAACGCTTTGTTTTTCGGTGTATTAAGGGTTACGGGTACAGTACAGAAGTCACTGGGGTCATCAGTATTGATTACTTTTACTTCTCCTGAAAAATTTGCATTCTTTTCATCTGGTACAACAACAGTTACATCTACAGTAACACAATTTGGATGGGGTAAATCCGTACCGCTTGACGGTGTAAAAGTCCAAGTTCCCCAAGATGGCCATGTGTCTACCTGCCAGTTAAGCAGTGAATCAGGATCGCCACAATTACAGACTTCAAATGTTCCTGTCACGGTTTCACCCGGTTTTCTGTCTTTCCAATCTAGAGACCCTCTGCAGCATATTTTAGGAATTGGATCTGGCTCCCCTGGGCCAGTTAGAATGAACGATACGTCATAGTCTTCCCATCCATCGAGGGTATTGCCTTTAGTCCATTTATCATGGCCTAAGTCAGGCATGTAAACAAATACGCTACAATCGTCGCCCCCAGCTGTGAGCCAGAAGCTGTTGTCGTCCATTTCGGGTTGGAAGCAAACCCACCATTCTCCAGATGTTAAGTTAACACAGTCGAATTCACAGTCGATAGCAATCTCAGGTCTGCTGAAATATGTGTCACCAGTAAGGTACGCATTAAAGGTTGCATCTCGTTCCGCATAGCGTTTTGTATCCGGTTCACATGAACCAGTGCTCTTATAGAAGAAAACTCGTACAGCATCAATTATATCCGGGCCTGCACCACTATAGGTCACTATGCGGAAGTGCCCATCACATACAAGCCAGAATTCTTCCGTGACTTCGAAATTGTCAATAACCTCTCGGTCTAACGGATTTGCTGGCCAGTAGACACATGAGAGACCGTTTCTGCTATCTGGCAAACCATTGTTCCAGAGTTCCGGCCCGTTGCCACTTTGTTTGTAATCAGAATTTTCCTGGGTACTTTTTGCTATCATCTCCTGGTTCCCACTTGCTATTAGACATATCGGAGCCTCTTCTTTCTCATTAGTTGTATTTGCTGTCACAGCTATTGTGGATAACACCATTATTGCTGCAATTAGCAAAACACCTGCCTCTTTCAAAATGTTCTTTCTTTTCATATTTGTCCTCCCAAATTAGGATTTTTTATAATATTATAATATAACATCGGGATTTAAATGTTTGGTTGAAAATTAAAATTGAATCATCTGTCATAATATTCTAGTATAATGATGTCATCTAGACATTAATTTTGGTTAAAAAATATGAATGCAACAACTGTCACAAAAATGAGGTAGTATTATTTCAACAACATTAAAATATGAAAATAAGAGAAAGGAAGTGGATTGTTAACATAAAATATTATTAGATTTTTTATATTTTGTTAAATTTATTAATAAATTGGGCTGAAATCTATCACTTTTCATATTTTCTTTCGAAATACTTAATAAATACCTAATATTTTACCATAAAGGTTTCAGATTCTTCTAAGAGGTTTAAAATGGATGCCGAATCTATTAAAACAATGAGAAAAGATAAAAACGATCTTCAACAAAAGGCAAATGAATTCAAGAAAAAAAGAGATATGTTGCACGAAAAATCAAAGAACATGGCTAAAGAGAGAGATGAGTTAAATGTCAAAATAAGAAAAATAAGAAATCAAATAAGTGAAACAAAAAAAAGAAGAGACGATTACAACGAAAGGGTAAAACATGCGAAGGAGCAGAGAAATGGCATCCTTAAAAACCATTTTGATCTCAAGAAAAAAATTAAGGACTTAGAAAGGGATAAATCCTCTGCTTTAGGTGTAAATTTAAATAAGCTTAAGCAAAATCTAAGGAAATTAGAAAATGAACAAATGACGCAGCCTATGTCTCCTGATAAAGAAAAAAAATTAATTGAAACAATAAAAGATATCCATATGAAAATAAAAGAACAAGAGGAGGAATTAAATAAAGACCCAAAGCTAAAAAAAGCTCTTGAAGAAAAAAAAATATTGAAACAAAAAGCAGAAAAACAGCATGAAATAGTAGAGAAAATAGCTAAAAAGGCCCAAGAAGAACATCAAAGTATGGTTGAATTACTTGGGCAACTTGATAATCTTATCAAAAGAACAACTGAAATACAGGAAAATATCGTAACGACTAAGATAGAGGCTGATGCTGTTCATAAAGAATTTATTAACTATGTAAATAGTATACATGAATTGGAAAAGAAGATTGTTGCTATTGAAAAGAAGAAGGATCAAAAGAAAAAAATGGCAACTGTTTCTGCGGCTAAGAGAGAAGCATATGAGATTTATGAAAGATTTAAGAAAGGGGAAAAACTTAGCACTGAGGATCTAATGATTCTTCAGAAGGCAGGATTACTTTAATGTAGGTTGTTTCGGCTGGAGGTGTATATGTGCAATGTGAGCTTTGTGGTAGAGAAGGTAAGGGGTGTAGGGAAGCCACTGTTGATGGCGTTACCATGATGTTATGTCCAGGGTGCGTCCAACATGGAGAAAACGTTACTCCAATTTCAAAGACTCCTGCAAAGGTCAAGAAGATTGTTTCGCAGAGGGCACGCAGAGCTGCACCAAAAGATATTTATAAAGATATGGAGAAGGAGCTTGTACCAAATTGGTTTGAAATTATTAAAAAAGCAAGAAAAAAGAAGGGGTTAAATAGAGAAGATCTTGGTTTTAGAATAGGGGAGAGAACGGTAACAATTTCTAAAATTGAAAATGGTGATTTACGACCTCCCGATAAACTAATTTCCAAATTGGAAAAGGAATTAGGTATTACTCTCTTAGAAGAAGTAAAGAAGATTACTACGGACCGTCATATGCGTACCGGTATGACGTTGGGTGATTTTATAAAAAAAGAAAAGTAATAGACATGAAAAGAGATGATGTATCCACTGCGATTAAAGCTCTTGGAAATGGAGAGGTCATTGTTTATCCAACAGATACACTATATGCATTAGGTGCCGATGTTTATAATGAAGGGGCAGTTAAAAAGGTTTTTAGGATAAAAAAACGTCCATATTCACTTCCTCTTCCTCTAGCGGTTGCCAATTTTAACGAGATTGATAAAATTTCACACACCAATGAGGTGGTTAAAAGAGTAGTTAAACGTTTTTTACCAGGGCCTTTAACACTGCTTTTAAAGAAAAAGGATTCAATTTCAAGCATTGTCACAGGTGGTCATGATACAATAGCTGTAAGAATTCCTAAAAACGATATCGCATTGGAAGTGCTATCGAGATTTAGCCCTATAACTGCAACAAGTGCAAATATTCATGGTAAAAAAACATCATTTTTTTTAAATGAGTTAAAGATGCAGTTTCGTAATGATATCTGTATATATCTAGACAATGGTAGGTTAAATGCACCTCCCTCAACCATTGTAGATTTGACTTCCAAGGAACCAATCATTGTTCGCAAGGGAGCTATAACCAAAGAAGAAATATTAAAAGTGATCTAACATGGACGATACGGTCTCTGAGAAATATAGGCGAGCTGGAACAATTGCTGCTGCGGCGAGGGTTTACGGGGCAAGTTTATTAAAACCGGGAGTGAGTGTTTTGGAAGTTGCAAACAATGTTGAATCAATGATATTAGAAAAGGGAGCTGATCTTGCATTCCCGGTCAACATCTCTATCGATGAGGGGGCTGCACATTTTAGTCCAAGACACGATGATACACTGATTTTAAAAAGGGGAGATGTTGTAAAACTTGATGTAGGCGCACATATCGATGGGTATATAGCTGATACAGCAAAAACCGTTGAAATTGAAACAGACAACTATAGCACCATGATCAAGGCGTCAAATGATGCATTAGAGCATGCAATACATGTACTCAAAGAAGGTGTTGATCTTTCTGAGATAGGTAAGGTCGTAGAGGAAACCATTAAATCCTATGGGCACAAACCTATAACTAACCTCAGTGGTCATAGTTTAGAACGTTATAAACTGCATTCAGGTATGTCAGTGCCCAGTGTTTCAGCAACGCATAGCAAGGCTAAACCAGTAGAGGGAGATGTATTAGCAATCGAGCCATTTGCAACGAACGGAGTAGGTCGTGTTGTTTCAGGAAAAGGAAGTAATATTTATCTCTGCAACAAGTCTATTCGATCAAAAGTTATTAGAGACAATAGGTTAAAAATGTTATTTAACAGGTTGTTTATTAAATTTAAAACACTTCCATTTGCAGAGCGGTGGTGCGAAGATTTGTTTCCAGATGGTGGTGAATTGGCGTTAAAAAAACTTTCTTTCCTAGGGCTTATAAAACATTATCCTCAACTCATTGAAGCAAAAGGTGGTATTGTTACGCAGAAAGAACATACGGTGATCGTAAAGGATGATGGATGTGAAGTGATAACGTGAAAAACAACGTCAAAAAAGGTGATGAAGGGCATGGGAAAGTAATCCAATTAGAAGAGCTGAGTTGGAAACAGATTGAAGAATTAGATAAAAAGAAAACAGTTTTTTTCATTCCAATAAGTCCTTTGGAGGAACACGGTCCCCATTTACCTGTTGGGACTGATTATCTGATGGCAAGAGACGCGGCAAAAAAAGCGGTAAAGACGCTAAACAAGAAAAAGCCGGATTTCACATATGTGCTGTTTCCTGCTATTCCTCTAGGATATAGCAAAATGGCATCGTGTTTTCCCGGTACTGTTTCAACACATGTAAAAGCGGTAAAGGCTATTGTCCACGATGTGTGTTCATCTCTTGCTCGATTTGGATTTCAATACGTTGTTATTTGTACCTTTCATATGGATCTTGGGCATTTGAAAGGAATATATGCTGCCATCCATAAGGTTATGAGAGAGTATAGCATCAAAGTCGCCGAGCCTACGGGACCCTATTTCTATAGTAGAGAGGTGGAGAAACATGAGCCAAAGGTAGGATTTGATACAAAAAAAGAGGTACATGCAGGTTTCAGAGAGACCTCCCTAATGAAATATCAATATCCCTATCTCGTCGATGGATTATACAAAAATCTACAGAACATCTATATAGATTTGTATTCACCACGATATCTGAGAAAAACATTCAAAGATATCGGAATAAAGGATGGATATATCGGTAGTCCTGCCCAGGCAGATAGCGATTATGGGAGATGGTATTTCCAGGAAATAGTACGTATATATGTACAAGCAGCTGTTGATCTAATAGAGGGAAAAAAATTGCCAACCCTACCTAGACAGATAAAAATGATTATGAGATCTATGTTTTGGTTATAGATAGCTTATTCTAGCTCTTCCATCTCCATAGTATACTAATTTTGATCGAAGTAAAAGATTGTATATACCGCCATATCTAATGATTTGGCAAACTTGCTTAACAGTGAAACCTCTTGCGAATAATCTAAAAGCGAGTACTGAGGTAAAACTATTTGTCCAAAAGACTGTATTTCTAGTCCATCCCATGTATGTGCTTGCTCCTGAGTCGAGAAATGCATTTGCCATGGAATCATCATAAGTCGCGTGACAGGTAGCCATATATACCAAAGAATCTGGTAAATCGTTGGATTCATAGTAGTATTCTATAAAAGTAGGGGTAAAGGCAACAAAGCTTTGATTTCCTACCACGCCTTCTACGATCATCTGGTTTTCGTACTCAAATTGATAGATCTGCTCAGTCTCATTTGTCCAATGCTCACCAGTGCCAATAACCACAAAATCACCTTGGTGATCACCGTCGATGTCCCAGTAACCAGCATGAGTGTTCATATAGATTATTTCTGCATTTAGATTGTCCCTGACGAATGGTAAGTCCACGTTTTCATTGGCCAAGTACACAATGTTATATCCCTTGTCGAGCAAGGTGTTGATTATCTTTTTACAGTGATGATTGCCGTATAGGTATTCCGATGGATTGAGAATCAAGGCAGTTCGGCTTGTATTCTCTGATGAATATGTGGATAAAACATCAGGGGAATCATAAATTGTTTCTTCATTTTCCACGTCAGCATTATCCATATTTGGGGAAACGTCCATCAGCACTGTGTACGATCCATCGATAAATTTTATTGTAATAGATGTTTCAACAAGGCTTGCAAACTCAATCAAGGGATGAGAAGTATACCATTTTTCTAATTCTTTTGTGTTTGATGATTGGTGGAGAAGAGTTGTGTCACCATGTTTCACCTTGTTTTGTTTGCATAATATTTGAAGGCCTTGATGAATTATCTCGTGATGGTGTATTGTGTTATCTGGTTGTTGAAAAGAATTTTTCACTGGTTGGGCATGAGAAAGTGTTCCACCTATAATTATGATAAAAAGCAGGAGTATGGCAAGATGTCTTTTTTTTCTAAAATGCATTCTGAGTCCTTAATCTAAACATTGTTTATTAATATATATAAATATATCGTATAAAAGATAAAAAAAGGGAGGAAACGATATTAGTTTTAACTATAATCTGGTGGAGTTAGCCCTTGTAAAAAGTTCTCCAAAATAGAGTATACTACATTTTCTAGACAATCTGGAGCAATGCACGTGATGATCGTAATGGTTGCAATAATTACTCCTATCAGAGCAAATATGGGAGCTAAAACCAAAAACACAATAAAACATCCAAGTGGATTTGACGTTGAAAGGCCTAGTGGTAAAGGTTCATCTCCAGTTATTGAAACAGCTTCATCAATCTTTTCTTTTAAAAGAGCAGGATTATTAATGAGTTGATGCATTTGACTCTTAAACTCATTTATGGTAATGTCGTTTTCTTTTAACAAAGCGACAATCTCTGGCATCAATGCAATTTTATCCATCATCATGGGTAGTATTTGAGGTCTGGCATTGATTATTTTTATTGCCCTGTCAATCTCGCTCTGTAAGGATGTCTTTTTAGAGAAAAACAGGCTCATTATATTTCCTTTTCCCAAATAGTTGGCATCTACCTTTTTTATTGCCCCTTCATATGAAGAGCGTTGTGTGCGTACAGCAAAAAGAGGCGAGACAATACTTGCATCTGATTTTACAATGTTGGTACCTACAACAGGATTCAAAGATGCTAAAACAATGATTACAACAGCTAAACTACTTATAACTAATGCTTTTTTATTCATATTTATCCTCAGCTAATAAATATGTAGTTGGAATATATAAATATGTTGAAAAATAAATGAAGACTAAACTAACGAGAATTGCTAATGACAGTTCTTTCAATAGCTTGGTTTACTTGAATTCAATTTCCTTAACTTTGGTTAAATCCTTGTATCATTTGTTCGAAAATACTCTTCAAGATTTCATCACCGCATTCATTAATATTCAAACAAGTAAAGATTCTTAATGTAAATAAAAGTACAACCAAGGTTATCACGAAGGCAGCTGGAATAAGAGCTATTGCTACAATAAAACACCCGATAGGGTTTGAAGTAGAAAGCCCTAAAGGTTGAGGGGTGTTATCAACCGGTACTTGAATGATTTCAACATCCTCTATTAATATATCTGGATTGTTCTTAATAATCTCCATATAATTCTTAATGTGCTGTTTGCTAATGTCATATTTATTTAGTATTCTAGCAATATATGGTATTTTATCCATTTTTTCTAGTAGCTTATCTAAAAGAGCAGGTTTTGTTTCAAATATTTTTACGGCCCTATCGACCCAGATTTGTTCCATTGATTTTTTGGGAAGAAATAAGTTGATTTGTTTTCCTTTTCCAAGATAGTTAGTGTAAATCATTTTTGTACTCTCCTCATCTATAGATTGTTGTGTGCGTACTGCAAAAAGAGGTGAGGCAACAACATCTTTTTCAATATCTGATTTTACAATAGTAGTACCTACAGCGGGAGTTATAGATGCTAAAATAATTAGAACAGCAGCTAATATACTAATAACTAATATTTTTTTCTTCATTCTATCCTCATTTTAATATAATGCACAAGAAGTATATAAATATAACTAAAAAAGGATAATAAGATAGTATATGAATTATGTTGGTTATTGATCCATTGGTGCTTAAATGTTTTATTGGGTTTTTTCGACTATTTTTAGGGTGGTGTTAAGCCCTGGAAGCCCTCTAATATTCCTTCGAGTACTTTTTGGAATATCCATTCTAGGCAGCCTGGGACGAGAAATGTTCCGGGTATTATTAATGCAAGTATTCCACCTACAAATCCGGTTATCAGCATTATCATTGGAAATATTACCAAGAAAAATGTTAGCACACATCCGAATTGTCCGCTAAACCCTAAAGGATTTGGAGGTTCAACCGCGGGTAGCTCTATCTTTTCTCCATACATTTCAACTACTTCATCGACTTTCTGTCTCAGAATCGATGGATCACTTGTTGCGTACGCAATTTCTTTGTTTAGGTCATGTTTGCTCAGGCCGTGTTTTTCCAGTAGATTAACAAATTCTGGAATCTCATACAGTTTGTTTAGTACTTTGTTGAGAAACCCAGGTTTTGCATCAATGATTTTAATTGCTTTGTCAATCAAGCTGTGCAAAGATGTTTTCTGTGTTAAAAACACATTAAAAATTCTTCCTTTTCCGAGATAATCGGTGTTTATTCTCGTTGTTTCTTTTTTTAAGGCGCTGTTTACTCTTTTTGCAAAAAGCGGAGAAGCAATACTTCTTTTTTCAACATCTATTTTCACCACATTGGTGCCAACAACAGCAGACATCGGCAACAGGACCATCATTATTGCCGCAAATATACTTACCAACAATATTTTCTTCTTCATTTTTCCCCCTAATTATCCATATGTGAACTAGTATTTAAATACATCGCTGTCGAAATTTGGTATTATAAATCGTTTTCGTTGTGTGTAAAATAAATCTAAGGTGTTGAAATATCGTTTAGTAAAAGTTCTTCAAAGATGAAAAACTCGGTGTTAAATATCTGCATTTGCCGTTCATCAGGTTCTGTAAATGCTCCACCCATAATAGGGTCGCTAAATGAATATGAGTCTACCACTACAACAATTTTACCAGTTTTTCCTGTTGTCTCATTATAAAACTCGGCAACACTCGCATATGTTTCATTGTTTTCACTAAATAGAACTCTTTCTCCACCAGTTATCGATAAATAGGGAGATGTGATATTGCCAATAGTTGAATTATCCGAGGAATCATTGAAACTATGGTGCAAGCCTCGATGCGCTGTATTATAATTTATCCATATTCCAAAATTACCTATCAGCTCATTAGCGGTTGAATCGCTGTTTCTTATGCTATCCATGAGAAGAATCCTTCCTCCATTCTCTACAAAATTGGTTACCGTATCAACATCTTCTGTTTCAAAAGATTTTATTGGATTTATGAATACAACTATGTCACCTTTTTTTGTTGCCCCTTCTAACGTTTTTTCTAATGACGGAATACAACCCACACGTTGTGTCCATACATAGAATGTCCCATAATTATCTTTTTCATAATAAAGTCCAAGGGTTGGCTGTAATGAGACATTAAAACCAGAATATTCTTGATCAAAACATACTTGTATGTAGTCTGAATGGGCGTTTGGCAATGGATAATGTAATCCTATCATATATGAAAAAACAGGTTTTGCTGTTGAAAATGAAAGCAGGCCAACTAGTAAAAACAAAAATAGAATTTTTGTCTTCCTCTCATTTCGCAGAAGATAGATTGATACGATTAAAGAGAAAATGGCAACTGCAAACAGAACCGTGTTTAGATATTGGTATGAGTTTACTCTATTGAGATACTCCATCACTCCTAAAGTAAAAGATTGGTATCCGTCTGAAAACATTGAGAAGCTAGAAAACACTGTGCTATCTGAAAATGCAACTACCCTTCCCTTCCCGTATTTCACTGCAACAACTTGTAAAAGAAAGCCGTATTCTGATTCCGGTGAAGCTGTTGATTCTCTAAAAAAGTTTTCAGTGGAATATGTGCCAGGTTCACTAATTAATCTGTTTCCAATGATGACATTTTCAGAGGTAAAGGGTGCTTCTAATGTGCATGAGGTCATGAAATCGAATTGTTTCACGTTTTGTACAGTGGTATGCGGAAACATGTCATCTGGTTCATAAACTGACATCATCCCTGTTCCAAGTTCATAGGTAGCATCTGTCTTAAATCGAATGCCAAAGTAGTCTGAGACTTGATTGAGAAATGTGTTCATACCAAAAACATCTGTATGGTCACCTATAAGGTAGAGACCGCCACCTTTTTCAACGAATTGTACAACTGACCAGATTTCCTGGGTTGAATAACTATTTGTTGGACATTTGAGTATCAAAATGTCATAGTTTTCTAGAAGTGAAGTAGTCAATGTATTGTTGTTTCTCTCCACATGGTAGTAGTGATTAAGCCATTCTGCCCATGAGTAGTAGTTGTATGTAGAAAGCATGCCGTACCAATCCTTGGTAAGTGGCTTTGTTGTATCCTCCCAATCGCTGTGATACTCATCTATTAATACCCGGCCATTTTTTTTACAGCCCGGATCTTGAAATGCAAAGGCGCCGATCATTGAAAATACAAAGATAAAAATCATTACCAACGCTGTCACCTGTTTCCTATTTATTTTCAGGTTTTTAGAAAATATGGTACCAATGTCGCCGTCTTTTAATGGCAGTATCTTCATCAATAGTAAAGCTAATGGTATAAAGCTTATCGACATATACCATGGATTCCAGAAAATATCTAACTCTACCGTGCTTATATATAGATGTATAAAAGCAACGTATCGAAGTATAAGATACAAGAAACTCCCTATGAAAAATATGAAGATGTTAAGAAGGATTTTTCTTTTTCCATATAGTAAAACGAGTAGTACCAGAAACCCAATAAGTATATTGAACCATGTATAGAAACCGAGTTTTTCCAACGTTGTTGTAAACGGGTATGTTTGTTGAAATGTTTGAACAAAAACAATGCCGTTATTTACCGAGGTTTTTAAACCAAGGAGATTTCCAACGCTGGAAACTATTGGTGAAAGGATATCTATCCTATGACCATGGGATACAATGATGCTGTAGAAGGGAAACAACGCAGTTTGAATAGTGAATATTACTCCAGAAAGGGATATCCCCGCTATTACGGCATGGGTTTTTTCATATTTTAATTGATTTGTGACAGCATATACTAGAAGACCTATTGCGAGAACGATTAACCCAATGTTATATGGATAGTTAATAATTAAAATAGATAATACCAAAGGAATGAGAAGAACGAGGTGTTTTTTGTCGATTTGTTTTGGTTTATCCTTCCGCAGAGCAATGATATTGCAAAGTATTCCAATTGTTAAAAAGAAAACACCTGTTTTCCACTCAGTACTAGTGAATATTGGGATGAAAAACAGCCAGCTTGATGAAATAAAAAGGAGGCCAAGCCATAAAAGTCTTTTCATTGCAGTCCCTCCCTCGCTTTGAAATCATCAAGGAGATGCTTCAGAAAAATGATGTTCCCTGGCCAGTAATCATATATTGATTCTATATTTTTATCCAGGAGGTATTGACTGTCACTGATAAGCAGTAGACCGCCATTTCCATGTTCTACAAATACCATAAGATTGTATTCTCGCTCCCATGTAAAATTGTAATAGGATTTTGCATTTTTTTCGTTAAAAACTACGGGCCAACTGTCGACAAATCTCGGCTCGTTTTCATATTCCTCGGGAGTAGCCTCAACATAAGGAACAGGACCAAGAGGTATCCCTTCTATGTCTAGCTCAAATTCGCTGAGCAATGGCATAGATGCATCCTTGTCCTCATATCCAGTGGCTAATACTACGATTCCGCCCTTGGAGATATACTGTATTAGAAATTCTACTTCATTTCCAGTGAAAGATTGCGTTGGGGCATTGAAAAAGAGGATTTTTCCTTCGGCGATCTGTTCTTTTGAGAATTCTTTAAGGATAATGGGGAGGTACCCATTTCTATTGAGATTTAAAATAAGTCCATTAAGTGACTCATCTTTAAAGAGTTCAAGAGAAAATCGTTCTCCATGAGATGAATCGATGTATACAACATCATCAGTCAAACTTACTTCTGTAATAAAAATGGGGGTGGTGGCTGTAGAGATTAGTAATGCACCGCAAAATGCAATGGGGAAGAAGACGAAAGAGATGCTGGTATTTTTTTGGATGATATAGATCAAAAATGCTGCTATGAGGAGGAGGAGTGATATCCCTATTTGAAGTAATTCTTCTGTTTGCGTTCTCCCGCTGGTTAACCATGCAAAAACATTGTTTATAAACGGAATGGAATATGGTAGTGCAGCGTTTTGGAATGTAGAGGTATCACCAAAGACTATGACCTTTCCTTGCCCATAGTATGAGCCAGCAACGAGCACTATGTCTCCTAGCTGTTCCCCAGGATTATATTCATAATCACCAAGATAGGCCATCTCCTCATTGGACCGATCCCCCTCATCAGAGAAAGCATACCTACCCAATATAATAGGAAATGAAAGGGAACTGTTGAGAGATGCACCAACGCTTATTTGAAGTTCGTCAAGATTCTGCAATGTAGAGGTGACGGGATGATGTAGTAGATGATAGCCTGTCATCCATTTAAATGTAGGATCTAAAGGTAAGGCAGAATCGAATCGAAAGCGGATGTCGGTAGGCTCAAGTAGATCATTTAAGGGTTCCAGGATGCCGCCAACATTTGTATGATCCCCTAATACGAGTAACGAACCGCCTCGTTCTACAAATTGCCAGATAAGATCTTTTTCTATTTGGGAAAAAGAAGTATTAAGGTTTGCCACGACAAAGACGTTGACATCTTGTAGGATATCCTGGGTTATCTTTGGTGATTCGATGAGGGAAACGTAATCTGTTAGATTGATGTATCTCGTGATGTTTTCATGCAGAGGCTGCGTGGCATTGAGAAATGTCGTTTTGTTCTCTACAACGATTTTGTTTTCATAGCCGGATGCGCTTAGATAGATTGGTAGGAGGCCAAACATACCTGATGCTTCTCTTCCATATTTTCCATATTCTGGGATATCCCATGTTCCAAGTGAGTTTTGACCATAAAATAATAAGTTTTCAGATGTAGTATCAGCACTGGTAAATGTAGTAAGTGTTAAACTAGAAAGGAACAAAAATAGTAGTGGCAACATGGCTCCATTTTTCGCCAATTTTTTTAAGTTTATTTCCTTAAGTTTTGGAGTAGCCGACTCTTTAAATTCATATTTTAATAAATAGATGAACACCAGTGGTATACAAATTAAAAATAGGAGGTATTGGGAATTCACTATGTCGTTTTTTGATTCAAACGAGAAAAATCCAAGAAATAGTAGATAGGCTGTCCACAAGA
>CP070798.1:1005031-1018367 GCA_020343515.1 Thermoplasmatales archaeon | reverse complement strand
TTCACAATCACGGTACTTAATTGCCTTCGCATGTAGTTGTTCTCTGAAAAGTATTCCTTTGTCGCCATCTGGACTTGATAGATACCCGTGGATATAATACAACATGTTTCTCACATCAAATTTTAATATCGTGCAAATATTAAATTCTAAATGTCAATTATGCATTCAAGACAAATGTTTATAAGCTGAAATATATTTTAGATTATTGCTTAAAATTTCGGGAAGAGTGTTATTATGGGATTAGGAAGTAAAATTTTTGGTGGGAAGAAAACAGGTACAACAGAGGGATATGTAGATCTTGAAAAATATGTCGATACTACAAAAGATACCGGAACTATTGCTAAGATGCACGTTGGAATTGGTGAAATTCAAAGATATGAAGATATAAAAAAATTATCAGATTATGTATATGGTGGAAATGTCTTAATTTTAGATTTCTCACCAATTTCTGATGAGGAAGTAATCCTTAAGAGGATAACAGATGAGTTACGCAAGATAGCAGATGATATCGGTGGAGATATTGCAGGTATCGGCAATAACCTTATGATAATTTCTCCGTGTGGAGTAAAAATAGATAGACGTAAAATAAGAGGGACATACGCGTAGTTTTTATCACTCATTTTTTTATTAAATTTTTACCCCCAAATTTTAAGATTTAGATTAACTTATTAATTTCCCTTTTTTCCGGTTTTCCCAATAAAACCACTCTTGAATCTGGTTTTTCCATGATAGTCTCATATCCCATTAACTCTCCAAGTTTATTTCCAAAATCTTTTACACTTTTGTGTGATGGCATGTTCAAAAGATTCATCCTTTTCCTTGAGTAACCAACAAAAACATAGCCCTTGGGTTCGACGAACATAGGCGATGCTTTACTATCTAGTTTTTTGTATTCTTCTATAAATTTACCATCCATATTCCAATTTTGTACCAATGTATGACGTATCACTGTACGGGTGTCTAGGGATGGGAGTAGTTCCAGTGTTTGATTCAGCTTTTCCCAGCCATTAGGAATTAAAGGCGAACATATCTTTTTATACACCTTTTCATTTGGTGCAACAACTGAGACGTACAGCTGTTTAGGCAGTGGATCCAATCTTTCTAGATTTTTTGGTGTTGTTCCATTTGTTACCAGAAATGTGGTAATTCCTCTCTTATGACAGGTTTCAAACAATCCTCCAAGTTTTGAATATAGCGTAGGCTCTCCTGATAGCGAACAGGCAAGCATGGTAGGTTTGTTTGCTTCTTTCCATTTTTTTTGATCGCATCGAGAATCACCCTTAAATCCTGTAATAAGCCTTCTTTGGGCGGCAATAGCTTTATCTAATATATGTTCTGGTTCGTCTTCTTCTTTCAATTCCTTTTCTGTAAAACCTTGGAACCTCCAGCAATATAGGCACACATGTGTACATTGACTTATTGCTGGAGTCATTTGTAAACAGCGATGTGATTGAATTCCATAAAAGGTTTGTTTATAGCATTCTCTTTTGAAAAGAAGACTTTGTCGCATCCAATGACAAAGTTTTACACCTGAGTGTTTGCCAACAATTGCATAATGCTGTTTCTCTAGTATCTTTTTTAATTCAGGATCCATGTGTATGTAAAGGTGGCCATGTGCTCGTATTTTATATATATTGTGTCGTTTTTCAACTATCTATTGAGTAGCAATACTTGAAAAATTTATAGGATTCTACCTGCTAGCATGCAAAATCATCAATGTCTAGATAGATTTCGTCGTTAAAAATTATGGACATCTTACAGAGATGACAAATCCCTTCTTCGTCATTTGATGTTAGGTTACTGCCGCAAATAGAACAATACCTATTCATTTGTTTTATCAATCTCCCGTATGATATCTGTAAGTGTTTACATAATATAAACATTTCTTTTAAATTTAATTAATAATTTTTCTGATATTAGTAGATCAGACCATTATCAATAGTTGTTTCAATCTTTTTATAATACCGATTTATTCCTAGTGAAAAACTTTAATAATAAATTATATATACGAACTAAATCAATATATTAAAAAAAATATATAAACGTTCAGCTTATTAGATGTAAGGTAACTAAACACATGGGGGTTATAAATGGCAAAAAAAACACACATAATTAATGTTATTCTAGCAGTAATGGTTATTTTTTTAATGATTGCAGGTATTATTCTGCCTCCTGCTATTGCAGATTCTAGCAAGATTTACGTGGATGGCTTTGAGAGAGGTGTCTCATGGAAACCGTATATTCCCTTAAAAAGAGCAACATTTGTACAGCTTGATGAAGAAGGCTATACAGATGACTATGCATATCTAGCTGCAATACCAACAACGGTGTTTTATGATAAAAACAGCGATCAAATTTTCTCCAATCCTTTGCTTTTCTATCAGGATGAATACTTTCCAGAAGAGGAAAAAGAACGTACTTTAAACGCTTATCAAGGTATTGAATATTTCATGGAAGATTGGATGTCCTATTGTAAAGGATATTTATATTTGGATCAAATGACCCTTATTAATGTTCCAAAGAGTAAACTGGAGAGCAAGTGGAAAGCAAAGAATTATGCAACTATAGAGGGCACCGACCCCTGCCACATTGCTAGTCAATTAGCGCTTCATGACTGGTCGTATTCAGAGAATGCGGTTATCGCAGTGATTGAAGAAAAACCAGATGAAAAACCTGATAATAGAACAGAGGAGACCCGTAAAGGGTCAATCCCTTACAAAAAAATCTTAACTGAAAATTTTAAAGTGCGCCAAACCAATGAGAAGTATCCAATTTATAATGAATTTGATGTGCCTGAGGGGTATAAATATATCAAAGTAAGGTCTTGGTATCCCTGTTTTTACATTGATGTAGGCGCCCCGGGATTCGAGGCAATTGTTAATATGTCTATCCCTGCAGGAGACCGGGATTTACAGGTGTACTGTGACTATAATGGGCAATGGATGATGGCGGGAATTTCGAGTGCATGGAATGCTAAATCCGGCATGGATATTGATAAAACATCTGCCTATGTTTACAACAGTGGTAAATGGAGTGTAGCACTCACGGACGTACCAACGAAGTCTATATTGCTTGACTCCTTGATTCCGTCAAAGGACACTAAAGACTCTGGGTTTGAAGTACAAAAGCATAGGAGTGGTCTCTTTTTTGGTTTTGGAAGATATGGGCGGATATTGGACGTACTCAAAAATATGCGACAGGTCACTTACCAGATCGATGTGGAAATATATCCCGGTGTCACGATTGAATTACCAGAGATCCCACCATTTGGTTGCAGAAACGCATCTTTTGAATTGACGTGGGATGATCCTTCGATTAAGCTTGGTTTTTCCCTTATTGGTCCCGGTGGTGAAGAAGTACTATCTACTCGTGAGCCAGGGGTTTCGTCCAAATGTTCCTTCCCTGGTAGTAGTGAGGAAGTTGCAGTGCCTAAAGGGACAGAAAACGATATGCGTGTTGAACGGCTTGGTGAATGCTTCCCTGGAGAGAAGTATTCGATTTGTGTATTTGCCATGAACGAAATAAAAACTTCCACTGATTTTACCATTGAATATTCATGGGAACAAAATGTTACGCGTAAGGAAGGAGATTGCCTTGCTTCTGCAACAGAAGGGGCTGTCCTTGCTTCATTATTAAACGCTCCCCTTCTCTATACAAGTTCATCTGAAACCTCCAGTTATACTATAGATGCGCTTTACAAACTTGGAGTAAAAAAGATATACCTTCTTGACCTTGGCAACTACCTATCTTCAAATGCAAAGGATCAACTGAAGAGCACTGCAACAATAGAGCAGCATTTCACTGAATATGGTGGGATATATGAGCATATTAGAATGATAACCGGCAGCAACGACGTTATATTTTCAACGATAGACCCGTTTAGTTACTGGTATGTTGGAGATCTAGAGGTTGCAGGGGAGAAGCCCGGGTCCCTCTGCATTGGCCCTGCGGCATATCTCGCAGCACACCATGGAAGCCCTGTCCTGCTCATTGATAACCATCCAGAGCTATCAGCCGCTGTCGTTTGGCACAACGAGCTGTGGAGACGTCATCCCGATGGTTACACGAGGTTACCAACGGTATCTGAAATGTATCTAACCGGAACTCGAGTGTATGATTTCTTGAAACGCCATGGGTTTGATGAAGAAGGGGAAGAAACAATAATTACCCTTGGGGGACAGTTTGACATAGGTTTACCGTGGGACAGAGTCTTTGTTGGCAAGGGCAAACCCGGTCGTTTTATCGGATCACCAACAGATATCTCGGTATGGGTTTCAAAAACCGTGTTTTATCCACAAATTGTATTTGAAAATCCAGCGTTGAAAAACCCTGTTGGATATAAATTGATTAATGGAAGCAGCAGCAAAAGGCGCCCTATATTAAGTAGGGGTAAAATTGGATTGAAGATAACAAAGCCTTCACAGGAGGAGACATTTAAATATCCAGTACTTGACACATTGATATGTTATAATCATAAATTTAACAGCAGGGCAAGTAAATACTGGGGATTTACCTATGGATGTGCAGATGGTGACATTCCTGGAGAGACATCGTCGGAGGAACGTATTGACGATGGAGTTATGGTAGCAGTGAATGGTGAAGAGGGGGCATTCCTTGCAGATATGAGTGGATCTGAAGTTCAACCATTCTACCTCAGAAAAGCAGGATATGACCCTGTTTTTTCAACAAATTTTGAGGCAAATATGCATAATCTCAATCAAGGTGTACTGCTATGGCTTATCAACACACATGGTGGACCTATAGATGGTGGCATACTCATGTTTTGGGATGTTAAAGCAGAAAATCCTGCTGGAGGTTATCCGCCTATTCCAATTGCGGGTTATAATAAGGAGCCGAATCCTTGGAGGGGATACGAATGGCTTATGGGATCGACAGAAGAACCAGATACAATGACTATGGAAATCCATGGTATTCTTCCAGCGTTAGCTGGAAATCCAAATCCTAGAGGACTTCGAATATTTACCACTGCTCTTGATTGGGCTGCTGCAAGGAGACCAGCCAGGGACCTTATTGGTAAGATTGCAAATCTACCAATTCTTCGATTCTTTGCCCCTGAGTGGCTGAAAGATACAGAGGATTATTACGATGGTGTTATTATCACTGTTCTCGTTGGCAGATTTGGAACAAGCTGGTATAATGGCACCCAAGTTGATGATGCTATAGGTAATATTCACTCAGCAGGTGTCAGTAGTGTAGCATGTCTTCCCGCTGGTAAATATCTACATCTGGTAATGATGAGGCATGGGTCTGTTTTCCAGATAATGGATCCCTGGGCTACCTCATGGTATTCAGATATATGGCAGAATGGAGTTCCTCGAGGAATTGCTTTGGGACAAACAATAGGTGAGATTTATTCTGAAGGAATTAGCAAAGTTGGTATTCTTTACATCTCAGAACCACCACAATGGTGGTGGGATCAGGCGGAAAATGTTTGCCTATATGGCGATCCTGATCTTAGGATTTGGGTACCAAGCGTAGAATATGACCCTACAAGTAGTAATCATTGGAGTAGCGCTGATGTTGAATCAGTATCATATGATGAAGAATTCTATGTTGATGGACACAATCCATTTGGTGCTGAAAGTTATCCGAATGCAAGAGAACCAATGTCATTATTGGAACAACTTATGTGGATAGTGTTAATTGTTGCAATTCCAACTCTTGCTATTATAGGAGGCATTGCATTAGCAAAAAAGAAACGCTGACAAATCATAAAAAATCTATCTGTAAAGTAAAAAACTTCTAAATCTTTAATATTTTTTGCAACGGTAAGTTTTTGAAATGCTATAAGATTTCAAGATGGAGTATAATGAAGATTGACCCTTGGAGTTCAACGACATATCAGGATTATACACGACTTCGAGACGAATTTGGCATTCAGGAATTTTCAGAAAACCTATGGAAGGACTTACCACATCCTCATAGATTTTTGAGGAGAGGCATTATTTTTGGACATAGAGGTTTTGATTTAATTCGTGAGGCCGTTATTAAAAAGAAACCATGGGCCATTTTAACAGGGCTTATGCCCTCCGGAAAAATGCATCTTGGGCATAAGATGGTCATTGATGAAGTCATCTATTATCAAAGCATTGGAGCAGATATTTTTATCGCCGTAGCTGATATTGAAGCGTTTGCAACAAGAGGCCATACTATTGAAGAAACTAAAGATATGGCGTTAAATGATTATATTCCAAATTACATTGCGCTTGGTTTAAAGCCAGAGAACTGCCGAATATACTTTCAATCAAAAAATCAAGATGTTAAAGATATGGGTTATATTTTAGGTAAAAAGGTAAACTGGTCTCAGATGGTTGCCACGTATGGCTTTGGCGGATCAGCTAATATGGCTCATGTTTTTTCGCCATTGATTCAAACCGGGGACATTTTGCATGTTCAAATTGAAAAATATGGCGGAATCAGACCCACCTTAGTACCTGTAGGAGTTGACCAAGATCCCCACATCAGGTTAAGTAGGGATATTGCACAGGCCCATAGATTATATAATATTACACTAACAAAGGATAACAAGATAGGTGTCTTTGTTAAAACTGATACGAATGTTAAAAAATTATTAGATAACGCAGAAGAAATTCTCGTTCAATTAAATTTTTCACAGCTGAAGAGAATAACTGATTACAAAGCTATCTATATAAACGATGCAAGAGAAGGGGACATACCAAAAATTGATGAACCACTTGCCAGATCTGAAGTGAAATTAGGAGGATATGGATTTATTCAACCTTCATCTACTTATCATAGATTTATTACTGGTCTTACAGGAGAAAAAATGTCTTCTTCTAAACCTGAAACCGCTATCTTTCTTACAGATTCCCCTAAGGAGACACGAAAAAAAATTATGAATGCGAAAACTGGTGGAGCGGTGACATTAAAAGACCAAAAAAAATCTGGTGGCAAACCTGATGAATGCGTGATATACGAGCTCTTTTTATATCATCTCATAGAAGACGACAGAGAACTAGGGAATATTTACAATTCATGTATGGGTGGAGAGCAGATGTGTGGCGATTGTAAAAAACATGCCGCCGAGCTAATGGAACAATTGTTGATTGCCCTTAAAGAGAAACGGAAAAAAGCCCATGAAAAAATCGAAGATTATCTAAGTTGAATTTTTAGTCGTATGAACTGTATAGACCGTCATCTGCTGCAATTTTTTCAAATTTTTCGTTGAGTTTTTTTTGTTCTGCTGTAAATTTCTGCTGTAAATATTTAAACGTATTCTCTGAGGTTGAGGCCTTCCCTTTTACAGGAATTGTAATCCCTAAATCTTTTCCTTTTAACCCTTCTTCAAATATTCTCTGGGGGTGTATACCTTTGTCAATATTTTTAATAATCTTCTTGATATTACCTTGGATTATTCCAAAATCTCCTGATTTTTTGTTTATTTCTTCTCCAATGTCATCATCGATACGTCTGGCTATCTTTGTTCCAATTCCAGTTGCCTGGAAGGGATTTTTTTGATATTCTTTAAGAATATAGATGCCTACGTTAGGATTAAAAATGTAATAATCAAAAGAAAAAAGCTTTTTATCTTTCCCAAAGGCAGCATTCCAACCATCTGGAAATTTCTTTGAATCTTTAATAATATCGTTTAATATTTCATTTCTTGATTTATTTTTCATCTATATATATTATGTTAAACTAAAATAAGAACATTACGGATGATAGATATCATAATTTAAAATATTAATCAATCTTTAAGTTGTTGTTCACATTTCTGCGCCGGCATCCTTGCCCGGGTTCCAATTACAAATGACTTTTTATCCACCCATAAATACCCTTGAATTTTTTTAATTTCTGATTTTCTACTAAATTATTCTTTTTTAGTTGTTCTAATTTTACTGTCTCCAAGAAGCCCGTTGATCATGTCGAGGCTTTCCCGCATCCTTTCAAGATCGTGTGCAAATTGCATCATTTCTTTCAGGGTTAATTCTTTTGTAAATTCCATCACATTTCCCTCCAATTTTACCGCTCCTATATTTATGTGCGCTCTTTCTATTTATATTTTTCTGCCGGCCTCAAATCCTTTTTTCCTATATACAAGATTAGGGTTGGTTTTTTAAAGAAAGAATTGTTTTATGCATGGTGATCTATTATGTCAGCGGAATCAATTGCAAAAACCGTTGGGCTAGTGGTACTATCTATAATCATGATCATATTCAGCTTTGTATTCAATGAAAGAGGAGAGAGTAATGTAGCACTTATTTTATTGTTTGTGGGAATAATTTTGGCATTAATCTTGGCAGCATCTTTATTTGTAAAAAAATAGTTGTCAATTTTTAAGACGATATGTGGGTTAAAAATAAAATTGCAACAGTTTAAAAATATTTTTTTAAGCACAAGGTGATAAAGTAATTTTTGACAAGGCGAGATATTACAAAAATTTTAAATTATTGTTGCGGCATTCATTGAACATCTAGTGGATTTGAACATCATGAGGGAAATAAATCGTGTTGTTATACCTGTAGATAAATCAGATGCATCAAAAATAGCTGTAGAAGAGGGATCCCATATTGCAAAATTACTTGGTGTAGATGTTTCGATAATATTTATTGATGATTCCCAACAGTTTATTGCTTCTGCTGCTCTTGAAGATAAACTACGAAAAGAACATATTTCATCACTTGAGGAATTCAAAAAAACTGTAGAGTCAAGGGCGTTAGAGGCTACAACAGAAGTCATAGTAGGGCTCACTCCAGCTGAAGAAATAATAAAGTATGCAAAGGAGAATGATCTTATAGTGATGGCCTCCCATTCTAAAAAGGGGATGGATAGATTTATTTTGGGAAGCGTATCTGAGGAAGTAGTAAGTCGTGTGAACTGTCATGTTATGATACTAAAACCACAATTGAATGAAAGTAATAGTTTATAATTAATTGCTAATGTTCAATCGTTGTTTTTATCTTTTTTTTCGTTATCTTTAACCTTGTAATCTGCGTCTATGGTTTTATCATCATCAGATGGCTTCCCTTGCCAAGATTCATCATCCTTTGTGCCCTCTTGTTGCTGTTGACGTTGTTGAGCTGCTTGTTGATATATTGCTGCTGAAGCTTTCTGTAAGGCTTGTGATAACGCATCTGTCTTCTCCTTTATCTTTGTTGTATCATCACCTGTTAGCACTTCTCTAAGTTCTTTTAACGCCTTTTCAATGTTTTTCTTATCTTCCTCTGAGAACTTATCCTTAAGTTCTTCCATTGTTTTTTCTGTGCTGTGAACAAGGGCGTCTGCGTTGTTTCTGATTTCTACTTTTTCTTTGCGCTTTTTATCTTCTTCTTCATGTTCCTTTGCTTCTTCCTTCATTTTTTCTATTTCAGTATCAGAAAGTTTTGTAGACCCAGTAATCCTAATCGATTGTTCCTTCTTAGTTCCTAAATCTTTTGCCGCAACATTTAAAATACCATTTACATCAATATCAAAAGTGACTTCTATCTGAGGTATGCCTCTTGGAGCTGGAAGTATTCCATCAAGATGAAATCTACCGAGACTTTTATTGTCAGCAGCCATTGGTCGTTCACCCTGCAGGACATTGATTTCAACCGTTGGCTGGTTATCAGCAGCTGTTGAAAATATCTGGCTTTTTTTTGTAGGAATGGTGGTGTTACGATCGATGAGGGGAGTTGAAACCCCTCCAAGGGTTTCTATACTAAGAGTAAGTGGCGTTACATCCAGTAAAACGATATCTTTATCAATGTCGCCGGAAAGGACACCTGCCTGGATTGCTGCACCTATTGCAACGCATTCCATTGGATCTACATCGCGTTTTGGTTTTTTCTCAAAGATCGCTTCAACTTTTTTTATAACAAGTGGTATGCGTGTAGTACCTCCAACAAGTACGATGTGGTCAATATCAGTTGGTTTTAGCTTCGCATCTTTAAGTGCTTGTTTGCAAGGGTTTCCTGTCTTCTCAATGTATGGGGAAATTATCTCCTCCAATTTGGCTCGGGTGAGCTTCATCTCTAGATGCATTGGCTCATTGTCTACTACTGTTATGTAAGGAAGATTTATTTCTGTTTGAAGTGTTGATGAGAGCTCTATTTTTGCCTTTTCAGCAGCTTCTAAAATACGTTGAAGTGTTTTAGGATCCTTTTTTAAATCAACCTTGTTTTTTTCTTTAAACTCCTCAGTGATATAATCCACGAGTGCTTGATCCATATCTGAACCGCCAAGCTGGGTATCTCCATTTGTAGAGAGTACTTCAAAGACGCCCTCTCCCACTTCCATAAGTGTGATATCGAAAGTTCCCCCACCAAAATCATAAACTGCTATTTTGTGATCACCTTTTTTATCAAGGCCATAGGCGAGTGATGCAGCAGTTGGTTCGTTAATGATACGTTTAACGTTCAGACCTGCTATTGCTCCGGCATCCTTTGTTGATTGACGCTGGTCATCATTAAAATAAGCAGGAACAGTAATTACTGCATCCTTAATTTTTTCACCAATAAAGTCTTCTGCATCCTTTTTTATCTTTTGCAAGATAAAAGCTGAAATCTGCTCAGGAGTATATTCCTTTCCTCTAAGATTTAACTTTTTACCGGTTCCCATTTTTCTTTTTATTCTTTGCACAGTGCCCTCTGGATTAGTTACTGCCTGCCTTTTTGCTGCTTCACCAACAAGCTTCTCGCCATCTTTTGTAAATGCTACAACAGATGGAAAATAGGGTTGCCCCTCAGCACTTTTGATAATTGTTGTTTTTCCTGCCTCAACAAAGGCTGCTTCAGAATTAGTGGTTCCAAGATCTATTCCAATTATTTTTCCCAATTTCTAAACACCTCTTACTTATTTTCTTTCTTTTTAGCAACAATAACTTGAGAAGGTCTAAGGAGTTTGTCTCCCACCATATATCCTTTTTTAACCTCCTCAACAATTGTATCACTCTCACAGTCATTTTTTTCTACAGTTGTGACTGCGTGGTGTATTACATAATCAAATGATTTTCCCATGCAGTCGATATATTTTATATGTTCTTTTTCAAAAAATTTTTCAAGGTTGTTTAATATAAGTTTTAATCCCTGTTTAGGATTTTTATCTTCATAAGCTTTTTTTAAAATTTCATTGAGATCAATTATTTCTGCTAGGTATTTCCTTTTTATTTCTTCCTCTTTAGATATTAACTCTTTTTCCATTCTTTTTTGATAATTTTGAAGATCAGCATGTATTCTGAGAAGTTTGTCATTTTTTTCTTCTAAGTCTTTTTGTAGTTGCTTTACTTCTTTCTTAAGTTTTTTTATTTTTAACTCTAAAGTATCAGTTTTTTTATGGCAACTTTTGTCCTTTTTGTCATTATCTTTTTTAGCTGGCATGTTCCTATAAAAAAATAAAAAAAGGGAGAGTTGGATGTTTTAGTATTCCATATCGCCCATGCCACCAGGCATACCGCCGCCTGGCATACCGCCGGGAGGACCGCCAACTGGAGGTCCACCACCGCCTTTCGCAGCGATGACGTCATCGATTCTTAGTATCATAGTAGCGGCTTCTGACGATGCTTCTATCTCTTGAAGACTTACACGGAGCGGCTCTATGACTTTGTTTTTAAGCATGTCATCTACTTTTCCTTTTAGCACATTTATACCAGCGAATTTTTTTCCTGTTTTGTGTGCTCTTCTTACTTCAAGCATCATGTCAATCGGATCAAGCCCTGCATTTTCTGAAAGTGTTTTTGGTACTACTTCGATAGCGTTTGCAAATGCGTCGATTGCCATCTGCTCTCTACCACCTACAGATGGTGAGTAGTCTCGAAGGGCCATTGCTACAGCGGTTGCAGCTGCTCCCCCTCCAGGGGTCATTTTACTGTCTTCCAAGGCAACCTTTACCACAGAGAGTGCGTCATGTATCCCTCTTTCAAGTTCATCGACAACGTGTTCTGTAGTGCCGCGGATTAGGAGAGAGACTGCTTTGGGATTCTTGCAATCAGTGACGAATGTCATTTTGTCGTCTCCGATTTTTTTCTCTTCTACATTACCAGCATAGCCGAGATCTTTTGCCGTTAATCCATCAAGATTAGCCACGATTTTTGCACCAGTGGCTTTTGATAGTTTCTCCATGTCGCTTTTTTTAGCGCGTCGTACAGAATAGATTCCATCTTTTGCGAGGAAATGCTGTGCTATGTCGTCTATACCCTTTTGGCATACGAGAACATTTGCACCGCTCTTTTTGACCCTTTCAACCATTTTCCTGAGCATTCCTTCTTCCTCATCAAGGAAGGCCTGAAGTTGCGTCGGATCCTGAATTTGAATCCTTGCATCTACTTCTGTCTTTTTTACTTCTAATGCAGCATTTACAAGTGCTATCTTTGCTTTTTTAACTTGCTTGGGCATTCCCTCGTGGACTCGTTCTTTATCCAGGATGATCCCTTTTATGATTTCCGTGTTTGCTATCCCGCCTCCTTGTTTTTTCTGTATTTGGATGTTGTCAAGATCTACATACGTTTTACCATTAATTTTTTCTGCGATATTGGTTACAGCATCTACAACAACGTCTGCAAGAAGTTCCTTCTCGCCACTAGCACCTTTGCTAGCCATAGATGTTATTGCGATATCCGTTAGTGTTTTTTTATCTCCAGCTTTTATTGGTATAGACATTTTATTGAGGACTTCTACTGCTTTATCTGCCGCTAATTTGAATCCGCCGCAAATGACAGTTGGATGAATATTTTGTTCTAACAGTTCTCCAGCATATTTTAACAATTCACCCGTGAGAATTACAGCGGTTGTAGTTCCATCACCACATTCCTCATCTTGGGATTTAGCTACTTCTACAATCATTTTTGCAGCCGGATGTTCCACATCAATTTCTTTCAAAATTGTTGCACCATCGTTTGTGACTACTACGTCACCCATCGAGTCGACAAGCATCTTGTCCATTCCTTTTGGACCAAGTGTTGATTTTACAGCGTCTGATATGGCTCGTGCTGCCATAATGTTGTTTGTTTGTGCACCTTTGCCTTTTTCTCTTTTCGTTCCTTCTTTTAATATAATTATTGGTTGTTGGCCACCAGCCATCATAAATAATACCTCCTTAATTTTTTAATTAAAATCGAAAAAGGCATGTAAACACTTCTATATAAAGTTTACTGTCGCCGGTTCTGTGTAAAACTGCGTTGGGAATTTAGCGTT
This sequence comes from Thermoplasmatales archaeon, assembly GCA_020343515.1. Lineage (GTDB taxonomy): Archaea > Thermoplasmatota > E2 > DHVEG-1 > DHVEG-1 > JAGLML01. The sequence continues at coordinate 1,005,216 of CP070798.1, read as the reverse complement.
GGGAATTTTGGGTTGTCGCTTCGATAAAAACCAGTGTTCAAAATTTAATCATTTTGATATAATAGAAGATGAGGTAGAGAGAGATTTACAATGGAAATTATTTCAACAATAATCTCTCTCTTTGGATTTGGGTATTGAACCCAAAGTCATCGACTGAGTCTCCCTCATCTATCGTATTTGCGTAC
>CP070798.1:990885-1004931 GCA_020343515.1 Thermoplasmatales archaeon | reverse complement strand
GGCGTCATTCTTTGCAGCTGTAACCACTGGTGCATTTTGCTTTATGATCCCTGCCTTTTCAAAAGCTATTGACTTGATATCCTCGCCAAGGTAATCTGTGTGTTCTAATGAAATATTTGTTATTACAGAGACCAGAGGATTAATGACGTTAGTGGCATCAAATCTACCACCAAGTCCAACTTCTACAACTGCAAAATCTACAGTACAATCACTAAAAAATTGGAATGCCATTGCTGTAACAACTTCGAAAAATGTCGGAGTGTTTTTTTGTTTAATCATATCGTCAATAATAGGCTTAATCTTTTCAACAAGCGAAACAACATCCTCATTGGAAATCTCTTCATTGTTAACAACAATGCGTTCTGAAAATCGTTGAAGATGCGGGGAGATGTACACCCCTATGTTGTATCCTGCTTTTTGTAAAATTGAACCTGTGAATATGCACACAGATCCTTTCCCATTGGTTCCCGATATATGAATGATTTTTATGTTGTTCTGAGGATTGCCAAGTTGCTCCATTAAATGGGAAATACGCTCTAAGCCAAGTTTAGAACCATATTTTTTAAAACTATATAACCAGTGTAAAGCCTCATCGAAGTTCATATTTACTAGTATCCCTCACAATATAGCACTCCTGGAATCACTTCATATTTATCAATCCAAGAATCCCCAGGTAAAATGTTTACCTTCCTGCCAGCAATTTTTAATCTGTTCTCAGCAAAAAGTTGTACGGTTCTCGGCAGTATCTGATGTTCAACTTCCAAAATACGAGACGCTAGTTTATCTCTGTCATCCCCTGGAAGTACTTTGACAGCTGCTTGTAAAATAATAGGGCCATGATCAACTTGCTCATCGGTAAAATGTGTAGTGCAACCAGAGATTTTTACGCCATATTCTAATGCATCTCCTTGACCATTTGTTCCCTTAAATGAGGGCAATAGGGCAGGATGAATGTTGATGAGTTTTCCATACCATTTTTTAACAAAAGAAGGAGTAAGTATGCGCATATATCCTGCTTCAACAATGAGGCCTACTTGGGCTTCTTTTAGAATGGAATTTATCTCTTTCTCATGCTTACGTCTTTCTTTTCCTTTTGGGTTAACAAAATAAGATTTAATTCCATGTTTCTTGGTCCTCTTTAACACATATGCGTCTTTTTTATCACTAATGACAACCACAACTTCAGCATCGATCATGCCACTCTCAGAAGCATCAATAATGCTTTGTAGATCTGTTCCTCCACCAGAGGCTAAGACACCAACTCTAAGTTTATTACCCATGCCATTCACATTCCAAATGTAAAATAGTTCAATTAACCAGGATATATGAAACTTCTCCTTTTTGTAAGCAACACATTGTTTTTGATGTTTTCTATTCCTGATTAACTAATCATAAGGATGAAAGTAACACAGAATAAATCATTTTGAAAAGTAAATTATTTAATAAATAATTCAAAGGATTTTTTTCATAGGTAATGCTGATTCACTAAACAATATCATCAGTATAGATATGGTCCTTTCACTGCTATAGCACTACCAAAATAATAAGCATTTGAGTATATATCCGATTGTTCAACCAATATTTTAATTCCCGTAAAACCCAATATATCGAACCTCCCCCTATTCTTAAGCGCCTTATCTCCGGCTTTAATGCCCTTTAAACCTATCGAAAACATAGATATATTGGAACATATTGTTTGAATTAAACTCATAAACCGCAGTAGTTTCTCTTTGGCTCTTGTCCAAGTTATGTTCAAAGTTTTCCTCCTCATCTAAAATTGTACCTACTATAGGTATAATTGCAATATTGTGTATACACAAAGCAGAGGAATATATACGCTTTTGAATGTCCAAGCGCAATAATAGAATCATTTGATTTTACCATAACTTCTACTATACCTGGGCCAAAACCTAAGATAAATCCTGATTTAAACGTAGTTGATTCATTTGGCTCTAAACTCCTTTCAGGCTTCCATGTTCTTGTTGTGTTTCTACCAAGTAGCATTTTTGGTGCATCTACGACGATATTAACCAGAGTACTGCCACTAGGGTCAAATGTTTCGTTACCAAAGTTTTTAATATAGATTCTAACAAAAAAAGGATGGACTACTTCTCTACGAATTCTAATTTCAAGCCAAGATAAATAACTCATATTTCTTACAACGAATTTCTTTTTTACTGTGATGCCAGTTGTGGGGGTAACACTTGATCCAATAAATAAGCATATCACAGCAAAGACGATTCCTCTTTTAATCAAACGATTTTTTTTCATTGTTTCCTCCCGATATATTACTAATGAACGTCAGGTACTTATAATTTTCCCTAAAGTAATGAAATAGTGGTGTTTAATTATAATAAATGTAACAAAATCAATAATTACATTGCAACTATATAAAAACAAGAAGCAAAGCAAGTTTCATACCACGTCCTCCTTAAACACTTTTGTTATTTCACCCAAAGATGCATTTGTCTTAAAACCTGTTGGAGAAAAATGTGTTCTCACTACAGAATATCCTTTGCTTTTAAGTTTTTCAAAGATCTTATTCATTTTTGGTGTAGCCATTTTTAAGCGAGAAGCAAAATTATCTGTTGTATAGAAAAAGGGTGGGGCATTTGCTTCCTCTTCAAATATAGACAGCAGTTTCCATAGAGAATTTTTTGTGTTCAACTTTTTTTTAAACAATAGCGTTCTAATTTCTTTTACGGTGGTTTTATTATGCAGTTTTCCTCGCCATAGAGGGCCGATGTCCTGTTCTTTGTTACTTGGAAAAAATTCTTTCGGACTGATAACTGAAAAATTCTCCATTGATTCATTTGCATACCTTTTACCATTTCTAATCCTTACATACACTCTAAAATAATGATCAGTAGAGTAGCTAATTATTGGTTCCATACTTTTATCATGTTTTGAAGCCTCTCTACAGATAAAACCTAGAAGTACTCTTAGCCCTGTCTCATGCATAACAAAGGAATGAAACGGCCTTGCGCCATATCTTCTAAAACATACATTTGGATAGATGCCACATAACGTTGCAGTATCGGTTGAAGTGCATGCTATGATGCCGTTGTTATACACACTTCTTACAGCAGAATCTATAAAAGGTGCGGGAGATCCAAAGGGGTCAATATCAATGTAATCATACTTCTTCTCAGACAGTAACACATTCAAGTTTTTATTTGAAGCAATAACTTTTTCCAGTTTGTTAAGCTCTAAATTTTTTTTAATCAAAAAAAAAGCCTGTTCATTCCAGTCATTTATGGTGACATCAAACTCACCATTGATCTCGTTTGCAAATCTTAGGCCTCTAATGCCTGTGGCAGCGAGTCCATCTAATAAACGCACAGGTTTTTTACATTTATTTATAAACCATTGGTTAACAACAATAGACAAATCCCGGTTTAGCTCCATAGACGGGTTATAAAAAGGTTTACCCTCTTTTGAACCAGGTCCTTTACTGGAGTCTTTGTTTTTAAAAACAAAACATTTAGTTGTTCCTTCCTTAACGATGTCTATCTCTTGTTTTTTCATGATTAAAATAAGGGCGGTAGTTTTTCTGCCATAATCTTTTCAATTTTATAGGGAAGCAAGTTTCTATTGACCGTAGTAACTTCAAGAATCCGCATATCGTCTCTCCTTCGGATATCCTGCAATAAAGGCGTCCTTGACTTCTTATGCAAGGTAACTAAGATTGGCTTGTCAGAATCCAAAGCATCGATAACAACACTACAGAATTTTTCTGAAAGCATCTCCATTTTTCCAATCTCATCAATAATAATAACATCAACTTCTTCATCACTGATTGCCTTTTCAATCGCAGGAACACCTATTCTCTCCAAAACCTTTAGATCGACACCATATTTCCCCACTCTGTCTTTTTGATCAAAATCAATGTGTGCAAAGACTTCATTTTCTTTTGTCTGCCAATCTTCTACATAAAACCCGACACGTTTATTGTTTTTGAGGACAGGTCGTGTTATCATGCCCTCAATTTTATATCCACTCTTTTCAATCTTTTCGATTATTTTTATTAACGTCTGCGTTTTTCCAACGCTAGGCATCCCAGTTATCCCAATTTTGGGTATATCGTCCATATAATGCAATATGTAATGCAATTTCTGTTTAGAAATGTTTGGATTAGGAAATTTCTGTAAAATGTCAAGTGACTAAGGGTTTCATTGCTTCCCCAATGGGAGGCGTTCTAATAATAAAAAAGTTTTTTGTTGCCAATACAAATATTTATAAGATATAAAACATAATTATTACCTGGAAAATATGAAAAGTAAAAAATCGGTGTTTATCAGCGTATTGATATTCTTTTTACTTGGGAATAGTATAGTTGGGCCTGTTTTAGGCGTCGAGTTTCGAAAAAATATATTTGAAAATAATATCATAAGGGAATCAATTGATGAATTACCTGGTGACGGTGTTGCACCTGGCGATATCATTGATATCTCTTTTTCAAACCTAAATCCTACCTTGGGAGAGCCCGTTAAGATATCGATTACTTTGAAAGGAAATCCAATTGGAGAAAGATTCGATGAAATACTACTCATCTCAGATGATTACGAAGGATTGATTGCGAAATCAAATGGGATTGAATGGAAAGCGGGAAATGTAACACTGGATCCCGTATCAGTCAAAATCGGGAGATTTCCCTTTTACATTAAAAAAATACGGTGGTATCCAGTTGTCGTTGGAAACCATACATTACAAATTAAAGCAGGATCTTTTCCTGCAAAGACTAAAAATGTGAGTGTAGGTTTTGATGTGGAAAATATCATTTCTCCTTCAATTGGACAGCCAAGTATTATCACCAAATCAGAGGAACTACTTGTAGTCGTCTCTGAGGAGCGACATATTTCAGAAAGCTCTCTTACCATTCAACACGCAGAATTAGAGGATGGAGATGGATCATATATATTGGACAATCAGACTATGAGATTCTGCACATGGATACATGCTGGTGAGGGAGTAGTGGAAGACGAGCTTATCGTGAGCTTTAACATTAGCAGCATTCCATGTGGCTTTTACAATCTTTCAATTACAACATTAAAAGATATGTATATCTGGCCGCATGCGGTAAAAATTATTGAAAGTGAACCAACAGAATACATGTTTGTTCAGCTTTCGGATATTCACATTGGAAAAAATTACAATACAATCAATGAAAAAAATGAATTGGAAGATGTAATTCATTACATAAATAAGGAGATAAAACCTGATTTTGTTGTAATGACTGGAGATCTTGTTGACTGGTGCAAGGTTAAGGGCAATAGAAATTTCTTTATAGAACTCCAAGATGCCATTCTTACTTGTAACTCACCAGTGTTTACTACTCCTGGCAACCATGACAGGTATGAAACTGGATTATTCAGGTTATACAGACCCTTTCGCAACCTCTTATACTATCACGAGTATTTGTCACCAATATGTGATTATGGGCTTGAATATGGGGACATAAATTTTCTATTCTTGGACTCTGGCCATGAATATAGCAGATGGGAAATAAAGCGTAAATTTTGGCATCCAACACCAGAGGCAAGTGGGCTTACCAACAATCAGATGTATCTATTAGAAAATGAACTAGGTAACAATCAGATGCATCAAATAATATTTATGCATCATCCCGCCGTTACCGAGGTCGATGATTCTGGGCTGTTTGCTATACCAGATAATCATCCAAGCGGCAATGAGGGCTGCATTGCATTCAATCGAATAGAATTAATAAACTACTCTGTTGACAATAATGTTTCTCTTGTTCTTGTAGGCCATACTCACCGAAACGTGATATTCAATTCTTCAGGTGAAAACCCCAGCGACATATACGAGTGGCCACTGTTTGTACAAATGGGTTCATCAACTCTCAATGGAACAGGTAATGGAGGGAGAGTCGTTGAAATCAAGGATGGAAAAGTTGAAAGTTATAAATATGTTCCTTTGATCTACGATAAAACCTTACCTCCCAGTTTTAAAAGATAATGCAATGGTAATCTAAGAAATGCTCTTTCTTACATAAAAAGGGCCCACTATCGAATAGACTGCGAGAGCGGAAAAGAGTAGTAGGGGGGCCACATTATAATAAAATTTTCCCATAGCTATTGTTAGAACAATCAATGTTGCTGCTATTGTATCAACTTTCAATCCTGGTTTGGGAAATCGTATATGTGAGATCGTAGCAAAAGATAAAACAACAATAAATAGCAGCGTATAAGGAAGTTCTATCTCAAGAAATGACGCGATTAATAGAAAGATTGTACTTGCTGATGCAGGAATCCCAACATAGTATGTTTCTTTTTTCAATAGATGAAATGAGGATAGCCTAATAAAACTACATACAACAAAAAGTATAAGAATTATAATTAGCGCTGTTTGCAAAGCTGCTGAAACCATTTCATAGTAGACCATGTACACAAAAACTGAAGGGGCGATTCCCATCGATGTCATATCAGCCATTGCCTCTAAATAATCGCCTAATTCACCAGTGCGGGTTTTTCTAGCTATGACGCCATCTAGCCCGTCAGCGAGCAATGCTAACAGTATAAATGAAAATGATAACCTTATTCGTAACTCAAAAGGAGTGAAATCGGAGAGGAGTATAAGTATAGCAAGAAAGCCAAAACAGGCATTAATTAAACTGATAAGATCTGCGATAGACAACAATTTAATCATATATTTCTGCAATTGTATCTTCTCCTGCTTTTATCCTATCCTTCGCCTTAACATTAATAGATTTAATCTTTTTCGTTGACAGATATACATCTACTCGGGAACCAAGCCTGATTATTCCAATTTTTCCCCCTTTTTTGACGGTGTCTCCCTTTTTAACATATGGAACAATACGCCGCGCAAGGATTCCAGCGATTTGCACAATTTTAATTATTCCTATTCCTGTTTTTATCAATATTGTTACTCTTTCATTTTTTTCTGATTCTTTTTTAAACGCAGGAGTATGGGCACCTTTATGATGAATTATATCTTTTATTTCTCCATCTGTAGGCATGCGATTAACATGTACATTATGGATATTCATAAACGTTGAAATCTTTGTACTTGCCCCGACATCCTCGTCGTCTACTTTTACAATCTCTCGTATCACGCCATCTGCCACAGCAACAATACCATTTCCAATCTTTCTATGGGGATCTCGGAAGAACAACAACAAAACAAGTGAAATAAACAACGACAATATAGATAGAGAATAAGCGACGTACTTCAACATTCCATTAGTATAAAAAGTCAAAAAAATAAACGATATAGTAATTAAAAAAAAGGGTATAATCCAAGATAGACCGCCCTTAGCGATTTTCATCTTTCTTTTTCCCCAGTAAATTGATAAAAAAGTTTTCAACAGGGCCTTTTCTCTTTGGTAAATCAATTATACAGACTATTTCATCATACAATTCTGGCAAAATTCTAAATATTATGAATGCAAAAACAACTAGGGCAATCAAAGACCCAGTTTTCCCTATAATGTTATGTGCAACCTCTACCGAAGTAATACCTCCTCCTGCCAAGTATATTACTGAGGAAGTTCGTATAAGATTAAGAAAGTAGATTGGTGGTATTGTGACTAGAAGACCATAAATCTTCCTCTTCAAAACTGCATTATTCAAGGGCACTATCATACCAACGAACAATACCATTGATTGCACTGCAGTACAAGAGAATATAATCATAATCGGATAACCTTGATAATAAACAAAAGGACCGCTAGAGAAAGATTCAAGGCCTAAAAAGTTTAACAGTCCAGATGTCTGAGATGCAACCATCTCGATCATAATGTTTTTTATCGCGGGAAAAACAGGGCTATCGATTGTAAAATAAATAATGCCTGCTAAAAATGTTGCACCAGCAAACCAATTTAGACATGAGACCGTCTCCCCTCTACTTAATGAGAGCCATTCATGATAAGCGATGTAAACTAGTAGGTAAACACCAAGGATACAGAGTACTGCGTTGACGATATCTCCTCCCTCTGAAAGATACAAGTAATTTGGTGATGTCGCCCAGAAAAACGCGAAGACTAGCCATCCTAAAATCTTAATTTTTCCACCTGTTCTTTTTTCTCTCCATAAAAACCCAATTCCTAGTAGGATTAATCCTAAGAAAATTGGTAATTGAATGAGCATCCTTGCCATATCGCTAGGTGGAAAAGGATAGATAAAATATCCTATGATCAACATTATTGTAGGTATTGATAGAACGGAAAAAACAATTCTATTATCTGCATTTCTAGGGTTTTTATCCATGTAAAACCGTTCCCTTAAACTAGGATTTGATTTAATAGAATTATGTTTAAAGGCTACGGCTCTTGGCTATGCCAGTCCAAGTACGTTCATTATAAATCCATCCCACATGATAAAAATCAATCCAACAAGACTTAACAGAGTGAGTGGAATCCAGTAGGTGTATACAATCTGATCAATTTTCAAACGCGCAATTGCTACACGTATTAATGTCACTGAAAACAGTATTACTAGAAACACCTTTAGCAGATAGAATATAATATCAGCAGCATATGCAAGGTAACTCCCACTTTCCAAACCAAGTAATGGTAAATTAGAAAGATTATATGGGAAGAACAACACAACTATTATCGATGCCATAACCACTGTTTTTACAGCATCAGTAAGGTAAAACATTGCGAGGTTTCTACCAGAATATTCAACAAGAAGCCCACCTGCTATCTCGGTTTCTGCTTCAGGTGCATCAAACGGTATCTTAGATAGTTCAGCTGGAGTAACAATAACCAATATAAGCAGTAAAATCGCAAAACCAATGAAACCTAATGGGCCTGTAATATTATTCCATATGGGATTGCCAACGATAGTGGACAATGCAAATACATTTTCACTTCCCATTTGGGTTAATTTCCATGCAAGACTTATTATGATGATAGCAAGAGGAAATTCATAGGCGATCATTGTCGCCATTTCTCTCTGTGCACCAACAATGGCGTATGGAGAACCTGATGAAAAGCCCCCTATAACCAAGGCAAGTGAGGGGAAAATTAACAGATAAAGAATTAATATAAGATCTCCGCCCCATGACATTATTGGAGACAAACCACCGATTGGCAAATAGATTAAAATTGATATTGTGGCTGCTAAACCCAGAAGTGGCACAAGATTAAATATCCAAGGTATAGCATTTTCAGGCACAATATTCTCTTTTACAAACAATTTTTTGACATCTCTAAAAGGCTGTATAATCGGTGGACCAATGCGACCTTGCATATGAGCAGAGATTTTACGATCAATACCTTTATACAATAGACCAAATAATATCCCAAATATTGCAACACCAACAGTACCAAGAATAATTCTCAAAACAGTTTCAGAGGTTTCCAATATAGCCATTACAACACCTCAATTAATAGGAAAATAGCTAGTATGATTACAAACCATAGAACGTAATCGCTTGTATTCCCGGTGTGCATTCTTCGTAAAATCGTGTATAATCCTTTTAGGCTTGTTGTAAAACCCCAGTATAGGTTACTTGCTTTTACGTGCATTTTTTCTTTTTCATACTCAGGGTTTCCAGAGAGAAATGATTTTATCTGTTCAGTATCTTTTTTGTATTCTTTTTTACCAAAACTTCTGAGGATATAGATCAGGAGGAAAGCCACAAATATTGCAATAGCCCATATAATTGGATTCCAAAAACCACTACCTGTCTCAACGGTGAACATTTTAGATACCTCCCGCTACAACTTGAGATACGTATTCTGAATATCCAACCAATGCATTTGCCGCGGGTTCTACAACATTGTTTATGACAAACTCTGGGAACAAACCGATGAAAACAATAATGCAGGCAATAACACCCATAACAAATAGCATACTCCTTGGAACTTCCTTAACATCCTTGTACTTTGGTAGCTGTGGTCCCATAAAAGCAGAATGGAATACCTTTACAAATACTGCTAGCAACAATATACTACACAATATTGCCACAATCGCTAGTATAGGATTGAGTTGAAAGGTTGATTCATATATGAGTATTTTTGAGGCAAATCCATTTAATGGAGGCATGCCTGCAACGGCAAGAAGACCTATTATGAAAAAAGCTGTTGTATATTTCATATTTCTTGCAAGCCCACCCAGTCTATCAAGTGATCTTTCTCGTGTTGCATAATATATGGCGCCTGCCACTAAAAACAGAAGACCTACATCTAATGCATCGTTCATTATGTGAAAAATACCCCCGTTTAATGCAGTTCTACCATAGGCAGTTCCTAGAGCAGTGAGACCTGCACCAATTCCAAGAAACATGTATCCTATTTCTGCAACAGCACCATATGCAATCAATCTCTTGAAATCAGATTGTATTAGTGCCATAGTTACTCCTACAATGATTGAAATGACGGCTAAGGCTACAATAAACCAACCAATAAACACATTGACAGAAATATCAAAGTTAGCTATCGTCGATAATGCATTGCCATATAATGTGAAAACAACTCTTAGCACACCATATAAACTGGCCAAGGTAGCACTGACCAGTACGATTGATATTGTTGAGGGGGCGCTGCCATATGAATCAGGGAGCCACATATGCATGGGTACAATCCCTGCTTTCATTGCAAGAGCAACTATCAATAAAACAAGTGCGATTTTATCTAAAAAGGTGTACTGTATCACGCTTGAAAGCTGTGCAATATTTAATGCATTATATTGACCATAAAGCAAAGCAACTGCAAATAAGACAAACAGTGCACCCGTCGCACTAATTACTATGTATTTGAATCCAGCCTCGACTGATTCGCCAACGTCGGTCCAAAATGCTATGAGTGCACAGGAGGCAATTGACGTTATTTCAAGGAATACAAAGAAGTTAAACATGTCGCCTGTAAACACCATTCCAAGCATACCTGCAGTTAAGAGCAAGATAAGCGTGTAATACTTGTCTAAACCAGTGTTTTCTTTCATGAATGCCCATGAGTATGTTACGGCAGCTAGTACCAATATTGAACTTATTATTGCCATGAAAATACTCATTGCGTCAACTTCGAAAAGAATCCTTACTATTGGGTAAGTAAGATCTTTAGCACCAAAAACATAAGTTTTTATTCCGGTAGTAAGAATATCTGAAGCAAGTAAAAAAACAAGTAATGCATTCAAAGCAAGTACAATGATTACAAAGACATTTCTAAGTTTGTCATTAATTCTGCTGACAAGAGGAGTTAGGAATGCGCCCAGGAGAGGAATAGCCACAACTAGTGGTATGGTGTAATCAGGCATGTTCATTCCTTCAGCCTCCTCACTTTTCTAACATCCAAGGTTCCATAATGCCTATAAATATGGATTACCAGGGACAACATCAACGCAATAACCGCAACCCCTATAACAATGCTCGTAAGAGTCAGAGCTTGAGGAACTGGAAAAGACATAACGCCTCCAGGTGAACTTGTATAAATCGGTGCAATACTCTCCTCCCTATACCCTAGGATTATTAAAAATAGGTTAACACCGCTTTCGATCAGTACTACTCCAATAACCAATTTGATCAAGTTTCTTTTGAAAACAAGTGCGTATAAACCTATAAGAACCAGGGCAGCAACCGCTATATAAGGAATATTGTAAATCATTTCTTAACCCCCTTAAAACTAGTGGTTGCATATGCCATGACCAGAACAATTACAAACAAACCTGCAATCACTTTCAAACCAACTGCAAAGTTCATTAATGGAAGTACACCACCCGTGTTTATATCTGCAAATACTGAACCCGTGGGCGGTATATTTCCAAATAAGAAATTTGAACCTGTTAAAAAATTATTGAAAAACGCAACTCCAAAAACAAGGCCTAATAACGCAAGAGCAATAAACCCAATTGCTCCCAAACTTTCAAAAGCTGAAAGTTTTTTTTCTTTTATTTTATCTATCGTCCATTTAGAGCCGAAGGCTACGAGAATCATTGCGCAAGCTGAAGCTACAACAGCACCACCTTGGAAACCTCCCCCAGGAGTAAGGTGACCATGGGCTATAACATACAACCCATATATCATAGCAAAAGGGAAGGTAATACTGGTAATGGTTCTAACAATTTTTGACATCTCAGTCATTTTTTAGCCTCCTAAAAATCATTATAACAGCAGCTACAGCAGTAAACAGTACTGTTGCCTCACCAAGGGTATCAAAACCTCGATAATCGAACACGACTGCTGTAACACCGTTATTTGCACCAGTTTCTTCCTGAGTATTTTCAATGATATAATCATCCATATCTGATTCATCTGGCACACCGAATGAATGCATGAGAAGAGCGGTGAAAATAAAAAATACTGTTACTATGGAAAAAACAATTACTGCAGCAATATTTCTTGTTGACATTATGCTTCTCCCTCCATCCGTTTTGTAGCTCTAATTGCAATGACAAAAATCGCAGTAGTTAAACAGGCACCTACTCCAGCTTGTGCTATTGCAACGTCAGGTGCCTGGAGAATATAAAACTCGAGAGAAAGCAATAAACTCATAGCGGCAACGGCAATAACAGCAGCGAGAAGGTCTTTTAGCAATACAGCAACTACAGAAGCTGCAACTGTTAATATAGGAACAATAATATGAAGAAGTTCTAAAAACGTCATTTTTCTTCCTCCTTTTTCAAAGTATTATTTTGTAAATCATCTACAACGGCTCTAACTGGTGCAACTCCGCTACGATGCGCGGCACGAGCAATAGCATGTGCACCTGTCGGATTGGTAAGTAGTATTGCAACTAAAGCAAAAATGGTATGAATTGCCAAAACAGATCCATCTGTAGAGCCTGTATACCACATCCTAAGGCCGATAAGGATTACTGAACCGCAGATAAAAATAGATCCAAACGTGGTACATTTTGTTCCAGCATGAAGTCTTGTATATACATCGGGGAAACGGAGTAGGCCTACACCAGCAAGTAAGTTGAAAAATACTCCAATCGCCAGAAGAATGTAAATAATGAGATTAAAAATCATTTAGAAATCCCCTCCTTCTAAATATTTGGCAATAAACAAAGTAGAAATGTATGAAAGCAAGGCGTAGACAATCGCTACATCAATATAGATTACCTCCTGAAACGCTGCCCCAAAGATAACCATGGCAGAGATTACAATGGTATTTACTGTATCTATGCCAACTACTCTATCTGGTGCAGTTGGTCCACGGATTACTCTAATTAAGGCCATTAAAATACAAAATGAGAGAACCAGTAAACTGATTAAAAAAGTATTAAAAAATTCCATCATTCTGCAATCCTCCTAATCCAATTTGGAAATTTGCCGCAGACATATCTATAGTTAACGGGTTTTTTTTCCAAAGCCTTCTTTTTAACATTTATCCAATGTACATAGAGATCGTTTTTATCTTCATCAACGTCCACACTTAATGTACCTGGTGTGAGTGTTATCGAATTTGCAAGCATAGTTATTCCAAAATCTGTTTTCAAATCAGGAGATATTTTTACAATCCCGGGGTTTATTTTACCAGTAATGACACGATATGCAACGTCTACGTTTGCTTTTGCCATGGCGACAAAAAAAGGTCCGATTACATATGCGATAAAAATTATCCATCTGACAGGGTTCAACATCCTGAAATTATCTTTTACGAAAATAGTTCTAGCTAGGGATCCAACAATTAGCGAAAGAATAGCTCCAACCAAAATCTCTTCCAAACTCCAAAGTCCCAATGTTCCACTACCTGTCGTTAAAAGGAGGTATGTTATGAAACAAAGGACCGTTGTGATTACAAAGGCTAACATTTTATCCTCCCAAGTATATGACTTGTCATCCGAAGGTAATAAAATGCCTTTAAAAAACCTTACTGTTTTATTAAAATGCCTTTTTACTCGCTATAACAATTGGTAAAATAACGTATTGTAAGCCCTGAAAAATTTGAAAAACAGTACCAATATCAAAAATATTAAAGCCACATATCTTTTTAGCTACGGGGAAATTGATGAATGTTAAACTGATTGGCTTTACTCCAAACCCAGAGAAACTACCTGCCATGGCTGCAAAACTTACTCACAGTAAAACAAAGCCTGAAGATTTAGATAAATCTTCA
>CP070798.1:976434-990785 GCA_020343515.1 Thermoplasmatales archaeon | reverse complement strand
TAGCAGAGTTAGCCTTGGTTTTATTTGGTTTACTTGGTGTTGCCTTATGGAATTATCCTATACCTATACTTGCTGTGCAGGTTCTTGCTATTGATCTAATAGGAGAAATCATGCCTCTCACTTTTTTAACATTTGACCCTCCCGCAAAGGGAGTAATGGCCTCTCCCCCACGAAATCCTAAGGAACACATAGTAAACCGACGTTCTGCAACTGAATTTATATTTCTAGGTGTCTTAATAGGTGGGTTAGCCTTCTCGAATTTCCTCTTCTTCATGCAACGAGAAGGAATAACACTAAATGTTAATGATACAAACATCTTGCCTTATTTTCAGGTTACTGCTTTAGCTTATGTCACAATTGTTTTCTGTCAATACATCAACATCCTCCAGTGGAGATATGACCGTACTTCAATATTCAACCGTAATTTATTCACCAACAAGATTCTACTGGGCTCAATAGTAGTTTCTATAGGCTTAGTCTTTATTGCAATCTATGCTCCATTTATTAGTGATTTCCTGGTTTTTAGTGGTTTAAAGATTACTGATTGGGGACTTGTAGGTTTGGCTACTTTGATATTCCTATTTGTTTTTGAAGTTCTGAAGGTTTTACGGAAGAAAAGATCGGCTAAAAATGAGTTGACAATTATCTAAACATCACGTAAAAAGTTGCCATAAAAATACAATGATTCCTAATAAAAGGATAACAATCCCTACTCCAATGGCAATTTTACGAATCTTTTTTTCTTCCTCTGTTAGCTCTGACCAAGGTTTTTGTTTCCTCCCTATAATAATTCCAAGGTTAAGCCCTATTGCAATGCCAATTGCCATACCAATTGGTATACCAATAACGAAATCACTCATTCTTTACACCTATCACAAACAAAGAAAAGTAGAGTATTTAAAAATTATTACGAGAAAATTGTACAAAATAATTTTGTATTTTGAGTATGCAGTAAAAAAATATTATTTTTACCGGTAAAAATGTATTCAAATCTCGTCCCCTGCACTCCTTTAAATACTCAACAGGAGAAAACAGAATTTTTTTCAAAAAGAGATTTGAACTTGAACAATCTATAAATCCTTGTTTGAAATGTTTACTCGTTTTTCCCAATTCTTAAGGAATCCCTTAGCTTTCTTCTGAGTTTTTGGACTTTTACTCTCTAATTGTTTCCTAACGACCTCCATTATCTTATTTTTATCATCTGCTTCTTCGAAGTATTCACTGAATGCTTCTATGGCTAATTCCTCTTTTTCTTTTTATAGCTCGATCGAATTAATAAATAGAGTATTGGAACACCGATTGTGTAAAGTAGAACCCATGAGAGTTTATCCCAAAGAATTATTTCTTCATAAGGGGCATCTAAATTTAAAGGTGTTATTATTAAAAGGGTTATCAAAAGTAAAAAATAAATTAAAAAATAAACAATTACGAAAATTAGATCGCCTTTTCCAAATTTCATTACCTTCTTTTCTTTATTTATATCGTTTTTCTTTATTTCTTTTTCTTCAAGAAAAGAGTCAATTGCTTTTCTTTCTCTTTCATAAAGAAAAGAGTCTACTTCTTTCCGAACCTTTGGATGTTTTTTGCCTCCCCTTTTACTCATATATGAAAACAAATGTTTATAAGTATATTAATATTTTTTGGGCACCATATAAAAAACAAAGTGATTATTTAGTCAATTCTTACTTTTTCCTTTGTTCTTTGCCCACGCAATTATACAGTAAAGAATCCCTGTTGTCATTAAAAATAAAAACGGCATTGCACTTAACCTACTTATGGCTTGAATTTGGGCGTAACTTCCAGATTCACTTGAAAAAATCTGAGGTATTTCAACAAATAGGATTCGCACTCCATACAACAAAGATGAAATTCCTATTGCTTGTAAAAGTGTTTTCAAAGTTTCATTCATTTCATTCAGAATCTCTCATACGCCATATTAACATTTTTGGAGGCTTTCAAAACCAAAAATCACATGATTATTTAGATAATAACGCTACTTTTTTTGTTTCCTTAAATAACTTATTAAAAAATAGAACACAAGTGTTAGGGTTACGAATAATACGAAAGAGATTACAGTTACCATCCAATAAGGAACATAAAGTTGACTATCAAGAACATCAATTATTATTTCCTTTATCCGGAAAGCTTGAGGTTCAGCTAGTCGATAAGGAATTGTATAAGTTAAAAGGAAAATTACAACTATCCCTGTTAAAATTGCAGAGCCCATCATTGATAGGCAGAGTGTTTTCCGTTCAATTTTCATTTGACTTTAGATTATATCTTTACGTTCTTAACATTTTTGGAGATTATAGGAACAGGACGACCAAGAAGCCTATTTTCCAATATATTTTTTCCGTTCATATTCAAAAACAGAATATCCGATCACTGTTTGAGAAACAAATAAAACACCTACAAATAAAGTCCAGAGCAAAAATTCCATTGTCCCATGATGCTCTACCGACCAATACTGAAAATAAAGATAGAATGATCCCAATC
Organism: Thermoplasmatales archaeon; assembly: GCA_020343515.1. GTDB lineage: Archaea > Thermoplasmatota > E2 > DHVEG-1 > DHVEG-1 > JAGLML01. The sequence goes on along the minus strand of CP070798.1, from coordinate 988,289 downwards.
CAACAATTATTAAAGATAATAGAAAAGATTTCTGCTTATTCATTTTCTGATAAAATCTTTTCTCAGTTTCAATATGCATTTTCTCAAAATCTATCCGCATCCCTTCACCATTTTGTAAAACATTTGGGTTATATTAATATTTTTGGAGCAAATAATTATTGTGCAAAACAACCATTAGCATGAATTAATGTGCAAGGCTGTTTGGATCTGACTCCCAAAGACCAAAGGTATTATTTTCGGTATCAAGGCAAACAGCAAGGTAACCAAAATTTGGCACAGTCATCTTAGGGACCACTACTTTACCACCGAGTTTTTCAACTTTAACACTATATTCATCCACTGATGGGACATCAACAAAGTTAGTGATTGTCTCGTGTGGTTTATCTCTTTTGGTCATCCCACCACCAACTCCCTCTTCACCCTTTTCATTTGTGGTACTTATGAAAAGATATTCCATTGGGCCTGGAGCCTTTTCAATTTTCCACCCGAAAAGTTCAGTATAAAATTTCTTAGCACGTTCAATATCATCAGCCGGGATGTCAAAATGGATTATAGTTGGCATTTTTTCACCTGATATTGCAATAAAGGAGGATATTTAAACCTTACTTAGTTTAAGATTTTGGTAGAAATCTGAAAAACAGAATAGTATCTTTTAAATTATAAGAGAAATTATACTTGTTATCTCAAACCCTATTAGTGTGAATATCACATGAATCTGACCCAAATTCTGCCCAAGGTCCTGGAATTATATCCTGAAAAGAGAGCAGTAGTTTGCAACTGCGGAGAATTTACTTATCGACAGTTTGGTGATAGAGTTGGCAAGCTAGCTAATGCTCTTCTAGAAGAGGGAATGAAAAAGAATGATAAGCTAGCAATTCTCCATAAAAACTGCCATTACTTTTTGGAAAGCTACTTTGGAGTCGCACAAATTGGGGTTGCCTTGGTTCCATTGAATCATCATCTTTCTACCAGAGAATTGGTCTATATCCTAAAGAACTCAGAAACAAGGTTGTTAATTGCAAACAAAGATTTTGCAAAGGTTAACTATATTAACGAAATAATTGGAAAAAACCTCAAAATCATTAGAACTGGAAAAGAATACGAGAATTTTATAGCTTTTCACTCATCCAATATACCCTCTATTGATGTGGGGGAAGAAGATGTTGCACATATCTACTATACAAGTGGTACTACAGGTAAAGCAAAGGGAGTAGTACTCTCTCATAAAAATGTGTATCTACATGCCCTCAATACAATTACCGAGTTGCGACTTAGTAGTGATGACGTGTGGCTCCATGCAGCTCCTCTATTTCATTTAGCAGATGCATGGGCTACCTGGGCTATAACACTGGTTGGAGGAACCCATATTCTAATGAAAGATTTTGACCCAAAGACAGTTTGTGACTGTATGGAGAAAGAGAAGGTGACACTTACTAATTTGGTGCCCACCATGTATTACCGTCTCGTTAATTACCCGAAGGTGGACAAATACAATTACTCCTCTCTAAGAGTACTTCTCAGCGGGGGAGCTCCCATATCGCCCCAGCTGGTACAGAAGATTATTGAAACTTTTAAATGCGACTATATTCAGACCTATGGCATGACAGAAACCAGTCCCTTCCTCACCATGTCAATATTGAAAGATCACCTCCGATCTCTCCCCTATGAACAACAGTTAAAGTACAAGTCAACCACTGGCAGGGTATTCTTAGGTGTTGAGATGAAAGTCGTCAACGAAAGGGGAGAGGAAGTGAAGCCTGATAACAAAGAGGTTGGAGAAATCATCGTGAAAGGAGAAACTATTACCAAGGGATACTGGAAGTTGCCACAGGAAACAACGAAGGTTTTCAAGAACGGCTGGCTTTACACTGGAGACATGGCTGTAATCGATCAAGAGGGATATGTCACCATTGTTGACCGTAAAAATGATATGATTATAACTGGGGGAGAAAATGTTTATTCCATAGAAGTAGAGAACGTCTTGTACGCTCATCCCTCGGTGTTGGAGGCAGCAGTTGTAGGGATACCTGATGAGGAATGGGGTGAGATTGTAAAAGCGATTGTCGTCCTCAACGCAGGAGAGAAAGTAACTGAGAAAGATATCATCAATTACTGCAAGGAAAGAATAGCGGACTATAAGGTTCCAAAGTCAGTAGATTTTATAGACCACATACCTAAGTTGGGGTCTGGAAAGATTTCAAAGAGAATACTAAAGGAGATGTATAATTAAAGAGAGTAAATTTTAAAGAAATGGTTTTATGATTGTAAAAGAGGTTTATGCAAAAACTATCCTGTCCAAATCCAAGGTTTCGGATTACACCATTAATCCTTACATTGGATGTGAACATGGGTGCACATATTGCTATGCACGATTTATGAAGAGGTTCACAGGTCATAGTGAAGACTGGGGCAGTTTTGTTGATGTGAAAATTAATGCAGAGCGCCTACTTAAACGTGAGATAAAAAAGAAAAAAATTGGCAAGGTTTGGATAAGTGGGATGTGTGATCCCTATCAACCATTGGAGAAAAAATATGAACTTACGAAAAGTTGTCTCGAAGTTTTATCAAATGAAGCGTGGCTCGTTACAATTCAGACGAAATCTCCACTTGTATTGCGTGATATACATTTATTAAAAAGATTTGATGATATCGAAGTAGGGTTATCAATTACTACAGCAGATGAGGATATCAGGAAAATTTTTGAATCAAATGCACCTTCGGTTAAACAAAGGATTGAAACATTAGAGAACCTATATTCTGAAGGTATTAAGGTGTTTGCGATGGTTGCACCTGTGCTTCCAAAGGTTGAAGGAATAGTGGCACAACTAAGTGGGAAGGTAGATTATGTGTTGATTGATAAAATGAACTACCATTATGCGGATCGGATATACAAAAAGTATGATTTAGAATATGCAAAGACTCCCTCATTCTTTACTCAGAAGAAGAATGAACTTTCTAAGGCTTTTAAAAAAGAGGGGATAACTTGTCAATTGCTATTTTGAAGCTCGTTTAGCAAATTAAAAATTTTACTGGTAGATTGGTGTTCAAGTCCCGTATTTTTAGAAAAGAGAGGCGTTGTTTGTCTGATAGATTTGAGGATTATTGAAGTTATTTTTTAATAGAATTGTAATTATATTTCTAGCTTGTATAGGTTTATATTGCCATTCGAAGTATGGATATTCAGCGTATTGCCACCATCACCGAGTTTCCCTATTTTGTGTTTTTCTTCTGACAATGTTAAATTCAATGATATGCCTCTTATGGATATTTGACCATTGGATGTTGTCATCTCGATGTTAGCATTAAGGGAAGGATTTATGTACAATTTAATCCCACCGTTACTTGTGCTTATGGTTATATTCTTTTGAAAGTCAAATATTTCCGCATAGATTTCTCCATTTGAGGTAGTCAAATCGTCAACGCCCGTTGTTCCTTTAACCTCTAAATTACCATTACTTGAACTTACTTTTACATAGCCATCTACATCTGCTATTTTCATTGCTCCATTGGAGCTATGAGCTGTTATATTTCCTTTAATATCTGAAATTTGTACCTCTCCATTTGAGGTGATTACGCTGTCAACATTAACATATGTGGGAATCTTGATTGTCATATCCGTACTAGCTTGGACACTCCCAGTCCCAAGATATTTTGTTTCTATATCTATCACATTATTGCTTTCAACAACTTCGATATTAATGTTTTCAAGTTCATCATTTCCCACATAACTTCTAATAACAGCGTTCAGCGTCACGTTAATGCCATCCCAGCTATTGATTTTAATTTCCCCATTGATATTTTTAATCTTTAAAATGGTATTTTCATTAGCTTCATACTCCCCGTTGAAATTCTTTGTTACAGTTCCCAAGCATCCACTTAACCCCGCTATGAGAAAAACCAGCGTTACTCCTATTATCAATAATTGCTTTTTCATGAGATATACCTCTCCCAGATAGGGTTGTATATAAGTTCTTTCTTAATAAAACCAGTGGTTTGAAATTTTTTAAGGGCCAATTGTAGTGCATCAGAATATATTTGGTACAATCTATAATTTTAAATGTACTGGAGGAGACCATGGTTTTTTACCGGTGAACTCGAGTTCAAGTAGCTTACATACTTTTATGTTTTCAGAGCAGAACAAACATATTTTGCAGATAACAATTTGATTTCTAATTTACTGGATAATAAAAAAGTAGAATTTGTAAAAAAAAGGTTTTATAAACTATTTTCAGTTTATAGATTGATAGACTGGAGGAAAATCATGGTATATTGTGCAAAATGCGGGAAGAAAAATGAGGATGATGCAGAGTTTTGTTCTAAATGCGGTGCTTCTTTAACTGGTGTAAAAAAAGAAAAAGATCGGTGTGACGAGGCGTGTGTTGTTGGAGAACATAGTCCCTTAGCCCCTGTATTCTGGGGGATCATTGTCATTCTTATTGGTCTGTGGATTATCTTTGGATTGGTCATACCACAAACTGAACTCAAAGATAGGTTACCTAGCTGGCTTGTAAATTTTGAATGGTGGTGGCTTATCGGTTTGATTGTGGCGGTAGCAATTATTATTACCGGTATTCAAATAATAACCAAGAAATAAAACCATCAATACATCTTGCATGTTTCGTTACAATTGCTACAAATTAAAGTATGACACCAACGAGAGAGTTGAACCCTCGTATCTAACCAGAGAAATGATAGTAGTATACCTACTGTTCCATAGATTTTACTACCTGTTATCTCAAATATACCAATGGCAATTATAAGAAAACTTATAACGAGAAAAACATTAGAAAGGACATGAACAATTGTATTTCTCATTGGGAACATGATTTCTACATAGACAAAACCAATCATGATCAATCCAATGAGGAGCAAGAAACGAAACATGACCGGAGGCCATCCACTAGTAATTATCACATAGATGATCATCAAAAAAATTGATATAATGGAACCCATGGACAGGCCAAAGCAACCAGCGCAGAGTGTTTTATTTCCAATTCTAATGATGTGATTCTGAAATTGATCACAATCTGGATGATGACCCTTCCTCATTGTTTTTTGAGGCTTTCGCTTATTTTCGCTACGGCTTCCAATTTTCAAAGATCTTCTTAACCAACCAGGATAAATCGCTAGTGATATACCGAATATGCAACTCGCTACAAATACTCCACCTACGAATAATCTATCATGTGTCCCAATAGTGTTTATATTAGAGGAACTAAAAAAAGCCAATACTAGCAATAGGAATGCTGCAGCAGTTGAAAGAATAAGATAGTAAAAAACATTCTCCACCTTTTTCAAATCAATCTCCTGAATTTCCTCAATACATGCTGTCCTGCCATATGCCGATACAGGTTTCTTTTCAGCTTGTTTTTTGAAAACACTCCAGCAATATTTCTAGCATAGGATCCGTAAAAGTTTTGATAACATTTCCACAGTTCATGTTGAACTTCTTGTCTTGAGAGCGTTTCCGTTGGCATTATTGCATGTGCCATGTCATAGTTCGTATAATTAGTATCATCTATCCACTTGTTTTGTTGCGCTGTTTTGTAGTACATAGTACCAGGAAACGGCGTCAAAGCAGTATAGATTGCAAAATCAGGCTCTAAGTCAATTGAGAACTCCCTTAATCGCTCAATTGATTCGTGGGTATCTCTCCTTGAGCCAATGACAAACATAGCATGTGAGAATATATCGTTATCTCTGAGAATTTTCATTGTCGCATAGGCATGTTGGTTTTTTGTCCCTTTTTTGAATTCATTCAATGTCGCTTCCGCATCACTTTCAACACCGCACATGATCCAATAGGTACCGATTTCCCGTAGTTTTTTAACAAGATCTGGGTTTTTTGCAACATCATCAGTTCGCGCCTGTAAAAACAGCATGATATCCTCTTTACATTTTCGATGCCTTAGTTCATCGTAAAGTTTCTTCCCGCGCACATTAATTTTAAAGTGGTCATCAGTCAGCCAGAGAAAGACACCGCCATAGGTCTCATTTAAATGTTCAATTTCATCTGCGATTCGTTTTACTGATTTTGTTCTCCACATGCCCCCCCAATGGCTCCATTGTGTACAAAATGAACACCGATGATCACATCCTCTTGCTCCTTCCAGTACCATATATCTCGTGTTTTTTCCAGCCATCATAGAGAAATGGTAATATTTAACATAGTCTTCAATGAGATGATAAGCAGGATATGGCAATTCATCAAGGTTTTTAATAAATGGACGTGACGGTGTATGTATAATTTTTTCCCTATGTCTAAATGATAATCCCTTTATATTTCCAATTTTTTTCCCATTGTTCAATGATTTTATTAACTCTACAATTGTGAGTTCTCCTTCGCCTCTAATTATATAATCAATCTCTGGGAAGTCAATGAGTGATTCCTCTGGAACAGATGAGAAATGTATGCCTCCAACAATAGTAATAATATCTTTGTTTATGGTTTTTGCAATTTCGGCGGTTCGTGCACATGAATAAGCATTACAGGTGAATCCTGAGGTTAAAACCATTGATGGATCTGATGATTCGATATATTTTTCAAGACCCTGCCAGCCCATTCTCTCTGCCTGGCAGTCAAGTATCTCTATTTCTATATCTGGTAGTTCTCGTTCAATGTATGCTGCAATAATCAGAAGTGTTGTAGGCGGTGGAAGATATTCACCCATTACAAACCAGTAGATTCTTGGTGGTTCAGCCAATAACAGCTTTGATACGTTCATCTACTCCCAGAATAGATATAATTGAAAACCTATTGAAATAGCTTGTGTCTTCTAAGGGGTGAGGCGTGTTCTATCACGTGGGAATAAAATACATTCTCTGATATTTTTAATGTCAAGTAACTCCATTAAAAATCGTTCAATACCAAAACCAAAACCACCATGGGGAGGCATACCGTATCTGAATGCGTTAAGATATGATTCAAAATCTTTAGGGCTTAGATTGCATACCTTCATCCGTTCTTCCAACAATTTCACCTCGTGTATACGCTGGCTACCAGAGGCGATTTCAACACCTTTACATGCTAAATCAAAACCACGCGAGTATTTATCTCCTTCAGGCATTGTATAAAAAGGCTTTGATTCAAGAGGATATTTAGTAATAAAATAAAACTCTGTGCCATGTTCCTTCATAATATCTCCCAGTAGGCGTTCATCGTCAGTTCTAAGATCTTGGCCCCATTGTATACTAGAGTTTCTCTCCTGCAATTTGTTTACTACTTTATCATAGACAATTCTTGTAAAGGGCAACTTTGGAACAATAATTTTCTTTCCCAGAACCCGTATTTCATTTTTACATTCGCTTGCTCTTTTCCACATAGCATGAACAAGATTTTCTAAAACATTCATTACTTCTTCTTCATCGCTAATAAACGCCATTTCAAGATCAACAGCGGTAGATTCATTTAGATGCCTACGAGTATTATGCTCCTCAGCGCGGAAATACCATGCAATTTCATATACTCTATCAAGACCTGTTGCCATCAAACTTTGTTTATATAATTGAGGGGATTGAGCAAGAAACGCCTCTTTTTCAAAATATTTTAACCTGAAAACATCTGTTCCACCCTCAGAAGAACTAGCGGTAATCTTTGGAGTATGCACCTCTATAAAGCCCTGTGATTGTAGATATTCATGAGCAACTGCAAAAACAGCATTTCTTATGGTAAAGATTGCCCGGTTTCTCTGTTTTCTAAGATCGATAAATCTATTATCCAGCCTAGTGTCAAAGTCTGCTTCAACCTTGTCAACTACACCTAAAGGCAATGGTGCCTTTGCAACAGACAAAACTTCAAATGTTTTAGGCAAAATTTCATAGCCATTTCTCACCTTTTCATTCTCTTTACAGATTCCTTTTATTGATACAACTGACTCTCGTGACAAGGATGTTAACTTTTCAAATAATTCAGGGTTTTCCTTTTTCAAAACAGTAAGTTGAAGCGTACCCTTTTTATCACGCAGGATAATAAATGCAATAGACCCAATGTTTCGTATATCCTCAATCCAACCCGCTACCATTATTGATTTGTCATAGTCTTTTTTTGTAACATCTTTTGAATAATGACTTCTATACATGTGAAAACCTATCAAAACAATGAATTTAGTCTTTTTGAAATATAAGATACCATGTCGCGTAGATTATTTTCATTGTCCCACATTTCAATTAAAGCCTGAAGCTCGTTTTTATTAAAATTTTTTAGTTTATATCCCCATTTTTTAATATTTGGGATTGCACGAGTGACGTTATCAATAACAGTTATATTGGCTGACCTTGCCGTTCTAGATAAAGGATTCAAATCAATAGCTATGACTGTTTTACCCATTTTTCTCAATGCTTGACTTCTATCACCATCCTCTAGTGGAACAAGAACAACATCAGCTGAATAGATACCTTCTCTATCACACAAAGAACGGCTATGCTCTAAACCAGGTATTTTTGCATCTGCCTTTTGACCATACACCTTTTTTGCACCATAATTTGACAACTCCTTTGAGATTTTTTCTATACGCTTCTTGGTTCTATGGAAAAGGTTAACCTCAATTTTCGCAGGGATGATATCTGCTAGACTGATGCAATCTTCTGCAACTAAAGCAACAACATTACCATTCACTGATATCACAGGGCTCTTTGCGCACAACAAAGCGGCCGTTGAAACCTTTTCAGCCATATCTGCTTGTGGCAAAGTTTTCTCCCCAAGCAAATAATCAAAAGCCTCGCCCCTACCATGAGCTATCAAACCAGTTTCGTGAACTATACCATTTTTCACTGCCTGTGAAATTTTTTCCCGTGTTATGAGTGACGCATAACGAGGATGAGTTTTTGGTATCTCTTTCATAATTCAACAAAACAATATCGTAGGATTTTTAAAAGTTATTTGTTGGACGACCAGATAAAAAATGTGGTTTAAAACTATACCTAACCGTACATGCTTGGCTGAGGAATCTGACTTGCACCAGATACGACTGGTTTTGCTTGTTTGTGGAACTTCTGAAGTTGTTTTTCTATGCGTTCTGCTTCATCATAGAGCGGTACAACGTTTATTTCTACTCCAATAATTTTGGCGATAACATTTATTGCAGATGCTGCAGCTCGAGCATCTGGATAATTAGGATGCGCCTCCGCCAGTATTGATATTACATCGATGTCTTCCTGTTTCCCTTTATTTAGCATTACTCCAGAAACACCAGCGATTATACCGTTTTTAAACTGAGGGATATCCAATTTTTGAAGTATCTGTCGGGCTCTTTCTGTCGATCCAATTGCATAGGCATCAACGATATCCTCTTCCTTAGAAGATTTACCCTCTACCACCATCCCTTCAGGGGATACCAAAAGCTTACATCCCTTATTTTTCACCCAACTCATAATTGCATTAGATAAAGAATTTATCAAGTTAGGTTTTGGTTTGAACTCCGAAACAAAAACGACAATCTTTGCACCAGTTTCTAGAGCCCCTGCATATATTCGAACAGGAGATAAAGGCTCACCAGTATGAACAACTGAAAGCGTAGGAAAATACGGTGAATTTAGCGCTCCGACCTGTTTCAAACCTAATGCATCTATGGAATAATTAGCGACAATAGTGCTGACTAAGCCAATTGAAGGAAAACCAGCAATAACAATTGCATCACGAAGATTCATTTCCTCAAAGTCGACGATTTCAACATCTTCCAAACGTGTCACCTTATAATGACCCCTTAATATGTTTACTACCATTTAAAACTAATTGGTGAAAACTAAATTTAATCTAGCTATCCTTTAACAACTCCCAGAGGCAAAAGCCTTGCTATTTTAAGAGAAATCCCGACACCGTGTGTTACGTTAACAACCTCGCTAACATCCTTATAGGCATCTGGTGCCTCTTCTGCCATAACCTTCCAGCTAGCAGGGTGGGAATATATGCCTTTTTCCTTCAAAGCGTTCATGACGGCCTCGCCACGCCATCTTTTAACAGCTGAATGTCTAGACATAACTCTGCCAGCACCATGACATGTTGACCCAAATGTCTCCTCAGCCCCTTTTGTTCCTCGAAGGAGATAACTTTCTGTTCCCATATCTCCAGGAATTAAAACAGGTTGACCAACATCTCTATACTTCAGTGGAATTTCGCTTTTTTCCGGTCCAAATGAACGGGTTGCACCTTTTCTATGAACGTATACATTTCTTTTTTCTCCATTCACTATGTGTTCTTCTTTTTTAGCAATATTGTGACAAACATCATACACTATACCCATATCCAAATCTTCAGCTTTTTCCTGGAGGATTTTTTCAAAAGATTCTCTAACCCAATGCACAATCATCTGTCTATTACACCAGGCAAAATTTGCAGCACATGCCATTGCTTTAAAGTAATCTCGTGCTTCCTTTGAATGTACCGGCGCACAAGCCAATTGTCTATCTGGAAGCCAGATGTTATATTTTCGAACGGCCTGTTCTAACACCTGCAAATGGTCAGAACAAACTTGATGGCCGAATCCACGTGAACCAGTATGTATCATAATCATAATTTGCCCTTCATCTTTTACTCCAAACGTTTTTGCGCCTCCAGAATCATAAATCTTAGCTACTTTCTGTATCTCAAGAAAGTGATTTCCAGCCCCTAAAGAGCCCAACTGAGGAGCGCCCCTCTGCTTTGCTCTTTCAGAAACTTTAGTATTATCAGCATATTCTAAACATCCGTTTTCCTCTAGAAACTCAATATCCTCTCTCCATCCATATCCATTATCTACACCCCAACGAGCTCCCAATTGTAAAACATCATCTAATTCCTTTCTACTAAGACGAACTTTTGCTTTAGACCCTAGACCCGAGGGAACATTTCTAAACATCTCGTCAACGAGGCTTTTTATTTTTTTTGCATCTAAATCACTGCCATGTAAATTTGTTCTAACAAGCCTACAGCCGCAGTTGATATCAAATCCCACTCCTCCAGGAGATATGACCCCTTCTTCGGCATCTGTAGCTGCTACGCCTCCAATAGGAAATCCATATCCCCAATGAATATCAGGCATCGCAAGAGACTTACCCACAATACCTGGAAGCATCGTAACATTTGCAGCTTGTTCCGGTGCACTATCTTTGCGTATGGAATCAATCATATGGTCACTAGCATATATAACAGCAGAAGTCTTCATCCTTAGAGTATTTTTCTCACCGTTATAGTTAGATGGAATCTCGAATCGAAAATCGCCAATTTTATTTAAAGGACCGTTCCAAACCATTATTCTACCAAATTGTTAATACAAAAAAGCATTTATAAAGATTTAACAAAAAACCTATTTTTTCCTTCTTAGATACGGAACTTTTGTTCTTTTATTAAGTTTAACTTCAAAACCATCGGGTAATGAAGTGGCTTCTCCTACATCAGGCTTTTTTTTGCTAAAAAAATGAATAATTCTTTTTTTATTCCCAGATGTTTCTATCTCCTTCTTATAGAGAGCATATTCTTCATATGTATATGGTTTAGCATTGTAATGTTCGATTTCAGGTATTTCCTCTTCTGTATCATAAGATTCCCATTCAGTGAGCTCCTCATTTTCATATGTTAACGGAGGGGCAGCTGCCTTCTCTGTGGTAGCCTCTTTTTCCTTCGCTTTTTGTTCCCTCACTTTAATTTTAAATTCTACCTTCTTTTCCTTCTCAGCTCTTTTCGCCTCTCTCTCCTTTTCCCTAGTTGCAACCAATGTCTTCTTCGCTTCTATCTCTTTTAATTTTTTTTCTTCTCGCTCTTTCTCTCTTGCTTCACTTAATGCCTCTTTTGCTTTGATTTTTTTCAATCGTTGTTTTTCTTTTTGTTTTGCTATTTGTTCCCTCTCTTTAGTTTTTAATTCCACCATTTTCTCTCGCTCAGC
>CP070798.1:961906-976334 GCA_020343515.1 Thermoplasmatales archaeon | reverse complement strand
CCGGACGTTTAACCATGTTAAAATTGGATTTACATCTTCATTCACAATATTCAGATGATGGCGCGGGAAGCCCCCAAGACATAATTAAATCGCTCAGAAAGAAGGGTCTCCATGGAATGGCTCTTACTGATCACAACACTGTTGAGAGCAGCCTCAAAGCATTAAAAGTTGCACCAAAGGGTTTCATTGTTATTCCAGGTATTGAAATATCAACAGCAGACGGGCATATGTTAGCCTTAAATATAAAAGAAGATATCGCCAAAGCTCTTTCTGTTGAGGAAACTGTTGATAAAATTATTGATGCTGGTGGAATAGCAATAGCCCCCCACCTTTTTAGAAATATGTCAGGAATCAAAAAAGAGAAGCTTGAAAAAATCCATACAAAGATACCAGCAATTGAAGTATATAATAGTTGTAGCCTTCCAAAAACTAATATAAAAACTGCAAGGATTGCAAAAACGTTCAATCTTGGAGGTATTGGAGGTAGCGACTCACACGACTTGTTGTATGTGGGATATGCGTATACAATTGTAGATTCAACTGAAATGACTATTGATGCTATTCTTTCAGAAATAAACAAGAAAAAAACATGGGGTGAGGGAATAGTTATGCCCCTTGAATATAGACGTGCTCGTATGCTTAGATCATTTAAACAATTCTTTAAAAGAGGTTTTAAGCGAATATAAAACCACGCCGAAAAACAAAACACTCAACTTCAACCTGTTGAATTGGCTATTCGATCGGTTTCCAAATGGGTCCCAATACTTAGGTGTATGCTGGGACTTTAAAACTACTATTAACCTTTTCTTCCAAGAAAAATCTCTGATTCGTTTTCTTTAAGTTTAAGTTTATATATACATTTATGTATATTGTTTAGGGGGCCATGTTTTTCAAAGTGAACATAGGATTTCATATGAAATAAGGGGTTGTAAAAGTTTTTATATAAGAAGTTAGTTAAATAGTTACATACAGAGGATATATAATATGAAGGAAAAAATAATTATAAGAAACACAAATTTGTTTTACTCATTCGTTGTCGAGGAATTAAAAGGAGGTTATGAACAGGATAGTATGGGGTGGCATATATGGCCATAGGTTTCGTACTTATAACTGTTGCACCTGTGCGTGAAAATTACGTGTATAACGAACTTTCTAAAGAACCAGAGATTATTGAACTCCAACCTCTTTTCGGCAAATACGATCTTTTGGCAAAAATAAAAGCAGAATATTATGACGAACTTGCAAGCATTATTATAAACAAGATTAGAACAATAGCTGGAGTAGTGGGTACAAAGACATTAACCGGAACAGGATTAGAAGGTTATTAGAAAAATAAAAGGTTTGACTAGAGAAAGATTCTACACATTTAACCATGATAATCGTCGTCTATTGATTGTGTATTAAATTAACGATTTTGGCGATTTTTGAGGAAAACAAATAAATTAAAAATTGTCAGCAATAATCTAAGCGAATTTAGAGTCGTATTCTCCTCCATTGATCGCTTTCTGTATCTCTTTTGGATTTTTTCCTTCTACTGTAACGCCCATCGAAACGCAGGTTCCTATAATTTCTTTAGTTTTGTCCTTTAAATCCTTTCCCAAAAGGCTGCCGAATTTCATCTTAGCAACCTTAATAGCTTGGTCGATGGTAATATTCCCTATCTTGTGTTTTGAGGGCGAGCCTGAACCTTTTTCTTGTCCGAGTTCATTAAGAATCAATGATGTTGCTGGAGGAGTACCCACTTCAATTTCAAAATTCTTCGTCACAGGGTCGATAATGACCTTCACCGGGACCTTCATCCCTTCAAATTCTTTCGTTTTATCATTGATTGTATTTATGACCTGCATTATGTTAACACCCATGGGACCTAACGCAGGACCCAATGGCGGGCCTGCAGATGCTTTTCCTCCTTCAACTAGTGTTTCAATAGTTTCTGCCATATTACCTCACGCCCTCTTTCTCTTTTTTATTTTCTTCTTCATCCTTTTTTTTAATGACCCGAACCTGCTCCCCTCGAACAGTGATTGGTATAGGAACCATGGAATCAAGTAATTCAACGGTAATTTCTTCTTTTGAATAGTCTATATGGGTTATTTTCGCTTTTTCTCCCCTAAACGGGCCTGCAACCATTTCAACGGTGTCTCCTTCAGTAATCTTGGCAACTGCAGAAGCTGGTGTAAGAAAATGTTCTATTTGGTCAATAGGAATGTCTCCCTCAAGCATATTCCGTACATATGAAATTGTTTTGATTGTATTTTTTAAACGTTCTTCATCAAAACCTTCTACGAAGATATATCCTCTAAGCTCGGGTGTCACGAGTATTGATGGAATATCCAATTGAGATTTATCTGCCCTACTATTAATTAAATCGGCAGTATTTTGTTCTTTACCAACCTGGGTTTTAATTGTAAATATGTTTGATTGTTCCTCATTTAATTCTTCAAAATCATTATTTTGCACAATATGCACCAACCATTCAATAACCAAGTGCTGAAAGTATCCAGGGTACTGCTAACTCTCTAATTATGTATATTGCAAAGCCTATTGCCCCCACCGCTAGTATACCTATCCCTGTAATTTTCGATGTTTTTTCATATTCCTCATTTGTAGGTTTACGAGCCATTTTAAGCACTCTACCATACTTGCCTTTACCTATTCGGTGCTGCCTTGCTTCTATTTTGTGTTGTATTTCCCAAGCTCTGTCGAATATGCCCACGTCTTTCTTCAATCTAGACACCTATAATGACTAGGGGTCAAATGTTACGTTATATATAAAGAATTTGGCTGTTATTTTTGGAAAAGATCAATTTTCATTGATTTATTATCTTCAAAAACCGTTGAAATTTCTGACCAATATTTGATGCAAAAGCAGAATCAAGTTAGAAAATTTAATAAGAATTTTAATATGGAAAAATATTGTAGAGCTATATATACAAAAATTCCAAATTAAAAAATCATCTAAAAAAAGAAGGAAGAGGTAGGTAATTACACAAACAATACGTCTTATGCTACAACATCAATTCCATATTCTTTATTTTCAAAAGCTCTTTGTGACGGGCCAAGAATCTGTTTTGATTTCACTCCGGTTATGACCAGCATGGCGCGTAAACTTCTTTTTAGGGACGGTTCAATTGTAGTGCCCCATATAATACGGGCATTTTGATCAATTCTAGAATAAATTTCCTCTACGACTTTTTCTGCTTCACTAATGGTCATATCGTCTCCACCAGTAACATTGACAAGAGCACCCGTTGCATCTGAGATATCGACTTCCAATAACGGTGAATTTAGTGCTTCAGAAACAGCGTTCACTGCTTTGTTTTCACCCTCAGCTTCTCCAAGACCAATCATGGCTACCCCGCCTCGCTTCATAACTGTTTTAAGATCGGCAAAATCTAGGTTGACTAAACCAGGCATTGTTATCATTTCAGTTATGCCTTTGATTGATCGCATTAGTACTTCATCGGCAACTTTAAAAGCAGCATTTAATGACAGGTTAGGGACGATATCAAGCAATTTGTCATTTGGTATAACAATGACTGTGTCACAGATCTCTCTTAAACGTCTCAATCCTTCTTCTGCATTTTCCATTCTAATGATGCCTTCAACACAAAATGGAAGGGTCACTACACCTATTGTTAATGCACCTGTTTCTTTAGCAATTTGAGCTACCACGGGGGAAGAACCAGTTCCAGTTCCACCACCAAGGCCGCATGTAACAAAGACCATGTCAGCAGGCACAATTGCCTCTCGGATGTCTTGTTCACTCCCTCTTGCTGCCTCTTCTCCAATCTGTGGAAGAGAGCCTGCACCTAAACCACGAGTGAGATGTCTACCTATTAAGATCTTGTGGGGTGATTCTGATAATAAGAGGTGTTGAGCATCGGTATTGAGAGATATCATATCTGCACCTGTGATGCCCTCTCCAAAACAACGTGCAATTGTATTTGTCCCAGCACCACCACATCCGACAACTTTAATAGAAGTAGTCAATCCCGCCAATACTTCCTCTAATTCTCTGTTGTCGACTCCAGCTATTTTCAAATTTTGCGTATCATCAGTTTTATTAATTTTTTTTGTTTTTACATCTTTATTATTATTCCTTTTACTATTTTCCCTATTGGTAGATGCCATTGCATCTTCAACTATCTTTTTCATTAATTCGTCACCCTCCTCGTATAAAGATCCCTCACTTGTGAATATTATATTTTTTACAATATTGTAAAGACATTTCTATTCTTAAATATTTCCTTAAAAATTACTTAATTTCTAAAGAAAAATCTTTGTTTTTAATAGAATGAGTCAAATAACCAAGTGAAATACGATCCGCAAAGGAGGCGTATTCTTCAATATTTTTTTGGGTAATTCCTCCAGAAACTTCTATCCGGGTATTTGAATTTTCTTGTCTAATTTTTTTTGCAATTTTTTTACCTTTTTTTGAATCAAAATTGTCCAGCATTATAACATCTACATTCAATCTTGCAGCAGTAAGTGCATCTTTTTCATTTTCTACTTCAATTTCTATAATTTTATTATGAATTTTTTTATTTACACTCTGTATCGCTTCTTCTACAGACCCAATTACTTTCAGATGATTGTCTTTGATCATAACCGCGTCATACAATCCAAATCTATGTGATTCTCCTCCACCAATAACGACAGCCTTTTTTTCATATTTGCGAAATCCTGGTGTTGTTTTTCTCGTGGCAGCTATTGTTACATTTGGATTAATTTTTTTACAGACATCGACAAGTTTTTTTGTTTCTGTTGCAATACCGCTCATTCTGCCTAGAATATTTAGGGCTAATCTCTCGCCTTTAAGAATAGAACGAACCGGCCCTTTAACTTTAAATACTGTTGTGTTTTTTTTGACAAAGTCTCCATCGTTTGCCTGTAGTTCTGCTTCAGCTCCTGTTCTTTCAAAAACTATTCTCGTCTCTTCTAGACCAGCAACGATACAATCGTCCTTTGCAATAATTTCTGCACAGCCGTCCTCACTTTTAAACAAAGACTCAGACGTTATGTCTCCTTCTTTTCCAAGATCTTCCTTTAGGAATCTATCAATATCGTCCATGATAATATTTTTTATATTGGCTTACCGTTTTAAGGTTTTGGTAGTAGCATGAATCTCGGAATAATTGGTTGTGGTGCAATAGGAACAGATGTTGCAAAAGCTGCTGACAAGATGAAAGAGATTGAAAAGATATACCTTTTTGATATTAACACGAATGCAGCAGATAATCTTTGTAAAGAACTTAAAAAAGCAGAAATAAGGAATTTAGATGAATTTTTAACAAACGTCGATGTTGTTTTTGAAGGTGCCTCACAGCAGGCAGTTCAAGAGTATGCTGAACAAATTCTTGAGGCTGGCAAAGATTTAATTTTAATGAGTGTCGGGAGTTTATTTGATGACAGTTTTAGAGTGAAACTGGAAAAAATTGCCAGGGAAAACAATTGTAAGATTTACATTCCATCAGGTGCAATATTTGGAATTGATGGACTATATTCAGCTAGTATTGGTGGCTTAGATGGAGTAACTCTTGTTACAACAAAGTCGCCTTCGTCCTTAGGTAAAAGCCTTAATAAAAGAACAGTTCTTTTTGAGGGAAATGCCAGGGAAGCGGTTAAAAAATTTCCACAGAATATAAATGTAGCTGCAAGCGTCTCCTTGGCAGGTGTGGGTTTTGATAATACGTTAGTTGAGATAGTTGCAGATCCGGTAGTTACTAGAATACATCATAAAATTTTGGCTCATGGAAAATTTGGCAGATTACGGGCAGAGGTGGAGAATATGCCTAATCCAAACAATCCGAAGTCAAGCTATATGGCGTCGCTGTCTTCAATTGCAACGCTTAAAAAAATCATTAATCCCATACAAGTTGGTATTTAATAAAGATTGGATGTTAATTCCGTAAACGTGTAAAGACAAATAATACCTTTAAATAGTAGAATTTTTACAAAGCAAAAGTTTGCAGCTTTGAGAAGAAGGCGATCAATTATAAATAAATGATCTCTTCCTAACCAAAGACTAAATATTGTATTTCGATATCTCTTTAGATGAAATTCGAAATTAAGGACAGAGATGCAGCAGGAAGGGTTTGTAAATTTACAACAAAACATGGAACAATTACTACACCTAATTTAATGCCAGTGGTCAATCCCAACAAGATGCTTATCTCTCCAAGAGAAATGAAAAAACTTTTTGGCACAGAGATAGTTATTACTAACTCTTATGTAATAAGTAAATATGAAGAACTTAAAAAGAAAGCTTTACAAAATGGTATTCACAAACTCATTGATTTTGATGGTCCAATCATGACAGATTCTGGGGCGTTTCAGACTTATGTATATGGTGACGTTGACATTGATCCAATTGAAATTGTAAAATTTCAGAGAGATATTGGTAGTGACATAGGAACCATTTTAGATGTTTTTGGAACACCTGATCTAACTAGAAAAGAGGCCGAAGGGGGGGTTAAAGAAACGATTAAACGAGCTAAAATGAGCGCCTCTGAGAAAAATGATATGTTACTCGCTTGCACTGTCCAAGGCTCTATATATCCTGATCTTAGAATGAAATGTGCAAAAGAAATTAGTAAAATCGATGCCGATTTTTATCCAATAGGTGGTGTAGTGCCGTTGATGGAAAATCAAAGATACGCAGATGTTGTAAGATGCATTATATCATCAAAACAGGGACTAGACCCCTCAAAACCAGTACATTTATTTGGCGCAGGTCATCCATTGATATTTCCCTTAGCTGTTGCACTTGGTTGCGATCTTTTTGATTCTTCTGCATACGCAAAGTATGCAACCGATGGAAGAATGATTTTTCCCTGGGGAACAGAGAAAATAATGAATATTAATGAAATACCGTGTTGCTGCCCAGTCTGTACAAAATTTACTGCATCTGAGCTAAAAAAATTGGAGAAATCAGATCTTAGTTTACGACTGGCAGAGCATAATCTCCATGTTAGTTTTACCGAGATGAAAAAAATTAGAAACGCTATAGCTGAGGGCAACCTTTGGGAAGTGGTAGAAAGACGAACCAGTTCAAATCCTTATTTGCTGGATGCCTTAAAAGTACTGAGAAAAACAGAAAATAAGATCTGGTTAGAAAAGTTTGAGTCGGTTAGCAAAAATAAAGCCTTGTTTTACACTGGAAATCATACTATTCATAGGCCAATTATTTATAGGATCCATAGGCGTTTGTTAAACAGGTATGAACACTTGTATAATACCACAGTTGTTTTTCCAGAAGGAAACAAACCTTATTCAACCTACTACTCTAGGAAAATAAAGGAAATCTTTAAAAAGAAAAATGTTAACCTAGTGGTACGTTCTCATTTAGGCCCAGTCCCTATTGAACTTGATGAAATGTATCCTTTTGCACAATCTGTGTTCCCTAAGGATATAGATATTGAGACCCAGGAAGAATCAAGAAAGATATTTGATGAATTTTTGAAGGAAATGAAGGTAATACCCTGGAAAGAAAGTACAACTAGTCCGGAACCAGATGTTTCTGAAAAGAAGAAAACCGATATGGATTTAAGAAGAATTTCAGCTGTTTCAGATATGCAGTTCGGAAAAGGCGCCTCTGAGGCATTATTTAATGGACAAATAGAGATTGTCAAATCAAAGAAAACAGGCAAGATTCGTAACATATATTGTGATGGAAAGCACATTTTATCTATGCGAGCGTCAGATGGAATGTTTACTTTAAAAATCGGTGGTGCTCATCTTTTGCATAAATTTTTCAAATATCCTATGTTGAGAGTTGTTGTAGAAGAAGACGCTGTTCCCTTTGTACGAGAAGGTAAAAGTGTCTTTGCAAAGTTTGTAAAAGATTGTGATCCAGCTTTAATACCACTTGATGAATGTTTAATCGTAAATACAAAAGATACCTTACTTGCAGTTGGAAGGTGCTTGTTAAACAAGACCGAAATGCTTTCCTTTGACTATGGTATTGCAGTCAAAACAAGAGAGACTAATAACTAATTTAATTCTTTAAATTTATGTTTTGATAACACTTTTCATAACTAGAAATCAGATAAACTCCTGGGAAATCTATTCAAACTTATCCTAGAAAATGTATCATCATTTTAATTGGATCCACTAACTAAATATTGAATACTTTACCAACTTGATTCTAGAAGAACTGATGGATAGCTTGGTTTTGTGATTTTCTTCTAGATGTTTTATTGTCATTGCATTATTTAGAAAATATCAGATCGTTTACAATAAATATTTATATATAGTATATGCTAAATATATAAATGGTTGAAAAATGACAAAGAAATTAGTTTATCTTTTGGTCTGTATGCTCCTTTTTTCTATTTTTACAGGAGCTATACCATCTAAATCATTCAGAGAAGTAATAGATGATCCGGAGTATACACACACCGTTTTTGCGGGAGTGGCTTTTGCCCAAGGTAGTGGACCTTGTCACAAGTGGAATCAAAATATTTCCAACGCATATGTTTCAGGGGATTATGATTTTGAGTACGCCTCCATGATCGTATATGACAAATATGGAGATGTTCTTAATCGGGAAGCATATGATTGGGATAGTAACTATAGCATAACTAGCTATCCAACGTCTATTTTCGATGGAGACTATAAAAGGATCGTAGGTAATCATCCTGAAGATCTCCCAGATGCCCTTAATGCTAGTGGAAATAGGACAGTATCAAATATAACCGTTAATATAACGTTATCATGGCTAGGAAATGCTACGATAAATGTCACCATCACTGTTCAAAATAACGAAGCTACACAATATAATGGCCACATTCGAGCATTTATTACAGAGATTATATCTAGATATAAGACTTCTGAAGGTGATCCATTTCATTTTGGATTCTTAGGTTTTGCTATTAATGAAAATTTTTCAATAAACGCAAGTGATGTTTACATAAGTAATGCGATTTGGAACGGCAATAACCATGAAGATGAGCATGGCAAGGATTTTGGGGATATCAGTCCACACAATCTCCAGGTCGTAACTGCAATATATAATAGCAGTAATGGATATGTGGATGAAACAGTAGTGGAGCGTATTGCCAATAACCCACCTTATGAACCAAGCGATCCCTATCCAGCAAATGGATCAACAGCTGTTGATGTTTTCGTAGATCTGTCTTGGAAAGGTGGCGATATAGATGATGATCCTGTAACCTACAATGTATTTTTTGGAACAAATAGTACACCCCCAAAGGTTGTTGATAATAAAACCGGTACTATCTATGATCCTGGAATACTTAATGCTTCGACAACATATTATTGGAGGATCATCGCCTGGGACAACCTTAATGCTTCAGCAATTGGTCCGATATGGCATTTCACAACAAGAAAAAATTCCCCCCCAGACACTCCAGAACAACCATCTGGACCAAACAATGGAACCGCAGGATTTGAATATACTTTTTCGACTCGTTCAACAGATCTTGACAACGATCAAGTTTACTACATGTGGGATTGGGGAGACGGTAACTTTAGTGAGTGGCTTGGACCATACATTCAGGGCGTAACTGTAACTGCAAGTAATATCTGGAATGAACGCGGATATTTCGAAGTAAAGGTCAAAGCTAAGGATATTTGTTATGCTGAAAGTAATTGGTCAGACTCTTTAACAATACATATTGTCAAACCAGTTATCGAGATAGGGGAGACAACTGGAGGATTATTTAGGGTAAAGACTGTAATAAAAAACACTGGAGATGGCGAGGCTACCCTTGTAACTTGGAACATCAATTTAACTGGTGGTTTAATATTACTAGGCCGTCGAACATCAGGTACGATTGAAAGTATCCTTCCAGGAGAACAGGTGAATATAACCTCGAGACTAATATTTGGAATAGGTAGAATCAATGTAATGATAAATGCAAAGACATTAAACGGGCCTTTAAGTACGAAGGATCAAAAAGGAATAGTGTTTTTGATCTTTGTAATGGTATAATATTATAGCTGTCAACCAGTGTTTACCAATTTTTTCCAAATCATAATCACGAAAGTCATAAAAACTCAATCAGAAACATGAAAAGCTCGCTAACAATTCACAAGAAGAACTAAAAACGGAACAGATAGCTGGTAATTCATCGACAATAGACGTAATTAAAATGCACAATTATAAAAATAGTAAACTGTTTTTTTGGAAGCTAAAATTGGAGACGTAATAAGATGTCAAGTCGTGGGAAATCATCTAAAGTCTCGGGTTTTTATAAAATGCCAGTTGAGAAGAGAGTAGAATTTGTAAAGAATTTTTCAGATTTGACCGACGAAGAAACCAGAATATTTTCTTCTTCGCTCGACATAAAAACTGCAGACAAAATGATAGAGAATGTTTTGGGAACTTTTGAGTTGCCACTCGGTGTTTCGGTTAATTTTCTTGTCAACTGCAAAGATTATCTTGTTCCCATGGCAATTGAAGAATCAAGTGTTGTCGCTGCTGCAAGTAACGCAGCTAAGATAGCGAGAATAAATGGTGGATTTACCGCTAAATGTACGAATCCCTTGATGATTGGCCAACTGCAGATTTTGAATGCTGCTGATATTGCGGGAGCTGCACAAAATATCATGGATCATAAAAAGGAAATTTTATTGCTTGCTAACGCGCAAGATAAGATTCTTGTGGATTTAGGCGGTGGAGCAAAGGACTTAGAGGTACGAATACTTGACAGCCCTCTTGGTAAAATGATAGTAACACATTTAATCGTAGATGTTCGTGATGCGATGGGTGCTAATGCTGTTAATACAATGTGTGAAGCGGTAGCTCCAATGCTCGAAGAGATAACTGGCGGGAAGGTTAGGTTAAAGATTCTCTCAAATCTTGCAGATAGAAGACTTGTAAAAGCAAAAGCTGTTTTTGAAAAGGAGAAGATGGGTGGCGAACACGTTGTCGATGCGTTTCTTGAATCCTATACTTTGGCATCCGTCGATCCATATAGGGCAGCAACCCATAACAAAGGAATAATGAATGGTATTGATGCGTTAATCATTGCAACGGGAAATGATTTCCGAGCAATTGAAGCAGGTGCTCATGCCTATGCAGCAAGAAGTGGTCAATATACCTCACTTACCACATACCATAAAGACAAAAATGGAAACCTTGTAGGTGAGATAGAACTGCCCCTTGCAGTAGGCATAGTGGGTGGTGCCGCAAGTATGCATCCAAAGGCAAGGCTTTGCAGAAAAATACTTGGTGTAACCACTGCAAAAGAATTAGCTGAGGTGGTTGCTAGCTTAGGGCTTGCACAAAACTTTGCTGCATTATTTGCATTGTCAACGGTAGGTATACAAAAAGGACATATGTCTCTACATGCAAAAAATATTGCTGTTATGGCTGGTGCTAAAGGAAATCAGATAGACAAAGTTGCAGAACAATTGATCAAAGAAAAAAAGATAAAACTTGATAGGGCCAAGGAGATACTTGCAGAGATTAGATAATTCTTTCTGCAATGTCTTCTGTTTCTCTTTCACAATAATAGCATTTAATACAAGGGGGATCATCACTCACCAATAAAAATCTGCTTTTGACTGGTTCTTTAGCATTGGATATACAAGTAGGATTTGAACATTTAACGATACCAACAATCTCAGCAGGCAAATGAACCTTATGTTTTTCCGCCACTTCATAATCGCGGATAATATTGATTGTAGCTTTCGGAGCGATTAGCGCAATTTTGTCTACCTCCTTTGTATCTAGTTCTCGATTTTCAACCTTGACAATGTCTTTTTTTCCGATCTTGCTTTTTACATTCATAGCTACGCTAACAACTGAAGAAGTAGATTCTGGTATTCGTAGTATGTGTAATACTTTGACTGCGAATCCCGAGGTTATATGATCAATAACAGTTCCATCTTTAATTGGCGTGATCTTCAGTTTTTTCATAGTTGTCTATCTCCTAAAATTAGGGAAAGCAATGCCATTCTCACAGGAACACCGTTGAATGCCTGTTTGAAATACAGTGCATGAGGTGTTTTATCTACTTCTGGATCGATTTCTACTACTCTTGGTAATGGATGCATGATAATTAGATCCTCTTTTGCATATTTTAAAAGATTTATGTCAACCTTGTACGTTCCAACAACTCGATTGTATTCCTCGGCATCTGGAAACCGTTCTCTCTGAATTCGTGTCACGTACAAAACATCAGCATCTTTGACTGCTTTTTCTAAATTTGAGGTGCTACTGGGTTCTGGCCCCTGTTCTTTGCATTCATTGATTATTTCCTTAGGCATCTTCAAGCTTTCAGGAGATACAAAGGATAATTCTGCTCCTAAAAGTGATAATGCGTATGCTAATGAGTGGACAGTTCGCCCATACTTTAAATCGCCGAGAAGGACTATTTTATCTCCTTTGATTTTCTTTTTTTCTGTGACGATGGTAAACAAGTCGAGAAGACATTGCGTTGGATGATGTCCAGCACCATCTCCAGCATTTAACACCGGCGATTCAGCAAATTCTGTTGACAATCGTGCCGCTCCTTCTTGAGGATGCCGTATCACAATTACGTCGCTATAAGAGTCAGCCATCCTAATCGTATCTGCTAGACTCTCGCCTTTTTTTTGTGAGGTTGCATTCGGATCTGCAAAACCAATTACTCTTCCACCTAATCTATTCATAGCGCTTTCAAAACTAAGCCTTGTCCGGGTACTAGGTTCAAAGAACAGTGTAGATAAGATTTTTCCTTTTAAAATATCTATATGTTTTTCACCTTTGGCATAGGGCATCATTTTCTTAGCGTAGTTAATTACATAGATAATTTCCTCTTTTGAGAAATCCTTAATTGAAATCACATCTCTGTTTTTAAAATCCATTTACATCAAAAAAGAGCAAATGAGTTACCCATTTAATAAATTTTTTAGTTTATAAAAGGGGTTGAATCAGGGAGAAAAATGTTGAATTTAGATGAAAAAGGAAAATTTATTAATATATGAGTAATCTTATACTCTTTATTAATATACTAGATTGGTATATGGTATAATGCCTAAAGATAAAGAATCTAAAGAAGATATTATTAAAAAATTACGTCAGATTTTGGATAATCCTCGTAGTACTAAAATTAAAGCACCTGCTTTTGAAGTCGATAAAAATCTAGAGTCAATACGCAAAAGATTGTCTGGAGAATTATCAAAAACTGATAAGAAATATACACCATCTGATTTTTTATCTAGAAAATATGATAATTTGGAACCAAGAGTTACCATTCATCGAAAAGAAGAGAAGATCACTCCATCAGAAATTCAGAAGATTGAGCCCAAGGAACAAATTGAAGGTGTTAAAGACGAATTTACTGAAGAGGATCTCTTTGATGATGAAGATCTTTATGAAATTGAGAAGGTCGATGTCACGGCACCTGAATTTTTGGAAGTTATATCAAAAGAAACGACAAAAAAACAAGCCCCCAAAACCGAAGTTTTCTTGCCTATTCCCGTCGAAAAAGTCAAAGATACAAAAGTTGCTGATGAAGAGCTACCAGAATGGGAGGCAGTGGGGGAAGAAAAACCTATAGAGGATAAAAAAGAAGGAAAAATTTCAGAAGAATCTCCCGAGTTCCAAAAAATTGAGGAGAAAGCCGAACTTCCTGCTGATAAAATTGAGGAAAAAATTTCTACTTGGGAACCTGTGAGTGAGGAGGTTGTTAAAGAAGAAATAATCGAGCCTCATGAGGGACCTAAAGAAGAAAAACCTTTGCCCAAGGAAAAAGAAAGAGAAACAATTAAAGCCAAGGGCGAAAAGGAACAACTTAAACTCCGAATCTTATCTTCTCTTAAAGAACGCAAACTGAAAAAAAAGGTAATTGGAGAAGAGAAATTAGAACCCAAAAAATCGGTAAAGCCTGATAGCGAAATATTTGTCGGTGGTAAGGAAAGTGAAGAGAATATTTTAAAAAGATTGGAATCGAAACGAGAAGTGTTGGGTGGAGGGAAAGAAGCCAAAGGAGTTACAGAGGATATCGGGGAATCTGCCGAACAACAACCTATTTTTCAAGAATCATTTGAAAAAATTGAAGGGGAAGTTGAACGCCCCTCAGATGAAACCGAGGAAAAGATACCAACTTGGGAGCCTGTGAGTGAGGAGGGTGTTAAAGAAAAAATAATTGAGTCACCTGAGAAAACCAAAGAAGAAAAGCCCTTACACAAGGAAAAAGAACACGAAGCTAGGATCGCGGAGATGGAAAAGAAGGCAGAGTTGAAGAGAAAAAAAAAGGAACAGAGAAAAAAAGAGGTAGAGGAGAAACAAGTTGCAAAAGAAAAAGCGAGAGAACTGAGAAAAAAGCAAAAAGAAGAAGAGCGGTTAAAGAGGACAGAAGCAAAAAAGGCGTTGATTGCAGCTAGGGAAAAAGAACGTGAGGCTAGAATCGCTGAGCGAGAGAAAATGGTGGAATTAAAAACTAAAGAGAGGGAACAAATAGCAAAACAAAAA
>CP070798.1:947201-961806 GCA_020343515.1 Thermoplasmatales archaeon | reverse complement strand
GCAAGGTAGCAGAACAAAGGATGGATAACTATCCATATTCGATAGAAGACTTCCGGTATATAGGAAATCCTATTGAAGGAATACAGTTTGAAGACAACCAGATTCTCTTTGTCACTTTCAAAACAAAGACATCAAGGCTAACGCCAATACAAAACAGCATCAAAAAACTAGTTACAGAAGGAAAGGTACAATGGTTTGAATTTAAGACGAAATAATTTTTTGCGTCTCTTCGCTTAAAATCTTACTAATCACTTAAGAGCCTCTTTCTTTCCGCTGTAAAAATCTCTATCAGGACTTAGAAGATTGAATACATCTCGTTCTATTGCTGGAGATCCTTTAGTAATTAAATGAGCAAGGTTATAACCAACTCCTGCACCCATCATAGAGCCCTGTCCGCACATCCCAATTCCAAGGTACAAACCTTCAGCTCCGCGTGGTTTGCCAACAACTGCAATACCATCTGGAGTCATTGGATATAATCCCCTCCATATCCTTCTAATGGTGAGATTCTTAAACCTTGGGATAAGCTCCACCATCCTCTTTGCCATTATAGGCATGAACTCTGATGTGGATCGCCTGTCTTCCCCAGGGATTATCTTAATTGGAGTATAACAGAATATTATTTGCCCCCCTGTTTGCTGACCAAAATAAAAATTAGCGGTCTCCCCTTCAGTTCCAGGACGAATATCAACAACAAGAGGATCAAGAAACGACTTAACAGGGGCTGTTATCCCAGCCTCATGACTATCTGGATTAATAGGAATATCTAAACCCGCCATCTTACATATGCTAGAAGCATGAGCCCCCGCAGCATTAACTATGGCATCAGCCCTGTACTCTCTTTTTGTAGTCTTAATTCCCCTAACTGTTAGATTCTCTTTATCTCCATGGGTTAGAAGTCTAATAACACTCTCACGATACCGAAATTCAGCTCCAAATTTCATCGCCTCGTTAGTGAAAGACTCTGATACAAGAAGAGGACTAACTTGTCCATCATTTGGCGAAAAGGTACCACCAATGAGCCCCTTCTTACTAATACCTGGTACTACTTTACTTATTCCCTCAGAATCAAACCAATCAATTTTAAGGCCATGTTTCTTTTGAATAGGCAATATAGATTTGAGAATTTTTTCCTCCTTTTCCCTGAATACTGGAAAGCAATAACCGCCTTTCTTCCAACCTATATCTGTTCCCGTTTTTTCCATCCAACTGGAAAAGATATCAAGGCTCTGAAGACAAATCTGTATTTTTGCAGGATCTGAATGGGTGGCTCTAACTCCTCCTATTGCAGCCTTGTTTTGACCCTGACCAGATGATGCAAGCTCATCGACTACCAACACCTTTAAACCTGCCTCTGATAGGAAATATGCGGTGGGAGTGCCTACAGAGCCGGCTCCTATCACAATAGCATCATATTTCATGGTCACCTGTTATCTCCCCCCTCTAGAAAGGCTCTCAGTGGTACTTCTTGTGTAAATGGACGGTCGACCAGTGATTCTACATCTTTCAAGTCAATTCCTGATTCTCTAAATATTTGCATAATGAGCTCAGTACAAGTCTTTCCACCACAGGCCCCCATTCCAACACGAAGTGCCGCCTTAACAGCGTTTACATCTATTGTACCAGTTTCTTTGATATAATCGGCAATTTCTTTTTTTGTAACTCGTTCACAACGGCAGATTATAATCTCATCATCATCCACTGTTTTTACCACTTTGATAATCTTTTTTCTAGTTGGTTCTCTTATCCTGATGCCTGCTACCAGGTCAGCCTCTTTGTAAGGGACTTCCAGGGATACGAGTGCTCTTTCGTTCTGCCATTTTGATTTCTTCATAGCAATTACTTTTCCCCTACCGACCACTTCTCCCTCCATATTTGTAGTAACCACATCTTGACCGATTTTAATAGTTCCATCGGGCATTTCCCAGGGGACAATGACACGAGACGTCTTCTTTGTATTATCATATCCTTTATCAACGAGAGTTATCGCAAGCCCTGGACATATAGCAATACATCTTGCACAACCAAGGCAATCCCCCTCAAACTGGGGTCTACCCATTATTGTTGATTCCTTGATTTTTACATTTTGTAGAACGCAGGCTTCCGTACAGGGATTACATGGAATCTCTTGTGCACAGCGAATCATGGGATAGATCTCCTTATCCTTTGGTAATGGTGTAATGTCCTTCACGGGCCCAGGGCGACTCATAAATATCTTGATCAATTCCTCCAATTCAGGAGGTATCTCAACTTCATATCCCATATCTAGAAGAATCCTATGTGCAGTCATACGTCCAGATATCATGGCTGCAGATGCCTCAGCAATTATATACGCATCCCCCGCCGCATAGGTCTTTAATCCAAACTCTTCCGCCTGTTTTTTAAGCTCATCAACAGGGGTCAAACCCACAGCGATAAGCAATGTATCAATCTCAAAAACCGCCTCAGTACCCTTTATCGGGCTGAATTTATCATCAATCTCACATACTATCACACGTTCAAGATGATCCTTACCCTCAGCCCTAAGAACAGTATGAGAGGTGTATACAGGTACACCTAGCCGTTTAATCTTATCAAGATGAACCTTATAACCGCCACATTCAGGTAGCGCCTCAGCAATGCCAATAACATCTATACTAGACTGAAGAGCATGATATGCTCCAATTAACCCTACATTTCCACCACCGACAATAAACAACCTATCTGTAGGCTTTACAAGATCTCTATTCACAAGTGTCTGAAACGCCCCTACCCCATATACACCTGGTAGATCACAACCTGGAAACGCAAGTGTTTTTTCCCTGGCACCCGCCGTGATTAGCAGTCTCTCAGGCTTCACCAACACATATTTCCCATCTCTCACAACTCCAACCAGCCCATCAGAGAAAACACCTACTACTGGGGAATTAGTCCAAATCTCCAATGTATTCTCATTTTCCACATTTGTCGAAAGGGTCTCACCGATGTCTATCCCACGACTCCCAGCATAGCAATCCCTTATAGACCCGAAAAAATTATGTGTTTGAAGACTGAGTTTACCTCCCAATACCTGTTTGTCATCACAGATTATACAGTATATACCCATTTTTGCAAGTTCTAGTGCAGCTGACATACCTGCAGGTCCTCCTCCAATGATGAGAACCTGTGTTTTGATTACTGGTGTCTTACCCCCTGTTTTAACAGCCTCATCATCTTCAAGTAACGTGGGTAGTCCATCTAGAGATCTTACATCCATGCCCTCCGTTACGGGGGTTACACAAGATTTAACAGGTATTCTATCTGCAATAAGAAGACACTGGGAGCATTGTCCATTGGCACAATAGATCCCCTGCGGGGAATCATCTTTATTGTGTCGACCGAAAATATGTATCCCATTGGCAAACAATGCTGAGGAGATCATCTCTTCATTTTTCGCCTTGAGTTTTTTACCATTAAAGGTGAAGGTCACGTAATCATATGTCACATCTACAGTAAGTATTGGATGTTTCTTTATCCTCGCCTCCACCATCAGATATCACCCTGCAAAGCACTATATAGAAGTCGGTATACATCACTTATTTTTATGTCAACTGTACGCCAGGACCCCTCTCTATTACACATTAAAAGATGCGATTCACAGTATGGGGAAGTACAAATTAACATATCTGCGCCTTTGCTAGCTGCCTCATTCATTAAATCTATGGCAGAATCCTTAGATTCCCCACTTAAATTGTTAAAACCATTATGCCCGCATTTACCCTCTAGTTCAACTATTTCAACTCCTGGAACAAGCTTAAGGAGTTTTATAGTAGATTCATAAAAAGGGTCTTTCTCCATTTTACAGGCAGGATGAACTGCTACAGTGCTATAGAACTTGATTAACCCCTTATTTTTCTTCAAAGCATTTAAAAATTCATCCGGTAATGCTGATGTAGCATCTCTAAAATCTTTATCCCTTGAAAAACTCAAAAAAGCCTCAGGAGTTCCAAGTATTAATTTCACCGGCTTCACCTTCTTGAATGCTTTAAGGTTTTTGGAGGCAATACTAGATACGATTTCATCCATTTCAGATTGCTCTGTATTAAGTAATCCCTTAGAGGGGCAGGAAAAACCTTCGATAGCACCAGCATCGATCTTCGTTTTTTCAATTAGTTTGCATATTGCATGTCGTGTTGGACCCAGATCAAACAATTTATGGGCCTTCCCCATCATATGAAGCAATGGTAGGCACCCCTCAAAAAAGGCAATTCCCCTGGGTCTTACCATTCGATAATTTGCAGAACCATCCCTTGGATTCATATCTGGATTTGCACCTAGTATCCTAAGGATAGCTATTGCCTCCCCAAATGGACTATCTATAGACTTAGGTATGGGTATCTTGAGCATTCCAAGGTTTTTCTCATCCAATTGTTTATTGAATTCTTTTAAAAGCACTGTTGGTTTTTCACCCCTTGGCAGATCCTGATATTTGATCCTATCTGGTGAAATCCCAACCATCATTAGAAGATCCCATGTATTTTGAACAACCTCTGATGGTGGTTCCTCCCATGGTAGATAATGTGAACCAGTTGTCTCATCGGGTTTAATAACAAGAAGTCCTTTACCTGTTCGCGCTAGGGCTCTTATTAGAAACATCGGCGATGGTTTTCTCTCGGACATTAGTTCAACTATACCATCATATGCACCAAAAAAAGGCGAGGTAGTACTCCAGAAGCTCATTAGAGACTTTATTCCCATATATGGTGTTTTTTCTGCTTCTAGTCTTGATAGTATTTCATTATCAGACATATAACCCTGTGTTATTGCCCCCCCGGGGCATTCAGAGACACAGGCACTGCACGATGCACAGGGATCATGGGTAACCTTTAAAACTATTCTTTGATCCTTTTTGAAGATATTCTTAATTGCCTTATACGCACAGACTTCTTCACATCGACTGCAACTAATACACAGGTTTGGATCAATATTGGATGTTAGACTGTAGAGTTTAACATCTTTGACTTTTCCATCAGATCTCAAGGTAAACTCAGCAGGTCCGTTTCTGGTTATTTCTTGTGATAATTCCAGAGGGGCTTTCACAAGAAAATCAGCATCTTCTATTTGGGCTACCAGTTGCTTATTTTTACAGTTAGGAAGACACACTGGACAGGCATAACATGGCCCACATGAAAAGCATCTAGATGCTTCTTCCACTGCCTCAAAATCTGTAAAAGATCCCTCTACCTCAACAAAGGATCTAACCTTCTCAGGTTCAACCAATCTTTTAGTAGCATGTAGAAACCTGCTACATAATGGAGGTCCAAGAGAGATTTGAATGGATTTTTCCAGCTCCTCTTTTTTCTTAGGGGTGATCTTCTTGAGATATGTATGTATGCCTCCTGCTGCCGCATGTCCGCGGCCAATAGCATCTACCACTGAGGAGGGTCCCATTTCTATATCGCCAGCAGCAAAAACTCCTTCAACTATTGTTTGACCATTCTCAGATGCGTCTATTAAACCCTTAGGAGTAGTGACCTTTTTCTCTCCAACAAATCCCACATCTGGCATTGCTCCGACAGCAGGAATTATATAATCAGTCTTAACAGTAAACTCACTGTTCTTTATAGGTACTGGCATTCTACGTCCAGATTCATCAGGATCCCCAAGCTCTGCCTTTAGAAACTCTATACCAGTTACTTTTTCACCCCTTGCAGTTATCCTGTTTGGTATAGCCAAAGTAAGTATTTCCACGCCCTCCTCCTGAGCAGCCTCAATCTCCTCCCTCTCTGCAGGCATCTCCTCAATTCCACGACGATAGGCTAATGTGACCTTTTTGGCCCCAAGCCTTAAAGAAGATCTTGACGCATCGAAAGCCGTTGAACCCCCACCAATAACAACAACATTTCCTGTAATTTTCCTTGGTCTACACTCACTTATCTCTCTTAATAACTTCAACGCATCGATAACACCCTCAGATTTCTCCCCATCAATCCCTAGTGGAAATGATTTCCAGGCGCCTCCAGCAATAAGTACAGCAGAAAAACCGTCTTTAAACATAATGATTGGATCCTTGATTTTCCGTCCAGTTTTTATTTCAATTCCTAAGCCTTTGATCCAATCGATCTCCCTTTTTAAAATACGATCAGGTAGACGATATGGGGGAATAGCATACCGAAGCAACCCTCCAGGTTCTTTTTCTGCTTCAAAAACAGTAACAGGGTATCCAAGTCTAATAAGATCCACAGCGGCTGTTAGGCCTGCAGGGCCAGCACCAATTATTGCAACTTTTTCTTTGAATATTGTTTTACATGGCTGAACAACAAGAGGCCTTCTAGCTAATTCATAATCAGAGGCATATCTTTTAAGAGCACGAATTGGTATTGAATCTCCGTGAACACCTAGTTCACATGTGTCCTCGCATGGTCGAGTGCAAACTCTCCCGCAAACTGCTGGAAAAGGATTTGCCTTACGTATTACCCCTATAGCATCTTCAAATCTGCGATTGGCTATTAGATTTACATATGCCTTTACATTTACACCTGCTGGGCATGCCTCTGTACATTCAGCAATCTCCTTTACCTCTATCTTGTATTCCCTGTCATCATTTTGGAGAACACTGGTTTTACCTCCGATGATAGATTCGGCATGAAAATGTATGTCAGATTTGTTTTTTGCTTTCAGGAATACTCCCCGCTCTGAATACAGAACACTATTTAAAAATTATTATCTAGAGTATGTGCATCAGACAATTTGTACATCCTTAATTGTATGATGTCTTCGAGCTAAGATACGAATCATGTTGATGTTTCTTCCACCTTTGCCAATCAATTTGGATTTATCTCTAGGGTTGACTTCTATTCTTACAATACTTGCATTGTCATTTCCTTCGATAACAATATTATTCACTTTATAGGGTTTACAAAGATTTCTTACAAATCTCTCTTTATCTTCATCAAATTCTACAAATTTTACATTTTTCTTAAAAAGGGTACGCAATTTCTCTAATTTTTTTGCTTTACTACCAATTGCAACTCCCAAGTCTCCCTTTTCGACTACAAACACTATACGGTCATCCTCTATCACGCAGTCCTTAATATTGGCCCCACAATACTTGCTTGCGAGACTCATGTATTGCACTGTTTCATTAGAAAAAGTAATTTCTGACATTATTATTTCCTTTTTTTAACTAGCTGCATGATGTTGGATTCGCCTACTTCCACTACTGCAAAAGCGGAAACCACAAAGTTTTTACCACAGACATATCCAAGCTCTACGCCATCTGCGTTATAGTTGTAAATCGGTGCATTTTTTTCCTTAGCTAAAGTGGTAATTTCCATAGAATATGGACAATTATTGGATATGACAATAAGTTTCGCAGACCCATCATTTATCGCTATTTTCGTTTGTCTTTCCCCTATTTTAACTCTTCCTTTTTTCACTACGTTCTTTAATACTTTATTTACATCGACCATTTACTTACCCTTCTTTAACTTTTTTTTATGGCCCATGGCAAGTTCAACAGCACCTGTACCTAGATTAACAGGTTGTCCAACAATAATGTTTTCTGCCACGCCGTTTAGTTTATCAGTTTCGCCTCTCTGACTAGCTGAGAGCAGATGATTCACCGTTATTTCAAACGCTGCTCTTGATAAAACAGAACTCTTTTCACCGCTTACGCCATGCCTCCCGATAGCTTTCACACTACCATCTGCAGTCATAACATCGGCTACTATCATAATGTGCCTTAGATCTACATTTAAACCCTGTTCTAACAGAGTATTATGCGCTTCCTGAATTATCATGTTTCTTGCAGCTTCTATTCCCAGCTCTCTAGCAATAGCATGTATGTCATTTGTTGATGTCTTATATGGATCAACACCCTCGATTTCTAAAACCTCTCTTAAATTGCTCCCCTCGCTATATATCACATATCCTTCATCAGGTTCCTTTCTAATAATTACACGTTTTATCCCGTCGATTCCTTTAATTTTTAAATTTTTAAGGGTTTCGTTTACATGTTGAAGATGTTTATAGCCAGGTTCATCCAACGTTATTTTGATAGCTTTTTTCTCTATACGAGCATCTGTTTTCCTTATTGTTTTTACCCTCTCCAATATTTCATCTAATGTTAATCCTTTTTTATCCATTGTTTTTTTATTTGGCCTTATATTGATAAATAGATTAATCAGATCCATTTCGATATCTGCCACGTCTGTAAGTTTCGTAATTTCAATTTTATTTGCAATTTCTTTTGCTAGATCAGGATTTATTTTATATTCATCTCTGAGATAGATATTCATCATCGGCGTTGATGGTTTAGATCTCGCATCAACGATTTCTATGAGTCGCGGCAAACCTAATGTAACATTAATTTCTGCCACTCCTGCATAGTGGAAGGTTCTCATGGTCATCTGAGTTCCAGGCTCTCCAATACTTTGTGCACCTACCATTCCACATGCTTCAGTTGGATTAATTAGATTTTTTCCATATTCAACTAATACTTGATCAATTATTATTTTCAATTTCGATTCAAGTTTTTTATCCCTCGCTACTCTTTCTACAATACTATCAGTTATATACCTGGGGAGATATCTATCTTTCAAAATTTTATCTATCTCCGATCGTATCTTTTCGTATTCTTTAGGTTCCTCTTTTTCTTCAGGTGGCGGAGGAATCAATTTTTTCTCCGACTTCTCTGCTTTGACAGTTTCCTTCTTTTTGGTAGCTATGCCTTTTATTTTTTTGGTTTTTGCAGTTTTCCCCTTCTTTTTTGGTGGTGGAGTTTTTTCTTTTAACTTCTTTGTTTTAACAATTTTTTTCCTAGTAGATTTTTGAACTTCTTTTTTCTTTAGATTTTTGGATGATACATCTTTTTTAGGCTTGGCAGGTTTTTTTGTGTCTTTTTGTTTTTTCTTTTTGGTTGGGGTTCTAGCCATAACTATGCACCCTTCTCTATCTCATATATAATTCTATCTATATCCACTGATTTTCCATGCGTACTTTTTGATGGGTCTATTCCGTCTTCCCCATAAATAAATTGTATTATATCACCTTCGGTGTGTCTCACAGTACCGTCATTTTCCACTTTGAGATCTTCCAAAGCATTAACCAACCGTCTTTGCATATATCCAGATCGTGATGTACGCACTGCAGTGTCTACGAGCCCTTCTCTACCTCCCATTGAATGGAAGAAATATTCAGTCGGGTTAAGCCCGCTTTTATAACTACTGGCAACAAAACCTTTTGCACTTGCCCCTAAATCACCCTTTTTGAAATGTGGTAACGTTCTATGCCTGTAACCTCTAGATATTCTTTCACCTCGAACTGCCTGCTGTCCTACGCAACCAGACATCTGCGACAGGTTTAACATAGATCCTCTGGCACCAGATTTTGCCATTATGACGGCACTATTATCCATTCCAAGATATTCACTTGCTATTTCACCAGCCATGTCTCTAGTTCTACCTGTTACTCTCATTATTTCCATTTCCAAGGTTTCTTCCAGACTTCTTCCAGGGAGAGATTCAAGTTCATTATTTTCATATGCTACAACAAGGCTATTAATCTTACTTTGTGCTTTCTTTAAACCAGCTTCGATTTGTCGCTTCGCTTCTTTTGGTATGTCTTCATCGTCTATGCTTGTAGTAAAACCAAATTTAGTCACAATAACTATTGCCAAGCGCGTGACATCGTCAATAAATTTCCTACCAGCATACGTTCCATGATCTCTAATTATGTTTTCGATAATCTTCCCTTTAAAGGAACCAATACTATTTTCATCAACTATCCCTTGTTTAAGAACGCCATTTTTTATTATAACATATGCATTATGCGGGCAATCAGGAGCCTTACATTCATCACACTTAAAGCATGCTTTGGCTTTATACTCAATATTTAAATCCTTTGGCAACAAAACACTAAATATATCTCTACCGTACACAAAGTATTTTCCATCTTCGTGATGTGTATTAGGGAATTTTCCTTTATAATTGAAAGACCCAAGAATTTGCGCTGTTTCTTCTTTTGAGAATTCCCGATCCTTGTACGTAAGTAAGAAACATCCTGATACATGATCATGTATTCCACCTATTATTACGCCGCCAAACCTTGGTGAGAGTATATTTTCCTGTACCTTCATAAGAATTTCAGCCTCGGCCTTTGCCTCAACTCCTTGTAGGAGATGAAGATTCATTTCATCTCCATCAAAATCTGCATTATATGGGGGGCATACAGATAGATTGAACCTGAATGATCTATAAGGAACTACCTTAACTCGGTGTGCCATCATAGACATACGGTGGAGAGAAGGTTGACGGTTGAATAATGCAATATCACCATCCATTAATTGCCTCTCTATTACAAAACCCGCTTCTAATTTTTCAGCAACCTCTTCAGCATTTCTTTCCGCTACTTTGATCCGTTGTTCTATACCATCCTTGTATCTTTTTACATAATTTACGTGCGGTACATATTCTGTTGTATCGGGTTCAGCGCTTTGTTTTATTAATTTTTTACACCATTCAAGATTGTGCGGGGTTACTCTTACAGGTATGGTTAACTCTGTGGCTATCTCTTCAGGGACACCGATCTCGTTGATGCTTAGATTAGGGTCTGGTGAGATCACAGTTCTTGCAGAAAAATTTACTCTCTTACCAGATAAATTACTTCGAAATCTTCCTTCCTTCCCTTTAAGTCTTTGTGCCAATGTTTTCAGAGGTCTCCCAGAACGATGTCTAGCTGGGGGTATTCCAGAGGTTTGATTGTCTAAATATGTGGTAACATGGTATTGAAGTAGTTCCCACAAATCTTCTACAATAAGTTGTGGAGCGCCGGCGTCTCTGTTTTCTTGAAGTCTCTGATTTATTCGAATAACATCTACTAGCTTATGTGTAAGATCATCTTCAGAACGTTCACCAGATTCTAATGTAACAGAAGGTCTTACAGTAACGGGAGGCACTGGCAAAACTGTTAACACCATCCATTCAGGTCTTGCTGATTCTTTGTTAATGTCCAATAGCGGGAGATCTTCATCAGGGATTTTTTCCAACCAATCTCTTATCTCAGTGGGAGTTAGTTTTTTACCGTTTTCTCTGAAAGACGTGGGTTTATCAAGATCTATTTTGCCTGTTGCATGGTCACATCTGGAACATGCTTCTAGCTTGGTGCATTCAGATATGATTGACTTAAAAATGTAGGCATTGTCTCTTCCCTCTAACCTATTTTTTTTTATTATACTTTTATATCCATCTAACTGTTTATCGGTTAGCAATATCCTGCCACAGCTTCTGCATGTTGCCCTTAAAGAATTTCTTATGGTTTTCACAAAGCCAACATGAACAACAGGCATAGCAAGATCAATATGGCCAAAATGCCCGGGGCAACCGTCTTTGCCAACCTTCAGACTGCAGGTTTTACATCGCAACCCAGGCTCAATAATACCCATTTTTTGATCCATAAGTCCCATTGGAATGGGAAAACCATCATCATCATATGTATCAGCGGTAATTACTTTAGTAGCACTCATTTTTCTGATTTCATTTGGTGAAAGTACTGAGAATTTTAGGACCCCTATCTTTTTAGTGATACTTTTAATTCTAACCATGCCTCTACCTCCTACACTAAAGATTCTAATTTAATTCTCGGTACAACGACCAATGATTTTAATTCATCAATTAATAACTTGAATGCATAACTCATTTCTACAGCATGTATATCTGCCTTATCGTCGCATACGGAACAATATAATCTTCCATGTCTATCAAGCACTGCAAGATGGCCGCAAGTATTACATACATATTTTACTGTAATATCAGATTCATCAAGTAATCTGTCTTTTATTACCATTGAAGCCCCATGAGCAATTAAACAGTCTCTTTCCATTTCTCCAAAACGCAGCCCACCTTCTCTAGCTCTGCCTTCAGTAGGCTGTCTTGTTAATATTTGTACAGGTCCTCTTGATCGCGCATGTATTTTACCTGCTACCATATGATGCAGCTTTTGATAATAAATACATCCTACAAATACGTCAGCTTCTAATGGTTTACCCGTTACTCCATCATAGAAAATTTCTTTACCATTGTGTTCGAATCCATTCTCAACCAGCGCATCCCTTAATTGTTCTTCAGATTCTCCACTAAATGCAGTCCCATCTACTATTCTCCCTTCAAGAGATCCCACCTTTCCCCCTATCATCTCAAGTACGTGAGCTATTGTCATTCTTGATGGAATAGCATGAGGATTAATTATCAAATCTGGAACCATTCCATTTTCATTAAACGGTATATTCTCTTGTGGTACTATATAACCTATAACCCCTTTCTGACCATGTTTAGATGAAAATTTATCTCCATATTCCGGAATACGTTGCTCCCGTACCTTTATCTTGACCATTCTCGAACCATTTACAGATTCAGAAAGCATAACTTTATCAACAACGCCTCCTTCGCCATGCTGAACTGTGACAGAAGTTTCTCTTCTTTTTTGAGGTGTTAGAAAATCTGTTGGTTCTTCAAGAAATCGAGGTGGAGAGGTTTTTCCTATAAGTACATCTCCCCCACCAACATTGCGCTCTGGAGAAATAAGGCCATCTTCACCTAGATTATTATATGCATCTTCAGTTCTTACACCTCTACATTCTGGATTTGGAATTTCAAAATGATCCTCTTGGCCACCAGGATATCTTTTTTCCTCACTACGATAGGTCCTAATAAATGTACTTCTACCAATACCTCTTTCAATGGCTGACTTGCTCATTACAACTGCATCTTCCATATTATAGCCTTGGAATGATGCCACCGCTACGATGAAATTTTGTCCAGCAGGTCTTTCTCTAAATCTAATATATTTAATGGGGTGAGTTTGAACCAATGGTTGTTGAGGATAATGCATCAAATGACCTCTAGTATCAGGACGTATTCTGTAGTTTGCCGCTCCAAAACCAAGAGATTGCTTACCCATGCCTGCGCCCATGGTAATCCTTGGAGAGGAGTTGTGTTCAGGATATGGGACCAAAGAAGAACCGATGCCCAATATACACATAGGATCTAACTCCATATGTGTATGATCAAGGGTGATATAACTTTCTGTTAAGGCTATGAGGTTGTTTTCTTCTTCTTCAGCATCAATATATTCTACAACACCCTCGTTTATAAGGTCAATCCATTTTTTCTTACCTTCTTTTAGTTCATTTAAATATTTATCTGTTAACAAAGATTTACCGTTTTTAACAACAAGAAGGGGTCTTCTCAATCTGCCACAGTCACAGTTTACGATAACATCATTTGCTTCAGTGTCATAAGCTATATTGATTTCGTTACTAAGTAAACCCTTACGCCTTCTCAATCTTAAATTTTGTACTAATTCCTCTCCATTGGGGTGCATACCAATTAAGTCACCGTTTAGATAAACTCTGGATCCAGTCATGTTTTTGGTAATATCTTTGATACCTAAATCTCTAAGAACAGTTTCTAATTCTTTTTCAGAAAATCCTTCTGATATTTCCACAGTAAGTGCAAGATTTTTTACAAGACCACAGTTAGGTCCCTCAGGTGTTTCATTTGGACATAATCTGCCCCATTGAGTAGAGTGTAAATCTCTGGCTTCAAAGTGGGGTTGAGACCTTGTTAAAGGTGAGGTCACTCGTCTTAAATGACTAAGTACAGCCAGATTACTCGTTCTGTCTAATAGTTGGGATATCCCAGCTCTTCCCCCAACCCAATTACCCGTTGCAAGGGCGTGATGAATCCTTTGACTTAAAACATCAGAACGTAGACATGAACTAATCTTTATTTCCTTACCTTTTGCATGAATCCTTTCAACCTGGTATTTTAAATCTTTACAAAGGGCTGTAAATGCAACCCTAAATAGATCCTCCATTAAATCTCCAGCTAACTTTAACCGTTTGTTTGCGTAATGGTCTTTATCATCAGGCTCTCTCTTTCCTAATGCTAATTCCAAAACGGACATTCCCATACGTGCCATGAAAATAGCTTTTGTTAGACGATCTTCTGGGGAATTACCAAGATGGGCGAGAAGATGCCTGTCCATTATAGTTTCTACTCTTTTAATACGATATTCTTTGGCTTGTCCACCAGCAAATTTTTTACCTAAATAAGCAACTGCCTCCTCTTTTGTTGTTATGCCGTATTCTCTAGCGCATTCCTCGATGTTTGCTAGAACATAAAGCTCCATTTTAGGATCTACACATATTACGTCGACGATTTCCTCATCATTCTCCATTCCTAATGCTCTCAATAATATAATTAGAGGTATTTGACCATACGTCGTTGGCAGAGACACCATTAGCATGCCATCCTTTTTTTTCTCAACCACTGTTAAAGCACGGTATCCTTCCCGTTGAGAAAAAACCTTGGCAACTTCTACATCAGTACCATATCTGCTAGCCTTTTCTACCAGGACTCGATTTGGAGCAAGATCTTCCACAGTGATAAGTACCCTCTCGGTACCATTGCTAATAAAGTATCCACCTGGATCTAAGGGATCTTCCTGTTTTGCCCGGAGTTTGTCTTTATATTCTTCATCTGACAAACTATGTTCCACTTCTTCTTCTATTGCTTTTTTAGATATGTTGCATTTCTTTGATTTTACCATTATAGGTAGTTCACCAATTTTCACTTTTTCAGGTTCA